>CAZZKM010000001.1:0-25551 GCA_964655115.1 uncultured Bifidobacterium sp.
AATATTGTGAAAATATAATTAAAGATTTGAAGAAAAAAGAACTAATTAATTAGTATTTGATTTTTCACTCAACAATTGATTTAAATCTTTTAATCTCTTTAAGCCATTAACACTTTGACTCATTCGAATATTCTTCTTAAATTTATCTTGGTGTTGATGAATAAATTTCCAATAACCTGCCGTGAATGGACAAGCCTCTTTTCCAACACGAACATCTGGTTTATAAACACAACTTGAACAAAAATTACTCATTTTGTTTATATAACTTCCACCACTTGTGTAAGGTTTTGTAGACATTTTTCCACCATCTGCATATTGACTCATGCCAATAACATTTGCAGCCATAACCCAAGGATGCCCGTCAATAAATGCTCGATCAAACCAGTCAACTAATTCTTCTGGGTTTATCCCTTGTTGCATGCACCAACTACCTAAAATCATCAACCTTTGAATGTGGTGCACCCAAGCTCTCTCATTTAAATCACTTACAACATGACTTAAACAATTTGCTTTTAAGTTTGTTGAATCAAGATTTTCTAACCAATCAGGCAAACTCTTTCTTGCATTTAAATGATTATTTTCTGTTACATAATCTTCCCCGAAATACCAATAAAGATGCCAAATGTAATCGCGCCAACCAAGAATTTGGCGGATAAAACCTTCCACACTTGCAATTGGGGCCTTATTTTTTAATTCTTTTTCAGCTTCCTTAACAACTTTTAATGGATCTAATAACCCAATATTTAGTGGGGCAGATAAAAGAGAATGAGACATGTGCCAGTCATCGATTAGTGATGCATCCTCATATGGACCAAAGTTTTTTAAGCGAGTTTCAAAGAAATTCTTCAGTAATTTATTAGCTTCTTTTTCAGTTGCAGCAAATACTCGCTGCTTATCTGATCCAATAAATTCATAACCTTCTTTTTCTAATCGTTTGATTTCTTTTCTGGCAAAATCATCTATTTCGTCTTCTTTTGGATAATAAGGCTTTTCTAAATCTAGAGTTTTAACATTTTTTGGGGGAGGCAGTCTATTTTCATGATCAAAATTCCAAGCTCCACCAATTGGATTTTCTTTGCCATCTACCAAAACAGAATGAAACACTCTTTGAAATCTATAAAAATCTTCAAGTTTTAATTTCTTGTTGTCTCTTTTACCAATCCATTCTACAAAATCTTTTTCACTTAAAACAAAACCTCGAGAGGAAAGCTTTATAAAGTTATCTTTATTTAGGAATGTTTTTCTTGCCTTGTAACTAGTAGGTGCAATAACTGATGCTTTTTCTTTAAATCCATTAACAAAATCTTTTACAGAATTAACTTCTACAACTTGGCAGCGTTTACCTAATTCATGTTTTTTATGCCAGATTGCACTTAGCCACCATTGAGCTTTGGCTCTATGCATTTTTCGAGCCCACATATCCTCTTTACTAATCAAAATGATGATGTCACCATTATGATCATCTATAAAATGTTCGCCTAATTGGTCAGGAAAAAGAATTCTTTTTGTTTTCATAAGGTTTCTAAATCATATGCCCCAAATGGCTTTTCCACATTAGAAGTTATCCACATAATTAAAGTGATAGTAATTCTTGATAATCAAAATTTGCTTATATAAAGGAACGACCCCTTTCGGGGCCGTTATGCATTGGTTATACCAATGCAGGTTGATAATAGATCCTATCAAAAATATTTGAAATTTAAATTTTTGTAATCCAAAAGTATTACTTTAAAGAAATATGCTGTAATCCCCAGGCAAACATTGCAATTGCACCTGCTGCGGAGGCATTCATGGATCTTGTTGACCCGTATTGTTTAATCTCATAAATTTTTTCACAAACTGCTAAAGCTTCATCAGATAAACCTGGACCTTCTTGGCCAAACAAAAATACACAAGGATTAGGTAATTTTGCTGTCTCTAAAGGTTCACAATTTTCCACATTATCTATGCCAATTACTGGAATGTCGTTTTTCTTAGCCCAATCACTAAATTCACTTATAGTCGCATGGTGAAAAAGATGTAGGTATTTATCTGTAACCATCGCACCACGTTTATTCCAATCACGTTTACCAACGATGTGTACCCCAGCAACATTAAAAGCATTTGCAGTTCGAACCACAGAACCAATATTTAAATCATGTTGCCAATTTTCAATTGCAATATGTAAGGGGTTTCTTGATTTGTCTAAATCTTTAACTATTGCTGGTACTGACCAATATCTATATTTGTCCAATACATTTCTTTTATCCCCATTTTCTAAATATTGAGGATCGTATTGTTCACCTTCTGGCCATGGTTTGGGATGAGGGCCTACTCCAACTAATGGATAAAATTCTCCAGCTTGAACTTCAGATCTGTCCCCTAAATCTGGTCTGTTAACTACATACTCTTCATTATCCATTTAAGAGGTTATTTAACAGCTTCACTAATTGCTTTAGTGTGTGCAGGTGTTGATCCGCAACAAGAACCAATTACATTAATTCCGATTTCTTTCATTTCCTTGGCATACTTTGCCATTTCTTCTGGAGTTCCATCGTAAATAAATCCATCTCCTACAAGTTTTGGTAAACCTGCATTTGATTGAGTTATTAAATATGTTCCAGGTTGTCTGGCACTTGCTAATTCTTGGGCAATAATTTTCATTTCATCAGTTCCTCGTCCACAATTTGCTCCAATTAAACGAACGCCTAATGCAGAAATTTGTTTAACAGCCATTTCAGGTTTTACACCCATCATGGTTCGTAAGTTTGTGTCGAATGAGAAAGTAACAATAATTGGTAAACCTGGAGCTACTTCTTGACTAGCTTTTACTGCAGCTTCAACTTCTGCCAAATCACTCATGGTTTCAATCAAGATTGCATCGACTCCACCTGCAACTAAACCTTTAATTTGTTCAGCAAATATTTCTTTTGCTTGATCAATAGTTAATGTGCCCATAGGTTCCATTAATTCACCACTTGGGCCAATATCTCCCATAACAAAACAATCTGGATATTTGCTAGCAACTTTTTTAGCAAGTTCTGCGGCTGCTTTGTTTAATTCAAATACTCGATCTTCTAATTGATGCATTTGTAATCTTGGTTTTGTACCACCGAAAGTATTTGTAGTTAAAAGGTTTGCCCCATTTTTTGCATAACTATCTAATATTTCTGCAACCTTGTCAGGATGTTCCACATTCCATAACTCAGGAGCACCACCATCGGTTAAGCCTGCTTCTTGCAACATGGTGCCCATAGCACCATCACTGATTAAAGTTTTTCCTTGATCTAATAAATCGTAAACATTGGCCATAATGATTTCTCCACTCTTAATAAAATTAGTTTTAGTTTTTACCTAATTCATCAAGTAATGCCGCGAGGTTTTCCTCGGAGAAATCTTTCTCAATACCAGCAACAACCTGTTCTGCAATTATAGCCGGTTCACCATCTGCTTTTATCCATTCAGATCTATTCCAGCCATCCATGTAACTATCAGCATCTGTTTCATTTAAACGCATTGCTGCTTCATCAATTGCTTCTTGAAATCTTTGAGGAAGTTGTGTTTTTACAACTTTGTCGCCTTCTCTAACTGTTACTAAAGAAGGAATGTTTTTCCAACTGGTTATTTGGTATTCGCTCATCTACATATTGTCTAACGAATTAGCAGTTATCGCATCATGAATATATTGAGCTAGCCCTTGAGCATGCTTTTCATAGTTTTCTTTAAATCTTTCATCATTTATATACATCAAAGCCAGACCTGAATGGATCTCATAGTCACAGTTATAAAACCATTTTGTGATGTGTTGTCGATGAGCTTCAGCAGTATCTTTTGCTTCAACACTTTCAGGACCAATTCCTTTTTCCATTAAATTTTTAAATTTTTGCACAATAAAATCAGACTCCAAAGCCATTTGTGCCCAATCGTCTTTTGTATAGTTTTTAGTCTTTTCTTTTGATTGTTTATAGGCAGAAGTATTGCCATATTTTTCTTTTGTTTCTTCTTCATATTTATCAGGATCAAAGAAACCAAAGACTTCTTGCTTTTCTTCTTTAGAAAGATTTGTGCTCATGATTAACTCTAATTATGGCAAAGGTAAGTTTCACGTATTATTTAACCTGAATCATATGAACACAAAAACCAGAAGAACAATCACATTATTAGTGCTTTTTGGATTGGTGATTGCTGCTTTAATTCAAACTTTTATTTAGTATCTTTTCTAGCCATCGGCAAAAGTAACTCATAGGCTTGCATATCTAAGGCATCTGCAATTGCCCATAAATTATCTAAAGAGGGGGATAGGTGTCCATTCTCAATTCGAGAAATAGTTTTTCGATCAAGACCTGCAATTTCAGCTAATCTTTCTTGACTTATTTTTGCTTGGATACGAATCTTTTTCATGGATTTACCAAATGCAAGACGTCGTTGCTGGATTTCTGCATCAAGGTATATCACGGGCGTACCTTAATGGTTTTTACAAAATTTTCAATACCTAATTTGGTATATTTTAATTATTAAAGTTTTTCAACAATGTAATCTAAGCAATTAGTTAAAGCTTCAACATCACTTAATTCAACAGATGGAAATACTCCAACTCTGATTTGATTTTTTCCAATTTTTCTATAGGAATCAGTATCAACTATTCCATTTGCTCTTAGTATTGCTGAAATTTGTAATGCATCTATAGAGTCAATGAAATCTATTGTGGCAACAACACTTGAGCGTAATTCTTTTTTATCTACAAATGGTTTAGCAAAATCTCTAGATTCAGCCCATGAATAAAGAAATTCTGCTGAAGTTTTTGATTTATTACTTGACCAGGAAAGGCCACCATTTTCATTAAACCAAGAAACTTGATTTTCAAACATATGAATAGTTGCTAAAGCTGGAGTGTTATAAGTTTGATTTAATCTTGAATTTTCCAAAGTAATATTTAAATCTAAAAATGGTGGCTGCCATCTATTTGTTTTCTTTATTTCTTCAATTCTTGAAATTGCTTCAGGACTTAATAGAGCAACAAATAATCCACCATCTGAACCAAAAGATTTTTGTGGCCCAAAATAATATGCATCAAATTCTTTTGGATCAACCATGGCACCACCTGCAGCAGAAGTGGCATCTATTAAATGCAAACCATCTTTTGTTGGTCTTTTAACTTCTTTCATTACTCCAGTACTGGTTTCATTATGAGCCGTTGCATAAATATCAAAACTTGGATTTGGCGCATAATCTGGTGCATCACCTGGTTCAGATTTAATGATGTCAATGTTTTTTAAAAATGGTGTATTTTTTGCAGCTTGAGCAAATTTATTACTAAATTCACCAAAAGATAAAAATTGTCCATTTTCTTTAATCAAACAAAAAATGGCTGCATCCCAGAAAGCTGTTGTGCCACCATTTCCTAAAATTACTTCGTAACCATCAGGTAATTTAAATAAGTCATGCAATCCTTCTCTTAAAGATTTCACAACATCTTTAACAGTTTTTTGTCTATGACTTGTTCCTAAATAACTAGGATTTGAAGCAACCAGGGCTGCTAATTGAGTAGCTCGTATTTTACTTGGCCCAGAACCAAATCTTAAATCTTTTGGTTTTAAGTTTTCAGGAATTACAATATTTGGAATTTCTGACATGTTTAATATGAAGGTTTTATTTTGTCTGAAAATCCTGCAACTGAATCTGCACTTCGAGGACCTTTGCCAATATAAGTAGCAGAAGGTCTAACTAATTTGCCAGTATTTTTTTGTTCCAAAATATGAGCTGACCAACCTGCTAAACGAGCACAGGTAAACATTGAAGTAAATAAGTTTGCTGGAACTTGGGCATAATCCAAAACAATTGCAGCCCAGAATTCAACGTTTGTTTCTAACACTCTTTCAGGATGTCTTTCATGTAATTCTTTTAATGCTGCTTTTTCTAACGCTTCTGCAATTTCATAACGTGGAGCACCTAATTCTTTAGCTGTTCTTCTTAAAACTTTTGCTCTTGGATCTTGTGCTCTATAAACTCTGTGACCAAATCCCATTAATCTTTCTTTGGAATCTAGTAAACGTTTTACATAAGTTTCTGGATCTACACCTTTTTCAATTTCTTCAATCATGTGTAGTACTCGACTTGGTGCGCCACCATGTAATGGTCCACTCATTGCACCAATTGCTCCTGAAATAGAAGCTGCAACATCTGCTCCTGTTGAAGCAATAACTCGGGCTGTAAATGTTGAAGCATTCATGCCATGTTCTGCAGCAGAAACAAAATAAGCATCAACTGCTTTTATATGTTTTGGATCTGGTTCTCCACGCCATCTCTTCATAAATCTTTCAACTGAAGTTGAAGATTTAGCAATGTGATCTTCAGAAACTGGTGTTTGATCTCCACGAGCAGATTGCGCAACATACATCAAAGCTGTTGCAGTAACTCTAGATAAATCTTCTCTAACTTGAACATGATCAATATCTAATATTGGTTTTAATTTCCAACGTGCACCTAGTTGGGCAACTGAACTTTGAATATCAACTCTGGTGTCTCCAGTTCTAATTGGAATTTGATGAGGTTCTGGAATTGGTAAACCTGGAGAAAAATTATCGTCAACTAAAAGTCCCCAAACAGGACCAAAACTAACTCTGCCAACAAGATCTTCAATATCTACACCGCGATATCTAAGTGCTCCACCTTCGCGATCTGGTTCTGCAATTGTGGTTTCAAAGGCAACAATTCCTTCCAGACCTGGAACGAAATCTGGCATCGTTTGCCTTTCTGTATGAAGAAATGTTGTGAGTCTATCTTTGCTTAATCAATTCCACATGGTGGAATCGGGTTATGTCAACTTCCAATGAATGGTTTGAATCTTTAAGAATCTCTTACGAACAAGGCGATTTAAATGAAAGTGACATATCTAACAACCCCTTCAAACAATTTCAAACTTGGATGAATGAAGCAATTTCTAAAAAAATCTCTGAACCAAATGCAATGGTTTTAGCTACAAGCAATAAAGAAGGACAACCTGGGTTAAGAAATGTTTTATTAAAATCATTTGATGAAAATGGATTTATTTTCTTCACTAACAAAAATTCAGATAAAGCCAAAGATTTAAAAGCAAATCCTTTATGCACTCTTTTATTTTCTTGGATTGATTTACACAGACAAGTAATTATTAAAGGAACAGCTAGTGAAATAAGTGAAGAAGATTCAAAAGATTATTTTAAAACCAGGCCATATGGTTCTCAAATCAGTGCTTGGGTAAGTAATCAATCAGAAGTTATAAGTTCTAGACAATTTTTAGAAGATAAAGTAAAAGATTTTATGAATAAATATCCAGAAGAAGTTCCAATGCCAAAACATTGGGGTGGCTATTTAGTAAAGGTAAATAGTATGGAGTTTTGGCAAGGTAGACCTTCAAGATTGCATGATCGAATTCGCTACACCAGAAATAATTCTGGTTGGGTTATCGAGAGAATTTCTCCTTAATAACTTTTTCACCTTTACTTGCTTTATATCTTCTTAAAGTTTCATCACGTTCTATTTGATGATCAACCATTCTTTTTGGATAACCATTTTTATAACCATCTGGTTGATCCCAAGGAGTATGAGCACTAATACCTTTTAAATGTCTTAATTCTGGAATCCATTTACGAACATAATCAGCATTTGGATCAAACTTTTCTGCTTGCATCATTGGATTAAAGATTCGGTAATAAGGAGATGCATCTGTGCCACAACCTGCAGTCCATTGCCAACCGTGAGAGTTGCTCGCGATATCTCCGTCAAGCAAATGTTTCATAAACCATTCAGCACCATGTCGCCAATGAATATGTAAATCTTTAACTAGAAATGATGCAACAACCATTCTTACTCGGTTATGCATCCAACCCGATTCTTTTAGTTGTCGCATGCCAGCATCAACTAAAGGAAATCCTGTTTTTCCTTCTTGCCAGATTTTAAGTTTTTGTTTGTAATCTTTTTCTAAATCCCAACCCATTAATTCCCATTTTTGATCTAGTGATTTAGTTTCACTTTCTGGAGCAGTTGCTAAAACTTCGGCATAAAATTCTCTCCAACAAATTTCTTTTCTAAAAGTGTCATGATCTTTTGAATCATTTAATTCCATCAATATTGTGCGGGGATGAATTTCGCCAAACCTTAAAGGAATACTCAATTTAGAAGTACCTTCCAGATCAGGTCTATTTCTATTTTGGTCATATCCATTAATTCCTGATTTTAAAAATTTAGTAAATAAATCTAAAGCATTATTTTCTCCAGCTTTAGGAATTTCTATTTCACTTGATACTTTTGGTCTTCCTTCATTTTTTAATGGTTTTATCCAATTAGGTTGTTTTTTAAATTTAGGTGCTGGTTTTCGCCAACCATGACTTACCCATGATTTATAAAAAGGAGTAAATACTCGATAAGGAGTTCCATCATCTTTTGTGACTCTAAATGGAGCAACTGCATATGCAGAACCAGTTCTAATTAGTTTTATGCCATTTTTTGCTAATTCTTTTTCAACTTCAATATCTCTTTTTCGACCATAAGGTTCAAAATCTTCTGAAATATGAACAGTTTTAGCTTTTGCCGCAATTGCAACTTCAACTATTACTTTTTTTGGATCCCCATGTCTTATTAGTAAATTGTTACTTAAAGATTCATCTAATGATTTTAAAGAAGCGTCTTGATAAGCCTTTAATGGATTTCCTGCATCATCAAATACTTTTGGATCGATATTAAATAGTGCAACCACGTTTTTATCGCCATCTTCAAAAGCACTATCTATCGCAGCATTTAAAGCAGGATGGTCATTAAGTCGAAGATCTCTTCTAAACCACATCACACTAGGCATGAGTACAGATTAGTTGCCAAACCTAATCTTGACTACTTTTATTTTCTAACTTTTTTAAACTTTTTGCCGATTAATCGACCGATAAAGGTTGGAATTAACACTAAAAAGAACATAAAAATAAAAGACTCAAATCCAAATGACCAAATGGTTTCACCACTTCCTTCTTCACCAGCTAAAGGAATTAAGCCAATAAGTCCTGCTAAACCATAAACAATCCAAAGTAAAAAGACTGAAGTTAACCAGATTTGAGAAATCTTTTTTGGTTGTTTGTAAAAAGCATAAACAAGTGAAAAGACGAAAAGAAAAGTAAGAAGTTCTCCTATATAAAGAGAGGAAACCATTGGGATGATGCATATATATAGTGCATGACTAATTTGAGATTTATCTATTTTCACAAAATTCATGCTATTTCAATCACGCACAAATTGAAATGCATTGCGAATAACTTAAGGAGACATATGTCACTTTAAGCACAAAAGATCAATAAATTCCTCCCACAATTACAAAAAATTGCTTCATACCTACAAAATTACTGTGTTATTTTGGAACGGTGTTAAAGAAAATATTGATCTCAACATTGGCCACACTATTAATTACAACTGGCTATCCAATGCCATCATTTGCAGATGAAATTCCTGATTATCCAGGTATTGAAAAATTAACTCGTGGTGTTGAAAATGAATCTGTTAAAAAAGTACAAAAAGCTTTAATCAAACTTGGTTATCCAATCCCTGTGGCAAATGGAAAATATGGGCCAGCCACAACTGCTGCAATTGCTGAATTTTATGAAGTTCAAGGTGATACCGATGATGGAACAGTTTTAGGACCTCTTGGTTGGCAAGCAATTTTTGAAGCAATAAATAGAGAAGAAAGTAATACTCCGGTTAAAGAAGAAGGAGTAATTGAAGAAGAAACAGTTAAAGAAGTAAATCCAGATGAATTAGTTAGTGAAGGTTTAGATGAAGAAAGAGCCAAGAAAGTTGCAGTTGTTTTAGATCGAGCTGCAAGTGTTAAAGGAACTCGCTATAGACGAGGCGGCACAACTACAAATGGATTTGATTGTTCAGGATTTGTTTTGTGGGCGATGAAACCAGTTGGGGTAACTTTTGGCAGAACTTCCAGAGATATGAGAAGAGAAACTCCCAAGATTACAAAAGATGAATTAAAAGTTGGAGATTTAGTTTTCTTTCATAATAAAAAAGGAACTGTTTATCACGTTGCAATTTATGCAGGCAAAGGAAAGATTTGGCATGCAAGACGTCCAGGTTTAAGACTTGCTAAGACAAATATTTATGCAAAAAGAGTAAGTTACGGAAGAGTTGATTACAACTCTTAATCATCACTTCCAGAATGAAGTGTTCTTTCTAAAACTTGAGTTGATCTTAATATTGCAATAACTACAAGAGTCATTGCAGCTGCTGCTAATTGAAAACCTAATCCCACACCACAACCCATGGCTGCTGTTGCAAAAACAGTTGCAGCAGTTGTTACACCTTTAATTCCTTTTGCTTGATTAGAAAAAATTAAACCTGCACCAAGAAAACCAATACCAGTCATAATTGCATGCATTGATCTTGTTGGATCACCAAATTGAGCATTTAGTCCAACAATTTCTCCCATGGAAACAACAATGGCAGCTGCAGCTGCAACTAAAGCCATGGTTCTAGGTCCTGCAGATTTTCCTGCACGATCTCTTTCGTAACCAATAATTGAACCAAGAATTGCAGCAAGAATTGTATTAATAATTACAGTTAATTGTTGCCACGGATCAATCATTGCTAAATCAAGCATGAATTTAACTTTAGTCTTTTTAATGATAAAAGTGCGTTATTTAAATAGTGTGTATGTGCCCTCGGAGGGAATTGAACCCCCAACCTATTGCTTAGGACGCAGTCGCTCTATCCGTTGAGCTACGAGGGCGAAGTAATTTCTAGCCTAATTGATTTAGTAAAAGTAATTTAATTTAGTGCAATAAAACAGTTAGTTTTTCTCCTGAATTAATTGCAAGTTCTAATGCATCTTTTGTTGAAGTGCTCACTAAAACAACCAATCCAGCATTTGAACCAAAAGATGACTTCTTTTCAGCCAAAGCAACCACCATTACTTTTTGAGCTATTAAGCCACCAAAAATACCTTGAGAATTATTAAGTTTTACAACATCAACTATTGCTCCTGGCTTTAAAATTGAAGCAATTTCTGAATCATTAATTCTAATCCCTACAATTCTTTGATTTATATCATTTTGATTACTTGAAATAAGTCTGGAAGAAGTTAGTTGTTCATTAGCAGAAATATTTGAAGTTAACATTTTGCCTACAATTTCTTCTCTTTTTAAACTGTTAGGTGCAATTGCTGAAATTGGTATTCGGGCTACTTTTAAATCAGTATTACTTAAAACTGTGCCACTAGAAAGGTCTTTATTTGCCACAATTACGTCTTTAGTCGCAAAGTTATCTGTAACTTTATCGACAAGTGAGTAAATAACTATTGCAATAAGACAATATGCAATGGTTTTTCGATAAATCTTAAAAAGAGTGAATAGATCTTTTTTGGTTATATTTACTACTAATTTTTTCATTATTTAAAAATAAAGGATTTAAACAAATAAGGTCAGGCTTAGAAAAAAATCTGTGGATAACTATTTGTCAGTTTTTGTTTTTGTGGCTTTTTTCTCAGGTTTTGGAGTTTCTTTCTTAGGAGCATCTTTAGCTTTTTCATCTTTCTTAGGCTTTGCTTCAGGTTTTTTCTTTTCCCGAGAATCTGTTCGATAAAACCCTGAACCTTTAAACACAACTCCTACTGCTCCAAATTTCTTTCTTACTTCTCCGCCGCATTCTTCACATTTTGTAATTGCAGGATCAGAAAAAGATTGCACAACTTCAAATTCATGTTCACATTCTGTACATGCATATTGATATGTAGGCATAGGACATATTGTGCCAATTACTCAACTTGTAAGCATCTTGGACTTACTATTTATATATATGCACTTTCCCCCTTATCTTTTAGTTGCACTTGGCGGTGCAATTGGAAGTGTTGTGCGTTGGATGATTTCAATTCGATTAGATGATTCTTTAGCTCTTTTGCCCTTAGGAAAAGAAGGTTTTGCTTGGCCCACCTTAATAATTAATATCTTGGGTTGTTTATTAATTGGTTGGATTGCAGGTCATAGAAAACATTCATTAGATGTTTGGCATTTTTGGGTAGTTGGAGTATTAGGTGGCTTTACTACTTTTTCTACTTTCATTTTGGATACAACGTGGCAATTACAATCACAAAATTGGGTTTATGCCTTTTTATATGTCTTCATAACATTTATTGCTTGCTATGTCGCTACAAGTTATGCGTTAAAAAAATCTGAGCAAAGAAGTAACAAATGAATGAGACTGTTTCAACTTTGTTTGCGGTAGCAATCGGAGGTGCCCTAGGTGCAATGCTTCGTTATCGTTTGCGGTTTGTCACAAACAATTCAAAAATATCAATGGCATCACTTCCGGCAAACATTATTGCTTCATTTGTTTTAGGTCTTATAACTGCTTTATTTGCTGATGCATTTTTTGCTATGCAAAGTTGGCAAACTTGGTTTCAACCATTGCTTACAATTGGGTTTGCTGGATCGTTATCAACTTTTTCTGCCCTTAGTTTAGAAATGCGCGAAAATACAAAAAAGAGAAACTGGACTACAACTTTTGGATACGCTGCTTTTACATTTGGAGCAGGTTTAGCCTTTTTTGGTCTTGGATTATTTTTAGGAACTTCAGTTCCGGTTTAATCAGGATCTGGTGTAGTGAAATGAATTGATCTATATGGTGTAGCAATTGTGTGCACACTCATATCGTGAGATTCTTTAGGGATTTCTAAGATAAATTCCAAATCAAATAGCAAAACAATTCTTTTAACATCTTCTGAAATTTGAGCCAAAACTCGGTCATAAAAACCTTTGCCTTTGCCTAATCTGGTGCCATTAACATCAACTGCAAGACCAGGCAAAATTACTGCTGCTAAGTTTTTTATTTCTTTAGCTAAAACCCCTTCACCTAAAGGTTCTTCAATACCAAAAGGTCCTTTAGCAAAACTTTCTGGATTTTTTATCCATAAAAGATCATCACCATTTATCCTTGGTAACCAAACATTTCTTCCAAGTTTTCTAACTTCTGTAATTAAATCTTTTGTTGGCGGTTCTTCAGGTAATGACATATAAATGCAAACATCACCACTAGTTTTGGAAAGTTCAAATAGACCACGCTTAGTTAGTTGGTCAATATCGAAATCACTTAATTTAGTATTTCGTCTAGTTTCCTGAAGACGTTTTCGCAAAGATTGCTTGGTCTCTTGGGGTTCTTGTGTAGGCATTGGACAAGAAGCATACTCGGTACGCGTAATCTTTATTCATAAAGTAAGACACAAGAAGGATTTAGGAAAAAGAGTGAAAAAAGTTTTAAAAGCAGTGGTTCCAGTTGCAGGATATGGAACTAGATTTTTACCTGCCACTAAAGCTACTCCTAAAGAGATGCTTCCTGTCGTTGATAAGCCTGCTATTCAATATGTAGTAGAAGAAGCAGTAGCTGCTGGACTTGATGATGTTTTATTTATTACCGGTAGAAGTAAACGCGCTTTAGAAGATCACTTTGATGATTCCCCTGAATTAGAAAACGAATTAGCAAAACAAAATAAAAATGATTTATTAGAAAAAATAAAAGACCCTGCTGAACTAGCCAAAATACATTTCGTGCGCCAAGGAGTTCCTAAAGGTTTAGGTCATGCAGTTTTAATGGCAAAAGAACATGTAGGAAATGAGCCATTTGCAGTTTTACTAGGCGATGACTTAATTGATCCCAGAGATTATGTTTTACAAAAAATGTTTGAAGTTCAACAAAAACATGGTGGCTCAGTTGTTCTATTGATGGAAGTTGCACCAAGTGAAATTCATCTTTATGGTTCAGCAAAGATTGAAAAAACAGATCAAGAAGGTGTTGTAAAAGTACTTGATTTAGTTGAAAAGCCAATCCAAAAAGATGCACCAAGTAACTTTGCTGTCATCGGTAGATATTTATTTAATCCAAAAGTTTTTGAAGTATTAGAAAATACTAAGCCAGGTAAAAATGGTGAAATTCAATTAACCGATGCCATGAAAACCTTGGCAAAAGATGTTAATTCAAATGATGGTGGTGGACTACACGCAGTTATCTTCAAAGGTAGACGCTACGACACAGGAGATAAATTGTCGTATTTACAATCAGTTGTGCAATTAGCAAGTGAAAGAAAAGATTTTGGTCCAGCATTTACTCAATGGTTGAAAGATTTCGTAAAAACTTTAGGTAATTAATTATGGCGCCATTTTGGCCCGTAGTGTTAAAGCAAGATAATTTAATTTTAAGACCACTTAAATATAGTGACAAATTTGCTTGGGCAAAAATCCGAGATCAAAATGAAAATTGGTTTAAAGAATGGGAAGCAACAGTTCCTGAAGAATTTAGTGATGGAAAATTAAATTTTTTTCAAATTGTTAAAAGATTAAGACAAGAGGCTAAAGAACAAAGAAGTCTTCCTTTTGTTATGCAAGTAGATAAAAAATTAGCAGGACAAGTAACTGTAGGAAATATAAATTACGGTTCCACCAGAAGTGCATATATTGGTTATTGGATTGGACAAGAATTTGCCGGTAAAGGTTACACACCACTTGCCGTTGCTATGGCCATTGATTATTGTTTTGAAAAATTAAAATTACATCGCATTGAAATTGCGATAAGACCTGAAAATGAAAAATCAATTAGAGTTGCTGAAAAACTTGGATTAAGAAAAGAGGGGATAAGACCTAACTTTTTACATATCAATGGCGCTTGGCGAGATCATGTGATTTATGCAATACATGAAGATGAAATAACTGATTCTTTAGTTTTAAAACTAAAAAATAACTAAAAAGTTTATTATTTTTTAAACACACCCCAATTTTTCTAAATAAATATTCAGTGAAACTTCTAACCTATTAACATGGGGTCAGGATTACTGCTAGCTATCGTGCTAGGTCTTTGGGCAATAGTCCTATATCCCACTTTTGCTAAAAACCGTGAACAGTCAAATGAAACAAAATCAATAGCAAGATTTAATAATGCGATGAAATCAATAAGTCAATTAATTCCTGATAGAGATAGAAACAAAGGTTCGGTTTCATTAACTGCTGCTAAAAGAAGAAGAAATGTTACTTACTTTTTATTCATATTAAATATTGGAGTAATTATTGCTTCATACTTTAATTATGTGTCACAAGTTGTAACCTTTATTCCTTTGGCAATTTTATTGCTTTGGTTAGCTACTGCATTTATAGCAGCGCAAAAATTAAGTGATGAATCAAAACCAATAGTTACAAATGTAATTAGAAAAAATTATGTAATTTATAAAAAACCTGTTGAAACAAAAACTTTTATAAAGTCTGATCCTGAACGAGATTTGATTATGGATGAAAGACCATTTGAAAAAGTTGAAGAAAAAGTTGAGCAAGATGTGACAGAAGGTGCCAAATTCTTCGAAGCTTTAAAGAAAGCTAAAGGCGCTTAAATCCACTTACTAAACCACATTCGGGCTAACCATTCATCTTTTGGTAACGAAATGGCTGTCCAAATTGGATAGAAATAAATAGACAAAATAGTTGCAGCTACTAAAAGACTAATTCCAATTAAGTAAAAAGTTTTTAAAGATTGACCTCTTACAATCAAACCTTGATAAATAAGATTTGCAATATAGGAAATTGCAATAACCAAAAATGGTAAGAAAGAAATTGCATAAAAATAAAACATAGTTCTTTCTGGCAAAATTAGCCAAGGTGCCCAACCTGCTAAAAATAGAAAAACAATCGTGCCCGATCTCCAATTTCTAGATCTTAAGAAATTTAAAAGTAGCAATAAAAGTGCTAAAACTGAAACCCACCAAATTAAAGGATTTCCAATTGCTAAAACTTCTTGCGCACAATTACTACTTGCACAATTTGGCAAATTTTCTTTATAAAAAAATGAAGTTGGTCTATAAAGAATAGGCCAAGTTAAAGCATAAGATTCATAGCTGTGATCAGTTGTTAAATTGATATGAAAATTCCAAATTTGATCGTGATATCTGTATAGAGCGGTTAAAATTTGTTCCCAGTTATTAAAGACTGAAGTACTTTCTGAAATTGCTCGACCCCATCCTTCATCAGATCTAATCCAGCCAAACCAAGAAAAAATGTAAGTAATAAATGCCACAAAAATCATTTGAAAAGTTAACAGCCAAGAATCAAAAATAATAGATCCTAAAATTGGATTTTTTGCTCTACGAAGCTTTCTAAATGAAATATCCCAAATTAATATAAGTAGTAAAACTGCTGCCAAATACCAAAGTGCATTCCATTTAGTAGCAATGGCAAGACCAAAAAATATTCCAGCAAGATATCTCCAAGGATGCCAAGTCCATATTCCGCCAAATTTTGATTCTGAATCTAAATTTCTACTGATTCTGCTTCGTGAATGATCTCTATCTAATAGGACACACCAAATTCCTAACATTAAAAAAGTTGCCATGATTCCATCAAGAAGGGCAGTTCTACTCATCACAATTGCTAAACCATCAATTGCAATTAAAAATCCTGCTAAAGATCCAAACCAAATTGAACGAATTAATCTAATTGCAACTCTTGTTGTAACTAAAACTAAAAGTGTTCCCATCACTGCAACACCAATTCGCCAACCAAAAGAATTTAATCCACCAATTTGTTCACCTAATGCAATTACCCATTTACCCATTGGAGGATGAGCAACAAATGAACCAGATGATTCAAAAACATCTGTTCGACCTTGCAAAATTAATTGATCTGCATTTTCTACAGCAGTTCTTTCATAACCATTTTTTAGAATCGCATAAGCATCTTTAACGTAATAAGTTTCGTCAAAAACAATGTCATTGGGCTGGTTTAATCTGGGCCATCTAACTAAAGCTGCGATTGCGGTGACTAAAAAAGTTAGGCCCCAACTAATTAAATTCCTGCCAGGCATGACATCAACTAACTCATTGGTTTTATGAATATCTCTACTTACTCGAGCATGCGCCGGCATATTTTGTCCCACGACTCAAAAGATTACGACCAAGATAAACCTGAAAGGATTAAGGCTATGAGTGGCGGGCAATTAATTTTGGCGGCAACGCCATTGGGCAATGCTTTAGATGCTTCAAGCCGTTTGATTCAAGCCCTTTCAACCGCAGACATTATTGCTGCTGAAGATACTCGAAAAGCAAGACGTCTATTTCAAGATCTAAACCTGGATATAAAAGCATTAGTCATTTCACTATTTGAAGAAAACGAAATAGAGAAAATTCCAGATCTAATTTCCAAATTAAAAGAAGGTAAAACCATAGTTGTTATTTCTGATGCCGGAACTCCTGCAATAAGTGATCCAGGATTTAAATTAATTAATAAAGCAATTGATGAAAATATTTCAATAACAGTTTTACCTGGCCCAAGTGCAGTTACTTCCGCATTAGTTTTATCAGGTTTACCTACAGATAGATTTTCATTTGAAGGATTTATTCCTCGAAAAGGAAAAGAAAGAACAGAAATATTAAATAATTTAAACAAAGAATCTAGAACGATGGTTCTATTTGAATCTCCTCGAAGAACAAAAGAAACTCTTGAAGATATTTTAGAAATAGTTGGAGAAAATAGAAAAGCAGCTGTAGTAAGAGAAATTTCAAAAACTTATGAAGAAGTCATTAGAGGAACAATAAAAGAATTAGTTACGTGGGCCACAAATACTGAAGTATTGGGAGAAATTACTTTAGTAATTTCAGGTATTGATAATTCAAAAAAACCTGAAGTAGATGATGCTGCAATCAAAAGTGTTAAAGACTTAGTTTCAAAAGGAATGAGTTTTAAAGACGCAGTTTCAGAAATTTCAACACAACGAGGATTGTCTAGAAGCAAACTTTATGAAGCATCTCTAAGATTAGATTCATGAGTAGCAAAGATACTTTCTATTTAGCAACACCTATTTACTATGTAAATGATGCTCCTCACATTGGTCATGCCTACACCACAACAGCAGGAGATGTTTTAACTCGCTGGAGAAGACAACGTGGTGAAAAAGTTTGGTTTCTAACAGGAACAGATGAACACGGCACAAAAGTTCAAAGAACAGCAGAAGCAAATAATTTTAAACCACAAGATTGGGCAGATAAATTAGTCAAAGAAGCATGGCTTCCAGTTTTAGAAACAATAGATGCAGCAAATGACGATTTCATCAGAACAACTTCTGAAAAACATAAAGTTGCGGTACAAAAGTTTTGGCAGTTAGTTAAAGATCGTGGGTTTATTTATGAAGGAAGTTACGAAGGACCTTATTGCGTAGGTTGCGAAGAATTTAAACTTCCCGGAGATTTAAAAATAGAAAATGGACAAGAACTTTGTCCCATACATTCAAAACCAGTGGAGATGTTGAAAGAAAAGAATTGGTTTTTTAAACTAAAAGAGTTTCAACAACCATTAATTGATCACTTCACAAAAAATCCTCAAGCAATACAACCTCAATCTGCCTATAACGAAGTTATGTCATTTTTAAAACAAGGCTTAGAAGATATTTCTATGTCTAGATCAGCAGTGTCTTGGGGAATTGATTTACCTTGGGATAAAAATCAAGTTGTTTATGTTTGGTTTGATGCATTACTTAATTACGCAACAGCAACAGGATTTGGAGCAGAAAATAATTCAAATGATGCAAAATTATTTGAAAAAGTTTGGCCAATAGATGTAAATCTTGTCGGTAAAGATATTTTGCGATTTCATGCAGTGTATTGGCCAGCCATGTTGATGGCAGCAGGATTAGAACCAGCTAAATGCGTATTTGCTCATGGATGGTTATTAGTTGGTGGAGAAAAAATGAGCAAAACAAAATTAACAGGAATAGCACCTTCTCAAATTGTTGATTATGTAGGTTCAGACGCATTTCGTTATTACTTTTTATCTGCAATTAGATTTGGTCAAGATGGATCTTTTTCTTGGGAAGATTTAACTGCAAGATACACCGCAGAATTAGCAAATGGTCTAGGAAATCTTGCTTCAAGATTAGCTGCCATGGTGGAAAAATATTTTGATTCAACAATTCCTCAACCTGAAGCCTTAAATGATAAAGATCAAATAATCGTTGAAATTATTAAGAAATCAAGCCTGGAAGCAGATGAAGCCATGTGCAAACTTGATTTCTCTGAAGGTATTTTGGCAATTAAAAAAATTGTGGATGCAGCAAATCTTTATGTAACTGAACAGGAACCATGGAAATTAGCTAAAGATGAAGCAAATAAGGATCGTTTAGCCACTGTTCTTTATTGTGTAGCAGAAGCACTTCGTGCCATTTCTGTTTTGTATCACCCAGTTATGCCAAAAGCTACTGAAAAAATTTGGAACATAATTGGTGCTCATGACTCTATTGGGAAAATAAGTGAGCAAAAGATTTCAGAAGTTGGAACTTGGGCAAAATTACCTGTGGGAAGTAAAGTCACAAAAGGTGAAGCAGTTTTCCCAAGACTAGCTGAAGATGAACAATAAAGATAACGGTTTAAGAGCAAGAAAAGATTTTGGTGTGACTGAATCTAAAAAAACAAATTATCCACCACTGCCAGAAAAATTACCTGCCACAACAATTGATTCGCATTGTCATTTAGATATCGAAGATAAAGATATTTTCTTAAGTGTTGAGGATGCGTTAGAAAAGGCAGCTTCGGTTGGAATTACTGGAATAGTTCAAGTAGGAGTTGATGTTCCAAGTTCTAAATGGGCTGTAAAGACGGCAAAAGAATTTTCCCAAGTCCATGCAACGGTTGCTCTTCATCCAAATGATGCACCTCTTATTGCATTAGAAAAAAGTCCCAGTGCTCTTGATGAAGCAATTTCAGAAATTGAAGACTTAGCAAAAGATGATGTAGTTAAAGCAATTGGTGAAACAGGAGTTGATTTCTTTAGAACCGGTCAAGAAGGAAGAGATTATCAAGAGTATTCATTTAGAAAACATATTCAAATTGCAAATAAATTCAATAAACCGGTAATGGTTCATGATCGAGATGCTCACCAAGATGCTTTGAGAATTTTAGATGAAGAAGAAGCTAATCAAGTTATTTTTCATTGCTATTCAGCAGATGCAGATTTTGCCAAAGAATTAGTTAAAAGAGGTTGGTATTTATCTTTTGCTGGAACTTGTACATTTAAAAATGCACAAAATTTAAGAGACGCTCTCAAAGTAACGCCATTAGAAAATGTTTTAGTAGAAACTGATGCACCATTTTTGACTCCCATGCCATATCGGGGATATCCCAATGCTTCATTCATGATTCCCTTAACTTTGCAAACAATGGCCCAGGAAATGAAGGTTGATCTTTTAACTATCACTAATGCCACTAGAAATAATGCTGAAAAATTATTTGGAAAATTCTAGATGGCTAATCAGTTATTAACTGCTTCAGAAATAAGAGAATTAGCTAAATCATTAGATTTAAAACCAACAAAAAAACTTGGACAAAACTTTGTCATTGACCAAAACACTGTTGAAAAAATTGTTAAAGTTGCTCAAGTAGATAGTTCTTGTCATGTTCTTGAAATTGGACCTGGTCTTGGTTCACTAACTCTTGCCTTACTTCAAGCAAAAGCAAAAGTTAGCGCTGTAGAAATTGATGAAAGATTAGCCAAATTATTACCAAAAACTGCTGAAAGTAAAGGCTTTAAACCAGAAAACTTAAAAGTTATAAATAAAGACGCTTTGCAAATAAAACAATCAGATATTTCAGATTCACCTAATGTTTTAGTAGCAAATCTTCCTTATAACGTTTCAGTCCCTGTAATTTTGCATATTTTGGAAAACTTTCCAAGTATTACTAAATATTTAGTTATGGTTCAATCAGAAGTTGCAGAACGATTGGCAAGTAAACCTGGCTCAAAAACTTATGGGTCTCCAAGTGTAAAAGTGCAATGGTATGCCAAAGTCAAAAAATCATTTGCAATTTCAAGAAATGTATTTTGGCCCATTCCAAATGTTGATTCAGACCTAGTTGAAATAGAAAGAGTAAAAAAGATAGATGAATCAATAAAAAATGAGCTTTTCAAAGTTATTGATTTAGCCTTTGAACAAAGAAGAAAAATGCTTCGTTCTGCATTAAGTTCAGTTTGTGGAGGAAGTGAAAAAGCTTCTAATTTACTTCAAAGTGCAAACATTGACCCACAACTTCGTGGGGAAGCTTTATCGGTAGATGACTATGTGCGATTGACTAATGTTATGAAAAAAAGTGGTTTATTAACAACCGTTAAAAAATCATGACAGCTGCAATCCAAGATTTAGCACCAAAGCATTGCACTGTAAAAGTTCCTGCCAAAATTAATCTTTCTTTAAAAGTTGCCCCTCTTGGCGAAGATGGATTTCATGAATTAGCAACTGTATTTCACGCTGTTTCTATTTATGACGAAGTCACAATTAGCAAAGTAAGACCTGGGCAAGAAGAAATTTCTGTGGCCGGTAGTGATTCGGATAAAGTTCCTACAAATAAAGATAATTTAGTTACTAAAGCAATTACTGAAATTGCCAAACATGTTAATCAACCAATTCATTCAAGAGTTCATATTAATAAATCAATTCCTATTGCTGGAGGAATGGCCGGTGGTAGTGCTGATGCAGCTGCCACCATTTTAGGAATTAATCATTTATGGGAATTTCATTTAACAATTGATGAATTAAATCAAATAGCTGCCAAAGTTGGTTCTGATGTGCCATTTTTATTACATGGTAATACTGCTTTAGGTTATGGCAGAGGAGAACAATTAACTCCAGTACTTCATAGAAATTCACTTCATTGGGTAATTGCAACTAGTAATTATGGTTTATCAACTCCAGAAGTTTATGCAGAATTTGATCACTTAACTAAAGATAAAGAATTAGAAGATCCAGAAATTTCATTAGAACTTTTAAAAGCATTAGCTGCTGGAGATCCAAATGAAGTTGCAAATAATTTAATTAATGATTTACAACCTGCAGCAATTTCATTAAAACCAGAATTAAGAAGACTGCTTCGAGCAGGAGAAGATGCGGGAGCATTAAAAGGAATAGTTTCAGGATCTGGACCAACATGTGTGTTTCTTTGTTTTGATGACACAGCTGCATCAGATATTGCAATTGATTTATTAAGCAGTGGTACTTGCAAACAAGCAGTTACTGCATATGGCCCAGTGCCAGGAGCAAGAATTAAATAGTTTTTTGAGTTTTTAAAGTTGGTTTTGCTTGTAAATCTGTCAAACCATTCCACACAAAGTTAACGACTTGGGCAACAATCTCATCTTTTGAGACATGTCTTTCTTCTTGCCACCATTGACCACTTAATGCCACTGAGCCAACTAAAGTTCTGGCATAAATTCCTGCAGATTTTCTAGGTAAACCGTATTTATCAAAAGCATTTCCTAATACAGATTCACATTTATCAACAATGTCATTAACTAATCCTGAATAAGCTCCTGCGCCTTGCGCAGCTGGAGCATCTTTAATTAAAACTCGATAACCATCTGGATGTTCATCGATGTAGGTAAAGAATGCATAAACTGCTTGTTCCAACATTTCTCTTGGATGACCACTTTCCATATTTGAAATCACAGTTCTTAATAATTCTCTTGTTTCTCGATCAAGAATTACTGCATACAAACCTTCTTTGCTTCCAAAGTGTTCATAAATTACTGGTTTTGAAACTAAAGCAAATTGAGCAATTTCTTCAACTGAAACTGCTTCATAACCTTTTTCTGCAAATAAATGTCTTGCCACATTAATTAATTGTTCGCGTCTTTCAATTCCGCTCATACGAACGCGACCTGCTTCGCGTTCTACTTCTAATGCAGCCTTGGCAATTCTTTCTCTGGCTTTAACGTTTTCTTTCTGCATTTTTTCTTGTGCTTTGAGTAATTTTTTGGCAGCTTTTAACTCATCTTTTGTAGGTTCACTCGTTGAATTGGTAGGCACAACTCAACGCTACCTCCCGTAATGGTTAGGCTTGTGCGAGCGTTGCTTTTTCTGCACACGAAAATAAAGTAAAAGCTATTCCGGGATCGTCTAATTGGCAGGACACCGGCCTTTGGAGCCGTGAATCGGGGTTCGAGTCCCTGTCCCGGAGCAACACTTTTTTACTAACGAATAACATCTTTTACGTGAGTAATTTAAATGTCGCAATTGTGTTAGCCGCTGGTGAAGGCACACGTATGAAATCTGTTTCACCAAAAGTGCTTCATGAAGTTTGCGGTTTACCAATTTTAGGTCATGTTTTAAACACAGTTAAAGAATTAAAGCCTCAACAAAGTCTGGTGGTAATTGGGCACCAAAAAGAATTAGTTAAGCAATATATAAATAGTGAATATCCAAAAGTCCAAACTGTTGTTCAAACTAAACAATTGGGCACAGGTCATGCCGTGCAAACAGCTTTGGCAAGTTTAAAAAGTGTTAAAGGATTAGTACTAGTTTTAGCCTCGGATACTCCACTTTTAAGTAGCCAAACTTTAAACCAATTAGTAAAAGCTGCTAAATCTACAAAAGCTGCAGTTTTAACCGCAGAGTTTCCAGATCCAACAGGATATGGCCGAATAGTGAAAGAAGACGACAAAGTTTTAAGGATAGTAGAACACAAAGATGCAAGTAGTGATGAATTAGAAATAACTGAAATAAACACAGGCGTTTATGTATTTGATGCAGATTTATTAAAACAAGCGGTCTCAAAACTTGGCAGCAATAATGCCCAAAAAGAAATCTATCTCACAGACGTAGTTGAAGCTATAAATAATCTTAATGAGACCGTAACTGCAGTAGTTTGCGAAAACTATGTTGAAGCACTTGGCATAAATGATCAAACACAATTAGCAGAAGTACAAAGAATTAAACAACAGCAAATCAATGAACACTGGATGCTGCAAGGGGTAACCATGCGAAATCCAGAATCAGTAATTATTGATCTTTCAGTGTCTTTAGCACAAGGAGTTTATTTAGACACCAACACTCATTTAATTGGAAACACCAGCGTTGAATCAGGATCTGTAATTGGCCCTGATTCATTAATTACTAATTCAAAAATTGGGGAAAATACTAAAATAGTTAAATCAACACTTGATGAGGCTGTTGTTGGAAATAATTGCCAAGTTGGACCTTTTACGTATTTAAGACCTGGAACTAAATTAAAAGATGGAGTAAAAGCAGGAGCTTATGTAGAAATCAAAAACTCCACTGTAGGAGATGGTTCAAAAGTTCCACATCTTTCTTATGTAGGTGATGCAACTATTGGCATTGAATCAAATATTGGTGCCGCCACTGTTTTTGTTAACTATGACGGACAAGAAAAACATAAAACAGTTGTAGGAAATTATGTGAAAATTGGTTCAGACACCATGCTCATAGCACCGGTAAAAATTGGCGATGGTGCCTACACTGCAGCAGGTTCTGTAATTACCGAAAATGTTCCTGCTGGTGCTCTTGGGGTTGAAAGAACTAAACAAAGAAATATTGAAGGTTGGACAATTCGAAAAAGACCAAATTCTAAATATGCAAAATCTGTGAAAAAAGGGACTAAGAAAACCAAAACTAAGACTAAGGCCAAAGTAACCAAACAGACCAAAAAGAAAACTAAAAACGCTAAAAGACAAACCCCGCCAAAGAAGAAAAAGAAGTAACTGGAACAATTAGAGTTAGCACCACAGAAAAAATCTTTTAAAGAAAAGAGATTGAAGTGGCCGAGGTCGAGACAGTCACCAGTAAGCGCTTGCTTCTTGCAGCAGGTCGATCTCATCCTGAATTAGCAGAAGCAGTTGCTCGCGAACTAGGCGTTGAATTAGCAAAACTTTCCGCATACGACTTTGCCAACGGCGAAGTGTTTGTGCGTTTTGAAGAATCTGTCAGAGGTTGCGATGCATTCGTACTTCAATCACACACTTATCCAATAAATAAGTGGATCATGGAACAACTTTTACTAATTGATGCTTTAAGAAGAGCAAGTGCGAGAAGAATTTCAGTGATCATGCCTTATTACGGATATGCCAGACAAGATAAAAAACACAGAGGAAGAGAACCAATCTCTGCACGTTTAATGGCAGATCTTTTAAAAACAGCAGGTGCAGATCGAATCATGACAGTCGATTTACACACAGCACAAATTCAAGGCTTCTTTGATGGACCAGTAGATCATTTATTTGCAATTAAAATTTTGGCAAATCACGTTCAATCAAAAGTTGATCGAAATGACATAACTGTTGTTTCCCCAGATTCAGGTCGAGTAAGAGTTGCTGAGCGTTGGACAGATATTTTGGGTTCTCCTTTAGCAATCATTCATAAACGTAGAGATCCAGATGTGCCAAACGAAGTGAAAATGTTTGAAGTAGTTGGTGAAGTTAAGGACCGAGTTTGTGTGTTGGTAGATGACATGATCGATACAGGTGGAACTATTGCAAAAGCTGCAGAAACTCTCTTTGACAATGGCGCTAAAGATGTAATTGTTACTGCAACTCATGGAATTTTGTCAGGTAAAGCTGCAGAAAAATTACAACAGTCAAGAATTTCAGAAGTAGTAGTCACAGATACTTTGCCAATAGTTGCTGAATCTAGATTTAATAAATTAACAATTTTGCCAATTGCTCCACTCATTGCAGATGCCGTTCGAGAAGTATTTAGAGAGGGTTCTGTAACCAGTCTTTTTGACGAAAGACAACCTTCTCTCTTCTA
>CAZZKM010000001.1:25651-168077 GCA_964655115.1 uncultured Bifidobacterium sp.
ACGCAATTCGGCGAGGGTGATGAAAAAGTCACCGTGATCGACGGAAAGGTTCGATTAAAAATGTCAAAAGATAAGCAAACAGTGTTTTCACTCTCAGCACAAAAACGAGATAAATTCGGTAAAGGTGCATCAAGAAGAGATCGTCAAGCAAACAGACTTCCTGCAGTAGTTTATGGAAATGGTCAAGATCCAATTCATGTTTCTTTAGACCAACATGATGCATCTCTTGCATTAAGAGTTCCTTACGCAACAATTAATTTGGAATTAGATGGAAAGAAATTTGTTGTTGCTCCACGTCAAATTCAAAAAGATCCAATTAAACCAATTTATAAACACGTTGACTTAGTTGTTTTAAATGAAAAAGAACAAAAAGAAAGATTAGATCTTGCTGCAAGCGCAGATGAAGTAGCTGCTGAAGCTTTGAAAGCTCGTCTTGAACTTGCTGCTAAATCCAAAATGGATCTTGGCGAAACAGCTCCTGCTGCTGCCGCTGCTGCAACAACTGAAGGTGCTGCTGCTCCTGCTGCAGGTACCGAAGCTGCTGCTCCTGCTGCTGAAGCAAAAGAAGCTGATGCAGATAAAGCAAAGAAATAATTAAGGTAACAAAAACTTATAACAGTAAGGCTAAATGATGACTAACACTAACTGGTTAGTCGTTGGTTTAGGTAATCCTGGAAAAAGTTATCAAACAACTCGTCACAACATTGGCGCCATGGTTATTGAACATGGCGTTAGTGAATTAGGTGAAAATTTAAAGTTAAACAAAAAACTTTATTCAAATATTTGTGAAACAAAATTAGGGTTAAACAAAGTCATTTTTGCCTCACTTACTTCATACATGAATGAATCTGGAGGACCAGTTTCTGCACTAATGAATTTCTTTAAAATTTCTACAGATAATTTAATTGTTTTACACGATGAATTAGATCTGGAATATGGAGATATTCGTATTAAACAAGGCGGCGGAGATAATGGCCACAATGGATTAAAGTCAATCAGAAATTCATTAGCCACAGGTGAATATATAAGGATTCGTTTAGGAATTGGTAGACCGCCAGGTGAAATGGATCCAGCAGATTTTGTCTTAAAACCATTTAATTTCTTTGAAAAATCAAAATTAACTGAATTTTTAAACATGGGAAATAAAGCAATTTCTGATGTGGTTAATTACGGAGTAAGCCAAGCTCAGAATTTAAATAACGGTTAATCATGCAGGAAGAATCAGATTTAGATTTTGCAATAGAACTTTCCGAATTAGTTATGGAAGTTTTAGATAAGTTTAAGAAAGAAAATCCTGTTCCAAAAGATTTAAGTCAAAGAAAAGAATATGGCAAAAGTGCTGATAAATACTCTCATGATTTTTTAATGAAAGAGTTTGCAAAATATAGACCAAATGATGTGGTGTTAAGTGAAGAAGGATTGGATCCAAAAGAAAGATTATCTGCCCAAAGATGTTGGATAATTGATCCTTTAGATGGAACCTTCTATTTTGCTAACAATCGAAGAGATTACGCAACACATATTGCATTATGGGAAAAAGATTCAAAAGATTTAAGTAATATTTCAATAGCTGTTGTTGGTATTCCAGAAACTAAAAAGATTTATACCTCCAATGACAATTTACATATTCCACCATCAAATAAAATTCCCAGATTATTAGTCTCAGGTTCAAGACCTCCTTTAGAAATGCCTAAGTTAATTGAATTCTTTGATGAAAAATATGGAGGTTTAGAAGTAAAAAGTGTTGGCTCAGTTGGAGCAAAAGTTGTCGAAATTTTAGAAGGAAATGCAGACTTTTATGTTCACACCACTGGTTTTTATGAATGGGATATCGCAGCACCTTTAGCAGTAGCTGACAAAGCGGGATTAATTGTTAGTGATATTTCAGGAAATCCAATAAAACTAAATAAAGATAATTTAAGAGTTGAAAATGTAATTGTGTGTAAAAAAGAGTTATTTAAGGATGTTTTACAGGCAGTTTCATGAGTTTAAATCAAATAGTAAAAGAAATAAGTAAGAATCAAGTTTGGCAAGACTTAACTAAAGCAATATCAACAGAGACAACTTTTAAAATTGCTGCTCCTAATACCATTTTTTCATTCATTACCAATCATTTAGTTGAAAATTCGAATTCAGTAATACTTGCAGTCACCTCTAATTCAAAAGAGGCAGATCGACTAGTTCATGAATTGTCTTTGTGGAATGAACAAATTTCTGTTGCTAATTTTCCTGCTTGGGAGACTTTGCCCCATGAAAAAATTGAACCAACCAAAGACATAGTTGGCCAGCGTTTAGCAGTAATTAGAAGATTAAGTAAACCAGACAATAACTATTTCCAAGCAAGAAAACTTGATGTGGTGGTTGCTCCGATTAGATCTTTAATGCAACCAATTTTGAAATCTTTACAAGATTTAGAACCTTTAGCCTTAAAACCTGGAAATTCAATCGATTTAACAAAAGCTATAACTCAACTAGTTGAACTTGGTTACGAACGAGTTGAAGTAGTTGAGAAAAGAGGAGAGTTTGCAGTTCGCGGTGGCATTTTAGATATTTTTATACCAGGGACAGAGCATCCTTTAAGAGTTGATTTTTTTGGTGATGAAGTAGAAGAAATCAGAAACTTTTCTGTAGCAGATCAAAGAAGTTTGGAAATTGCCACAAATGGATTATGGGCACCTGCCTGTAAAGAACCATATTTAAATGAAGATTTTATTCCACTTGGACCACTTTCTTTATTCACTGATTTATTTGAATCTCAAAGCATTGTCTTATTAAGTGATGCAGAAAAAATTAAAACTAGAGCACAAGAAGTTTTAAAAACAGCAGATGAATTTCTCAATGCTGCTTGGGTTAATGCCACAACTGGGGCAGAAGTACCGCAAGAAATTTTGCATGGGGGATTTAGAGATTTAGAAACTATAGAAAAAAGTTCTTTGCAAAATGATTTGAAATGGTGGCAAGTTAGTCCATTTATTGGTCACGTTGATGATTTAGCTTTTGAAGCACTTGATTTGAAAGCAAAAGTTATTGAAGGGTTTAGAGGAGATTTTACAAATCTAATAACTGAAATTAGAAATAAATTAACACTTGGTTGGCAAGTAGTAATTACTTCTGCAGGTTCAGGATCAATTCAAAGATATTTAGAACAATTTTCCAATGCTGACATTGCTGCAAAAATTACAAATAATGAAATAACTAAAAATGTAGTTAATTTAATCATTTCAGATTTAAATCATGGATTTTCTCTACCCGAACAAAAATTTATTTTAATTACTGACACAGACATTGTTGGTGCTAAAAGCAGTATGAAGGATGTTTCAAAATTACCTTCGAAAAGAAAAAACAGTATCGATGTTTTATCACTAACTTCTGGTGACTATGTAGTTCATGAGCAACATGGCGTTGGAAAATATGTGGAAATGACAAGTCGAACAATAGGTAATGCCACTAGAGAATATTTAGTAATTGAATATGCATCATCTAAACGAGGACAACCTAAAGATCGTTTATTTGTACCAACTGATCAATTAGATCAAATAACTAAATTTATTGGGGCAGAAATTCCAACTTTAAATAGATTAGGTGGAATTGATTGGGAAAGAACTAAAGGAAGAGCAAGAAAAGCTGTTAAACAAATAGCTGCAGAGTTAATAAGACTTTATGCAGCAAGACAAGCTGCAAAAGGTTTCGCTTTTTCTCCCGATACTCCTTGGCAAAGAGAATTAGAGGATGCATTTGCTTATGTCGAAACTCCTGATCAACTTTCATGCATTGAAGAAGTTAAAAAAGATATGGAAAAAAGTGTCCCGATGGATCGGGTTATTGCAGGAGATGTTGGCTATGGAAAAACTGAAATTGCAGTAAGAGCTGCGTTTAAAGCAACTCAAGATGGGAAACAAGTTGCAATATTAGTTCCAACGACATTATTAGTGCAGCAACATTTTGCCACATTTTCAGAAAGATTTGCCCCATTTCCAATAAAAATAAAACCGCTTTCTAGATTTCAAAGCAGTAAAGAAATAAATGAAACTTTAGAAGGAATTCGAGAAGGAACAGTAGATGTAGTTATTGGAACACATCGTTTATTAACTTCAGATGTTAGATTCAAAGATTTAGGTTTAGTAATTGTTGATGAAGAGCAAAGATTTGGAGTTGAACATAAAGAACATTTGAAAGCTTTAAGAACAAATGTTGATTTTTTAACGATGTCTGCCACACCAATTCCTAGAACTTTAGAAATGGCCATAACTGGAATTAGAGAAATGTCTGTAATACAAACACCTCCAGAAGAAAGACTTCCAGTATTAACTTTCGTGGGCCAATCTGACAAAAAACAAATTGCAGCAGCAATTAGAAGAGAATTATTGCGTGAAGGGCAAGTTTTTTATGTTCATAACAGAGTTTCTTCAATTGATAAAGTTTATGAAGACTTAAAAGAACTTGTCCCAGAAGCAAGATTTGCAATTGCGCACGGACAAATGAATGAACATGAATTAGAACAAGTTATTTTAGATTTTTGGGCACAAAAATATGATGTGCTAATTTCAACCACGATTGTTGAATCAGGTTTAGATATTCCAAATGCAAATACTTTAATTGTTGATAGAGCAGATCGATTCGGTTTATCACAATTGCATCAAATAAGAGGAAGGGTTGGCAGAGGTAGAGAAAGAGCATATGCATATTTCTTTTTCCCAGAAGATAAACCGTTAACAGAAAATGCTTATGATCGTTTAGCCACAATTGCCCAACACACAGATTTAGGTTCAGGAATGGCAGTAGCTTTAAAAGATTTAGAAATAAGAGGAGCAGGAAATATTTTAGGTGGCGAACAATCAGGACATATTGCTGAAGTTGGATTTGATTTATATGTTCGTTTAGTCGGGGAAGCATTAGCTTCTGCAAAAGGTGAAGAATTAAAGACAGATACAGAAATAAAAATTGAATTAACTTTAGATGCACATCTTCCAATAAGTTATATAAAAGAAGAAAAATTACGTATGCAGATTTATCGAAGATTGGCTGATGCAAAAACAGAACAAGAAGTTAATGAAATCGAAGAAGAATTATTAGATCGTTTTGGAAAATTCTCGAAACCCGTTGAGATTTTATTAAAAGTTTCTAAATTAAGAGTTCTAGCAAGAAAAGTAGGCGTAAGTGAAATTGTGCAACAGGCAAGATCAATAAGAATTTCACCACTTGATTTGCCAGATTCTAGAATTATTAGAATTAATAGGAACTACCCTGGAACTCAAGTTAGAGCCACGGTACGCAGTATTTTGGTACCTGCACCAACAACAGCACTGGTTAATGGTCAAGTATTAAAGAACGAAGAAATAATTGATTGGGTTTCAAACTTAATTAATGACTTATTTGAAGATGAATTGAAAGGATAACTTTGAAAAAGATTATTCAAACTTCTCTTTTACTTATTCTTTCAACCATTCTTATAGCTTGTGGGCAACAAAATCCAGGTACAGCAGCTTACGTAGGCGATTATCGAATTACCGAAGAAGAATTAAGTTATTACTTAAATGATTTAAGAAAAGTAGTGCCTATTGAAAATAATGATCAAGGTACTTCCCAAAGCAGAGGAGTTTTAGCTCGACTAATAATTGGTCAAATTATTTCTCAAGCAGTGACAGAAACTGGTGCAATTGTTGATCAAAGTTTAGTTGCCAAAGATTACGATGCTCTAGAAAAACAAACTGGTGGATCTGATGCGCTAGCTGTCTTTGCAGGTTCTAGAAATGTGCCACCTTTATTAATTAAAGAAGTTTTAAGTCAAAATAGAGCACTAGACGCAATTGGAAAAGTTTTAGCCCCAGATAGCACTATTGATAATCAAAGATTTAAAGGTGAAGAATACGTAATTTTAAAAGCAAATGAAAATAACGTAAAAATTAACCCAAGATTTGGTAAGTGGATTCCAGAAGATGGTTCAATTGCACCACCAGCAAATGAATTTAGTGAACCAGCATTTGGCTTACCTGAAGATGTTGCACCTGGGCGTTAATTAATGCCAAATAAAAATCCACCAACAAATACTGGTGTGGCTGGATTAATTGAATTAATGAATATCCTTCGTTCTCAAGATGGTTGTCCTTGGGATTTAGAACAAACACACCAATCTTTAATTGAATATTTAATTGAAGAAGCTTATGAATTTGCAGAAGCTGTTGATGAAAACAATAGAGAAGCAATTAAAGAAGAGTTGGGTGATGTTTTATTACAAGTAGTTTTTCATTCAAAGATTGGGCAAGAACATTCAACTGATCCTTTTGATATAGATGATGTTGCAGAAATTATTAAAAATAAGTTAATCAAAAGACATCCTCATGTGTTTGAAAATGATTCAAAATTAACCTCAAGTGATGTCAAAGATAATTGGGAAGTAATTAAAAAGAAAGAAAAAAATAGAACCAGTGTCACAGAAGGTTTACCTAAAGCTTTGCCCGCTTTAATGCATGCAGAAAAATTAATTAACCGAGTTGAAAACTTTGATGAAGACTTAAAGCAAGTAGAAATTATTGATGAAGTAAAACTTGTGGAAAATCAGATTACTGATGAGGAAAAAGTCGGACAGTTCCTGTTGTCTTTTGTCGCAAAATGTCACGAAAAAGGAATTGATGCAGAGACCGCTTTAAGAAAAGCTATTGCTAATTACAGAAAAGACTTAGAAAGTTAATTTAATTTCTTGCTTTAATCTTATTTGCGCAGCTGTAACGTGTGGACCCTTTTTAGCTTTATCAGGAAGTTTAAGTAAAACTCTTCTTATTATTTGTAGAGTCAAGTTAGTGGTGTAATCAACAAACCAAGGACCAGCAAGTGTTGAACCGCGCCAAGAATCTCCATACATTTTTCTTACCCATCTTGGTAAAGATGCAAAAGACAAACTTGCCACAATTGCCCACATAAATTGAGACGGAGTTAAGTATCTAAAGAAACCATGCATTGGGGGAAGAAAAATAAAACGGGCTGCTTCTCTCACTTTTTTATCTGCAACTAAATAAGTTCTTTTATCTTGGTAATACTGCTTTAGTTCTTGAACAGTTGCAGGACAAATTTTTGGATCTAAACCTATTAATTGCGCAGCAACTAATTGCTCTTTGACATATCTATCTTGATCTTCTTGACTTAATTTCATTCCAGAACGTAACGCAATATTTAATAGTGAATCAGTAAAACCATTGTGAACCCATAACAGAAGTTCAGGTTGATCAAGATTAAGTGCTCTATGCATCGCTCTAACTTTGGCAGCAGCTCTATCTGCTTCTTCTTTTGTGCCAAAAGAAATTACACCTATATATTCAGCAGTTCTTAATAATCTGCCAAATGGTTCTTCTCTGTAACGCGAATGGGCTTGTACTCCGCCAAATGCTTTTGGTTCTAATGCTTGAAGAAATAAAGCTCTAACACCACCAATTACAGCCATGACATCGGCATGAATTTTCCAAGTAATTGTTCCTGGACCAAAGTAACCTTGATCATTTGAATTTGTATTTGGTTCACCAAAGGTTAATTCGGGTGCAAGCATGCTTATAAATTTACACACTTTTAATGACTGCACCAGTTGAAAGATAGGATTGGGACTGAAAAATCACAAAAATATGGGAGAGATAGTGTCTGTAATCGATTTAGTTTTTGCTAGAGAAATTCTTGATTCACGTGGAAATCCAACAGTTGAAGTTGAAATAGTTTTAACAGACGGCACACACTCTCGCGCAGCTGTTCCATCAGGTGCATCAACTGGAGCTTTTGAAGCACATGAGTTACGTGATGGAGATAAAAGATATTCAGGTAAAGGTGTTTTAAAAGCAGTTGCTGCGGTTAAAGACATTATTAATCCTGCATTAAATGGAAAAGATCCAAAAGAACAAAGAGTGATTGACAAAATAATGCTTGATTTAGATGGCACCCCTACAAAATCAAAACTTGGGGCAAATGCAATTTTGGGAGTTTCTTTAGCTGTTGCAAAAGCTGCTGCTCAAAGAGAAAAAGTTTTGTTGTGGAGATATTTAAATCGAAATGCTAAAAAATTACCTGTGCCAATGATGAATATTTTAAACGGTGGAGCACATGCTGACACTGATGTTGAAATTCAAGAATTCATGATTGCCCCAATAGGTTTTAATTCTTTTTCTGATGCCCTACGAAGTGGCACTGAGGTTTATCACGCTTTGAAATCAGTTTTAAAGAGTAAGAAACTTGCTACTGGTTTAGGAGACGAAGGTGGTTTTGCTCCGCAATTACCTAACAACAGAGCAGCACTTGATTTAATTTTGGAAGCAATTCAAAAAGCTGGATTTAAACCAGGAGAAGAAATTGCCTTAGCACTTGATGTGGCAGCTACTGAATTTTTCAAAGATGGGAAATATTCATTTGAAGGAGAATCTAGAACTTCTGAATGGATGGCTTCATATTATGCAAATCTTGTTAAAGATTATCCATTAGTTTCAATTGAAGATGGAATGAGTGAAGAAGATTGGGCAGGCTGGAAACATTTAACAGATGTAATCGGAAATAAAGTTCAATTAGTTGGCGATGATTTGTTTGTCACAAATCCAACTAGATTACAAAGAGGAATTGATGAAAAAACTGCAAATGCACTTTTAGTTAAAGTAAATCAAATTGGTTCTTTAACTGAAACTCTTGATGCAGTTAAACTTGCACAAACAAATAACTATGCAACCATGATGAGTCATAGATCTGGTGAAACTGAAGACACCACGATTTCAGATTTAGCTGTAGCTACTGAAGGTGGCCAAATTAAAACAGGTGCTCCTGCAAGAGGCGAAAGAGTTGCTAAATACAACCAACTATTAAGAATTGAAGATGAATTAGGAAGTTCTGCAGTTTATGCGGGTCGTTCCGCATTTCCTCGCTTCTAAAGTAGTTAATTAGAAGGTATGAAACAACAAAGAAGAATTCAACGACCTTCAATAAATGGCAGGCTGGTTGTTCTTCTTTCTGCAGTAATAATTCTTATCTTGATGCTTGCATCACCAATTAGAGATTTAGTGGCACAAAGGGCAAGAATTGAAGCTTTAAAAATTCAAGTGGCTCAAAGTGAAAAGCAAGTTCAAATGCTTAAAGATATTCAAGCCAAATGGCAAGACCCAAATTTTGTAGCAGCACAAGCAAGAGCTCGTCTGCATTATGTTTTGCCAGGTGAAATTGTTTTTAACGTAATTGGTCTAGATGGAAATCCTCAACCTGTTACTTCTGCACCTAGTGTTTCTGCATGGTCTGGAGAATCAATACCTGCCCAACCTTGGTATTTAAATCTTTATGATTCTTGGCTTGAAGCAGACACTGGAATCAAAAAATATGATGCAAATAATACTTTAATTATTAGACCGAATGCTCCTAAATGAGTGTGGATCAAAAAGATATAGATGCAATTACCCTTCAATTAAATAGAACTCCAAGAGGTTTAATTGAGGTAAGTAATAGATGTAAGTGTGGAAATCCTTGCGTGGTTTCAACTAAACCATCTTTAGAAGATGGTGAACCTTTCCCAACTCATTTTTACCTAACTTGTGCCACATTGAATTCATTAATTGGATCATTAGAGGCAAAAGGATTAATGAAAGAGTATGAAGAAAGATTAAGCACTGATAAAGATTTTCTAGAAAAATATAAATTAGCTCATCTTGATTATTTAAAAAGAAGAAATCAATATGGACAAAATGAGGAAATTAACAATATTTCAGCAGGTGGAATGCCTAATCGAGTTAAATGTTTACACGCTTTAGTTGCTCACTCTTTAGCAGTTGGACCAGGGATAAATCCAGTTGGAGATGATGCTTTGGAAAGATTAGGTAACTGGTTTCAAAAATCTTGCATTGAGGACAAATTATGAAACGAGTTGCAGCAATAGATTGCGGAACTAATTCAATTCGTTTATTGATTTCAGATATTGATAAGGAAAAAGACACAGACAAAGACGTTGTTAGAGAAATGAGAATTGTTCGCCTAGGAGAAGGAGTTGATAAAACAAAAGCTTTTTCACCCCGTGCTCTTGAAAGAACCTTTAAGGCAATTGATGAATATGAAGAATTATTAAAAAAACATAACGTGGAAAATTTAAAATTTGTGGCCACATCTGCAACTAGAGATGCTTTGAATAAAGCTATGTTTATAAAAGGAGTGATTGATCGCTTAAAAGTTGTCCCAGAAGTTATTCCTGGAACTTTAGAAGCAAAACTTTCTTTTGAAGGCGCTACCAAATCTTTAAGAAGTAAGCATGAGGAACCATTTTTAATTATTGATTTAGGTGGAGGATCAACCGAATTAGTTATAGGGGATAAAGAAATCGAAGGAGCATATTCCATGAATGTGGGATGTGTGCGAATGACAGAACGTCATTGTCCTGGAGGAAATCCAACTAAAGAACAAGAAGAAGCAATTAGAAATGATATTCGACAAGAGTTAGCAAAAGCTAAAGAAAAAGTTGAATGGGCAAAAGCAAAAACTGTTGTAGGAGTAGCAGGAACTGTCACCACAGTTGCAGCACATGTTTTAAATTTAAAAAAGTATGATCCAGATATTTTGCACGGAGCTTCCATAACTAATGATCAAATTAGCCAAACTGTTAAAGATTTTATTCGTCTTTCTATTGAGGAAAGAAAGAAACTTCCCTATATGCATGAAGGAAGAATTGAAGTAATTACAGCTGGTGCAATTGTTTTAGACGAAGTTATGAAAGCAATTGGTGCAAAAAATTTAATAGCTAGTGAAAGAGATATTTTGGACGGTGTGGCTTGGTCGCAAGTTCAATAAATAATTTAACTAAGTTAGAAAAAGCTATATGTGATTGCCAAAAATGTCCCAGACTTGTTAAGTGGACTAGAAATGTAGCTAAAGAAAAAAGAAAATCCTATGAAAATGAAACTTATTGGGGAAAACCAGTTCCAGGTTTTGGGGATTCAAAACCAAAATTGTTAGTCGTAGGTCTTGCCCCGGGTGCTCATGGCGCAAATAGAACTGGCCGAATTTTTACCGGAGATAGAAGTGGTGATTGGTTATATAGAGCAATGCATAAACAAGGATTTGCTAACAAACCAGAATCAATAAATAAAAAAGATGGACTTAAATTAATTAATGCCAGAGTATTAACAGCGGTAAGATGTGCGCCTCCAGATAATAAACCCAATATTAAAGAGCGTGATAATTGTAAAAATTGGCTTGATATCGAATGGCAATTAATTGAAAAAAATCTAAAAGTAGTAATTGCATTGGGAAGTTTTGCCTGGAAACAATCTTTAGAGATTTTGAAAGATCAAGGATTTGTGGCAAAAACAAAATCTAAATTTTCTCATGGCGCAAAAATTGTTTTTCAAAAAAACAATCATCAAATAACACTTTTGGGTAGCTACCACCCAAGTCAACAAAATACCTTCACTGGCAGACTTACTGAAAGCATGCTTGATTCAGTATTTGGCTCTGCTCGTAAACTGATTTCAACCTGAAAGTAATCTGTACCTATTGCCCTCGTAGCCCAATCGGCAGAGGCAGCAGACTTAAAATCTGTCAAGTGTGGGTTCGAGTCCCACCGAGGGCACAATTTTATAGGTATTGACTTAAAGATATTTTGATCAAAATTCTTCACAAAAATTTTATTCAAATCGAAATGGAAAGTATCTAGACTTTAAAACAAGAACCAAATAATTAGTCAATTATGAAAATCTTCGTTGAGAAGATATCAAAACCTCTTTTATTTTGCATTGGTTAAGGATACTCTGGGACGGTAGTAAAAGCCATCTGGTCAGAACTTGAGGTCAAACCAAATGCCAACAGGTTATGTGTGGGAAGAAATCTATGGCTGGCATAACACGGGCAATTCAGCAGGTGCTGCTCCGGCTGGATTGAATGCTCAACCATATCAACATTTTGAAAGTGCAGAATCAAAAGTCAGACTTGCAAGTGCTCTTGAAGTATCTGGACTAAGTAAAAAATTAAAAAAAATTTCCGTTCAACCAGCAAGTGTTGATGATGTCTCTCTTGTTCACGATAAAGAATACGTTGAATTAATTAAACAAAAAAGCGCTTCACCATTTGGTGGAGATGCTGGAGATGGATTAAGTCCATTCGGAACAGGTTCTTATGAAATTGCATTATGGGCTGCAGGTGGTGCAATCGCTGCTATGAAATCAGTTGTTAGTGGAGAAGTTAATAATGTATACGCGTTGATTCGACCGCCAGGACACCATGCTCGAGTAGAAACTGGAATGGGATTTTGCATATTTGCAAATGCGGCAATCGCGATACGTTATGCGCAAAAACATTTGGGCATTAAAAAAGTTGCAGTCTTAGATTGGGATGTTCACCACGGTAATGGAACTCAATCTATTTTTTATGATGACCCAAATGTCTTAACGATTTCAATTCATCAAGATGGTTTATTTCCACCAAAAAGCGGACTTGTTTCAGAACAAGGTGAGGGTAAAGGTTTGAATTATGCAATTAATATTCCATTGCCTGCTGGAAGTGGAAATAGTGCTTACTACTTTGCGTTAGAACAAATTGCATTCCCTGCAATAGAAAAATTCAAACCAGAAATAATTGTGGTTTGTTGCGGATTTGATGCAGCAATGACTGATCCATTAGGTCGCATGATTGTTACCGCCAATGGATATCGAAAAATGACGGAAATGCTAAAAAATGTGGCAGAAAAAGTTTGTGATGGCAAAATTATGATGACTCACGAAGGAGGCTATTCTCCAACGTATGTTCCGTTTTGTGGATTGGCAGTAATTGAAACTTTGGCAGATGCCCAAACTGAAATGAAAGATGTATTAGCCGAGTTTTGGGATGTTCTTCCAGATCAAAAATTACACGCTTGGCAAGAAAGTTTGATTAAAGAAATTAAATCAAAAATTAATTTTCTTTCTTCAGGATCGGATTAAATTTTAATGAGCGCTCAAGTCATTAGAGGTATTTTTGACGTTTTAAGTCTTAGTTCTGTATTAGTACTTTTAGTAATTGGCATGGCAATAATCGTTGGCATGATGAAAGTCTTTAATATGTGCCAAGGTGAATTAGTTCTATTAGGAGCTGTCACCGCTTATTTATGTAGTACTTATTTGAATAATTTGTGGATTGGTATTTTATTGGCACCAGTCGTAGTTGGATTTTTTGGATTATTTCTTGAGCGAACAATAATTCATCGTTTTTATTTGAACCCACAAGGTGCCTTACTAGCAACTTTTGCAATTGGATTAGTTATGCGTGAATCTCTTAGAACAAGGATGTCAACTCAATCTTCTCCGGTAGATGCCCCAATACAAAGTTCTATAAATATTGGAGGAGCTAATCTACCTATTTGGCGCATGGTAATTATGGTTGTAACATTTTTACTAGCCTTTGCAATAGGTTATGTTTTACTTAAAACCAATTTGGGAGTAAAAGTTCGCGCTACTTTAGATAATCCAAATTTAGTTTCGGTATCGGGAATTTCAACTAAATGGATGTATGCAGGAACTTATGCATTTGGCTCAGCACTTTCAGGTTTTGCTGGAGCAATGATTGTGCCTTTGCAAACACTTTATCCAAATTTAGGTTATGACAATTTAATTTTGATGTTTATTGCAGTCATGATTGGGGGTTTGGGACAATTTGCTGGCCCTATTGCAGGAGCCGCATTAATCGCTGTTCCTGGAGCAATAATCGGACAATTCATAAGTCCTGTTAGTGGTCAATTATTAGTCCTATTTCTTGCGATCATTTTTATGAGATTTAGACCCGGTGGAATTTTTCAAGGGCGGTGATAGATAGGTTCCTTCGTAGTTTAAAAAAAGTTCGTAATCAAAAGATAATGGAGGGAAAGTTATGAAAAAAGTCAAAATTGTTGGCTTTAGACGCAAAGCATTATTTGCAACGTCTTTAGTTACAGCGCTGATTCTGACTGCATGTTCACAAACTAGTAGTGAAGAAGCTGCTCCTGCAGAAAGCACCGAACCAGTCAAAGTTGGAATTTTAACTGACATGACCGGTGCATTCGGAATTGTTGGAAAATCCAATGAAGCAGTAGCAAAATTCACTATTAATGAAATAAATGAAAATGGTGGCGTTCTAGGTCGACAACTAGAAATGGTTTTAGCTGATAGCGCTACAGATGCAGCAATCGCAACACAAGTTGCAAGTCGTTTAGTAAATAAAGACAAGGTTGCGGTAGTTGTTGGTGGAGTTGCAAGCTTTACTCGTGTAGCAGTTCGCGATGTAATCGCAGATAAAGGCAACACTATTTATATCTGGCCAGCTTCTTACGAAGGTGGCGAATGTAGTCCAAATGTTTGGAATACAGGATCAGCTCCAAATCAACAAGTAGATCCAACTGTTGAGTACCTACTGTCTCAAGGAAATAAAACATTTTTCTTGGCAGGTAGCGATTATCTATATCCTCGAAATATCCTTGCTCGCGTCAGACAAGTTGTTGAAGCTGGCGGAGGATCAATCGTTGGTGAAGAGTATGTGCCACTTGACATGACAGATCCATCAAATCTTGTAAGCAAAGTACTTGCTGCAAAAGCTGATGTGCTGTTCGAAGTTGTAGTTCTTCCCGGAACTGCACCATTTATTAAAGGTGTGGTTGATGGAGGATTCAAAGGAAAGATTGCAGGAACTCTTTTCGATGAAGGTATTAATCCTCTAATCGGAGCTCAAGCAGAAGGCTTGATTGGTGTGCAAGATTTCTACCTTTCAGTAGATGATCCTTTCACTCAATCTCAAGTAGCTAAATTCAATGAGCAATTCCCAGATGCTGCAGGTTTATTCTCTGCAACATTTAATGCTCCTGCTTGGTATCGCAGTATTTATTTGTGGAAAGCAGCTGTTGAAAAAGCTAATTCCTTTGATACTGCAGAAGTAAACAAAGCAATGGATTCAGTTTCACTTGAGCAATCAATTGGTGGACCTGTATCTTTCGAACCAGGAACAAAGCACGTTAATTTGCAAATGTATCTTGGTGAGTCAAAGGCTGATGGTTCAAACGTAGTGTTAAAGAGTTTGGGCAGCATCAAACCTTTGGAGTGTAAATAAGTAAGTAAGGATAAATAAATTAAGAAGAACAGGGTAAGGATCGGTTTCGGTATTATTTTTGTCGTACCGATCTTTACCCTGTTTCCATATTTATCTGGAGATGATTTTTTACTTCAAATAATTACCAGAATAATAATTTATGGAATTCTGGTTCTAAGTGTCGAAATGTGCTGGGGGCAAACTGGCATCTTTACTTTTGGCCAAGCAGCATTATTTGGTTTAGGCGGTTACACAGTTGGTCTAATTACAAAAAATATTCCAATAACTGATATTGGTTTACTTTTGTTAATAGCCATAATTGTAGGAGCACTTGCGGGTTTATTAGTTGGAATTTTTTTGTTTTCAGGCAAAAGAGTTGGCGAACTTTATGTAGTTCTAGTTACTTTGGCTATTTCATATATTTGTGAAAGATTAGCTAATAGTTGGACTGTTCTAGGCTCAGGAAATGGAATTCCAGGAATTCCTTATCCAACAATTTTTGGCATTGAAATAAGTTCTACATTTGGCTTATTTTTATTAGCCTTTATAGCTTTTTCGCTAATTCTTTTATTATGTATTTATATTGTAAATTCTCAATTTGGCTTAACTATGAATGCAGTTCGAGATGACGAAGAGCGGGCTGAATTTTTTGGTTACCAAAGATCAAGAATTCAAATAGTTGTGTTTGTTTTTTCAGCAGTTTTAGCCTCTATAGGGGGTGCTTTATTTGCTCTCACAGAAAGTTTTGTTTCTTCTGCAATGACTGGTTTAGCACTTTCCACCACAATTGTTTTATGGGTTGTGCTTGGTGGACGAGGCACATTCTTTGGACCATTAATTGCACTTGCAGTTCTTCAAGTTGTGAACACAGAAATGCAAGAAGCGCTTCCAAGTTTGTGGCCTATTTTGGTTGGATTAATGTTACTTTTAGCGATGATCTTTTTACCTAAAGGATTGATGTCTTTACCATCTGTCATCCGTGAATCTAGACGAAAAAAAGTAGTCAAATGAAGCTTTTAGAAGTTAATTCTGTAACTAAAAAATTTGGTTCCTTGACCGCGGTTTCTAACGCATCAATGTTTGTTGATCAAAAAGAAATAGTTGGTTTAATTGGCCCAAATGGCTCAGGAAAATCTACACTTTTGCATACTATTTGCGGCAGAAGTTTTGCCACAGATGGAAATATTAAATTAAAAGATTTAGATATCACAAAGCAAGATCCACAATCTAGAGCATTGTCTGGAATGGCAATAAAATTTCAATTAGCAAGAATTTATTTAGAAAAAACAGTTAAAGAAAATTTATTAATATCTTTACAAGCTAAACAATCTATTTGGACTCAATTACGAAGCAAGTCCAGAGAAATTTTCGAAAGTAAAATTGATGAGTTAGCTCATGAGTTTCAATTGTTTGAATATTTAAATGAACCTGCTAAGTCACTTTCTCACGGTCAACAGCAATGGCTCGAAATTGCCATGGCAATGGCTTCCGATCCAATTTTACTTTTACTTGATGAGCCAACTGCTGGGATGAGCCCAAAGGAAAGAACCGACACTTCAGTTTTGATAAAAAAAGCTTCACAAAAATGTGGAGTTTTAATTGTTGAACATGATTTAGATTTAATAAAACAAATTTGCAATCGTATTTATGTATTAAATCAAGGAAACATTATTGCAAGTGGCGCTGCTTCAGAAATTGAAAATAATCCTAAAGTAAAAGAGGTTTATCTAACCCGTGTCTAATAATTATTTAGAAGTAAAAAATTTATATGCAGGTTATGAAGCTAGCCAAGTTTTGTTTGACGTGTCTGTATCCATTCCAAAAACCGGTATTACCGCAATAGTTGGTAGAAATGGTGCTGGAAAATCTACTCTGTTACAAACCATCATGGGATTTATTCAACCCTTGAGTGGAAGCATTATATTTAATGGCATTGATATAACTAAACATTCCACTTTTAGTAGGAATAAATTAGGTATTGGTTATGTTCCTCAGGATAGACCAGTTTTTTCAGACTTAACAGTAAAAGAGAACTTAATAATTGGGGCATCTCGATTACCGAAAAATCAGAGATTGAATTTAAATCCAGTATTAGAAATTTTTCCAAAACTTGCTGATCGTTTAGAGCAAAAAGCTGGAACCATGAGTGGTGGCGAAAGAAAAATGGTGGGAATTGCTCGAGCTTTAATTGCTCAACCGTCTTTAATTGTTATGGATGAACCAACTGAAGGTGTTTGGCATGGCGTTATTGACGAAATAAAAGATCGATTAATAAATTATAGTAAAGATCACGCGATAATAATTGTTGAACAAAATTTAGATTTTATTACGGCAATTTCTACACAAATATTTTTGCTTGAAAGAGGCATTATTTCTCAAAGTGTTTTGACTAATGAAAAAAGCGAAATAGAGAAATTACGTAAAAAACTAACTGTTTGATTTGCTGATTTAATTATTTCGAGCATAGATTTTGTCCAATTTTAAGAATAAAATAGAGTATTTCCCTAGAAAAATTGCTTTTAGAATTATTAAATTTTGCTCTGGTTAGATTAATGATTTTTATGTATTATGTTTAAAACCCTACTTTGCGAAAGAGTAAATATGGCTCAACAACCTTGGGTAGCAAATTATCCAAAAGGCGTAAGTCCGCAATTGGCACCAACAGATATTTCACATCTTCCAGATTTAATTCGTCGAGCAAGTAGTAATTATTCACAAAGCATTGCATTTACTCAATGTATGCCAAATGGTATGAATGGTTCACTTACCTTTAAACAAATAGATGATTTGTCAGATGATTTTGCAGTTTATTTACGTGAAGTTTTGGGTTTAACCGCTGGAGAACGTGTAGCGGTGCAAATGCCAAATTGTTTAAGTTATCCAATTGTAGCTTTTGGAATTCTAAAAGCTGGGTGCGTGCTAGTAAACACAAATCCTTTATATACCGCAACCGAAATGATTCACCAATTTTCAGATTCTCAAGCAAAAGTTTTAGTAATAATAGATATGTTTGCTGATCGCTTACCTGAAGTTTTACCAAAAACAAAAATTCAAACTGTAGTAACCGTCAAAGTTTCTGAATATTTTCCAACTTTAGCTGGAGGTCTAATTAGATTTGTTCAAAAAGTGGTTCACAAATCAATACCAAAAATCACCGTTAAACATACAAAATTTAATCAAACTTTGAGTCAAGGCCATAGTCATACAAAAAGAAGTCAAGTACATGATTATGCAAAAGAAATTAAAGCCGAATCAATAGCTACTCTTCAATACACCGGTGGAACTACAGGAGTTTCAAAAGGTGCGATGCTGACTCATAAGAATTTGGTCGTAAACACTTTGCAGATGATGCAAATGGTAGATAAATTCCTACTAGCCGGTAAAGAAACTATTATTACTGCATTGCCTCTGTATCACATTTTTGCTTTTACAGTTAATCTTTTAGGTCTTTATCATATGGGTGGACATAATATTTTAATTCCAAATCCAAGACCACCAAGCAATATGAAGAAGGCATTTGAAAACTACAAAATAACTTGGGTTTCAGGTGTAAACACTTTGTATAACGCATTATTAAAGGAACCTTGGTTCTTAGAAAATCCACCAAAACATCTAAGTGCATCAGTTGCAGGTGGAATGTCATTACATCAATCAGTTGCAGATGATTGGCAAAAAGTAACTAATTCTCCATTAGTAGAAGGATTTGGTTTAACTGAATCTTCTCCAGTTCTAACTTTTAATCCACTTGGTGGAATTGCTAAACCTGGCTCAATTGGAATTCCGATGCCTTCAACAGATATTCGAATCGTTGATGAAAATGGCAAAGAAGTAAAAGTTGGTGAGTCTGGAGAATTAATTGCTCAAGGTCCACAAATAATGCTTGGTTATTGGAATAACGAAAAAGAAACAGCAAACACCTTAAGAAATGGTTGGCTATATACAGGTGACGTTGCGCAAATGGATGATGATGGATATTTCAAAATTGTGGATCGCAAAAAAGACATGATCTTAGTCAGCGGATTCAATGTCTATCCAAATGAAATCGAAGAAGAAATTGCAAAACTTTCGTCAGTAAAAGAAGTTGGTGTAATTGGGTTGCCAGATGAAAACACTGGTGAAAGAGTTTGCGCTTACATTGTGGCAGCAACCGGAACTTTAACTCAGGAAGAAGTTATTGCTCATTGTGAAAAATCTTTAGCAAGATATAAAATACCTAAATCAGTTGTTATTGTTACGGAATTGCCTAAGAGTCCTATAGGAAAAATTCTTAGACGTGAGTTGAGAAAAGCTGAAATGAATCAACTCACAAACAAAAATATATAAATTCAATTAATTTTAAATAGTAAATTAATTGAATTTAAACTACCGGAAATCATTTTTGTCCTATGGGAATTGGTTATTATCTACAAACTTTATTAGGATAGTTAAGTGAAATTAAAAACCCTCATAATATCTACCTTATCTTTAGTAGTCATTGCTTGTGGCTCAAATGAAAACAGAGGTGCATTTCTTGAAAGTCATGCCACAAATTATTTAACTCCTAAATGTCCAACTTCTGAAATAGAAACTAAAAACGCTAGAGGAATAATTGCTCCTGCTGTTTTAAAGTGTTTAGGTCATGATCAATTAGTAAATTTGGCAGGTATTCAAAGTGATAAACCTATAGTCATTAGTTTTTGGGCTTCCTGGTGCACAATTTGTGCAGATGATGCAATTGCTTTTAATGCAGCATATAAAAAATTAAGTGGAAAAATTAACTTTTTAGGTATTGCGTATCAAGATAATGAAAAAGATTCTTTGCAAGCTTCTTATAAATGGCAGTTACCTTTTGCAAGTGTTCAAGATCCAAGAAGTCTATTAAGAGAGTTTTATGGAATTACTGGTTTGCCGATTACTTTATTGGTCGATAAAAACGGCAAATTGATCGAAAGAATCAATGGACCTATTGGTCAACCTCAAGAATTTATTAATCGATTAAATGAAAAACTAATTTCTTACTAATTACCAGCGCATCTTCACTTTATTGCAGTTAGCATGCAACTGATCTTCTAAAGCTACGATTTGTCCATTTAATCCTGATCTAACATCAACTTGATCTTGTGGAAAGTAGGTAGAAGCTCTTGTGGCGTATAGATTAGACATTTGTTGCATTAAATCTTTGCATACTCCATAAGATGCATTTGCATATTTTTTAATTTTTTCAGCTGCAGCAAATTCTCTGCCAGACATTGTTTCTGCTGAAATTTTTCCTAATACTCGATAATTATGTTCATTTATATAATGATTGTTATCAATTATGGCAAAATTTCTTAATTGTTTAGTGTTTGCAGTTTTTGCACATTTGCTGTCATCACTTGTGCATTTTTTTATTGGTAAGTAGGCAAAACTTGGTGATGAGAAAACAAATAATAGTAAGAAAGATGTAATCACTACTGAGATATTTTTCTTCATATTCTCTTTCTATCTTAAATTTTTAGGGCCATTTCGCAATTTAACTCGCGAAATGGCCCTAAAGCTTTATGCCAAACAATTACTTAACTAATTAATTACCAGCTAAGAGGATTGAATGGTGATGGTGCAGGAGTATCTGCTGCTGGTGCAGCTGGTGCTGCAGCCTTTGGAGCAGATTTCTTAGAAGATTTCTTTTTTGAAGCCTTCTTTTTTGTAGCTTTTTTCTTGGAAGATTTCTTTGCAGATTTCTTCTTAGCTACTTTCTTTTTTGTAACTTTTTTCTTGGAAGATTTCTTTGCAGATTTCTTCTTAGTTACTTTCTTTTTTGCTACCTTACGTTTTGCGCTCTTTTTAGAGGCGCGTTTTTTTGACTTCTTACGTGCTGCCACTATTCCTCCGTACGGGGTGGAAATTACTGCATTTATTCTCGCACTACATAGATAGATAAAGAAAGCCAGACCCTAGTTTTTTTCAGGGCAAATATGCACCTTTAACCCATAATTTTGTGCTTAATTTCAAGGTTAGAAAGCAAGTCTTTTAAAAACGTGTTACCTTGAAAATAGGAGGAAATAAAAAGGCCTCCCAAGATAGTTCTTCTAAAGGAGACAAAGAAAAAAGATGGAATCTAGAAATCCAGTCATACGTCGTTATGCCGACTTTCAACAACCTGGATCTGTTTTAAACAACAGAGGTGGCTACGACAGTTCAATTCTTACTTCAACGCCAGTTGAAGAAACACAAGAAAGATCTTTTCCTGGTGTAACGCCAGCTAAACCTGGCGAAAGAGTTGTAACTATGGATGACGTAGTTATGAAATCTTTTGTCATGTTAGGACTTTTACTCGTTGGTGCATTTGTTGGTTGGAATGCTCCAGGATTAGCAATCATGGCAGCAATAGCTGGCCTTGTTCTTGGTTTAGTAAATACATTTAAGAAAAATGTTTCACCAGCTTTAGTTATTGCTTATGCAGTAATGCAAGGAATTTTTGTTGGTGGAATTTCATACATTTATCAAAACTTAATTGTTGCTGATGGAACAAACATTGTAGGAAATACAATCATGAGCACCATTGTTGCTTTTGGCACCATGCTGTTCTTGTTCAGATCAGGAATTATCAAAGTTGATGCGAAATTCACTCGCATGATGATGGTGGCAATGATTTCTTATTTAGTTATCGCTGTAATCTCATTAATCGCTGCATTCATGGGTGTAGGAAATGGATGGGGTTTTTATGGCGTTGGTGGAATTGGAATCTTGCTTGCACTATTTGGTGTAGGTCTTGCCACATTTTCATTAATGCTTGATTTCCAAGCAATTCGTTCAGCAATCTCAATGAATTTACCTGAAAAAGAATCTTGGAGATTAGCTTTTGGATTAACCGTAACTTTGGTTTGGTTATATCTTGAAATGCTTCGTCTTTTTGCAATCATTGCAGGAAGAAGAGAGTAACAAATATTTATTTAATTAAAGGGGCCAAGAAATTGGCCCCTTTAATTTTTTAAACCATGCTTGGAAAAAATACTCCAGTTCTTGCATGACAGTCATAACCATTGGGATTTTTCTTTAAATACTTTTGATGATATTCCTCAGCTTCAAAATATTCATAATCAATACTTGGAATAATTTGAGTGGTGATTGAACCAAAGCCTTCTTTTTTAATTGCCTCTTCATAAATATTTTTTGTAAGTTCTGCTTCTTTTTTTTGTGACTCATTTTCATAAAAAATCACACTGCGATATTGCGATCCAATGTCATTTCCTTGGCGATTTCCTTGAGTTGGATCATGAATTGTCCAAAACATTTCTAGTAATTGACGATAAGTAACTTTATTTGGATCAAATATAACTTTTACTGCTTCTGCATGATTTGTGGTTCCAGTGCAAACTAATTCATAACTTGGGTTTTTTACAGTTCCACCCATATAACCAACACTTGTTTCTAAAACACCATCTGTTTGCCAAAATCTTCTTTCAGCACCCCAAAAGCAACCTAGTGCAAAATATGCAGTCTCTGTCAAAGTATTTCTCCTAACGCTTAGTTTCTATTGTGCTTCAACTTTTTAATTTGCGCCAATTATTTATTTGATTTTGGTTTTGTCTCAGGCATAATGCTTGAGAAAAATACTGCTAAGAGAGAAATTGCAGCGCCAGTTAAAAAGGCGGCAGCAAAACCAAGTGAGTCAACTAAACTTCCAGCAACGATTGGTCCGATGATTGAACCAAAATCACTAGTCATTTGAAATGCAGCAACCACAGGACCACTTTGTTTTCCACCAGTTACATCTCCAACAACTGCAGCAGGTGCAGATCCCATAAAGGCTGCTCCAATTCCTGCAATTGCCATAGAAACCAAAAACCCTAAAGGTGTCTCAAAAATAACTAGAACTAATACAGAAACAAATAAAGTACTAGTTCCAAAAATCATAGAAGGTTTTCTACCATTTAAATCAGTTGCTTTTCCTGCAAAAGATAAAAATGCTGCTTGAGTAATGCTGGTGGCTAAAAATCCTAATCCAATTAAAGAAGGACTTGATTGCAACTCTTCAACAACAAATATAGGAATAATTGAAGATCTAATTCCAAATGAAACAAAACCAGTAGCAAGATTTACAGATAATGCAGCAGCGTAAGCCCTATTTTTTACTGCATTTACAAATAGTTTTAATTGATTTAATACTTTAGATCTTTCTTTTTGTTGGCCATCTTTTTTCTCATGTTTATTTAAGAAAAATGCAGATGCTGCAGCTGCAAACAAAAGAGTAAAAGAGTAAACAAAGAATGGTGCTCTTAAAGAAATAGCGATCACAATTCCACCAACGGCAGGACCTGCTAAACCACCAATTAAAAATCCACCTTGAAATGCAGCAGCGGCTCTACCTCTTTGTTCTGCTGAAACAATTCTTAAAAGAAGTGAAAAAGAAGCAACTGAAAACATTGTGCTACCAAGGCCACCTGCACCTCGAAGAATAAGTAAGTGAAGAAAATCATTTGCCAGACCTGCAAAAAAACTTGATAAAGAAACTATTAATAAACCAATAGTTAATACATTTCTTTCTCCAAATTTATTTACCCAATAACCTGCAAGAGGAGCAGAAGCAAATCTCATAAGAGCAAAAACTGAAACTACCGAACTTGCTGCAAAAGCGGTAACTCCAAAGGATTTTGCAAAGACTGGAATTGCAGGCGCTACTATGCCAAAGCCGATTGCAACAAAAAAAGCTATTAAAGCAATAATTGCTACTTCGTTAGGAAGACCTCTAAGCCAAGGGTTATGTCTAATTTTTCTTGCTAAGCCATGAAATGAAGTCACAATGGGTTAAAGCCTAGGGCTTAGGTGGTTTAAACTAATTCAGATAGTCACTTACAAGATTAAAAATCTATTGAATTGGAGAGAAAAATGTCAGAAAAACATTTAGTCTCTCTTTCTGATATCGAACAAGCTTCAAAAAGATTAACTGGAATTATCAGACCCACAGTAATGGTCCATGCTGGATGGTTGGAAAGACAAATTAATCAACCTGTGTATTTAAAACCTGAAAATCTTCAACGTGCAGGTTCATTTAAAATTCGTGGCGCTTACAACTTAATGTCACAACTTTCTGATGAAGAAAAGAAAAAAGGAGTAGTGGCAGCAAGTGCAGGAAATCATGCCCAAGGTGTCGCATTAGCTGCACAACTTTTAGGAATTAAATCAAAAGTTTATATGCCAGTTTCAGCATCTATTCCTAAAGTTTTAGCGACAAAAGGTTACGGAGCAGAAGTTAAATTTGCAGGTGACACAATCGATGTTTCAATTGCTGAAGCTAGAAAAGATAGTGAACAAACTGGATCTATATTTATTTCTCCTTTTGATCATCCCCACATCGTGGCAGGACAAGGAACAGTTGGTTTAGAAATAATTGAACAACTACCAGAAGTAAAAACTGTTTTAGTTTGTACAGGTGGTGGAGGATTAATTGCTGGATCTGCTTTAGCTATAAAACAAAAAAATCCAAATGTAAAAGTTATTGGTGTCCAAGCAGAAAATGCTGCTGCATATCCACAATCTTTAAAAGAAGGAAAACCAGTCGCCTTAAAATCAATGAACACTATGGCAGATGGAATTGCAGTTGGAAAACCTGGAGATGTTCCATTTGGAATTATAAAAGATTACGTTGATGACATTGTCACTGTTTCTGAAAATGAGTTATCAATAGGACTTTTACAAACACTTGAAAGAGGAAAACTTTTAGTTGAACCAGGAGGAGCAGCTGCTGTAGCTGCTTTTATTGCAAATCCAAAAGCATTTGAAGGACCTGTTGCAATTGTGTTATCCGGGGGAAATATTGACCCACTTTTATTAGAAAGAATCATGCAAACTGGTCTTGCAGCAGCAGGAAGATATTTAACTGTTCGAATCAGAATAAAAGATAAACCAGGTTCTTTAGCAAAATTGTTGTCAGAAATTGGTTCATTGGGCGCAAATATTTTGGATGTTTTTCATTTAAGAACAGATCCAATGCTTGCTTTAGATGAAGTTGCGGTGAATATCACAATGGAAACTAGAGGACAAGATCACGAAGTAGAAGTATTACAAAGAATTAAATCCCTAGGCCACGAAGCGCAAGTTCAGTAATACAACTAGAATTAAACTAAATCATTTATCAGGAGTTTTAATTGAGTATAGCTATTGAAGCAAATAATTTGGTTAAACATTATGGTGAAGTAAAAGCACTTGATGGATTAAGTTTAAAAGTTGAACAAGGAAGTGTTTTTGGTTTACTGGGGCCAAACGGCGCAGGAAAAACTACGACTGTAAGAGTTTTAACAACACTACTTAATCCAGATTCAGGCTCTGCTTTTGTTTCAGGAGTAGATGTTATTAATGATCCAGTTCATGCCAGAGAAATTATGGGTTTATCAGGACAAAGTGCAACAGTTGATGAAAATTTAACAGGTATAGAAAATCTTGTGATGCTTGGAAGACTTTTTAGACTTCCTAGGAAAGAAGCAAATGAAAAAGCTATTGAATTACTAGAAAGATTTAATTTAACCGATGCTTCAAAAAGAATTGTTAAAACTTATTCAGGTGGTATGCGCAGAAGACTTGATTTAGCAGCATCTTTAATTGCAAATCCAAATATTTTGTTTTTAGATGAACCAACAACTGGCTTAGATCCAAGATCTCGCATCATGATGTGGGATGTAATTAAAGGTTTGGTTTCCTCTGGAACAACAGTTTTATTAACCACTCAATATTTAGAAGAAGCAGATCAATTAGCAGACAAAATTGCCGTAATTGATAAAGGCAAAGTTATTGCCCAAGGAACAGCAGATGAATTAAAAACCCAAGTTGGTGGCGAACGAATCGATGTCGTGGTTGATGAAAATAAAGCTCAAATTGCGGCTGAGGCTTTAAAAAATATTGCATCTGGTCAAGTGGTGGTTGAAGGAGAACATGTTCAAGCACCTGTTACTGGAGGTGGAGTAAAAGTAGTTGATGCTGTTCGTGCATTAGATGCAGCTTCAATTGTTATAAAAGAAATACAACTAAGAAGACCAACCCTTGATGATGTGTTTTTAACATTAACTGGGCATCATGCCGAAGAAGTTAAAGTTGAAGAAGAATTAGCTGATACAAAAAGAGGTAGAAGATAAATGAGTTCGCGTTCAGTAACTGAAAATTATGCAAGAAAACATGGCAAAGTTTATTGGCTATTTCATGACAGTTTTGTCATTATGTGGAGAAATTTATTAAGGTTTAGAAGAAATCCAGAAGTTTTATTTTTTGATGTTGTTCAACCAATTATTTTTATTTTATTATTTGCTTTTGTTTTTGGTGGAGCAATTGATGTAGGAGATGGAAATTATCGTTCATTCTTAATTCCAGGAATATTTGTACAAACAATTGCATTTGCAGGAGCTTCTGCAGCGATTGGTTTAAATGCTGATATGAATTCTGGAATTATTGACAGATTTAAATCACTTCCAATGAATACTTTGGGAGTTTTACTTGGACAAAACTTTGCAGATCTTGCAAGAAGTGTCGTAACTTTATTCATTATGTCTTTAACCGGTCTTGCCATTGGTTGGAGAATTAATGGCGGATTTGTTAATGCAGTTTATGCATACCTATTACTTTTGTTTTTTTGTTTTGCAATGGCTTGGATTGGAGCCACAATTGGTTTATCGGTTTCATCTCCTCAAGTTGCAAGTACCGCAGGCTTTGCTTGGCTCTTCCCTTTAACGTTTTTATCTAATGCATTTGTGCCTTCAGAAACTTTGCCCTCATGGTTAAGAGTTTTTGCCGAATGGAATCCAATTACTTCCATTGTCGCAGCAGAAAGATATTTATTTGGCTATCCAGTTCCAGTTGCACCAGATGCACCGTTTTCTTTGCAACATCCAATTTTGACCACGATTATTTGGTTAGTTTTAATAACAGCAATATTTATGCCACTTGCTGGTAGAAAATTTAGAAAAGCAACTTCTCGTTAATTTGAGTAAGTTTCAACTTTTGTTATTTTAATTTTTACTTCTTTGCCATTTGGGAGAGCAAAACTAGTTTCATCACCTTGTTTTTTTCCTAATACAGCTTTTCCCAGGGGAGAATCTGGGGAATATACATCCATAGTTGCATGTTGGGCTTCTTCTCTTGAAACTAACCAAAACTTTTCTGTATCTCCATCAAAAAATTCAACGCTTACAACATGTCCGATTGCAACACTTCCGGTTTCACTGGGAGGAGTTCCAATTTGAGCATTTTCTAACATTTGTTTTAATTGTCTAATTCTTGCTTCGTTTTTTCCTTGCTCTTCTCTTGCTGCGTGGTAACCACCGTTTTCTTTTAAATCTCCTTCTTCACGCGCAAGTTCAATTCTTTTTGTAATTTCAGAGCGCAATGCACCAGAACGTTCATTCAATTCATTAGTTAAGCGATCAAAGGATTCTTGGGTAAGCCAGACGTTTGAATTATTCATAGTTTCTAATAATACTTACTGCCCAGAATTTATGGCTGGGGGATCTTGTTTAGGAATTTCTACTCCAGGAATAAATTGTGAAGCAATGAAAAGTGTTGAATCTTTTTCATCATCACAATTAATTACTTCTGCCGTATAAGCCATTTCGTAAGTTTTTAAATTGTAATTTAATTGTTTATAGTTTTTACCATCTTTTGGTATTTCTAAAATGGCATAGCCAACATCTGTCATATTTTCATTTTGTGCTCTTATTAAACACCAAACATCTAGACTTTCATTTCGATTTACTTCTTATACTGCTTCATTATTTTTAACTTTACATTATTTTTATCTTTAATTTCCCAAGCTAATAATTTTTCATAAATTGGAGGGTTTATTACTCGATTGATTCCAACTGCTACAAACGAACCAATAACAGCAATAAAAATAAAACCTACAAAATAAAGAAACCAAGGTTTTCCTTGTTTGGGATAACGATCTTTAATATGAGAAGGCCACTGATCTCGATTTGTTAACAAAGTAGTTTCCTCATAAGATTTAAGTTGTCTTTATTTGACAATACTGCCTAGATTTAAAGGATATTAAAGTTGCAAGGTTTGCGCCTGTTATGTGTTCATGCTCATCCTGATGATGAAGCCAGTAAAGGTGCTGCCACTGTTGCTAAATATGTAGATGAGGGTGTGCAAGTCATGATTGCTACTTGCACTGGTGGGGAAAGAGGAGATGTTTTAAATCCAAAACTTAAATCCCCTGAAGTAGAAGAAAAGTTAGCCCAAATCAGAAAAGAAGAAATGGCAAAATCTATTGAGATTTTGGGAGCAAAACATACTTGGCTTGGATTTATTGATTCAGGTTTTCCAGAAGGGGATCCCAAACCGCCACTTCCTGAAGGTTGCTTTGCAGAAATTCCAATTAAAGACGCTAGTAGACCATTAATAAAACTAATCAGAGAATTCAAACCACACGTTGTAATTACTTATGACGAAAATGGTGGCTATCCGCATCCTGATCACATTAGAACGCATGAAATAACTATGTTTGCTTATGAAAATGCACCCAAATTAAATTATGAACCAGACCTTGGTTTCCCATGGCAAATCAAAAAAGTTTATTACCAAATGGGTTTTAATTTTGGGCAAATGAAAGCAATAGATCACGCTTTTAAAGAATTAGGAAAAACTAATCCATACGCAGATTGGATGGTTGGCATGAAAGATAATTCTGATTTAGTGACAACAAAAATTGAATGCAGTAAATATTTTGAAAAAAGAGAACTTGCTTTAAAAGCTCATGCAACCCAAGTAGATCCAGATGGTGACTGGTTTGCCTTGCCTACTGAAATTCAAAAAAAGATTTGGCCAACAGAGGATTATCAATTAGCAGTAACTCGAGTTCCATTTAAAACACCTGAAACTGATTTATTTGAAGGTTTGCGATAGATTTAAATTATGTTAGCTAACTTAATTTTGATACTTGCAGAAACTCCTGAAATTGATCCAGATCGAGTCAGACCTGGAGTATTAGGACTTTTAACATTTGGATTATTAGGCGTTTCGGTTTTTTTAATTTCTTATTTTTTAATCAGAAGTTTAAAGAAAACGGACGAAACTTTCAAAAAATAGTTAAAGTCTTTTAAGTCCTTTTAATGCTTCTCTTTTTGAAACCGTTGACATAGAGGGATTTTTCCTTAAAAATTCTTTAACTTTACCCGGATTTATTTTGGCAAAATCTCTTAAAGCCCAACCAATAGCTTTTGCCACAAAAAATTCTGGATTATTAATATGTTTTTGGCATATTTTTAAAACAAAATCAAGATCAGTTTTTGATTTATGCCCCCGCTGATGTTGAATAGCACAACGGATTAACCAAATATTTTTTGAATTATTCCATTTATTTACAGTTTTCCTGGTTTCAGGATATTTCAATGTCAAAGGTGAAATTACTTGAGTTCCAAGTAAATCAACTGAATCCCACCAAGATTTGGTTTTAATTAATATCGTTATTTGCTCTAATGTTTTTGGTGTACAAACTTTAATATATTTACCAATTAAGTCACAAGCTGCATATTGAAATTCTCTTTGAGGTAATTTCCACAAAAGTTTGGCTGCTGTTATTAATTCTTTTTCTGTAGGGGTAGAAAGATTTTGCCATGCTTTCTTTGTTAAATCTCTTCTTTTTGGGGAACTAATTCCAATAAATGGTGAAATATTTTTCATATAGTTTGCAGCACCTTGAGCGACTTTTTTATTACCAGCATTTTTAAATGCTTGCTTGGTGTTTGTAACTACCTCTTTAGCCCAATTACTCATATAACTACTAGATTAGTCGCCATGCCTCCACTAAGTGACGTGATTGCTTTTGCCATCGCTTCATTTTTAATAATTATCATTCCTGGTCCAAGTGTTTTATTTACTATCGGCAGAGGAATTTCATTTGGTAAAAAAGCTGCACTTGTAAATGTGGCAGGAAATTCAGTAGGAATGTTTACTGGATCTTTAGGTGTTGCCATTGGTATTGGATCTTTAGTGCAAACCTCTGATATTGCTTATGCAATCGTTGGGGTTTTAGGTGGTGGTTATTTAGTTTATTTAGGTTATGACGCTATAAAAACTAGAAAAGATGTAGCGAAGGCATTAGTAGAAAAAGCAGATCCAAAACCTTCAAAAGAAGTCTTTAAACAAGGTTTCATAGTGGGATTTTTAAATCCAAAATCTTTAGTATTTTTTGCAGCTATTTTGCCGCAATTTGTGGATAGATCTCAAGGAAGAATAATTTGGCAAATGATTTTTCTAGCTTTTATATTTTTTGTCATAGCAGTAATTAGTGATAGCACTTGGGGCTTAGTTGCAGGCACTGCTAGACATTGGCTAGCAAGTACGCCAACTCGAATTGAAAAAATAACAGGTGCTGGAGGGCTAATAATCCTGACACTTGGCTTAAGCGTTATCTATTCAGCCTTTAACCGTTAACTTTCACTTGGGTGTGTCGCAAGTATTGGAATACCAAAATCCTCTAGCGTTATTTGTGAAGTAACTACTAGACAACTGAAAAAGTTTTAAGCGTTAGGAAGTGGTTGATTGTCAGCTGCTCGGCGAACAGAACCAAATATTCGCACCTACGTTCTTGATACCAGCGTTCTGCTCTCAGATCCCAAAGCAATGTATCGCTTTGCTGAACATGAAATTGTTATTCCTTTAATAGTGGTCACTGAATTAGAAGCAAAAAGAACTCATCCTGAACTTGGTTTTTTTGCCAGAGAAGCTCTTCGACAACTTGATGAAATGAGAATTGAACACGGTCGTCTTGATTTACCAATGAAAGTAAATGAAGAAGGTGGGGAATTAAGTGTTGATATGTCACAAATTAATGCATCCCTTTTACCAAGTGCTTTTTCTTTAGATAATGACGGAATTATTTTGGCTACAGCCAAATTACTTTCAACACAAGGTGCAGATGTATATGTTGTAAGTAAAGACTTACCAATGCGGGTTAAAGCATCAGCGCTTGGTTTATCAGCTCAGGAATATCGCGCAGAATTTGTGGCATCCTCTGGTTGGACAGGGACAGCAGATGTTGAATTAGGTGAAACAGAAGTAAATGATTTGTATTCAAATGGTTTTATTGATCATGATTCTGCAAGACAACTTCCATGCCATACAGGTTTAATTCTTACTTCCAATAAAGGAAGTGCATTAGGAAGAGTCACAACTGATAAAAGAATTAAATTAGTAAGAGGCGATATTGATGCGTTTGGAATTCATGGCAGGAGCGCTGAACAACGTTTAGCTCTTGATTTATTACTTGATGATGAAGTTGGAATTGTTTCTTTAGGTGGAAGAGCAGGAACTGGAAAAAGTGCATTAGCAATTTGTGCTGGTTTAGAACATGTTTTAGAAAGAAGAAATCATCGAAAAGTTATGGTCTTTAGACCTTTGTATGCAGTAGGTGGACAAGATTTGGGTTATTTACCAGGTACAGAAGGTGAAAAAATGAGTCCTTGGGCTCAAGCAGTTTTTGACACCCTAGGTGCCATTGCTTCTCCTGAAGTGATTCAAGAAATAGTTGCTCGCGATCTTATTGAAGTTTTACCACTGACTCATATTCGTGGAAGATCTTTACATGATTCATTTGTCATTGTTGATGAAGCACAAAGTCTAGAAAGAAATGTTTTATTAACTGTCCTTTCCAGAATTGGTAAAGGTTCAAAAGTTGTCTTAACACATGACGTTGCCCAAAGAGATAATTTAAGAGTGGGAAGACACGATGGTGTAGTTGCAGTAGTGGAAAAACTTAAAGGACATCCTTTATTTGCCCACGTAACATTAACTCGTTCTGAACGTTCACCGATTGCTGCTTTAGTTACTGATTTATTAGAAGATTTTCCAGTTTAATTTCAGCCAGAATCCGGTCCAACTGGAATAGTTTTTCCTAAACTTTTTGTGGTTGTGTCAAAGAAATTATTTCCTTTATCGTCAACCACAACAAATGCAGGAAAATCTACAATGTCTATTTTCCATACAGCTTCCATCCCTAGTTCTTCAAAATCTAGGACTTCAACTTTTTTAATACACTCTTGAGCAAGTAATGCTGCAGGTCCACCGATAGATCCTAAATAAAAACCACCATTGTTTTTACATGCATTTGTTACAACTTGGCTTCTATTTCCTTTGGCCAACATAATCATTGAGCCACCATTTTTTTGGAAACGATCCACATAGGAATCCATACGTCCTGCAGTTGTGGGACCAAAAGATCCAGATGCCATTCCTTTAGGAGTTTTAGCAGGACCTGCGTAATAAACAGCGTGATTTTTCATGTATTCAGGCATTGGTTTTCCATCATCAAGCATTTGATTTATTTTGGCATGTGCTAAATCTCTTGCCACAATCATTGAGCCAGATAAAGAAACTCTTGACTTGACTGAAAGTTTTGATAATTGAGCTAAAACTTCTTTCATTGGTTTATTCAAATCAATTTTTACAACATCGTCATTTAAATGCTCATCAGTTGTCTCTGGTAAAAATTGCGCAGGATCTGTTTCTAATTGTTCAAGAAAAACTCCGTCTTTATTAATTTTGGCAAGAATTTGTCTATCTGCTGCACAAGAAACAGCGATAGAAACTGGAAGTGATGCTCCATGGCGAGGAAGTCTGATAACTCTTACATCATGGCAAAAATATTTTCCTCCAAATTGTGCACCAATTCCAAATGTTTGACTCATCTTTAAAACATGTTCTTCCATTTCTAAATCTCTAAATCCATGACCAAGTAAAGATCCTTTTGTAGGTAAGGAATCTAGTGCTCTTGTGGTGGCAAGCTTTGCAACTTTTAATGAATATTCAGCACTTGTGCCACCAATAACAATTGCCAAATGATACGGAGGACAAGCTGCTGTGCCTAAAAGTCTTAACTTTTCTTCCAAAAATTCATCTAACTTGCCAGGATTTAATAATGCTTTTGTTTCTTGATACATCAAAGATTTATTTGCAGAACCTCCACCTTTGGCCATAAACATAAATGAATATTCCAATTCATGACCTGGTTTGGTATCTGCATAAATTTCAATTTGAGCAGGTAAATTTGTGCCAGTATTTTTTTCTTCCCACATTGAAAGTGGAGCAAGTTGAGAATAACGAAGATTTAATTGTTGATAAGCATTAAATACACCTTCTGAAATTATTTCTTCATCGTGTGAATTAGTAATAACATTTGAACCTCTTTTGCCAGTGATAATTACAGTTCCTGTGTCTTGACACATTGGAAGCACTCCACCGGATGAAATATTGGCATTCTTTAAAAGATCAAGAGCTACGAATTTATCGTTATTACTTGCTTCTTTGTCGTCAAGAATTTTTCTTAATTGTTTTAAATGATTTGTTCTTAAATAATGTTGCGAATCATGCATAGCTTCAAAGGTCAGTTTTTTTATAGTTTCAGGTTCAATTACCAAAAACTCTTTATTACCCATTTTTTCAATTTTGAAACCTGAATCAGATATTTTTCTGTAGGTAGTTTTATCTTCGCCTAAAGGCAAAAGTTCTGTGTATTGAAACTCTGCCATCGCAAGTTTTCCTTCCAGAACTAAAACTTTCTTTCATCTTACGCCTATGCACAAGAAGCGAGAAATTGAAACTTCGGTAACAATAGGAAGTATGAGTCAGAAAAAATCTCGCACACTTCAATCAGTTTCTGACATGGTCCTGTCTTTAATTGTCACTGGATTGTTAGTTGGGTCACTTGCAACTTTTGTATGGTTTACCAGACAAGATTCAGAAGTTGTTTTAAGACCAATTGATTGGCAAGGAGTAGCACTTGGTGCAAAAGAAAGAACAGACTTACCAACATATGGACCAATTGGATTAAGTAAAGAATGGAATGCCACCAGCGCAAGATTAGAAACAGTTGGAGATTCCCAAGTTTGGAGAGTTGGAGTTGTTACTCCCAGTCAAGAATTTATTAGTGTAATTGTTTCAAAAACTGAAATTAAAAGATTAATTAAAACTTATACAACTTTGAAATTCGAAAATGAACAGACAAAAGTAATTAACAATAAAACTTATACAGTATTAGAAAATGAAAACGAACAGCTTTTGTTTATTAATGAAAATAATGTGAATGTCTTGATCTATACCACTACAAATTGGGAAGAAATAAATACTTTTATTTCCAAACTAGGTATTCCTAGTTAGTCTTCTTCCTCTTCATCTTCAGTTAGAGCTTCTAAACGCTCTTGTGCTGAATCTAAAATATTTTGACAAAGAAGAGCTAGTTGTTCACCTTTTTCCCAAAGTTTTAAAGTTTCCTCCAAAGCCAAATTTCCTGATTCAAGTTGGGTGACAATCTCTTCTAAAGCAGTTCTTGCTTGTTCATAACTTAAGTTCGCATCTTTGGCCATGGTTTAACTATATTTCCTTTTACTTTTTGACTTCTGCTTGGAGGGAATCTTTTTCAAGTCGAATTTGCAGTAATTCACCAGTTTTTACGTCAGTTTCTTTTCTAACTAATTTGCCATCTTTTTTTTGCACGATTGCAAATCCTCTAGCCAGGGTACTTAGAGGAGAAAGAGTTCTAAGTTGAGCAAGTCTTGGCTTAAACCAAGTTTGTTCACCATAAATTTTAGTTGATATAAGATTTCTTAAATTTGTTTTTAATTCAAGAATTACATCTCTATGAGATTGTATGAATTCTTTTGGTGAATCAAGCGCTGATTTTTCTAGTAATCTTTCTAAGCTAACTTGTTCTTTTTCAATTCGATTACCAATTATTTCGCGCATTCTAAAAATCCAGTCATCAATTAATTCAATTTCATCTTCTAAGTCAGGAACTAATTTTGAAGCTGCATCAGTTGGAGTTGATGCTCTTAAGTCTGCAACATAATCTAAAAGGGGATTATCTTGTTCATGACCAATTGCGCTAATCACTGGAATATTTGAAGCAGCAACTGCTCTTAATAACATTTCATCTGAAAAAGGAAGTAAATCTTCAAATGATCCACCACCACGAGTAATCACTATTACTTCAACTTCATTTTCTGCATTTAATTGTGCAAGAGCAGCTCTTACTTCAGATGAAGATTTAACACCTTGGACTGCAACTTCATGAACATCAAATTCAATTCCTGGCCAACGAAGCATGGTATTTTCCATGACATCTTTCATGGCAGCACTTGCTCTGCCACAAATCAAACCGATTTTTTTAGGTAAGAATGGAATTGGCTTCTTTTTTTCTGGAGCAAACAAACCTTCTTTTAATAATTGTTGTTTTAATTTTTCTAGCGCAATCATTAATTCACCTAATCCAACTGGTTGGATTCTTCTTGCTCTAAAAACTAATGAACCTCGATTCATCCAAAATTCAGGTTTGCCATGAACTAAAACTCTTTGACCACTTTCTATTTCAGAAGGAGCATCATCTAAAACAGAACGATTGAAAACAACATTTAAGGTTGCTTCTGCAGAAACATCTCTAAGATCAACAAACACCCAATCACTTCCAGGTCTAATTTTTATTGAAGTAATTTGTCCTTCAATCCAGACAGAAGGCATTTGGGAAATAATTTCTGATAAAGCTCTTGAGGCATCTTTGACTTGGATTGCTTCTTCGGGACTTTGACCTGACTTCATGAAAACAGCGTAGATGCTCAAGATGCTTTCCTCAACGCCAACGCATACGATATTTAATATGACTTCAACAGGCAAAGTTCTTTTGGCAGCACCTCGTGGATATTGTGCCGGGGTTGATAGAGCTGTTGTAACAGTTGAAAAAGCACTTCAAGTTCACGGTGCTCCTGTTTATGTCAGAAAACAAATAGTGCATAACAAACATGTGGTTGAAACTTTAGAAAAAAAAGGCGTCATTTTTGTTGACGAATTAACAGAAGTTCCAGAAGGCTCATTGGTTGTCTTTAGTGCTCATGGAGTTTCTCCAGCAGTTCATGAAGAAGCTAAACAAAGAAACTTAAAAACTATTGATGCAACCTGCCCACTTGTTACAAAAGTTCATAATGAAGCAAAAAGATTTGCTAAAGATGGCTACAAGATTTTACTTATCGGACATGAAGGTCATGAAGAAGTTGAAGGCACAATGGGTGAAGCTCCAGACAACATGATTTTAGTTGATGGTCTTGATCAAGTTGAAAAATTAAATTTGAAAGATGATGAAAAAGTTGCATGGTTATCTCAAACCACATTGTCAGTGGATGAAACTTTAGAAACTGTTCATGCTTTAAAGAAAAAACTTCCAGTATTAATGGATCCACCATCAGATGACATTTGCTATGCAACGCAAAATCGTCAAGCAGCTGTTAAAAATATTGCTCCAAAAGTTGATGTGTTAATTGTGGTTGGATCAAGCAATTCCTCTAACTCTGTGCGCTTAGTGGATGTGGCTTTAGAGGCAGGGGTTAAAAAAGCTTTTCGAATCGATTTTGCACATGAATTAAAAAAGGAATGGTTTGAGGGTGCAAAATCAGTAGGACTTACCAGTGGTGCATCTGTACCTGAAGAATTAGTAAATGGTGTTTTGAAATGGTTAGATGAAAATGGTTTTGGTGATGTTGAAGAAGTTGAAACCATCGAAGAACATATTCAGTTTGCTTTACCAGTTGAAATTAGAAAAGATTTAAAAGCTGCTCTTAAGAATTAAATCTTTTAACTCTTATGTAAGTAATTAAGAATGCTAAAACAGTTGATCCAACCATCCAAGGTGCATTAAAAGCTAAAGTTGTCAAAAGCATTGCAACTTGTTTGAGCATAAAACTTCCGGCAGAACTTAAAGTTAACTGTCCAAGAATTAAGACAATTAGGAAATAGGCGATAGGGCCTGAAATAACTGGATCCCAATAATGTCTTGATTCAATAGTTGCGGCTAGATAAATAAGAGTCATAGAATAAGCAAGACTTGTAATAATTCCAATTCTTCCAGTTAGTAATACGTCTAATAATCCAATAACTAGTGGCACAACCAAAATTAAAATTACTGCAGTTTTTGCAGGAAGCGGCGGTTGAAGCCAAGAAACTCTTTGCGCAAAAGAAATTCTTTCTCTTTCTTCTTGTTGAAGTTGTTCAGTTAAAACTGGATTACTTGAAGTTCCTTTATAAAAGTTTTCAACTTTTTTTGCAATTTCTTGGGAATCAGCAAATTTATCTGTTGCAGCAGATTCTTTTCTTCTAGCTAGTGCTGGATAAGCGTTTTCACTTTGTGGACCAGTTGCGCCAACTGCGCGATAGTAACGAGGTTCTAATTCTCTTTTGTTATCTTCAGCCACGAGTACTACCGTATCCAATAACTATTGAATTAGTCGTCCAGGCCTTCTAGTTCTAACTTTCCAGTCTCACCGCTATATCGAGAGTTGGTTAATCCTGTGGAGATTTCTTCAGGTGCATCAATTTGTTTATTACTTGGCACACCCTTTTGGGCAAGTCGTTTAGCTTGAGAAACCGCTTGTCGATCAAATGAAGAAACAAAACTGTTATAGCCATCAACTGCTTTATTTAATCCAGCTCTTAAATTTTCAATATGTTCAACTAATTTTGCTAATCGCTTAAGCATTTCTGCTCCCATATTTCGTATTTCTTCAGCATTACTATTTAAATCCTTTTCATTCCAACCAAAAGCAATAGTTCTTAAAAGACCTAGCATGGTAGTTGGTGTTGCAGGAATTACATTTTTTCCAAAAGCTTTTTCCAATAACAAACCATCAAAATCTAGCGCTGCTGTTAATAAAGATTCAAATGGTAAGAATAAAATCACAAAATTTGGAGATTTACTACCAGTTGATTGATATTGCTTATTTGATAATTCATTTATTCTTTTAAGTAAATCTTTAGAATGCTTATCCAGTAATGAATTTCTTTGAGCTAAATCTTCAAAACCCATGGCATCAAAGAAAGCATCCCAAGGAAATTTTGCATCAATTACAACTTCGCCACCACCTGCAAGCAAGATTGAAATATCTGGACGAGCAATTCCATCTTCAGCAACTCTGGAATCTTGTCTTAAAAAATGTGTACCTTCTATTAAGCCTGCATGTTTGAGTAGTTGCTCTAATTGCATTTCGCCATATTGGCCCCTGGTTTGACCTTTACCCATAGCCGCAGCAATTTGTCTAGTAGAGGTATCTAAGGATTCATTTCTTTCTTTAATCAATTTCATTTCAGTTTTTAATATGGATTCTGCTTCAATTCTTCTTCTATCGGCATCTTCAGACTTTATTTTTAATTCATCAATTGCTTTTTGTACAGGTTTTAGCATTTGATCTATTGAAGTTGCGGCAAGATTTGCTTGTTCTAATGTGGTGTTTCTTTCTTCTAATGATTGAACTTTTCCTTGTAATAGAACAGATCTTTGTTTTCCAATAAACCAAGCAAATGGTGAAGCAATAACTACACCAATGACTATTCCTAAAATTAAACTTGTTATTTGCATATATATAAGTGTGTATTAATGGGCTGACAATCGCATCCTGGACTCGCCAATAGGATAGAAACTATGGCTTTATCCGTGGGAATTGTTGGTTTACCTAATGTTGGTAAATCTACTTTGTTTAATGCGTTAACTAAAAATAATGTTTTAGCAGCTAATTACCCTTTTGCCACAATTGAGCCAAATGTTGGGGTAGTAGGTGTTCCTGATGAAAGATTAAAAACTTTAGCCAACATTTTTTCTTCCCAAGAAATACTTCCTGCCACAGTTTCATTTGTTGATATCGCAGGAATTGTTAAAGGTGCATCAGAAGGTGCAGGACTAGGAAATAAATTTTTAGCAAACATTAGAGAAACAGATGCAATTTGTCAGGTTATTCGAGTTTTTGAAGATCCAGATGTAGTTCACGTTGATGGAAAAGTTTCACCTTTAGATGACATTGAAACAATTAATACAGAATTAATTCTTGCTGACATTCAAACTATTGATAAAGCAATTCCTAGATTGGAAAAAGAAGCTCGAGGTAACAAAGAAAAAACAGAGCTTCTAGAAGAAGCAAAAAAAGCAAGAACAGCACTTGATACAGGAAAAACTGTATTTGCTGCCAAATTAGATTTAAAAGTATTAAAAGAACTGTTTCTTTTAACTGCTAAACCTTTTCTTTATGTATTTAATGTTGATGAATCAGGCTTAGGTAATGAATTGTTACAGGCACCTTTACGTAAATTAGTAGAACCTGCTGAGGCAATTTTTGTGAATGCAAAATTAGAAACAGATTTAGCAGAATTAAGTGAAGAAGAAGCAAAAGACTTATTATTATCTGTTGGTCAAAGTGAATCAGGTTTAGCTAGATTGGCTAGAGTAGCCTTTGACACCTTAGGTTTGCAGACTTATTTGACTGCTGGTCCAAAAGAAGCAAGAGCTTGGACTATTCATAAAGGTGACACAGCCCCTGAAGCTGCAGGTGTAATTCATACTGATTTTCAAAAAGGATTTATTAAAGCTGAAATTGTTTCCTTTAAAGATTTAGTTGAAGCAGGCTCACTTAATGAAGCAAAAGCAAAAGGCAAAGTTCGAATGGAAGGAAAAGATTACGTCATGCAAGACGGTGACGTAGTTGAATTTAGATTCAACGTTTAAAAGGGATAAATGACAATAAAAACTAGAGAAGACATTAGAAATTTAGCAATCATCGCTCACGTTGATCATGGAAAAACTACTTTGGTTGATGCCATGTTATGGCAATCAGGTGCATTTAGAGAAAACCAAGATGTGAATGAAAGAGTCATGGACTCAACAGATTTAGAAAGAGAAAAAGGCATCACAATTTTGGCAAAAAATACTGCCATTAAATATGTAGAAAAAGATTTAGCACCAAATGGAGTAATCATCAATATTGTTGATACTCCAGGTCACGCCGATTTTGGAGGCGAAGTTGAACGCGGACTTGAAATGGTTGACGGAGTTGTTTTATTAGTTGATGCAAGTGAAGGACCACTCCCACAAACTAGATTTGTGTTAAGAAAAGCTTTACAAAAAAGATTACCCGTAATTTTAGTTATTAATAAAACAGATAGATCAGATTCAAGAATTGAAGCAGTAGTAAATGAAACTTATGATTTATTTATTGATCTGGCAGATGATTCAATGACACACGTTTTAGATTTTCCAATTGTTTATGCTTCAGCTAGAGCAGGACGTGCCAGTTTAAATAGACCACCTGATGGCAGTGTGCCAGATTCAGAAAATTTAAGACCTTTATTTGAAACTATTTTAAAAACTGTTCCAGCACCAACATTTGAAGAAAATGCTCCATTACAAGCTCATGTTACAAACCTTGATGCTTCAGCTTATTTAGGACGACTTGCACTTTGTCGAGTAAGAAATGGAACTATCAAAAAAGGTCAAACTGTTTCTTGGATGAAAACAAATGGAGAAGTGCAAAAAGTAAAAATTAGTGAATTACTTATTACCCAAGCTTTAGAAAGAGTTCCAGTTGAAGAAGCTGGCCCTGGAGATTTAATTGCTGTTGCTGGAATTGAAGAAATCACTATTGGGGAAACTTTGGCAGATGCTGAAAATCCTGTTGCATTACCTGTAATCAAAGTCGATGAACCAAGTATTTCTATGTTTATTGGTACTAATACTTCTCCTTTAGCTGGAAAATCTGGAACTAAAATGACAGCCAGATTATTAAAAAACCGATTAGATCAAGAATTAATTGGAAATGTTTCATTAAGAGTTTTTGACACAGATAGACCTGATACTTGGGAAGTTCAAGGTAGAGGTGAATTACAACTTGCAATTTTAGTTGAAATTATGAGACGAGAAGGTTTTGAATTAACTGTTGGTAAACCTCAAGTAGTTACAAAAACAATTGATGGCAAAGTTCATGAACCAGTTGAAAGATTAACTATTGATGTACCAGAAGATTTTGTTGGAGTAGTGACACAATTACTTGGGTTAAGAAAAGGTCGTATGGAACAAATGACAAATCACGGAAGTGGTTGGGTCAGAATGGAATATTTAGTTCCAGCCAGAGGTCTTATTGGATTTAGAACTGAATTTTTAACTGAAACTCGTGGTACTGGATTAATGCATCATGTGTTTGATAGATATGAACCTTGGCATGGTGAAGTAAGAACTAGACCAACCGGATCATTAATTGCAGATAGATCAGGTGCTGCAACTTCTTATGCTGCATTTTCAATTCAAGAAAGAGGATCACTATTTATTGGTCCAGGAATTGAAGTTTACGAAGGAATGATTATTGGAGAAAATTCTCGAGCAGATGACATGGATGTAAATATCACTAAAGAAAAGAAGTTAACCAATATGAGAGCTTCTGGTTCTGATGACACAGTTCATTTAGTGCCACCAAAATTAATGTCTTTAGAGCAATCCTTGGAATTTTTAAGAGAAGACGAATGTGTGGAAGTCACCCCTGAAACTGTTCGAATTCGGAAAGTGATTTTGAACCAAGGTGAGAGAAATCGCGCTAAATCACGCAATAAATAGACATTGTGCCTTTTGTCTAATCCCTATTCAGTACTAGATTAGAGCACACTGATTTTCAAAATAGGGAAGTGATTTAAGAATTGACAATTGAACAGGTGAATCAAATTCAAGGCAGATCTCCTGCACAATTGGCTTGGCTTAGATTTAAAAAAGATAAAGTAGCAATCTTTGCTCTTTTCTTTTCAAGCTTCATTATTCTGCTTGCTTTATTTGCTCCATTTGTAACAAGTCTTCTTAATATTGATCCATACACCTTAAATAAAGAAACTTTAAATGAATTTGGTTTACCAAATTCTTCGTTTGGTGGTATTAGTAAAGCCCATCCTTTAGGTGTAGAACCTGGAACTGGTCGAGATATTTTGGCCAGACTAATTTATGGGGCAAGAATTTCATTAATTGTTGCACTCTTATCTACTTTTTTTACTACATTAATTGGAGTTACTTTAGGAATATGGGCAGGTTATAAAAGAGGTTTAGTTGACACTGTTATTGGTAGAACTATTGATTTACTTTTAGCATTTCCAAGTTTGTTATTAATTATTGCTCTTGCTCCAGTAATACCTGCTCGTTTAGTTGGCTGGGGTTTACCTGAAGGAAATGTTTCTCGAATGGCATACATCATTTTGGTTTTATCTTTATTTGGCTGGACTTATATTGCTCGCGTAATGCGTGGACAAGCTTTGAGTTTAAGAGAAAGAGAATTTGTAGCAGCTGCTCAAGCAAGTGGAGCAAAAACTTCTTACATGGTTTTTAGAGAAATTTTACCTAATCTTTGGGCACCAATAATTGTTTATGCATCATTGACAGTTCCTGGTTACATTGCAATTGAAGCAACATTTTCATTTTTAGGTTTAGGTGTTGTTGCCCCAACTCCAGCACTAGGTGCAATGTTGGCAGATTCTGTTAGATATTTCAGATCTGATCCAACTTATTTATTTATCCCAGGCACCGCATTGTTTTTACTTGTATTAGCTTTCAATCTTTTTGGTGATGGTTTACGTGATGCTCTTGATCCCAAAGGAGAAAGAGCGCAAAAAATATAAATGGTTTCTGTTTAGTGCTTGCAAGACTAAACAGAGGTTAGAAAATTAAACATTTTCTAACAACAGTTAAGGCAACGATGCTTTAACTTTTAAGGGAGGACAAATGAAGTTAAATTCACGCACCAAATTCGGTGTCGTGGTTGCAGCTGCTGCATTGCTGTTATCAGCATGTGGTGGTGGAGGTGGAACTTCATCTGGTGGAACTGGAGAAGCAAGTCAAGGCGGAACAATTACTTTCTTGACAATTGCAGAACAGTTCAATCACGTTGATCCACAACGTAACTACACAGGTCAAGATCTTGCATTCTTTGGAGGGTTTGTAAACCGTACATTAACTTCGTACGCATACGAACAAGGTCCAGCTGGTGCAGAACTTGTAGCTGATATGGCAACAGATACCGGTACAACTACCGATGGTGGAAAGACTTGGTCTTTCACACTTCGTGATGGTCTTACTTGGGAAGATGGCAGTGAAGTAACTTGCCAAGATGTTGCATACGGAACAAGCCGTGTATTCGCAACCGACATCATCGTTGATGGTCCAACATATGCAATCTCATATTTGGATATTCCTACAGATGCCGAAGGCAATAGCCAATATCCAGGCCCATACAAAGCAACAGCTGAACAACAAGCTTTGTATGACAACGCAGTTTCATGTGATGGCAAAACAATCACTTTCAAGTTGAACAAAGTTGTTGCAGACTTCAACTACACAGTGACATTGCTTGCATTTGCACCAGTACCAAAAGCTAAAGACACTGGTGAAAAATATGATGACGCTGTTGTTTCAAATGGACCATACAAAATTGAGTCTTATGTAAAAGCTCAAAACATGACATTGGTTCGTAACGAAAACTGGAATCCAGACTCAGATCCATTGCGTAAAGCTTACCCAGACAAAATCGTGGTTAACTTTGCACAAGATCAAGCAGTTATTGATTCACGTTTGATCGCATCTGCCGGTGATGATGCATTCGCAGTATCACTTGATGGAATTCAAACTGAAAATCTTCAAACAATTTTCGGTGATGACCAATTTGCAGATCGTCGTGTAAACGAACAAGATCCATATGCAATTTATACCGCTATCAACGTTAAAAAAGTTCCTTGCTTACCTGTAAGAAAAGCAATCTTTTTAGCACTTGATCGCGAAGCTTTAAGAACTGCTAATGGTGGCGAATATGTAGGTGACTTGGCTGACGGATTTATTTCCCCAACCTTGGCAACTGATTATGCGCCAAACACTCTTCCTGAAGGTCTACAAGATGCAGGAAATCCAGATGCAGCAAAAGCTGAATTGGAAAAAGCAAAAACTGAATGTCCAGATGTCTACGCAAAAGCAACTGGTGCAGGTTTAGTTTTTGATCATCCAGATACTCCACAATGGGGCAAGAACGTTGCTGTGTGGATTGAATCTGAAAAAGAAGCAGGAATCGTAATCAAATCAAATCCAATTGAGCCTGGTAAGTACTACTCAGTTGTGATGGATACAGCTCTTCAAGGCGACATCAGTCGTTCAGGTTGGGCTGCAGATTGGTTGAATGCTTCAACAGTTTTGCCAGAACTTTTCGGTGAAGGTGGATTTAACATTTCACAAAACCAAGAAGATCCAGCATTTCCTGCATACAAAGCATTGATGGATGAAGCATTAGCTACAACCGATCGTGCTGCACAAGCAGAAATCTGGAAGAAAGCAAATCAATATGCACTAGATCAAGTTTGGGCAATTCCAAGCTGGTTTGGTCGTTCACAAGAATTCCGTGGATCAAAGATCGGCGGAGGTTATTTGTGGTACCCATACGGTTCACATAACTTCTCTGCTCTCTACGTAATTCAGTAATAAAAATTATGGGAGCTGCAATTTATTGCAGCTCCCATTTTTAAAGAAAGGTTAAACATGGCACGTTTTATTGTCAGACGTTTAGCTTTTATGATTGTGCTACTTATTGTTGTTTCTATAACAACTTTTTTATTATTTAGTGTTTTACCAGTAGATCCTGCATCTTTAAGTTGTGGTCAACATTGCACGCCAGAAAAAATTGAAGCAAACAGAATTCGTTTAGGTTATGACCAACCAATACTGACGCAATATTTCACTTATATGAAGGGAATATTTTTTGGCAGAACTTATGGTGAAGGAGCACAAGCTTTTTCTTGTCCTGCACCAAGTCTTGGCTATTCCTTCTATCGAGGTCAATGTGTAACTTCAATGGTTGCTAATGCTTTACCGGCCACAATTTCCTTAACAATTGGTGCAACTGTTATTTGGTTATTGATGGGTATTGGACTCGGTGTAGTTTCTGCGGTGAAAAAAGGAAAAGCGCTAGATCGCATTAGTACAGGTTTTGCAATATTTGGCTTATCAATGCCAACATTTTTTATTGGTTTACTACTTATTTATATCTTTATTATTTGGCTTCCTATATTTCCGTTTCCAAGTTATGTTTCAGTTTTTGAAGATCCTGTTTCTTGGTATCAAACTATGTTTTTACCTTGGTGCACTGTGGCAATAGTTTCGGCAGCTTTATATACCCGGTTAACAAGAGATGGAATGCTTGAAACTATGAGTGAAGATTATGTTCGCTTAGCAATATCTAAAGGATTATCAAGAAAAAAAGTTTTATTTAAGTATGTTTTAAGAGGTGCAATAACTCCAATTGTCACAATTGCTGGCTTAGATATTGCAGTTTTATTAGGAGGAGCAATTATTACTGAGTCAGTTTTTGGTTTACCAGGAATGGGAAGACTTGCATTTAACTCAGTTTCTGATTCAGATTTACCAGTAATTGCAGGAATTACTTTGATTACCGCATTTATCGTAGTTGTAGCAAATGCAATTGTAGATATTTTGTATGCAGTGTTAGACCCAAGAGTAAGACTTGAAGCATGAGTGAAATTTTAAAAGTAGAAAACTTAAACGTTTCATTTAAAACTGCAGACGGACTGGTACACGCAGTTGATAATTTAAGTTTTTCGTTAGCAACTGGTGAAACTTTAGCAATTGTAGGTGAATCAGGATCTGGAAAAAGTGTTACTGCATCAGCCATTATGGGCTTATTGAATGCAGGAAATGTAGAAATAAATGGAAATATTGAAGTAAATAAAACAAATATTTTAACTAGTAAGGATTCTGAAATTAGAAGCATTAGAGGAAAAGATGTGGCAATGGTTTTTCAAGATCCATTATCGGCATTAAATCCTTATTACACAGTGGGGGATCAAATCGGTGAAGCTTTTCTAACGCATCATCCCAAAGCAAGCAAAGAAGAAGTTACCCAAAAAGTATTAGAAGTAATGAAAAAAGTAGGAATTCCAGAAGTAGAAAAAAGAATTGATTCTTATCCACATGAATTTTCAGGCGGCATGCGCCAAAGAGTTGTAATTGCAATTGCCTTAATAAATGATCCAAAGATTTTGATTGCCGATGAACCAACAACAGCATTAGATGTAACAGTTCAGGCTCAAATTTTGGATTTAATGAGAGATTTACAGAAACAAAGTAATACCGCAATTATTTTGATAACTCATGATTTAGGTGTAGTTGCAGAAATGGTTGATCGAGTTTTAGTTATGTATGCCGGAAGAGCTGTAGAAGTTGCAAATGTACAGTCAATATTTGAATCTCCAAACCATCCATATACAAAAGGATTATTAAGTGCGGTAAGAAGCCTAGATACAGAAGTTCATGCAAAATTAGAAACAATTCCTGGCACACCGCCATCTTTATTAAATATTCCGCAAGGTTGTTCTTTTAACCCTCGTTGTGGTTATAAAAATTGGGTTGGACAAAAGTGTGAAATAGAAAAACCAGAATTACATCAAATTGGAAGTAATTTCAGTGCGTGCCATTTAAATAATGAAGATGTAAAACGTATGAATAATGAAGAAATACCGGTTGGTTAAATGAGTACAGTTCTTGAAGTTAAAAACTTAGTAAAGAAATTTCCTTCTGGTAAAAAAGGATTTTTTTCAAAACCAGCAGGATATGTTCATGCAGTCGATGATGTTTCTTTAAAAATTGAAGCAGGACAAACTCTTGGAGTGGTTGGTGAATCAGGATGTGGCAAATCCACTTTAGGAAGAGTAATGACACATTTACTCCCTGCTACAAGTGGTCAAGTTTTACTTAATGGCACAGATGTAACTTTTGCCAAAGGTGAAGAGTTAAATCAAATGCGAAGAACTGTGCAAATGATTTTTCAAGATCCATACTCATCTTTAAATCCTCGACATACAGTTGGTCGAATTGTCGAGATGCCACTTTTAGTGCAAAAAATAAATCCACCAATGGGTAGAAAAAAGAAAGTTCAAGAATTGCTTGAATTAGTTGGATTAAATCCTGAGCACTATAACCGCTATCCACATGAATTTTCTGGAGGGCAAAGACAAAGAATTGGGATTGCACGAGCTCTTGCATTAGAGCCAAAAATAATTATTGCTGATGAACCAGTTTCAGCATTAGATGTTTCTATTCAAGCTCAAATTTTAAATTTATTACAAGATTTACAAAAACACTTAGGACTTTCTTATCTTTTTATAGCCCATGACTTATCTGTGGTTAAGCATGTCTCTGATCGTGTTGCTGTTATGTATTTAGGAAAAATTGTTGAAGAAGCATCCAGTCAAAGTTTGTACTCAAATCCACAACACCCTTATACAAAAGCGCTAATGAGTGCGGTTCCTGAAGCAAATCCTAAAAACAGAAAACAAAGAATTTTATTATCTGGCGATGTTCCTTCACCAATTAATCCACCTTCAGGTTGTCGTTTTAGAACAAGATGCTGGAAAGCTCAAGATATTTGTGCCACAACAGAACCACAGTTAATTCAAATTGGCACAAATCAAAAAGTTGCTTGCCACTTTCCAGGTAATTAATTTAAATACTTGTTGAAGAAATCTAATTGAATCTTAAGTAGATTTTCGGTAATTACTTCTTGTGGAGTCATGTGACTAACTCCAGAAAGCGGTATAAATTCATGTAATTTTGCATGAGACAAAAGTTTTTGCGAAAACTTCAGAGAATGAGTTGCTAAAACATTGTCATCGGCTAAGCCATGAATTATTAATAGTGGTCTTGTTAATTTTTCTGCTTTTTCAATTAATGAGAATTCATCATATTTATTACTATCAATCTTTGGATTTCCTAAATATCTTTCTGAATAAGCTGTGTCATACCAGCGCATATCCGTAACAGGAGCACCTGCAATACCGGCATGAAATCTATCTGGTGCATCTAGAACTGCTAAAGCTGCAAAGTATCCACCAAATGACCAACCGGTGATGCCAACTTTTTCTAAATTTAAAACATTAGGAAACTTTTCATTCAATTCATCCATTACTGTTATTTGATCTTTGAGAATCTTTTCACTCCACTTATCAAAAATTTCGTACTCCCAAAGTTTTCCTCTGCCTGGTGTTCCTCGATTATCTGCCACAATTACTGCATAACCTTGGTCAGCTAACCATTGATCAGTTAAGAATAAAGAAGCATTTTTTAAGCAATTTGCAAAATGTGGACCACCGTAGGGTGCAAAAACTACTGGAAGTTTTTTATCATTTTTATACCAGGTGGGAAGAATGAGTGCGGCAGAGATATTTGTCTTTCCTAAATCAAAAAATTCTATTCTAGGTTGAAATTCAATAGTTTCTTGTTCTTCATTTATTTCTATATTCTTTACACCATCATTAATAGTAATTTTTCTATACCAACTATTTTCATTTTGCTCAATAATTAAAGTTAAATTACCTTTTCTAGATCCTGTGACAAAACTTTCTTTGCTGTCAATTTCTAAAGCATTGCCTTTCCAATCAACATGAAGTAGAGAAGAACTATTTTGATGTTTGCTTATTTGAAGAAAGATTCCATTTTTATCAATATTTAAAATACTTCTAACTTCTATCTCTTTACTAGTTACTGCTAAGCCATCGATAAAAAGTTGCCTTTTGTCTTCTCCATCAATTACGACTAAATGATTTTCAAACATTTTTGGAGATCCATGCTCTACTTCAACCCAAAAAGGATGACTTTTAGACCATAAATCAGATGACTTATTGTTATTTAAATCGAATTCTTTCAAGACCATATTTTTTTGATCTCTAGAAAGAAGAGTCAAATTAACTTTATTTTCTGAAACAAAATCTACATCTGTGACGTATTCGAATTCTTTTTTATCGAATTCAAGTTTGGTTAAATTGCCCGTTAGATCAACCACAAAAAAATCACAATTTGGATTATTTGTGCCAGCAAATGGATATCTATGAGTTCTTACTGGTTCTTGTGGATTTGTTGGATCAGCTAAATTAACCAGTTCTACTTCACTTTCATCAACTTTTTCAACTACCAACTTTGTTGAATCTTTACTCCACCAAAAACCGCGATAGCGATTTAGTTCCTCTGCGCTAATAAAATCAACCAGCCCAAAAGTAACATTCTCTTGGTCATTTTGAATTAAATATTTACCTTCTCGTTTCTCGAATGAGTAGATAAATAATCCGGTATTAATTACCCCAGCAACATATTTACCATCAGGAGATAATCTTGGGTCAATTATTGGTCCAGGAATTTCTAGTTGTGTAATTTCTAGATTAGTTAAATTTAAATGCCAAAGTTCACCATTTAAAGGAAAACAAATAGACGTTCCAAGTTCATCTATTGAGAAATTTGTTATCCCAGAACCTGATTCTCTTAATCTTTCTCTTCTGGCTTTTTCTTCTTTAGGTAAAAATTGCTCATCTTTAATTTTTAATTGGCTTGGATCAACAAGACAAGTAATCTCTTTACTTTCTGTGGAAAGAGAAAATAGTCCTAGTCGAGCATCATGTTTGGAAATATTTTTTAAGAAAAATACTTTATTAGTTTCAGGAGATAGTGTGAAATTTCTTAATCGACCTAAAGTGAAACGTTTAGTTTCTGCAAATTGTTTAGGAAAATTTGGCCACCTCATCACACATATATTCTGCTTGTTGCGTAATCTGTTACTTATGTCGAGTCACCGCTTATTACTGGTACACGCTCATCCAGATGATGAAACTATTGGTACTGGAATCACAATGGCCAAATATGCACAAATGGGTGCTCAAGTAACACTAATTACTTGCACTAGTGGGGAAGAAGGAGAAGTACTAGTAAAAGAATTAGAACATCTTGCTTCAAATAAGGACGACAAATTAGGAATTCATCGACAAACTGAATTACAAAATGCCATGAAAGCATTAGGAATTTCAGATCATAGATTTTTAGGATTTGCGGGTAAATATAGAGATTCTGGAATGATTGGGACAGAACCAAACAATCGTAAAGATTCTTTTTGGCAAGCAGATTTACAAACAGCAAGTGATGATCTAGTCAAAGTAATTAGAGAAGTAAGGCCACAAGTTGCAATTACTTATGATGATTTTGGTGGCTATGGACATCCAGATCACATAAAAGCTCATCGCATAACTCATTACGCAATTGAATTAGCAAGTATTGAAAGTTATAAACCTGATCTAGGACGTGCTTGGGAAGTTTCAAAAATATATTGGACAGCAATTCCTAAATCTCAAATGCAAAAAGGAATAGAAGCATTAGCAAGTTCTGGAGGTTCAAAGTTTTTTGGAGTAGATTCTGCAGATGAATTACCTTTTGTATTGGAAGATAAATTTGTAACCACAAGAATAGATGGAAAAGAATTAGTAAATAAAAAACTAGAAGCATTGAAAGCACATGCAACCCAAGTTCAAGACACCGGTCCATTTTTTCAAATGGCAGAAATTTTAGGACCAGAAGCATTAGGTGTTGAGTATTTTAGATTAGTTAAAGGAAAAAGAATTTCAACTGAATTAGAGACTGATTTATTTAGTGGCCTTGATGCAAAATAAATTAACTAGTTTATTTACCTCAATTTTTCTAGGAGTAGCAGTTTCATTATTTGGTGGATTTTTACAAGCCGCAAAATATAAACTATTTATAAATATTCCCTGGGGTTTTGCTCTTTATTTACTAATTTTTATTATTTCGATTAGATACGTCAGACAAAGTTTTCAATCTCGTTTTCATGTAATGGCTTTTTCGCTAGGCTGGTTATTTATTGCTCTTTTGATGAGTGTTCGTTTAACTGCAGGAGATTTAGTATTAACAAACAATGTGACAGCAATCATTTACTTAATTGGTTCTGTCATTATTTTAGCGGCAATGTCTACCTTGCCTATAAAAAATAATTAAATTGAATCTTTAACTGATTGAGTTTTATCTGCTACAGCTTGAGTTTTTTGCTCTAAATCAGTTGCAACTGCTAAAGCATCATCAAGTGCTTGACGTAGCAGAGTTGAAGAAGAGGCAAGTGATCTTCTAACTTTGGCTGCTTCAGAAGCAACTTTTGCTGCCGCATCTCTCTGGGTTTCAACGTTTTCAATGACACGTTTGCGTTCTGCTTGAGCTTCGTCAATTAAGCGCTTGGCTTCAGCTTGGGCTTCGGTGCGAGTTCTAGTTAGTAATTCTTCAGCTCTCTTAGAAGCATCACTGGTAATTCTTAATTCTTCTGCTTTTGCATTTTCAAGAATTGTATTTGCTTCACTTGTTGCAGTTGAAACTATTCTTTTTGCTTCTTTATCTGATGCATCATATTCATTTTGTGCACGATTTCTTAAGTCTTTAACGTATTTTTCAGTTTCTGATCTTAAGTTATTTACTTCTTTATTGGCTTCTTCGATTAATTTGGCATTTTCTTCTTTAGTCGCTGCTAATTGCGCGGCAGAAGTTTCCCTAATTCCTTGAGCAAGTTTTTCTGCTTCAACTAAGACTGATTGTGCTTTAGATTTTGCTGCTCTAATTAAAGTTGCAGCATCTTCTCCAGCTAAAGCGGTAATTTCTGCATCATCTAATTCAAAAACATTTGGTCTTTTTGCTAATTGCTTTACTTGTTGTTCTAATTCGTTAATTCTTCTGGAAGCACTTGAACTTGAGACAACTATAGAACGAGATAACCATCCACTTTTATTCTTCTTTGTTGGTTCTTCTTCTGTCCATTCAGATGCAGCTTTGATTACATCGTTTTCTACTGCTACATCTTCGTTTTCAGTATTTGCCATGTCTAGTTTTCTTTCTAATGTGCTTTGGATAAATAGATTATCGAGACGGCTAAAAATGCGCTAGTGCTCCTATGCATTTCACGCTCAAAATGACTAATCTCTAATATTAGAGTTACAGATTTTTATTCAATTTTTCGTCAATTGGGGTGGGTTCTAGCGTGGCTGAACGCAAGAAAACTCCACCTGAAAAAAATACTAAATCAACTACTCCTAAGCATAAAGCTACTAAATCAACTGGTTCTACAGCAAAGAAAAATGCAGCAAAACAAAATGAATTAACTCATAGTGGAACGCAAACAATAAATCCCGTTGTTGAACAAGAGTTAAATGAATTAATTTCAAATTTAGAATTATTAAAACCAATCAAAAAAGATTGGCGATATAGAATGGGTGAAGTTCTTGGTCAATTGATTTTGACTTTTATTTTCATAATTTTCTTAAGTTTATTTATTTGGTCTATTTCTGTCGTGCCACCAAAATCAACCTTGCTGGGTTTACCAGTAGGAGGAAAACTCCCCCCTACTGTTTTTGAACAAATAAATTTAGCGATAAAAGACAAATTAACTGCACCAATTGATGTTCAAACTCCTCAAGGAATTTATACAATTACACCAAATCAAGTTGGATTAGAAATTGATTTACCCAAAACAATTAACTCTATAAATAAAAATCCATTTACTTTTTTAAGATCATCACTTTTTCCACAAGAAATAATGCCAAAAATTACAATTGATGAATTCTTGTTGAGAAAAAGTCTTAATCCAGTTGCTCTAAAAAATACTTTTGCCCCCGTCAATGCAACTTTAACAACTAAAGAGGGTCAAATCATTACCACTGAAGCTAAATCTGGCCAACAAGTTGACTGGGAAAAGACCATTAAAAGTATTAAGGAATCTTGGTTACATGAAGTCAGAAAACCAGAAGTCGTTATTGCTTATGTGTTACCAAAAGTAAATGATGAAGATGTGTTAACAGCTAGAGAAAATTTAGCCGAATTAGCAGTATCAGATTCAATTACTTTAAAGTTTGGTAAAAAAGTAGTAGAGATTTCTCCACAAGTTATAGGCTCTGCGTTAAATTTTGTTGAAGAAAATAACAAATTAGTTTCCAAGTTTGATGAAGCAGTAATTATCAAAGAAATTTCTCGCCAGATTCCAAACATGCAAGCTCAAGCAACTGATGCCAAATTCGAATTTATTGGAAATAAAGTTCAAATTGTTCCTGCTCAAGAAGGTATAAAATTTACTCCAGGCCAACTAGATGCTGCTATGTCACCTGTTTTTAGGCAAAAAAATAATCGACAAGTCAATCTTGATAGTGCTGTGATAAAACCTGCTGTATCTACAGAAAGTTTAGAAGAATTAGGAATAAAGGAGCAATTAAGTTCATTCCGACAAGAATTTGACTACATGCCTTATCGGGAAATAAATGTTGGTCAAGCTGCTAGATATATGGATGGAAAAATTTTAAAACCGGGTGAAATTTATTCCATGAATGAAACTATAAAAGAAAGAACTTCAGCTAACGGTTACGTTAAGGGAATTTATATCGCTGAAGGTGGCAGATTTGATTATGGTTTAGGTGGTGGAGTATCAATCATTACCGCAGCAACTTGGTCAGCTGCTTTTTATGCAGGTTTAGAAAGAATTGAACAAAGAGCTCACTCGGTTTTAATTTCAAGATACACACCAGGTTTAGAAGCAACTGTTAGCTGGCCAAGATTAGATTTGAAATTTAAAAATAACACAAAAAATCACATTTTGATAAAAGCAATTCCAGAAAGAGATGGAATAACAATTGCAATGTATGGAACTAAAGAATTTGACAAAGTTACTGCAAAATTTGGCAAACCTTATAATTTAAATAACAAAATTGATACGGTGACATCATATGATCCAAATTGTTTAGCTCAAGATCCTGCACCAGGATTTAAAATAGTTGTGACTAGACAATTTTGGAAAAATAATTCAATTATTAAAGAAGAAGATTTCTTAACGAGTTATAGACCAAGTGATCACATTATTTGCTTAAAAGAAGGTGAAGTTGCACCTAGTGCTACTCCAACACCGACTATTGGGGGAGTAGAACAACCTGCGCCTCAATCAGAAATTACAGCGACTTCTTGACCATTTTCTGTATCTTTAACTTCTATACCCAATTTATTTAAATCATTTCTTAATTCATCACTTAATTTCCAATTTTTTTCTAAACGTGCTTTGGCTCTTTGATCTAGCAAGTCTTGCATTTGGGCAGTTATTTCTAATGTTTTAATTTGTGGGGCTTTATTTAAATCAAGTCCTAAAATTTCATCCATTTTTAAGATTGTTTTATATTTTGATCCATTCGTGACAGATTCATCTTTTTCTAAATTTTTAAGTACTAAAAGTGCTTTATTTGTGTCTAAATCCTCATTAAGGTAATTTTCAAATTCATTCAAATAATCTGAATTTATTTCTCCAGATTCACTTGACCATTGTTGCATTTTTTCACGTGTTCTATTTAATGCTTTTGCACTTGCTTTTAAGCTATTCCAAGTCAAATCCATTTGAGAGCGATATCTGTGCTCTAGAAAAGATAACCTTATTGCAAGTGGATCTAAGCCTTTATCAATTACATCTTTGACTAATAAAACATTTCCAGAAGATTTACTCATTTTTCTGCCTTCAAATAGTAAATGTTCGCCATGAATCCAATGATTTACAACATCTTTATCTGTTGCAGCATTGCTTTGTGCTCTCTCATCTTCATGATGCGGAAAACGTAAATCAATTCCACCTGTGTGAACATCTATTTTTTCTCCTAAGAATTTCAAACTCATGGCAGAACATTCAATGTGCCAACCTGGAAAACCTCGACCCCAGGGAGTTTGCCAAGTAAGTTGTGTTCTTGAATCTGCAGCTATTTTCCATAAAGCCCAATCTGCATGGAAGTTTTTATTTGGATCTTCCTTGCCTTCAAAACGATGTCCAGGTTTTAGATCTTCTAATCTGTTGCCACTAATTTCTCCATAACTTGAAAAAGATCGTGCATCAAAGAACACACTTCCATCTTTGCCAACATATGCATGTTTTTTCTCAATTAATGTTTTTATTAAATCAATCATCAAATCAATTGATTCACTAGCTTTTGGATAACTTGTGGCAGGCAAAATATTTAAGCTATTTAGATCTTCGTGAAATAATTTTTCGTATTTTCTTGCAATTGAAAGAGCATCACTTGCTTCTTTATTTGCTTGAGAAATTAAGCGATCTTCTGTATCAAGTTGTCCTTCATCCACTCCTCCCAAACCTTGATCATCTGCCATGTGTCCAACATCGGTTATGTTCTGAATTAGTTCAACTTCTAGACCTTGATATTGAGCAAGTCGGTTAATTAAATCTGTTAATAAAAAAGTTCGCATATTTCCAACGTGAGCATCCCGATAAACAGTGGGACCACAGGCATAAATTTTTAAAACACCCTTTACTGAAGGTTTGATCTCAACTACTTGCCTTTGGCGAGTGTCATAGAGTTTCATGAGTTTAAGCGTAGTTGAAATCTAATAATTAGCACACGCATTCTGAAGTGACCTCTAAATTTTTGAAGTATCTGTAGTAGGAGTATTCGTGATGGATTTTAAAGCCAAGGGATTCATACATTTTTACTGCTACCAAATTGGATTTTAGTACCTGGAGCACAATTTTTTCATGACCTATTTCTGCAACAGCATTTGAAAGAGCTTTCATTATTTTTTTAGCAAAACCTTGATTTCTATATTTTTCATCAACCCACAAAGTAGTTACCATCGCTTGTTTTTCAGAAGCAGCAATTCTTCCGGTAGCAATTATTTCCCCTTTTTCATTTTCAATTGATGCAAATCTTACAAAGGATCCACTTAACAATAATTCTTTACTTATTCTTGAACTAACTTCTTCATCTCTTCCCATAATCGCTTTAAACCATTTGTCACTTAAATTAGATTCTAAAATTACTCCAGTTATATCATTTTTTTCTGCAGGTCCAACCATGTAATAAGCGGTATCAATTTCTTTAAATTTATTTCTTATTAAACTTTGATCAAATGCACCTGGTTTTGGACTTTGAATTATTGCAACTGCATTTCTTTTTCTGTACCAGTCAATAATTTTTATGAAAGTTTCATCAATATCGTCTTCAGGTCTTCCATCAAGAAGACAAGAATTTGCTCTAGCTGATTTATTTCCTGAAAATCTTAAAGCCCAATCATTAAGAAATTCTTTTTCAGTTGCTACCCAAGTGGTTTCTGAATCTCTTTCCAGATCTAAGGCACCAATTTCTGGTTCAATAACTTTGGCAGCAAAAATATTTCCAGTGACTATTTCTTGAATACTTTTATCTTTTTTCTCAATTTGAATAAATCCTTGTGGCCAATCATTTGTCCAGGAAGTAAGAATGCCTAACGTGTCAGTTAAATTCGAGCCATCAAAATGGCGCACACTTACCCGTCGCCCAAGATCGGAAGGCGAAATCCTTAACCTGCCGATTGCGGCCATAGTAGAAAACTTGTTCCTTTCGGATACTCTTTATATATAAATAGTAGAGATGAAGTAGTTTTGTCTTACATACTTAGTAGAGGAGTATTTGCGTGACCTACGTAATTGCCGAACCATGCATTGACTTGAAAGATAAATCTTGCATTGAAGAGTGCCCAGTTGATTGCATTTATGAAGGCGAACGCATGCTCTATATCCATCCAGATGAATGTGTTGACTGCGGAGCTTGTGAGCCGGTGTGCCCAGTTGAAGCAATTTATTATGAAGACGATGTTCCAGAAAATTACAAAGACTATTCAGCATCTAATGCTGCATTTTTTACAGACTTAGGATCTCCAGGCGGAGCTGCCAAATTAGGCATGACTGCAAATGACCCTGAAGTTATCAAAGCAAAACCAAAGAAATAAATAATTCTTGTGAGTAATCAAAAACTGGTCTATTTAGGACCACCTGGAACTTTTACTCACGCAGCAATTGATTTAATGACTGTGCCATGGAATGGCGAAATAGTTGCAGAAAAAGAAGTTTCCGATGTTGTATTTGCAGTTGAGTCAGGAAGTGCTGACGCAGGATTAGTTCCATTAGAAAATTCTGTGGAAGGTGATGTCTTAAGCACTTTAGATGAATTAATTTTTAGATCTGCACAATGTTTTATAAATGAAGAGATAGTAGTACCAATATCTTTTGTATTAGCTGTTCCTTCAACGACAAAAAATGCTGAAGTTAAAAAGATTTTGACTCATCCGCATGCTGCAGCGCAATGTAAAGAATTTATTAAATTAAATAAATTAGAAGTTGAATTTACAGCTTCTACAGCAGATGCATGCCGAATTGTCGCAGAAAGAAAAGAAGCAGGTCTAGGAGCAATTGCAGCAAGTAAAGGTGCTGACACATTTGGACTTTTCGTTAAACAAACTAGGCTAGAAGATTTTGCTGGTGGAAAAACTAGAATGGCTTTAATTTCTAGAAATTTATCTTCTCCAACAGGTCATGACAAAACCACTTTGGTTATTACACCTGTTGCAGATAGAAATGGTTTATTGTCAGATATTTTGAATTGTTTTGCTAAAAGAGATATTGGCTTAACTGCAATTAGTTCAAGGCCTTTAAAAACAAGACTTGGGGAATACACCTTTTTAGTATCTGCTCGCGGACATATCGGAGAACCCACTTTGCAATCAGCAATTATGGATGTAAGCAGTATTGGTGCTGCGGTAAAAGTTTTAGGTTCTTATCCAATGAATCCAGAAATTAGTTCTGCACGTGTGGGCGAATCTTTACCACCAGGAAGTGTGACAGCAGATGTTTTGAAGGAATGGGTAGCAAGATTAGTTAAAGCTGCCACAGAAGTTCCTCGTTAATACTTTCTATTTATGAAAATATCCATAATTGGCTTAGGCCTTATCGGTGGCTCAATTGCTCAGGGTTTAAAAAATAAACATGAAATAAGTGTTTTGGATCCTGATTTAAATTCATTAGAAGCTGCAAAAAAATCTGGTTTTAATGTACTAAATAATTTGGACCAAGCTCTTAATTCTGAATTAATTATTGTTGCAGCACCAACAAGTGTTAGCGAAGAGATTTTAAAAGAACTAAGTAGTAAAAAATACCAGAATTTTGTATCAGACATTTGTTCAGTGAAAGCATCATTACAAGATGCTGCAAAAGATTTAAATTATGTGGGTACTCATCCCATGGCAGGATCAACCAAAGCAGGATTTATAAATGCTAATCCTGAAATATTTAAAAATGCTCCTTGGGCGGTAAGTGTTACAGCTACTACAAATAATGAAGCTTTAATTGCGATTGTTTCAATTATTAATGATTTGGGTGCTTTTGTAGTTCCAGTTGATCCAATTGAACATGACGAATCTGTTGTTTTAAGTTCACATCTTGCTCACGTTGTTGCATCTGCTTACGCCAAAAGTGTGGGAGAGTCTGAGTTTGCCCAATTAGCACAATTATTAGCTGGCGGAAGCTTTAGAGATCTGACAAGAGTTACAACTTCTCCAGCAGAGCGAACCGCAGAAATAGTTTGGCCTAACCGAAAATCATTATCCAAAGTCGTTGAAAATTTGAGCGAAAACTTGGCAAAATTACAAAATCTTCTAGAACAGGGCAGTCAAGCAGATATTGAAAAATATCTTCAATCAGCCAGTAGTTTAAGAACTATTTCTGATGCAACTATAAACAAAGTGAAGAATCATCAAGGTGAAAAACTAACCACTAAAACTACTAATTTGAAGGATGAATTCTTGAAATACGCCCAAAAAAGAATAATTGCAACAGGTTTTGTTATTGATTCAGAAAATATAAGTTATTTAATTAACGAAATTTAATTTGAGTGAAGAACTGAATTTAAGCCAGTCCAATTACCGGTTTTGTTCGAAGCTTCAATTGCCCCGGTTTGTGAATTTCTTCTGAATAACAAATTATTTGCACCCGAAAGTTCTCGTGCTTTAACAATTTTTCCATCAGGAAGAATAACTTTTGAACCAGCTGTTAAATAAAGGCCTGCTTCAACAATGCAATTGTTTCCTAAACTAATTCCTAATCCAGCATTTGCACCAATTAAACATTTCTCACCAACACTTATAACTTCTTGACCACCACCAGATAGTGTGCCCATGATTGATGCACCACCACCAATATCTGATCCATCGCCAACAATGACTCCGGCAGAAATTCTTCCTTCAACCATTGAAGTTCCTAAAGTTCCGGCATTAAAGTTCACAAATCCTTCATGCATCACAGTTGTACCACTTGCTAAATGCGCACCTAATCGAACACGATCCGCATCTGCAATTCGCACTCCACTTGGAATTACATAATCAAGCATTCTAGGAAATTTATCTAATGAAAATACAGTTAAATGTGTTCCTGCTTTTTTAGCATTAGATCTAACTGATTCAACTTTTTCAGGTAATACTGGACCAATTGTTGTCCAGGCAACATTATTTAGAATCGAAAAAATACCTTCAAGATTTATTGTTCTAGGTTTTACTAATCTATGTGAAAGTAAATGTAATCTTAAATAGGCATCAGCTACATCTAGTGCAGGTTTTGACAAATCTTTAATTAAAGTTTTAACAATTTTTATTTCGCAGCCTCTAATCGAATCTTTTCTTTCATATTTTGAACTATCAATTAATTGAATAGGTGAGATTGATAATGCTGGATTTGGAAACCAAACATCAAGTGTTTTATTGCCATCGATTGTGGCTATACCTATTCCACTAGCGGCTTCAGTAATAAAACTCATGAGTCAAAACTATCTTGTAATTGGGGTTAATGGATACATAAGGGTTAGGTTGTTGGCACAATAGGAATGTGTTGAATATAAATCAAGAACTAGGCAAACTAACCCTTGATCTTGTCAATATTTCAAGTGTCTCAAAAGATGAAAAACCAATTGCAGATTTAATTGAGGATGCTTTAAATAAATTAACTCATCTTAAAATTACTAGAGTTAATAATTCTTTGGTTGCACAAACTAATTTTGGAAGCAAACAAAGAGTGGTAATTGCAGGCCATATCGACACAGTTCCTGCTAATAATAATTTTCCTGGAAAAATAAATGACTCAGAAGTAATTGGTTTGGGTTCAGTAGACATGAAATCAGGCATAGCAGTTGCTTTAAAATTAGCAGCAGAAATTACTAATTCTAATTTTGATATTACTTATCTATTTTATGAATCAGAAGAAATAGAAACCAAATTTAATGGCTTAGAATTAATTACTAAACAACAAAAAAATTTATTAGATTGTGACTTTGCAATTCTTATGGAACCTACTAATGGAATTCTTGAAGTTGGTTGTCAAGGTTCTTTAAGATTTGAAGTGAGCACTAGTGGAAAAAGATCTCATTCTGCAAGATGGTGGAATGGAGAAAATGCAATTCATAAAACTAATAAAATTTTAGAAATTCTTAACAGCTACAAATCAAGAGAACCAGAAATCGATGGTTATAAATTCAGAGAAGGTTTACAAGCAGTAAAAATAAATGGAGGAATTGCAGGAAATGTGGTGCCAGATTCTGTAAGTATTTCAATCAACCATCGCTTTGCACCAGATACCACCATTGATCAAGCAACAGCAAATATGAAAAATTTGTTTAAAGACTTTAATTTTCATCTAGTAGATGCAGCTAATGCAGCACCAACTGGTTTAGATAATCCAGTAATAAAAGATTTTGTTTCTAGTATTGGAAAAAACATTGCTCCTAAATTTGGTTGGACTGATGTAGCTAGATTTGCAAGTGCTGGAATTCCTGCGATTAATTTTGGACCAGGAGATCCTAATTTGGCGCATCATCCAGATGAAAAAGTTTTGATAACTCAAATTAATGATGTTTATAATTCTCTAAAGAATTGGCTTACTAAATAGTGAAAGTTGATTTGTCATTAAGCATTGATATCGATGCAAGTCAAAAAGAGGTTTTTGATTCTTTTGTTAATTGGGAAACCCAAGGTGACTGGATGTTTGGCACAAAAGTTTATAGAACAAAAAATTATGGTCAAGGTCTAGGTGGAGAAATTGTTGCTTGGACAGGATTTTGGAAAATAGGTTTTAACGATCCAATGGTTATTACTAAATGGGAAGAACCGCGAATTGTTGATATGAAACATCTTGGAAAAATAGTTCGCGGAACTGGATCCATGATTGCAGAAAAAATTACGGAAAATAAAACAAAATTTATTTGGAGTGAAACAATTGAATTACCATTTTCAATAATTGGTCGAATTGGTTGGTTTTTTATTAAACCGTTTTTTGTTATCGCAATTAAGCATTCATTGAAGAAATTTGCTCTCACTTTTGCACAAAAGGGGTCCATTTAGACAAAGTGCCAGTATTACTGGGATAATAGAAGTATCAATAATTAATTGAAATGAAAAAGGTGTTTAGATGGCCGCAATGAAACCTCGTACTGGTGATGGACCAATGGAAGTTACCAAAGAAGGTAAAGGTGTTGTAGTTCGTATTCCACTGGAAGGCGGCGGTCGTTTAGTTGTAGAAATGACAGTTGACGAAGCTAAAGAATTAGACGTTCAACTAGAAGTTTTAAAGTAAATTAATTAGGTCTGTAAGAACAAGCAATTACACCAGTTCCATTTGGAATCATAACTGAAACTAGTCTTTGATCTTCTTTAATTTTTTCTAAAACTCTTAAAACTGCTAAGTTATCTGGATCATTTTGAAATTGAGCATCATTTAAAACATTGTTATAAATTAAGATTCCACCAGGTCTTAACAATCTCATGGCTTCTTCTAAAAGAGTTTCATATTCGAGTTTGTCACCATTAATAAAAACTAAATCATAAGCATTATCTGTTAAGCGGGTTATTACTTCTAAGGCTTTGCCAGCAATTAATCTAATTTTATTTTGAGAAATAGATGCATTACTAAAAATGTCTTTACTTACTCGTTGTCTTTCTGGATCTTTATCAATAGAAGTTAAAACTCCTGCAGAATTCATACCTTTAAATAACCACAAGCCAGATAAACCTGTGCCAGTTCCAATTTCAACCACATTAGAAGCATCAATGGTTGATGCTAAGAATTTAAGTAAACTTCCTACTCCAGCCCCAATCGGTTTAATACCAAGCTCTCCAGATTTTTCTCTGGCCTTTAATTGAAAACTATCTTCTTCAATAAAATCTTGTGAGAATTTCCAATCTTCAACGCTTGGAAAACTTGTCATTTGACTACCTTCTATGGGACTTAAACCCATCTTAATGTTTTCTTAAAATCTTGAAGGAATTCACCAAGAATTGCCCTGTAATTCCTGATTTAAAGTGCATGATTTGTCACTTGGCCTAAACTAAAAGTAAGACTTGTTAGAGAAAGAAAAACGCCAAGTTAAAAATGGAAGAAACAACCAATTCACCAACACCAGGATTTGCCACGATGCCAACTAAACCTTCATGGGAAAGAAAAAAGAAGAGAACACCACTTTCTGCAGTCGTAGTTATTTCTTTATTAGTAGGTGGAGCTGCAGGCGGAGCAGTAGGTTTTGTTGCTGCTGATTTAGCTAATGGTGTTTCAAGTACTACAACACCAACAATTCAAACTCCAACTGTAAACACAAATGTTCCCATTACTCCTGCTAATGAAACTGTTTCTCAAATAGTGCAAAACGTAAAATCAAGTGTCGTATCGATTAAAGCTGAAGGAAATTCAGGTACAGGTACAGGTTCTGGATTTATTTACAGACAAGATGGATACATCATTACAAATAATCACGTTGTGGCACCAGCTTTAAACGGTGGAAAATTAACAGTTTATTTAGAAGATAAAACAGAATTTGAAGCAAGATTAATTGGTAGAAATCCTTCATATGATTTAGCTGTTTTAAAAATTGAATCTACTGGTTTAAGTCCTGTAAAAATTGGTGATTCAAATTCATTAAATGTCGGAGATTTAACAGTTGCTTTTGGTTCACCACTTGGTTTAAGTGGCACGGTTACATCAGGAATTGTTAGTGCAGTTAATCGTCCAGTAACAGCTGGGGGACAAGATGATCAATCATTTATTTCTGCAATTCAAACCGATGCTGCAATTAATCCCGGTAATTCAGGTGGTCCATTAGTAAATGGTCAAGCAGAAGTAATTGGAGTAAATTCTGCAATTGCAACTTTAGGTTTTGGTGGCCAAAGTGGAAGTATTGGTCTGGGTTTTGCAATTCCGATGAATCAAGCTCAAAGAATAATTACCGAAATAATAAATACTGGAAAATCAACAACACCAATTGCAGGAATAAGTGTTGATTCAACTTATCAAGGTGTAGGTGCACGAATCGCAGAAGTTGTAGCAGATGGTCCTGCTTCAAAAACTGATCTAAAAACAGGTGATGTTGTGACAAGAATTAATGGAGAAATTGTTGGTGATTCAACTGAATTAATTGTGGCAATCAGAAGAAATAATCCAGGAGACACCATTGTGTTAACTGTAAAAAATTCTTCAGGAAATGAAAGAGAAGTTAGTGTGGTATTGGGAAGCAGAGAAGAAGGTTAATTAGTAAGTAGTCCTAAATTTTTACCCACTAAACCTTTTGGATTTTTTACTAAAGAATTTGCAATATGCATAATTTCTTTACTTGCTAAAGAATCAGGATCAGACAAAATTAAAGGTTTGCCATCATCTGCACCTTCTCTAAGTTTTACATCAAAAGGTACTTTTCCTAAAACTTTTACTTCTGTGCCCAATTCATTAGTAAGAGCTTTTGCAACATTATCTCCGCCACCTTTGCCAAATAAATCCATGATTTCTCCACACTTAGGACAAATAACACCACTCATGTTTTCAATAACTCCCACAACTCTTTGATGAGTTTGTTTAGCTAATGTTCCTGATCTAACTGCAACTTCTGCAGCACCTATTTGAGGAGTAGTGATAACAATAATTTCTGATTTAGGAACTAATTGAGCAACACTTATTGCCACATCTCCTGTACCTGGTGGTAAATCAAGAAGTAATACATCTAAATCTCCCCACCACACATCTGTCATAAATTGCTCAACTGCTTTGTGAAGCATTGGGCCTCGGAATGCAATTGGTTGAGTTACTCCACCTGGTTTGAATGCCAACATAGAAATAACTCTTAATCCATGAGCCAATTGCGGCATGATCATGCCTTCTACAACTGTTGGCGCATTTGTTACACCCATAATTCTTGGAATGGAATGACCATAAATATCTGCATCAAGAATTCCCACGGATAAACCTATCTTAGAAAAAGCAATTCCTAGATTTGCAGTAATTGAAGATTTTCCAACTCCACCTTTACCAGAAGCTATTGCATAAACTCTGGTTAAATTTCTTTCACTGGCAAAAGGATTATCTTTAACTGGCCCTCTTAGTTGTTCTCGTAACTTTTTTCGTTGAGCATCATTCATTACATCTAAATCAACTTTTACATTTGCATTTTCATCTACTTTTTTAACAGCATTAGTAACTCTATTTACGATTTCTTGCCTTAAAGGACAGCCTTCAACTGTTAAATAAATATCGACTTGTACATTTAAGTCTGAAACTTCAACATTTTTAACCATACCAATTTCAGTTATTGGTCTTCGAATTTCTGGGTCTTGCACTGTGGCAAGAGCGGTCATTACTGTTTCTTTAGTTAAAGACACGTTTTGCTTTTATTCCGATTCTTTTTTCTCGTTAGAGAATTGAATTTCTTCGATTAATTCTCTTAATTCATTTTTTATGTAGTCACGAGTTGCAACATCACTTAAGGCTATGCGTAAATCAGCTAATTCGCGAGCCAAGAATTCAGAATCTGCCAAAAGTCTTGCAGCTTGAGTTCTATCTTGAGCAATTTGAACTCTATCTCTATCTGCTTGACGATTCTGCGCAAGCAAAATTAAAGGAGCTGCATATGAAGCTTGTAACGAAAGCATCAAAGTTAAAGCTAAGAATGGCCATGGATCTACTCGATAATTTTCTGGACCCACTGTGTTCCATAAAACCCAGCCAATTATAAAAATCGTCATTAAAGCGATAAATCGCCATGAACCAATTTTTCTAGCTACTCTTTCACTTAATAATCCGAATCTTTCTGGATCGTAAGGATTTTTAAATTGCAAACCTCTGCTTCTTGGTTGATCAAGACGAGATGATCTTATTTTTTTACTCATCTGTTCACCTCAATTGCATCTTGATCGCGCCAATCATCTGGCAACATGTGATCAATAACGTCATCTACAGTTACAGCGCCTAACAAACGATTTTCAGAATCAACTACAGGAAGTGCAACTAAGTTATAGGTTGCAAAATACCTAGTGACTAAGGCAAGAGAAGTATTTGGTTCAACGGGTTTTAATTCGGTATCAATAACACTTGAAACTAAAGTTCCAGGAGCTTCTCTTAAAAGTCTTTGCATGTGTGCAACACCTAAAAATTTTCCAGTTGGTGTATCAAGTGGAGGTCTTACAACATAAACCTGACTAGCTAATGAAGGTGGTAATTCTGGATTTCTTACATTTGCTAAAGCTTCAGCCACAGTTGCATCTGGTGGTAAAACTATTGGCTCAGTAGTCATCATTCCACCAGCTGTGTAATCACCATAAGTTAAAAGTCTTCTTAAATCATCTGCTTCTTCTGGTTCCATTAACTCCAAATATTCTTCAGCTTTTTGTGGTGGTAATTCCTTTAATAAATCTGCTGCATCATCTGGCGCCATTTCTTCAATAACATCAGCTGCTCTTTCAATTTCTAATTTTTCAACAATAGAAACTCTTGTTTCTTCACTCATTTCTTCTAAAACATCAGCAAGTCTTTCATCATCTAATTTTGATAAAACTTCAACTTGTTTATTAATTTCAAAATCAGCAATATATGTTGCAATGTCAGGTGCTCTCATGTCATTGATTGAAATAAGAGTGTTATCAACAGGTTGATTTGATTCTTGCAAAGTCAAACCCTCAACTTCACTCCAATCAGCAAAGAATTTTTCACCACGTCTACCAAATCTGGTTGAAGCTCGTTTTAAATAAATTTTTGTTATGTGCCAATCAGCACCTGGTCTTGACTGTTCCATTGCAATATCTAGCAAAGTAACTTCTTCACCTGTTTTTTTCATTTTCATTTTGCGATCTAAAAGTTGTCCGATTACACGAGATTCAGATTCTCTTTGTTCAAATCTGCGCATATTTACAACACCTGTAGAAATAATTTGTCGAGATTCAAATTCATTAACTCTAGAAATAGGTAAAAATACAATTCTTCTTTGAGGAACTTCAACTAAAAGACCGATAATTCGTGGAGGATTATTGCTATGTCTTAAATGAACGAGGGTATCGCGAACTTTGCCCAGCTGATCTCCTTGCGGATCAAATACAGCTGTGCCTGTTAAGCGAGATATAAATATACGGTCAGTCACAACGTGAGTCTACTTCTTACTTGTGATTGACTTTTACTCTTATATGAAATTTACGAATACATTAAGCAAAAATTCATTTGATTTTGTAATTCTTGCCATTGCCATATTAGCCATATCTACTTCTGGCCCCTTAATAACAATTACGGCAGCACCAGCATTGGCGATTGCATTTTGGCGATGCTTGATAGGCGCTATTGCCACAGCACCTTTTGCATTTAAATCTGGAATAAACATTAATAAAAAAGCATTTAAAGCATCTTTACTTGCAGGGTTTTTATTAGGAATTCATTTTGCTGTATGGATTCCATCTTTAAGATTTACAACCGTTGCGGCATCTACTGCAATGGTTGCAACACAACCTGCTTGGGCTGCTTTGTTTGCAAGATTAAGAGGAGAGATTTTTCCAAAACAAGTTTGGTTTGGAATATTTGTAGCACTTATTGGAGTTATTCTTTTAACTGGAATTGATATTTCACTAAATAGAAATGCTGTTATTGGAGATTTGCTGGCGTTATTAGGCGCAATTTTTGCTGCGTTATATGTAACAGTTGGTCAAAGTGCTCGAGAAAAATTATCCACAGCACAATATACTTTTATTGCTTATTCAGCTGCCGCTTTTTCACTTTTCTTAATTTGCTTAATTTTGTCAACTGAATTAACTGGTTTTAATAGACAAGTTTGGATTTATATATTTTTATTAACTTTGCTTGCTCAAATTCTTGGACATACATTATTTAATATCACTTTAAGATCACTTTCTGCCACTGTTGTTAGTATGGGAATTTTGTTTGAAATGCCTGGATCAACAATTATTGCGGCACTTTTAATTGGACAAGTACCACCTTGGCAAACAATTCCAGCAATAGTTTTGTTAATGACTGGAATGGTTTTTGTAGTTAAGGGATATAAAACTAAATAGATTTAAGAAAAGTATCTATTTCAATTGCAGTTTTTTCTGGCATTTCTCTAGCTGGTGAATGTCCTGCACCAAAAATTTCTATAAATTGACCATTCAAATTCCTTGCCATTTCTTGTTGCACAGGCAAAGGCCAAATGTCATCTTTTTCACCTGATATTACTAATACTGGAACTTTTTGATTTTCCAAAGTTTTTATTAATTTTTCACTTACAGGATTTATATGCATCAACATATTTCCAATTGTTTTTATTGATAATGGATTTGTATTTATCCAACGTTGACGTCGCCATTTTCTAACTTTTCGAGAAAATTTTCTATATCCAACCATTTTTTCTGCAACAGTTTTTAAAAACCAAATAGTTGCCATGTTGTATTTTTCAGTTGCTTTTACAAGTCGAGGTAATCCTCCCCAACGATTTCTTGGCAATGCACCTGGTCCAGAACACATCAAAGTAATACTTGCAAACGATTTAGGGGACTTACTTACTGCAATCTGACTTACTAATCCACCAAAAGAATGTCCCATGACATGAATTGGTTCTGCAAAACTATTTGCAATATCTATTACATCTTGAGCAAGTAAATCAATTGCAAAATCTTTTTCGTCATTTGAACCATAAGTTGCAGGTTGTCCAAATTGGTCAATGGCAAAACAATGCCAACCAAGTGAGGAAAGAATCGGCATTATTGCGACAAAGTCTTCTTTGCTACCACTAAATCCTGGAACCATCAAAATAGTTCCTGCATGAATCGATTCTGGTTCTGAAACTAATGCACCCACTATGCAACGTTGGGTAATTAATTTTTCTTCTCTAACTCCTGCTGGATTTTTTAATAACTGTTCTTGCATTTCTTAGCCAGCAAAACCTACACGTCTTTGTTCAGGAGCCCCAATTTCAACAAAAGCTAATCTATCTCCTGGAATTAAAATTTTTCTTCCTTTGTCATCAACTAGCGATAATAGAGTTTTATTTTTAACTGCATTTTCTATTTCTTTAGTAATTTCTTCAGCTGATGATTTTGTTTCAAAAATAACTTCTCGGGCACTATCTTGAACACCAATTCGTACTTCCATTTGGACCTTTTGTCTCCTAAATTCTCTTCTTTCTAACAATATAAGTAGTCAAGCACTCCTGCATCCTCTAGGTTTGCGGCTTATCTTGCGCTGACCTAAAGTGATTAATTATGTTGGAAAACAATGTATTGACCAGTAATTCATCAATCAGAGTCAGAAGAGCAAATGAAGGTGCTTCTGAAAAAGTTTTGATGCTGCATGGCCTTGGTGGAACTGGTCTAAATTGGAAACACTTAATCAACACTTTTGATTCGTCATTCGATATTTTGGCACCCGATTTTCCTGGTTTTGGTTTATCAACGCCTATGACAAATAAGCAATATCATCCAAAAGATTTTGCATCAAGTATGGCCGAAGTTGTGATAAATCAATTTGGAAATGAAAAAGTGCATCTATTTGGCAATTCACATGGTGGATCGGTAGCTGTTCATTTTGCTTCGATGTTTCCAGAATTAACAAAAACATTAACTTTAATTTCTCCTGCTTTACCTGATCTAATTCCACAATTAAGTGCTTCCCCGGTAATTCTTTCTGCAATTCCTGGAGTAGGTGAAAAGTTATTGGAAAAATATCAAGAACTTTCTATGGAAGAAAGGGCAAAAAATACCATCAATCAATGTTTTTACGATATTAAATTAGGCGAAAAAATTTGGCTTGAGGATTTATTGCATGAGATGAAAGATAGACAAGGACAAACTTATATAAATGAATTAACTTTGATTACTTTGAGAAATCTTTTAAAAACTTATTTTGATTTTTCATCAACAAATCCTTGGCAGTTAGCTAAAAATATTAAAGAACAGGCATTATTTATTTATGGAGCCAAAGATAAACTTGTTCATCCTAAAGCTGCTCATGTTGTACATAAATATTTTGAAAACTCAAAAGTTTTAGTTTTGCCTAAAGTAGGACATGTGGCTCACATTGAAAAGCCTCAAGCCGTGAGGGATTTCTTTTATAAGCACCACTTTTCAAAACTCTTAGTCACGGAGTAATGTTTAGGCCACAAGAAGAAGAGGGTGGCTAATAATGGCAGCAAGCATCAAGCAATCAGCACATGCACCTTTAAAAGTTGCACAATTAGAAGCAGATATTAAATCAGGAAAAATTGACACAGTAATTGTTGGTATTACTGACATGCAAGGTCGTTTACAAGGTAAAAGAATGCATGCACCTTTCTTTTTAAAAGACACGATGAATCATGGAACTGAAGGTTGTAACTATTTATTAGCAGTTGATGTGGACATGAACACAGTTTCAGGTTTTGCCATGAGTTCTTGGGATTCAGGTTATGGCGACATGGTTATGGCACCTGACTATGACACGCTTCGATACATTCCATGGTTACCAGGTACAGCAATGGTTTTAGCTGATTTATTAAAAACAGATCACACAGATGTTTATGCTTCTCCTAGACAAATATTAAAAAAACAAATAAATAGATTAAAAGAACATAAATTAGTTCCTTATGTTGGAACTGAATTAGAATTTATAGTTTTCAAAGATTCATTTGAAGAAGCTTGGAATAAAGGTTATAAAGATTTAATTCCAGGAAATCAATACAACGTGGATTATTCACTTTTAGGCACCACTCGAGTCGAGGGATTGTTAAGAGCAATTCGCTTAGGTATGGATGGAGCAGGTTTAGAAGTTGAATCTGCAAAAGGTGAATGTAATTTTGGACAGCATGAAATTGCTTTCAGATTTAAAGATGCTTTAACAACTGCAGATAATCATGTTATTTATAAATTAGGCGCTAAAGAAATAGCAGCTGAACAAAACATGTCTTTAACATTCATGGCAAAGTTTAATGAGCGGGAAGGTAGTTCTTGCCACATACATTTATCTGTTCGTGGCGAAAATGATGAACCAGTAATGGCAGATGATAAAGATCCTCAGGGTTTAAGTTCATTAGGAAAATCATTTATCGCAGGTCAACTTAAATATATGAGAGAAATGACTTTATTTTTTGCCCCAAATATTAATTCCTATAAAAGATATGTGGAAGGTTCTTTTGCACCAACTGCAATGAAGTGGGGCAGAGACAACAGAACTTGTTCCATTCGTTTAGTAGGTCATGGACATTCACTTAGATTCGAAAACCGAGTTCCAGGTGGAGATGTGAATCCATATCTAGCAGAAGCAGCCATGATTGCTGCAGGAATTGCAGGAATTGAAGAAAAATTAACACTAGAGCCTGCGTTTGAAGGAAATGCTTATGTTTCAGATGCAGTTAGAGTTCCTTCTACTTTGACCAAAGCTGCAGATCTTTGGGAAAAGAGTGATTTTGTTGCCAAAGTATTTGGTCAAGAAGTTAAAGATCACTATTTAAATATGGCTAGAGTTGAAATCGCAGCATTTGATAGAAGCATTACTGATTGGGAGAGATTTAGAAGTTTCGAAAGAATGTAGTACTAAAGTAAAGCAAAAAAGAATTTAAGGGGTAATAAAATTGACGACTTTGCATGATGTGATCTCACCAATCAATGAGCAAAAGTTAACTCAAGTTCCAGCTCTTTCAGCATCTGACACAGTCGAGGCTATAACTAGATCACAAAAAGCATTTGAATCTTGGAAGAAAGTTTCACCAGCAGATAGAGCAAAACTATTAAGAAATTTTGCTAGCAAAGTTGAAGCAAATATTGAAGTTTTAGCAAAACTTGAAGTTGAAAATGCAGGTCACACCATTGGCAATGCACGTTGGGAAGCTAATAACGTCGTCAATGTTTTAAATTATTATGCAGGTGCTCCTGAAAGATTATTTGGAAGACAAATTCCAGTTCCAGGTGGAGTTGATGTAACTTTTAGAGAACCAATTGGAGTAGTTGGAATTATTGTTCCTTGGAATTTTCCAATGCCAATTGCTGGTTGGGGATTTGGACCAGCTTTGGCTGCAGGTTGCACAGTCGTTTTAAAACCAGCAGAAGTTACGCCATTGACTGCTATGAAATTAGCAGAACTTGGATTAGAAGCAGGATTACCAGAAAATGTTTTCCAAGTAGTAACAGGTTCTGGAAAAATTGTGGGCGAAACTTTAGTGCAAGACCCAAGAGTTAGAAAAATAGTTTTTACAGGTTCAACGGAAATTGGCACACAGATTATGGCCAAATGTGCGCCAAATGTTAAAAGAGTAACTTTAGAACTTGGTGGAAAATCTGCCAACGTTATTTTTGCTGATTCAGATTTAGAAAAAGCTGCAGCAAGTGCTCCAGGTTCTGTATTTGATAATGCCGGGCAAGATTGTTGCGCCAGATCAAGGTTATTAATTGAAAAAAGTGCTTTCGATAAATTTATGCCTCTTTTTGAAAAGGCAGTTAAAGCATTTAAATGTGCTGATCCATTTGATACCTCTACTGAAATGGGTCCACTCATTACAAAAGCTCATAAAGAAAAAGTTGCAACTTATGTTGAAGAATCATTAGTTGCCTTTAGAGGAAGTGCACCATCTGGATCTGGTTTCTGGTTTCCGCCAACTGTTTTGCATATTAAAGATAGAAACCATCGAGCACTAAAGGAAGAAATATTTGGTCCAGTTGTTTCTGTAGTTACATTTGAAGATGAACAAGATGCAATTAATTTGGCAAATGATTCTGAATTTGGGTTAAGTGGTTCTATTTGGACCAATAACGGTGCCAAAGCTTTAAGAGTTGCACGTGGAATTGAAAGTGGAAACTTGTCTGTTAACTCTCATTCATCAGTTAGATACTGGACACCATTTGGTGGCTTTAAGAAATCAGGTTTGGGACGCGAACTAGGTCCAGATGCACTAAACGCGTTTACCGAAGAAAAGAACGTATTTATCAATACAGATATATAAGGAGAAAATATCTTGAAAAGATTAGAAGGCAGAGTTGCCACAATAACTGGTGGCGGATCAGGAATCGGTAAAGCTACTGCTGTTCGTTTTGCATCAGAAGGTGCCCATGTAGTTATTGCTGACATGGATGAAAAAAATGGCCAAAGTGTGGCAAGTGAAGTCAATGGCACATTTATTAAGTGCAACGTCACGGATAAACAAAGTGTTGATAATTTATTTGCAGAAGTTTTCAAAAAATTTGGCAAAATTGATATTGCTTTTAATAACGCTGGTATTTCTCCACCAGATGATGATTCAATTTTGATTACTGAACTTGAAGCATGGGACAAAGTTCAATTAGTTAATTTAACTTCTGTTTACTTATGCTGTAAAGCTGTATTGCCTTACATGTTAGAAGCTAAAAAAGGTTCAATTATTAACACAGCATCTTTCGTTGCAACATTGGCTGCAGCTACATCACAAATTTCTTACACCGCTTCCAAAGGTGGCGTATTAGCAATGACTAGAGAACTTGGCGTGCAATTTGCTCGCGAAGGAGTAAGAGTTAATGCTTTATCTCCAGGACCAATTAATACTCCACTTTTACAAGAATTATTTGCTAAAGACAAAGAAAGAGCACAACGTCGTTTAGTTCATATTCCGATGGGAAGATTTGGTGAAGCTCATGAAATTGCAGCAGCTGTTGCATTTTTAGCAAGTGATGATTCATCATTTATTACCGCATCAAACTTCTTAGTTGATGGTGGAATTACTGGAGCTTACGTAACACCGCTATAAATTTATAGCGGCCTTGCGCCACTTATTCTTACAGCTTTTGCGCCTAATTGATTTGCCTTTTTTAATGTATTTTGTGGTGTTTCTTTATTAATAACACTTACTAAAAATCCTGCAGCAAATGCATCACCTGCACCAATTAAATCTTTTACTTCAACTTTTTCAGGGACTTCTTTTATTTCAGAATCATCTGTGATCCAAAGAGTTTCTTTACTTCCTTGTTTTAAAACAAGATTTTTACATAAAGATTTTATTTTTGCTATATCTCCTAAAACTTCTGCTTCATCTTTATTAGCAAATAGATAATCCCAAGGTGCAAGTTTTTGTAACGCATCAAATCCATCGTTATCGATTAGTGGTTGGCTTGAGGCAACATCTACAGAAGTTTTTAATCCATTCTCTTTAGCAATTTTTATGATTTCTCCAATTGCATTTTTAGTATTTTTTCTTAACAAACTGTAAGCAGAAATATGAATTATTTCTGCCTGTTTAAACCAATCTTTTGGGATATCTTCACTTGTTAAAAATATATTTGCTCCAGGATCTGGAAACATAGTTCTTTCCCCAGTTGCATCAATTAAAATTGCACAACTTCCACTTGACACATTTTCTGTTTTTACTAAATTTAAATTTAGATTTGGTCTTTTGAGTTCTTCCAATATTATTTTGCCCGTTTGATCATCACCAATTCTTGCCACAAGGCCAACTTCTATATTTTGAGTTGACGCCCAAACTGCAGCATTGGTAGCAGAACCTCCACCTTGTATTTTTATATTTGCTTGAGTATCTGAACCAAAAGCTATTTCATCTTTATGAGAAATCAAGATGTCTTGCATGACATCGCCTACAAAAATGATTTTTATAGTCATTATTTAGAAATTGCAACCGCAATTTGAGCAGCTAAACGAGCATTGCTTTTTACTAATGCAACATTTGCTTTTAGTGATTTACCTTTAGATTCAGAATGCATTAAACCTAATAAAAATGGAGTGACATTTTTACCAGAAACATGTTGCTCTTTAGCTAATTTCATACCTCTATCTAATATTTCTTTTTCTAATTTTGGATCAAATTCATCTGCCTTGTCTATTGGATTAGCAATCAACACTGATTCAGAAAAGTTACTCTTTTTTCTAAATTTATATATTTCTGCAACTTCTTCAACACTTTCAACTTTTTCATTGATATCAAAACCAGAATCCTTAATCCAAAATCCTGGAAAATCATTTGTTTTCCAACCATAAACTGGCACATGCCAAGTTTCTAATCTTTCTAAAGTAGCTGCCACATCCAAAATAGATTTAATTCCACTTGAGACCACCACTATTGGAATTTGAGCCAACGCTGTTATGTCTCCTGATTCATCAAATGTTTCTATTGAGCCTTTATGTACTCCACCTAATCCACCAGTTGCAAAAGTTGATATTCCACTTAAGTGTGCAATCCAAGCAGTGCTTGCCACAGTGGTAGCACCTGATTGTTTTCTAGTTACACAATGGGCAATATCTCTAATACCAAGTTTTAAAATGTTTGAATCATTTGCAACTTTATTTAATTGATTGTCGTCAAGTCCGATGCAAATTTCTCCATCTAAAATAGCAATGGTTGCAGGAGTCGCTCCTTGATCTATAACAACCTGTTCAATTTCTTGCGCGATTTTGAAATTATCAGGACGCGGTAAACCATGAGCAATAATTGTTGATTCCAATGCCACTACAGCTTTTTTGTTATTTAATGCGTCTTGAACTTTTGGACTTATTTTCATTTTTTACTTGCTTTTACTAAAGCTTCAAATAATCTTTTATCCTCACTCATTTCAGGATGCCACTGCACACCCAATGAAAATTCTTTATTTGTATCTTCTAAAACTTCAATGGTGTCATCTTCAGCCCAACCAGTAATAGTTAAGTTTCCAGGATTTTCAACTGCCTGATGATGAGAAGAATTAACAATAGTTTCTGTGGTATTCAATATTTTTGAAATTAATGAATCTTTAGAAAATCTAGCCCCATGATTTACAAACTGAGCAGGTGCTGGTCGATGATTTAGTTTTGTCACATCTGGAAGATGTTGAATTAAAGATCCTCCTTCACTTACTGCCATTATTTGTAAACCTCGACAAATTCCCAAGAATGGTAAATTCATTTCTTTTGCTTTTTTATAAAGACTTATTTCTCCTGCATCTCTTGTAATTCTTGGCTTATCACTTGTTTCATGTGGATTTTGTTTATAAAGTCTGGCATCAATATCTGCACCACCTGCAATTATTAATCCATCTAATTTTTCTAAAACATGTGAACCTTCTTCATCAGGTGGAAGAATTACTGCACGACCACCACTTTGTGTAACTGATGAAACATATTCAAAAGGTAAAACTGCCGCAGTTATATCCCAAGCACCCCACTTAGCAGGTTCAACGTAACAAGAAATTCCTATAACTGGTGAATTCATGAATGTAGTCTTGCACAACTTTATTTTCAATCAATGGGAGTGATTAAAAAATCACTCCCACCGAGTGAGCCGCTGGTGGGATTTGAACCCACACTTTTTCCCTGCGAGTGGAAATGCTCTTTCCTTTGAGCTACAGCGGCGTCTGAATAGATTTACATTTTTAAAAACTTTTTAAAGTAAAAAAGAAATATCTGTTGATAACTTAAATCTGTGGATTAAACCAAAAGATTTACAAAATGATTGACAAGAATTTTTTAAAATGTAACAATATTCAAGCGAGTGGTAATAGAACAATCCTTTGAGAATTTCCCATTTGGCCCCGCTAAGGCGGGGCCAAATCATTTAAGGAATGAAACAAGATTTCATTTAAACCATTTATGCCCTACGGTAGGTATGTGAAGATTCCGGCACTTGTTTCAAACTCAAAAGAAATTTCAATTGAAGAAATTAAACGTTATTCACGCCATGTGCTTTTACCTGAAATTGGTTTAGACAATCAAAAGCGAATTTCAAACTCAAAAATATTAGTTATTGGAGCAGGAGGCCTTGGTTCACCAATCCTTCTTTATTTAGCAGCATCTGGAGTTAAAGAATTAGGAATATGTGATTTTGATGTTGTTGATGAAACTAATTTGCAACGTCAAATACTTTTTAATGATCAAAGTATTGGTAAGGATAAAGCTTTAGAAGCAAAAGCAAAAATAAATGAACTAAATCCAAATGTGAAAGTAACAGTATTTAATGAAATGATCACCTCAAAAAATGCTGAAAGTATTGTTAAAGATTTTGATTTAGTAATAGATGGAAGTGATAATTTTGCTACCAGATATTTGTTAAATGATGTCTGTGTAATTTTAGATAAACCTTATATTTGGGCAAGCATTTATAGATTTGATGGACAAGTAAGTGTGTTCTGGAAGAAACATGGACCTTGTTACAGATGTTTACACCCTGAACCTCCACCAACAAATATGGTTCAAACTTGCGCATCCGGCGGGGTATTAGCAAGCATGTGTGCCACGATTGCTTCTTTGCAAGTTACTCAAGCTTTGCAATTAATAACTGGTGTTGGAGAAGTATTGATTGGGGAAGTGCTTTCTTATTCTGCACTTGATGCAAATTTTAGAAAAGTTAAGGTTAATCAAGATCCAAATTGTGCGGTGTGTGGAAAAAATCCATCTATTACTTCATTAATTGATTATGAACAATTTTGTGGACCAGTAAAGCCTAGAAAAGATCCTGGAATGAAAGCACTTGAATTAAAAGAAATGCTAGAAAAACGAAATAAAAATGAAATAGATTTCTTACTTGTAGATATAAGAGAAGAACCTGAAAAAAATCTTGTAGAAATCGATGGATCTGTTTTTATCAATAAAGATGACATATTTGCAAACGAGGGACTTGCTTTAATTCCAAAAGATAAACCAGTTGTGCTTTATTGTCGCTCTGGAAATCGCTCCACTGAAGTAATGAATTATTTAAAACACAATGGATTCTTAGAAGTAACCCATTTAGAAGGTGGGATTATTTCCTGGGTAAAAGATATAGAAACCAATAAGCCTTCGTATTAGTTCTCTCACGAATTGACCCTGCAAGTAATGGTCAAACACCTCATTTCATAGACTATTTATTCGGTTATTCAAAAAGCTGAAAAAAACTAAGAGTTAAGAGAGGTATGGCAAAAGACGGGGCTATTGAACTTGAAGGCACCATTGCAGAGACCCTGCCAAATGCGATGTTCAAAGTTCAACTAGACAACGGCCATATTGTTTTAGCTCACATCAGCGGCAAAATGAGAATGCACTACATCAGAATTTTGCCTGACGATCGCGTAATCGTGGAGTTATCTCCATACGATTTAACTCGCGGTCGGATTGTTTACCGCTACAAGTAACAACTATTACTAAAGGAAAGTATGAAAGTACAACCAAGTGTTAAGAAGATTTGCGATAAATGCAAAGTTATTCGCAGACACAAAAAAGTAATGGTTATTTGTGAAAATCCAAGACACAAACAACGTCAAGGATAATGACAACTTGTAGATAACCAATTATGGTTATCCGTCACCTCAAATTAAATCTTGCCGATTTAAATAGAGAACGAAACCTCTAGTAATTTCAGAAGCTAGAGACTTACCCAGGGCGGGTAAGACCGATAACCGTAACAGACTTCTGAAAAATTAAAGAAAAGGAAAACCGCCCAATATGGCACGTTTAGCTGGAGTTGATCTTCCAAACGACAAACGCGTGGAAGTAGCACTGCAATATATATATGGAATTGGTAAAACTCGTTCCATAGAAATGTTAAAAGCATCTGGAGTTAATCCAGATACCAGAGTAAAAGATTTAGGTGAACCTGAATTAGTAAAACTTCGTGATTATCTAGAACAAAACTTTAAAGTTGAAGGTGATCTTCGTCGTGAAGTTTCTGCAGATATCAGACGTAAAGTTGAAATTGGTTCATATCAAGGAATTCGTCATCGTCGTGGTTTGCCAGTTCGTGGTCAAAGAACTCACACCAATGCACGCACACGTAAAGGTCCGCGCAAAACCGTTGCCGGCAAAAAGATTGCAACGAAGTAGAGGGATTTGATTAATGGCTGAAAAAGAAAAGAAAGCAAAACCGGCAGCAGCAAAAAAAGTTCGTAAAAAAACTAAAAAGAATGTTGCACATGGTCAAGCTCATATCAAATCAACTTTCAATAACACAATTGTTTCAATTACAGATTTGACTGGTGCAGTAATTGCATCATCATCAAGTGGACATGTTGGTTTCAAAGGTTCAAGAAAATCAACACCATTTGCTGCACAACTCGCGGCTGAAGATGCAGCAAAAAAAGCAATGGAACATGGACTTAAAAAAGTCGATGTTTTTGTTAAAGGGCCTGGATCTGGTAGAGAAACCGCTATTAGATCTTTACAAGCCTCTGGTCTTGAAGTTGGTTTAATTCAAGATGTCACCCCAGTTCCATTTAACGGTGTTCGTCACCGCAAACGTCGTCGCGTCTAGTTAAAGAATTAAAGGAGAAAAGAAAAACTTATGGCACGTTATACAGGGGCAGATTGCAAGAGATGCCGCAGAGAAAAAGTAAAACTTTATTTAAAAGGTTCTAAATGTGATTCACCAAAGTGTCCAATGGAATCTCGTCCATTTCCACCAGGACAACACGGAAGAAATCGTGGTAAAGAATCTGAATATTCATTACAAAAGCGTGAAAAACAAAAAGCTGCACGTATATATGGTGTGTTAGAAAAACAATTCCGTAACTATTACGAAGAGGCATCTCGCAGAACTGGTAAGACTGGTGAAAACCTTCTTGTCATGTTAGAAAATCGTTTAGACAACGTTATTTATCGCGCAGGTTTTGCTAAGAGTCGCGACATGGCAAGACAAATTGTTCGCCATGGTCACATCTTGGTAAATGGTAAGAAATTAAATATTCCTTCTTACCAAGTCAAAACAACTGACATCATCGAAGTTCGCCCAGAGTCACGCGAATTGACACCATTTGTGGTGGCAAGAGCTGAATCTGGTGAAAAAACAATTCCAGCATGGCTTGATGTGTCCGCACACAACATGCGCGTAATTGTTACTGCAGTACCAGTGAGATCACAAATCGACACAGCTGTTCAAGAACAGTTGATCGTTGAGTTGTACTCCAAGTAATAAAAGCAATATCCCCGACAAGGGCGTCAAATAGTGGTCGCCTGAAAGGTAAGAAAAAAATATGTTAATAGCACAACGTCCGATACTGGTTGAAGAACCAATTTCAGATACTCGCGCAAGATATATTCTCGAGCCTCTAGAACCAGGTTTTGGTTATACGCTGGGAAACTCTTTACGTAGAACTCTTCTTTCTTCAATTCCAGGAGCTGCAATCACCAGCATCCGTATTGAAGGAGCTTTACATGAATTCACAAACCTTGATGGTGTTGTGGAAGATGTAACCGAAATAGTTTTGAATGTTAAAGACATCGTGGTTTCATCAGATAATGATGAACCTTCAGTGATGCATTTAAAGAAATCAGGACCTGGAGAAGTAACGGCAGGAGATATTTCTGCTCCTGCAGGTGTTGAAGTACACAATCCAAAACACCACATCGCAACCCTAAATTCCAAAGGCAAAATTGAAATGGAATTAGTAGTTGAACGCGGTCGTGGATATGTTACTGCTGTACAAAATAAAGTAAGCGGTGCAGAAATTGGACGTATTCCAGTTGATTCTTTATATTCCCCAGTTGTCAAAGTTACTTACAAAGTAGAAGCAACTCGTGTTGAACAAAGAACAGACTTTGATCGTTTAGTTATCGAAGTTGAAACCAAACCATCCATGAAACCTTCATATGCTGTGGCTTCAGCTGGAAGAACATTGGTTGAACTATTTGGTTTAGCTCATGAATTAAATGTCAATGCAGAAGGAATTGAAATTGGGCCAAGCCCAGTTGATGCTTATGCATTAGAACAACTAAATATGCCAATTGAACAACTTGATTTAACAGTTCGTTCTTACAACTGTCTAAAGCGCGAAGGCGTGCACACTGTTGGTGAATTGATCACCAGAAGTGAAGCAGATTTGATGGATGTAAGAAACTTTGGTCAAAAATCAATTGATGAAGTTCATGCCAAACTACAAATGCTTGGTTTGAAACTAAAAGATTCACCAGCTGGTTATGACAGAACCAAAGCAGCAGGCTACATCGAAGAAAACGATGAAGAAAATCTTGCTGAAGACGAGAAGTTCTAAAAACCAACCACGACGCTAAAAAGTAGGAGAACAAAATGGCAGCACCAACCCAAGGTACGCGTCTTGGTGGTTCACCAGCACATCAAAAATTGATATTGGCAAACCTTGCTACATCACTTTTTGAAAAAGGAAAAATCACAACCACAGAAGCAAAAGCTAAGAAACTTCGTCCCTTTGCAGAAAGAATTATTTCTCAAGCAAAAAGAGGAGACCTTGCTTCTAGAAGACGTGTGTTAGCCGTAATTAGAAACAAATCAGTAGTGCATTCATTGTTTACTGAAATTGGTCCAAGCTTTGCAAAAAGAAATGGTGGTTATTTAAGAATCACCAAACTTGGTCCAAGAAAAGGTGACAATGCACCAATGGCAGTAATTGAGTTAGTAGAAGCTTTGGCTGAAAAAGTCGTAGCGGCAGCAGAAAGTGCAACTAAGAATGCAGCAAAAGTAGAAGCTGCAGAAAGTGCACCTGTATCTACTGAAGCAAAACCTGCAAAGAAAACTGCTAAAAAAGAAACAGCAAAGAAAGCATAATTTTTTTAGTAGAATTTGAAAATGAAAATTAATAAGCCCGCTTCTTTCGGAGGCGGGCTTATTCGTATCCGTTTAGATATTGCTTATGACGGCACAGATTTTGCAGGTTTTGGTACTCAACCACAACAGCGAACTGTGCAAGGTGAATTAAATAAAGTTTTAAAAAAATTCTTAAGAGTATCCTCGATAAAAACTATTGGAGCAGGAAGAACAGATAAAGGAGTTCATGCTCGCGGTCAAGTAGTTCATTTTGATGTTTTAGAAAATACTTGGAAAAGTATAAAAGATCCAATGTATAAATTTAGAAGATTATTACCAGTTGATTTACAAGTTAGAAAAGCAAGTATTGTGCCTCTTGATTTTGATGCCAGATATAGCGCTTTAACTAGAAGATATTCATATACAGTTTGTGACTCGAAAGAAGGTTTAGATCCATTTAATTCTAGATTTGTTTTAGATTATAGAAAAAAGTTAGATGATCACGATATGAATAAAGCAAGTCAATTATTAATTGGTTTAAATGATTTTTATGCTTTTTGTAAAACTAGAGCAGGATCTACCACCATTAGAAATTTAATTAAATTTAGATGGACTAGAAAAAGCCAATTTTTAACCGCGGAAGTAATTGCTGATGCATTTTGCTATTCCATGGTTAGAGGACTAGTGGGAGCAGTCTTGCAGGTGGGAACAGGTAAGAAAAGTATTAATTGGCCAAAAGAAATTATGGAAAAAAGAAAGAAAGTTACTGATTTAAACGTAGTCTCTCCAAGTGCCCTTATTTTAGAAGAAGTTAGCTATCCTCACCCATCTTTATATAAATCTCAATACGAATTAACTCGTCGATTAAGAACTCTGGAAGAATAAAGTTATGTCTTCCCAAATTTGGCTAAATGATGAATTAGTCGATAGCGAAAATGCAAAGGTAAGTGTTTTTGACCACGGTTTTACAGTTGGCGATGGAGCATTTGAAACTTTAAAAGTAGTTGATAAAAATCCAGTAGCCCTTACTCGACATATTGAAAGACTTACTTATTCCTTAAAAACAATTGGAATCGATTTTGAAAAGCAAGATTTATTAAGAAAAGCAATTGATGAAGTAATTAGTGCAAATCCTCAATTAGGTTCCACCATGAGAATGAGAATTACCTACACAAGTGGCATAGGACCTCTTGGAAGTGATCGAACTAAAGATAATTTCACACTTGTAGTAGCAGTAAGTCCAGAAGCCAATTGGCCAGAAACTGCAATCGTTGTCACAGTTGATGAACCTAGAAATGATAAAAGTATGTTGGCAGGTTCAAAAACAACTTCTTATGCTCAAAATGCTGCAGTGTTAGCTATGGCTAAAGCTAAGAATGCCCATGAAGCAATCATGCCTAACACGAGAAATCAATTGTGTGAAGGAACTGGCTCGAATATTTTTGTGGTTAAAGATGGAAAAGTAATGACGCCACCATTAAGCAGTGGTTGTTTAGGTGGAATTACTAGAGCATTAGTTTGCCAATGGTTTGATGTCAAAGAAGTTGATCTACCCATGTCAATCTTGAATGAAGCTGACGAAGCATTTCTAACTTCATCGACAAGAGATATTCAACCAATTTCAAAAATAAATGATCGTGAATTAAAAGCACCCGGTCCAATAAGTATTAAGTTAAGGGATGAATTTAAAGAAAAAATTTCCAAAAATTGGGATGCTTAAGCACTAATTTCTTGAGGAAAACAAGCCTTTGACCCTCGAATCTGGGCTGTTTGGGCCTATTGGGTAATCTGTAACCTCAAGTGTTTTTTTGGAAGTTAACAAAACCCCAAGGAAAAGAAGAGTAGAAAAGTATGCGCACGTTCAGCCCAAAGGCTAGTGAAGTAGTTCGTCAATGGCACATTCTTGATGCCACCGATATTCCACTAGGTCGAATTGCTTCTGCTGCTGCAACTATTCTTCGCGGCAAACACAAACCAACTTTTGCACCACATGTTGATACAGGTGATTTTGTAATTGTTTTGAATGCAGGAAAAGTTTCACTTTCAGGTTCAAAGAAAACAGAAAAGAAAGCATTTTCATACTCTGGTTTTCCAGGTGGACTTACTGCAATTGGTTATGACAAATTATTAGAAAAAAATCCTGAAAAAGCAATCCAATTAGCAGTTAAGGGAATGCTTCCACATAACAAACTTGGCAACAAAATGATCAAGAAATTAAAAGTTTATGCAGATGCAAACCATCCACATTCTGCACAAAACCCAAAGCCTTATGAAATTAAACAAATCAAACAAGTAGCTAACTAAAGGAAAATATTTTGACTGAGTCACAAACTTATGTAACAAGTGAATCCGAAAAGTCTTTCAAACCGCTAAAGACTGGTAAACAAGGTCCTTCAGCAGGAACTGGTAGAAGAAAAGAAGCAATTGCCAGAGTCAGAATTGTTCCAGGAAACGGCAAGTTTGTTGTTAATGGAAAAGATTTAGCGACTTATTTTCCAAACAAATTGCATCAACAATTAGTTAATGATCCTTTTAAGATTCTAGGAATTGAAAAAGCCTATGACGTTATTGCTGAAATTGTGGGCGGTGGCTCAAGTGGTCAAGCTGGAGCTTTAAGACTTGGAATTGCAAGAGCACTAAATGCAGTTGATGTAGAAGTAAATCGTCCAATTTTGAAAAAAGCAGGTTTCTTAACTCGTGATCCAAGAGTTATTGAACGTAAAAAAGCTGGATTGAAAAAAGCTCGTAAGCGCTCGCAATACAGCAAGAGATAAATCTATGGGCCGATTATTCGGCACCGATGGTGTGCGAGGTTGTGCAAATAAAGATCTCACTCCTGAATTAGTTTTCTCCCTTGGTAAATCTGCATCGTTAGTTATTGCTCAACAACATGGCAAAGGTAGAGCCAGTGCTGTTGTTGGAAGAGATCCACGTGCAAGTGGAGAAATGTTAGAAGCAGCTCTAATTGCAGGTCTTGCCACAGTTGGGGTTGATGTATTAAAAGTTGGAGTTTTACCAACTCCGGCAATTGCCTATTTAACTCAGTATTACAAAGCAGATTTAGGAGTTGTTTTATCTGCTTCACATAATGTTTTTTCGGATAACGGTGTGAAATTCTTTTCAAAAGATGGAAAAAAACTTCCTGATGAAGTTGAAGATGAAATTGAAAAAAACTTAGAGACAAAAGTGCCACATCCAACTGGAAGTGAAGTTGGTCGAGTGAGAGAAATGGCTGATGCTTACGAGGCTTATTTAACTCATCTTTTAGAAACAGTTCCAAGTGCAGCCCTTAAAGGTTTAAAAGTTGTAGTGGATTGTGCAAATGGAGCAGCAAGTGAAGTAGCACCAGATTTATATCAACGCGCAGGTGCTGAAGTAATTGCCATTCACAATTCACCAAATGGAATAAATATCAACGATAATTGCGGATCAACTCATATGGGGTCATTAATTGAAAGAGTTAAAAAAGAAAAAGCTGATATTGGAATAGCTCACGATGGCGATGCTGATAGATGTTTAGCAGTTGATGAATTGGGAAATATTATTGATGGTGATCACATATTAGCTTTGTTGGCAAAAGATTTTAAAAACTCTAAAAAATTACATGCTGAAACTGTTGTTTCTACAGTCATGGCAAATTTAGGTTTTAAAATTGCCATGAAAAATGAAGCAATTTCAATAATCGAAACTCAAGTAGGAGATCGTTACGTATTAGAGGCTATGGAAGAAAAAAATTACGTTCTAGGTGGGGAACAATCAGGACATGTAATTATGCGAAATTACTCCACCACAGGGGATGGATTATTGACAGCACTGCATTTAATGAATGTATTAAATAGTGAAAAAAAATCACTTTCAAATATTTCTCAAATAGTGAAGAAATATCCTCAAATTTTAATAAATGTTTCAGATGTAGATAAATCAAAAATAAGTAATTCAAAATTACAAGACGCAGTAAAAAATGCTGAACAAAGTTTAAATCAAAAAGGAAGAGTTTTATTAAGACCAAGTGGCACAGAGTCTTTGATTAGAGTAATGGTTGAAGCTGAAACTCAAGATTTGGCAGAAAAAATTGCCCAAGAATTAGTAGCAGTAGTTAAAAGTACTTGCTAAGCAAGAAGTAATTTATCAAAAATAGAATAAATTAAGTCGACCCATTTTTCTTTATCCATAGGAACAGTACTTATATCGTCAACCACAATTCCAATTGTGTAAGCCTGAACAAATACTGCGATTACTTTTGGATCTAATTCTTTTTTAATAAATCCTTTTTCTTGAGCTTCTCTAAAAACATCAGTTAGTGCATTAGTTAATCGATCTTGTGATTCTGCTAATTGAGCACCAAGTCGTGGATTATTTCTAGTAAGTGAAATAGTTTCAGTTCTTTCTAATCTAAAAGGTGCTCTTTCTGAACTATGACTATAAGTTGCATACTCTCTTAAAACTTTGAGAATATCTTCTCTTGATTTTGAGGCACTCAAATGATTAGTCAAGGTAATAATTGATTCATCTACCCATTGACTAAATCTTCTAACTCTGACAGTTTCAACTAATTCACCAAAATCATCAAAATGATGATACAAAGAACCTTTGGTAATTCCTGAAGTCTCAAGGACCATATCTGAAGTTATCTCATGCCAACTATTAGATTTAGATAAATCAAGAAAAGTTTGAATTAACTTTTCTTTAGTTGGATGAATTATGGTCATAAGAATAAGTTATCTTACTAAGACGCAATTACATCCAAATACCAACAAGTTTTACTCGTTGGCTTAATTAATTCTGACTTAAATTTTTTATTTACTAGCTTCTGTAACTCTTGAGGTGTCTTTGGAGGTTTACTTGATTGTACTAAAAGTTTAGTTACCTCGCCCCGGGTCTTTTTTGACATGTGAGTTACAACAGATTTTTTACCGTTCTTCAATGTGAACACTCTTATTCCTACTGTTTTATTTAAATCTGGAGCCCAGACTCCTTGATAGGTACTAGATCTACAATCAACAATTAAATTAGTTTTTATTTTTTCTAAAGCTTGCGGTAATACTTTTTTCCATAAAGAATTTAAAGAACCTATTTTGGGCAATGACTTTGCCATATCCAATTTGTAGCTTGGAATTTTATCTTCTAATTTAACTGCGCCAAATAATGCAGAAATAATGACAATACTTTTAATCGCTCTTTTTTTACTCTTAGAATCTAATGAATTAAAATCAAGTGCTTGATACAAAACTCCTGAATAAACATCAATTGCTTTTGCAGTGGGAAGTTTATTTACTTTTGTACCCATTGCATCCCAAGTTTTCTTTCTGGTGCTGGTTAAGTCTTTAGCAAAAGACAGACTAGACAAATTGACTAATTTGCCCTTTTCAACAGAGTTCTTGCCTTCACTGGGTGGCAAAAGGATGAGCACAGACATAAACATTACCTTCAAGTTTGGTTCGTCTAGGCTGTTAACACAATGTGTGGAATTGTCGGTTATGTAGGAAATAAGCAGGCTCTTAATGTTGTAGTTGAGGGCTTACGAAAACTTGAGTATCGAGGTTATGACTCAGCTGGTGTTGCTGTTGTTAATGACAACAAATTAAATGTTAGAAAAAAAGCAGGTAAATTAACTAATTTAGAAACTCTCATCGGATCAGATCCACTTCCTGACTCAACAACTGCAATAGGTCACACTCGCTGGGCAACACATGGAATCCCAAATGATGCTAATGCACATCCTCACGTTGATGAATCAAATGAAATAGCAGTTATTCATAACGGAATAATTGAAAACTTTGCAGAATTAAGAAAAGAATTACAAAATAATGGAGTCAAACTAAATAGTGATACTGACACTGAAGTTGTAGCCCATTTACTTAATGTGGAATATCCAAAATCAAATAATGATTTAGCAGAAAGTATGCGAAAAGTTGTGAGAAGACTTAAAGGCGCATTTACTTTAGTTGCAGTTCATGCTCAACAACCAGACGTTGTAGTAGGTGCTAGAAGAAATTCACCCTTGGTGGTTGGTAAAGGAAATGGAGAAAACTTTTTAGCATCAGATGTAGCAGCATTTATTGCACACACAAAGAATGCAATTGAATTAGGTCAAGATCAAGTCGTTGAACTAAGACACAACAAAATCACTATTACAGATTTTGATGGCAAGCCTGCACAAACTAAAGAATTTGTAGTTAATTGGGATGCAAAAGCTGCTGAGAAAGGTGGCTTTGATTTATTTATGTTGAAAGAAATTTTTGAGCAACCAAAAGCAGTAGCTGAAACTTTAGTGGGAAGACTTGCTCAAGATGGAAAATTGGTTTTAGAAGAAATGAAACTTTCTATCGGAGAAATTGCCAACATTGAAAAAATAATATTTGTAGCTTGTGGAACCGCTTATCACTCAGGACTAATTGGTAAATATGCCATGGAACGCTGGACCAGAATTCCTTGCGAAGTAGAACTTGCCAGTGAATTTAGATATCGAGATCCAATATTAAATGAAAGAACTTTAGTTGTTGCAATTTCTCAAAGTGGTGAAACTATGGACACGTTGATGGCGATAAGACATGCTAAATCTCAAAAAGCAAAAGTATTGGCTATTTGCAATACACAAGGTTCCACAATTCCACGAGAATCAGATGCAGTTTTATATACCCGTGGCGGACCAGAAATTGCAGTAGCTTCTACAAAAGCATTTTTAACTCAAGTAGTGGCTGTGGAATTATTAGCACTTTATTTTGCTGAATTAAGACTAGATAAACCAACGGAAGAAATAAAACAAGTGATGACTGAATTGGCAGATATTTCTCATCAAATAGACACAGTTTTAGATACCACAGATGCTGTTAATGAATTGGCTAAAAAATATGTAAATGCTCAAAGTGTTTTGTTTATTGGAAGACATGTGGGTTATCCAGTTGCTTTAGAAGGTGCATTAAAACTTAAAGAACTTGCTTATATGCATGCTGAAGGTTTTGCTGCCGGTGAATTAAAACATGGCCCTATTGCATTAATTGAAGAGGGAATTCCCGTAGTTATTGTGGTGCCAAGTGTGAGAGAAGAAAAGGAATTACACGAAAAAGTAGTTTCAAATATTCAGGAAGTAAGAGCAAGAGGAGCAAAAACAATATTGGTAGTTGAAGAAGGAGATGATTCAATAGTTGATTTTGCAGATCACATAATCAGAATTCCAAAAACAAGTTCACTTTTACAACCACTTGTTGCTACAGTTCCATTGCAAGTATTTTCATGCGCACTAGCCACACTCAAAGGTCACGATGTTGACCAACCCCGTAATCTGGCTAAATCAGTCACAGTTGAATAAAAGGATTTATAAATGATTATTGGTATTGGTGTTGATGTAGTTGATACTCCAAGATTTCAAGGATCATTAATTAGAACTCCAGGATTATCAACCAGATTATTTACACCAAAAGAATTAGCTCAACCAGGCGGTAAAGGTGAAAATGCAGTTTCGCTTGCTGCAAGATTTGCTGCAAAAGAAGCAGTTGCAAAAGCATTAGGTGCTCCAGCAGGCTTAAGTTGGCAAGATTGCGAAATTCTTCTGGGGGATCGCGGAAAACCTTATTTAGAAGTAAGTGGAACTGTATTAAAAGAATCTCAACGCCAAGGAATTACCAATTGGCATTTATCTTTATCCCACGATGGAAATGTGGCAACAGCTTTTGTTATTGCCGAAAAACAATAAAAATTTAGGAAAAATTACTAATGAGTAATTTAAGAAGTGCATATGTTGATTTATCAGCAATCAGAGACAACGTAAAAGTATTGCAAGGTTTTGCTAAAAATTCAGAAATAATGGCAGTCGTAAAAGCAGATGCTTATGGTCATGGTCTTATTGAAGTTTCAAAAGCAGCAAGACAAGGTGGTGCAACTTGGCTTGGGACCGCACTTTTGGAAGAAGCAATTAGTTTAAGAAATGCAGGCGACAAAGGAAGAATTCTTACTTGGCTTGGATCTCCAAATGATAAGTGGCAAGAATGTATTTCTTTGGATATTGATATCTCAGTTTCTTCAATAGAAATTTTATCGGAAGTAATTAGTGCCTCAAAAAAAATTGGAAAACCTGCAAGAGTGCATATTAAAGTTGATACTGGCTTAGGTCGAAATGGAGTTATGCCAGATGATTTAGAAGAACTTTCTAAATTATTAGAAGAAGCAAAAGCTTTAGGATTAGTTGAAGTAGTTGCAGTATGGACACATTTTGCTTTAGCAGATGCACCAAGTAGTCCAACTATTAAAAGACAATTAATTATTCTTGATGATTGTTTTAAATATCTAGAGTCAAGAGGCTTTAAAAATTTAATGAAACATGCAGCAAATAGCGCAGCAACTTTAACTTCACCTGATGCTCACTTTGATTTAGTAAGACCAGGAATTGCCGTTTATGGAATAACTCCAGGTGGAGAGTTAAAAAGTGCTAGTGAATATGGTTTAAGACCTGCAATGAGTTTAAAAGCCCAAGTTGCTTTGGTCAAAGAAGTACCAGCAGGTCATGGCATTTCTTATGGGGCTGAATATGTGACAAAGACAAATACCAAAATTGCTCTTATTCCACTTGGTTATGCAGATGGAATTCCTCGAATCGCTGGAAACAAAGGACCAGTAGTTGCTAAGGGTAAAAAATTTAGCGTGGCAGGAAGAGTTTGTATGGATCAATTTGTTATCGATATTGGAGATTTAGATTTAAAAATGGGAGATGAGGTTACTCTTTTTGGTGATTTATCAAAAAATGAACCAGATGTTGAAGAATGGGCTAAAGCTTCATTAAGTATTGGTTATGAAATTGTCACTAGATTAGGGCCAAGAGTTCCTAGAGTTTATTTAAACGAAATTTAAAATGGTTTTAAAAATAACGTCAAAATCAAATAAAGAAACTAAAGATCTAGGCGCTAAACTAGGCAAATTATTAAAAGCAGGCGATGCTGTTTTATTAGATGGTGAACTTGGGGTTGGAAAAACAACTTTTACTCAAGGTTTAGCAAGTAGTTTAAATATAAAAGGTGAAGTAACAAGCCCTACTTTTGTTATTGCACGAGAACATAAATCTTTAGATAACAAAGCAAACTTAGTGCATGTAGATGCTTATCGACTATCAACTTTAGCTGAAATTTCACAACTTGATTTAACAAGTGACTTAGAAGAATCAATTTTAGTTGTGGAATGGGGTAAAGGCTTAGTTAATGATTTAGTTGATAATCCAATAAAAGTCAAAATAACTCATACAGAAAATGAAAATGAACGTGAAATTGAAATTGATGCACCTGAAACAATAATAGGAAAACTTTCATGAGCGCACCTAACAATGTTTTAGCTATAGATACTTCAACAAATCGAATAGCTGTTGGACTAATTCAATTTGCAAAAGATGAAAGAATAATTGTGAAAGATGATGCACTAAGACATGCAGAATATGCCTCACAATTAATAGGTGAAATTGTTGATAGTTCTAAATTAAATTTTTCTGAAATAGGTGCGATTGTTTGTGGAATTGGTCCTGGCCCTTTTACAGGATTAAGAGTAGGAATTGTAAGTGCGCAAACAATTGGTTTTGCTTTAAATATTCCTGTTTATGGGGTATGTAGTCATGATGCTATTGCGTCTGAATTTAATTTAAACAATCCCAATAAAGAGGTCACTGTAATTACAGACGCCAGAAGAAAAGAAGTGTATTGGACCCATTATGCAAATGGAAAAAGAATTTCTACTCCTAAGGTTTCAAAATTAGATGAGGTAGTAATCAAAGGGACAAAACTGCTACATCAGCCGCTTAATCCTTTATTTTTAGCCAAGGCAGCAATTGAGGCATTGAATAGATCAGAAATTGGTAAAGAAATAAATAGTTTTTCCACAGATCATGCTTTGGGTGATGGATCTGTGGTATCTCTTCCCAATCAAGTACTGCTTCCTCCTATTCCTCTTTATTTAAGAAAACCAGATGCATTGACTTTGGCTGAGCGATCATGAATTTAACAATTACAGATTTTTCCTGGTGGCATGTTGCAAAAGCACACAAAATAGATCAAGCAGCATTCAATGCCACAGCTTGGTCATTGGAAACTTTTTGGTCAGAACTTTCAGCACTAAACCGTTATTACATTGCCTTAATTGATGATAATAAAGAAATTGTAGGTTTTGCAGGTCTTGCATTTAACGGATCAGATGCTGATGTTCAAACTATGGTTGTAAAACCTGAATATCAAAATCTAGGATATGGAAAAAAACTATTAGATAATCTAATTGAAAAAATTAAAGAGAAAAAAATAAATAGAGTTTTTCTAGAAGTTGTTGCAGATAATGAGCCAGCAATAAAATTATACAAATCAAGAGATTTTGAAATAATCTCTAAAAGAAGTAATTATTATCCAAACGGTAAAGATGCTGTAATTATGCAATTAGATTTGAGAAAAAAATGAATCCTTTAATTCTAGGAATTGAAACTTCTTGTGATGAAACTGGAATTGGCATAGTTAGAGGATCAGAATTATTAGCAGATGTTTTAGCATCATCTGTTGAAGAACAAGCAAGATTTGGTGGGGTGGTTCCAGAAGTTGCATCAAGAGCTCATGTGGAAGCTATGGTGCCAATTTTAAAAAGAGTTGTTCAAAAAGCAGGAGTTAAATTAACTGATCTTGACGCAATTGCAGTAACCAGTGGTCCGGGTTTAGCAGGTGCGTTAGTTGTAGGGGTTGCAGCTGCAAAAGCTTTAGCAGTTTCTTTAAATAAACCAATTTATGGAGTAAATCATTTAGCAGCACACGTTGCAGTTGATACTTTAGAAAATGGTGATTTGCCAGAACCTTGTTTAGCACTTTTAGTAAGTGGAGGACATTCTTCGCTCTTGCAAGTAGACAATATTTCTTACAAAATAACTTCTTTAGGAAAAACTTTGGATGATGCAGCTGGAGAAGCATTTGACAAAGTTGCTCGAGTTTTGGGTTTACCATTTCCAGGTGGTCCTTGGATTGATAAAGCAAGCCAATGTGGAGATCCTTTAAGTATTGAATTTCCAAAAGGTTTAATGAGCAAAGAAGATTTACTTGAACATAAATTTGATTTTTCTTTTTCAGGATTAAAAACAGCAGTTGCAAGATGGGTTGAGGCTTGGCAAAAAACTGGAGAAATCTTGCCAGTTTCTGATATTGCAGCCTCTTTTCAAGAAGCAGTTGTTGAAGTCTTAATTAAAAAAACTTTAATGGCTGCAAAAGATACTGGAATTGAAACTGTAGTAATTGGGGGAGGAGTTGCTGCAAATTCAAGATTAAGAACTATGGCACAAAGCATGGCAGAAAAAGAAAATATTAAAGTAAGAATTCCTCGATCTGGATTATGCACAGATAATGGAGCCATGGTGGCTGCATTAGGTTCACATTTATTTAAAAATCAAATCGAATTTTCAAATATTACTTTTGAAGTTGATCCGATTTTACCTATTACAATTCAAAAGAATTAAAGTTTAAAACTTGGATATTCATCAGTTACTAAAATAACTGCATATCCTAAAACTCTATTCCAGTATTGAAATGTTCTATATACAAAATCTCCAGCCCATTTTGGATATTGAGCTGTGATAAAGGTATAAACCCAGGCAATTAAAGTTAAAAGGATTGCAATTGCTAAATAGATAAATCCAACTATGGCCAAAGGAAGTGCTAATAGCCATTTAATTAGTGGCAGAAACCTATTTAACTTTTTTCCACCATTTATTTCTGGAAAGGAAATTTTTACTACCGGATTTTCTTCAATTGATGGATATTTATCTGTTAGTAAATAAAGATAAGCTAAAAATCTAGTTCCTAATCCAAGAAGGTCTTTATTGAAGTTTAAAAAGTAACTTGGATAAATTCCTGTGAACAAAAGGGATAAAACAATTGGCAAAGAAAATAAAACCACAGGTCCCCAAGCATTAGGTGAAAATTGGCTAATGATTGCGATAAAGGCAGCTACTGGCAGAGCATAAATTAAACGAAAGAAAACACTTAAACGATCTCTTTTAACGTAGCTAATTTTAATTTGAGTTTGAATTTGATTTTTCATTACTACCTTTCTGGGCGTTATTTTTCAGACTACTGCCAAAAATGCAGTTACTAGGCCCAAGGCGAGCGCATTGAGGTCAAATTCACCAAGGCTCTGGCACTCAAGTTGAGGGAGTGCTAAAGCATTGGTAAGTTATCTCTTAAGACCTTTTAGGGAGAAATCCTCAAAGAGGTTCAATAAAACACTCAATCCCATGAAGGGGTAACAGATCCGTGGCGGTCCAAATTAAACCATTAGAGGATCGAATCCTCGTTGAAGTACTAGACGCTGAAACCAAAACTGCGTCAGGCTTAGTAATTCCTGACACTGCTAAAGAAAAACCTCAAGAAGGAAAAGTCTTGGCAGTTGGCCCAGGTCGTTTTGATGAAGATGGCGAAAAGCGCATTCCTATGGATATCAAAGTAGGAGACACCGTTATTTTCTCTAAATACGGCGGAACCGAAGTTAGCTATGACGGCAAAGACTATTTGTTGTTATCAGCACGCGATGTGCTCGCAGTCGTTTCAAAATAAGAAACCTTAATTATCAAATTTGCTCCGGATAATTTCCGGAGCAAATAAAAACTTATAGAAGGAAAAATAAAATGGCAAAGATTCTTGATTTCAACCAAGATGCAAGACACAAACTTGAACATGGTGTCGACATTTTGGCAAACACAGTTCGTGTAACTCTTGGACCTAAAGGTCGAAATGTTGTACTAGGTAAAAAATGGGGTGCCCCAACAATTACTAATGACGGTGTAACCATTGCGAAAGAAATTGAACTTGAAGATGCATTTGAAAACTTGGGTGCACAGTTAGTAAAAGAAGTTGCAACTAAAACTAACGACATTGCAGGAGATGGAACAACAACTGCAACCGTTTTAGCACAAGCCATGGTTCATGAAGGACTAAAGCAAGTAGCAGCTGGTGCAAATCCAATGGGAATTAAAAGAGGAATAGACGCTGCAGTTGCTGCGGTTAACGAAGAACTTCATCGTTTAGCAAAACCAGTAAACGGCAAAGCAGAAATCGCACAAGTTGCAACAATTTCAGCACAAGATTCAAAATTGGGTGAATTAATTGCTGAAGCTTTTGACAAAGTTGGACGCGACGGCGTAATCACAGTTGAAGAATCATCAACTATGGATGTAGCACTTGACTACACAGAAGGTATGCAATTTGATAAAGGCTATATCTCACCATATTTTGTAACAGATGCAGAAAGAATGGAATCAGTTCTAGAAGATGTATATGTTCTTTTAGTCCAAAACAAAATTGCTTCCATAAATGAATTACTTCCTTTAATGGAAAAAGTTGTACAAGCAGGAAAACCACTTGTAGTAATTGCTGAAGATGTTGAAGGCGATGCTTTAAGTGCAATGATTGTTAACAAAATAAAAGGAACTTTCAACTCAGTCGCAGTAAAAGCCCCTGCTTTTGGTGATAGACGAAAAGCAATGCTCGAGGACTTAGCAATTTTGACTGCTGGTCAAGTTGTTTCTCCTGAAGTTGGCTTAAAACTTGATCAAGTTGGATTAGAAGTTTTAGGTAAAGCAAAAAGAGTAGTTTCAACTAAAGACAACACCACAATCATTGGTGGAGCAGGAGATAAGAAGTCAGTTGATGCTCGAGTTGCTCAAATCAAAGCAGAAATGGATCGCACAGATTCAAGCTGGGATAAAGAAAAACTTCAAGAACGCCTCGCCAAAATTTCAGGCGGTGTAGCAGTAATCCAAGTTGGAGGTGCTACCGAAGTTGAATTAAAAGAAACAAAATTCAGAGTTGAAGATGCAATTTCTGCAACTAGAGCTGCAATTGAAGAAGGAATTGTGGCAGGTGGTGGATCTGCATTAACTCAAGCTGTTTCTGTTTTAAAAAATAAACTAAACAAAGAAGGTGATGAAGCAGCAGGTGTAGAAATCATTAGAAAATCTGCAGTTGAACCACTTCGTTGGATTGCCCAAAATGCAGGCGCTGAAGGCTACGTTGTTACTTCAAGAGTTTCAGAAATGAAAACTGGTGAAGGCTATAACGCAGCAACTGGCGAATTTGAAAACTTGCTTAAAGCAGGAATTGTTGATCCTGTGAAAGTTACAAGATCTGCATTAGAAAATGCTGCCTCAATTGCAGCAATGCTTCTAACTACAGATGTATTAGTTGTTGAGAAAAAAGAAGAAGCACCAGCTCCATCAGCAGGTGGACACGGTCATTCTCACTAATTAGTAATTAATTTTAAGAGGCGCTTAAATATTTAAGCGCCTCTTATTTTTTTCGCATTTTTAAGAAAAAAGTAATTGCTACACCAATCGCAGCACCCAAAGATAACCATTGCAGCCAGGAAATGTTGGAATTTGATTCTGGATTTGGAGCAATTATTGGCATAGGGGTTTCAACTACTTCTTCTACAGTAATTTGGTCTTGTTCGATAGCCAATTGATAAACCAGTTCACCATCTAGGGGATGACCATCACTTGCAACTGTTTTATAAGCAATTGAAAAACTTGTTCCTGTTAAGTCTTGTGGAATTGAAATAAATAAATTGGCTTCTTCAATTCGAATACTTGCTTCTACACTTCCTGATTCTGAAGTGATAGAAGCAAAAGTTCCATCCGTAATTACAGGTTCTGAAAAAGATAATTTAACTTCAGTTGGTAAAACTGTCAGCGTTTGATTTGTATCAGGTTCAACACTTACTACTTCTGTGTGAGCAAAAGAAATAGTGGGGATTAACAAAAAAGTGCTTACCAAAAAAATTTTTAGCGTGTTCTTAAGATTAAGAATTGAAATCTTCCTTCCATGAAATATGTACGCGAGTACATAATTGGTTCTCCATCGCCAGCGTAGTGTATCTGTTGTAATAAAAGGAATAAATCATTAGTGGGACGTTGGTCACCCCATCCAATATTTTTATCAATTACTGCATGAACTTCTGCTAAAGCTCTTAAAGGTCGTTGATTAATTGAATCTAAACTGGAAAAAACACTTCCAGTTTTCATTTCTTCAACTACTTCTGGTGGCACTGAGGCAATATTTATGGTGTCGTATGAGTAAGCAACTGCTTTGTTATCAGCCAATACTGCTCTTTCTAAATAAAGAACTGAATCGGCATTATCAAGTTGAAGTTTCTCTATTTCTTGTTTGTTGGCAGGCCTGATTACTGCAGTTTTGTATTCCATTCCTGGGCTATATCCAAGTTCACTGATTGTTTCTGACATGGATCTAAGTTCATTTAGTCCAGTAGGTATGGCTCTTCCAAAATCATTTACATAAGTTCCTGAACCATGACGAATATCGACCAGCCCTTGATACTCCAATGTTTTAAGAGCGGTGCGAACTGTGACTCGAGAGACTTTGTAGGTAGAAGCTAATTCAGATTCACTATGAATTTTTTCTCCCGGATGCCATTCTTTGTTAAGAATTCGTCGACGAATGTCATCGCTAATGCGACGGGTGAGACTAGCCCTTGCCCCAAACTGCTCTGGAGAGCTACTCATATAGACCCCATTTTCATTTCTATTTGATAACGCTTTTCCTTAGGGAGTTGACAATTTACACGATATCTATGAGGCTATTCCCAATAGTTGTAGGACAACTATTGACTAACAAATAAGGATGGAAGTTGAGCGCAGATATAAGAGCCATTTCTTGGGTAGATGATGGGTTGACCCTTATTGACCAAACCAAATTGCCACACGCAGAAATAAATTTAAACATTAATACTGTTGATCAATTGGTTGAAGCAATTCAAAAACTTTCAGTCAGAGGTGCACCTGCACTTGGAGCAGCTGGTGCTTGGGGAGTAGTTGTCGCGATGCGGCAAGCTCAAAAAGAAAATTGGAACCAAGAAAAATTAAACAAAGAAATTTTAAGAATCAGAGATGCAAGACCAACTGCAGTTAATTTAGCTTGGGGTGTAGACAAAGTAAGTCATTTTATTTCTGAAGGTGTTGAAAAAGTTTTAGAGCAAGCAAATCAAATTGCTAAAGAAGATGAAGAGGGCAATCGAAAAATGGGAAAGTTTGGTTCAGATTGGATTGAATCAAAAGTAAAAAATAGACCAATTAGAGCTTTGACGCATTGCAACACAGGATCTCTTGCTACTACAACTTGGGGAACTGCATTAGGTGTTATTAGAGAAATGAATTCAAGAGGAATTTTAAAACATGTATTTGCAGATGAAACAAGACCATTATTACAAGGTGGAAGATTAACTGCTTGGGAATTAGCACACGAAAATATTGAACATTTTGTAATTGCAGATGGCGCTGCTACAAGTATTATTGCTCGCGGTGAAGTTGATGTTGCATTAATAGGTGCCGATCGAGTTGCTGCAAATGGTGACACAGCAAATAAAATCGGATCTTTTGCAGTTGCACTTGCTTGTAAATATGCAGGTATTCCGTTTGTAGTAGTAGCACCAGAATCAACTGTTGATGTGTCTACTAAATCTGAAAAAGATATTCATATTGAATATCGGGATGAAAACGAAATATTAAGTTTAAATGGACAAAGAATTTCTCCATTGAAATCAAAAGGACTAAATCCAGCTTTTGATGTGACTCCTGCTGAGTTGATTTCAGCATTAGTTACAGAAAAAGGTGTTTATGAAATCAATAAGGGCGTTACCCCAGAATCGAAGATGGCAGGAATTAACAAGTGACAATTCCTAAACCACTTCAAGATTTAGTTGAAAGATCAAAATTTTTAGGCAACAATCAAGATTTTGTTGTTTATGGTGGGGGAAATACATCGGCAAAAGGTGAAATAGTAGATCACTTAAAGAGACCAAAAAATGTTTTGTGGGTCAAAGGTTCAGGCGCAGACATGATGAATGCTGAAGCTGTTGATTACCCTGCACTTTATTTGGATGAATTGATTGCTTTAAAGCAATTTGAAAAATTAAGTGATGAGGAAATGACTGACTTAGTGGGGAAAGCTTTAGTTGACCCAAACAGCAGAAGACCCTCCATTGAAACCTTGTTGCATGCATTCTTACCTTTTAAGCACATTGATCATGTGCATGCAGATGCAATTTGTGCTTTAACAAATCATAAAGATGGAAATAAAGCGGTAAAAGAAGCATTGGGTGAAAATTTTGCTTACGTTGATTGGATTCGACCTGGATTTGAACTAAGCAAACAAGCTTCTCAATTAGCAGATTCAGAAGGAATAATTTTGGCACATCATGGATTAATAGTTTGGTCTGACGATAGTGATGAATGCAAACAAAAGAATACAGATGTGATAAATAAAGTTGAAAATTATTTATCGAGTTTAACTAAAAGACCAGAATCTATTTTTAATCACACAACCTATTCAGATGAAGAATTTGAAAATTTATTGTTATTAGTAAGAGGAAAATTAAATAAAAAATCTAAAAAAATAATTTCAGTAGATTCAAGATTAAAAGAAACTTCAGATAGAAAAGATATAAAAGAAATAGTTCAAGCTGGAGTATCAAGTGCTGATCATATGTTGAGAATTAAACCTTGGTCTGCAGTTATAGAAAATGGCAAAAATGATCAATCCATCTTTGAATCTATAGATAAATATTCGAATTCATACAAAACATACTTTGAAAATAATAAAAATTTATTACCTCAGGGTTATTCAATGCATGATTCAGATCCTAAAGTTTTGTTAGCTCCAGGAATCGGTGCATTGACTGTTGGATTAAGTAAATCTGAATGCAAAATGCTTGCAGATATTTCTTTTCATACTCACAAAACTGCTTCAATGGCAAAAGATGCTTTTGGCAACGTTGAAGCTTTGCCTGATTCAGAAGTTTTTGGTTTTGACTACTGGCCAATGGAACTTTACAAGTTAGCAAGTAGACCTGCACCAAAGAAATTTGCCGGACATGTCTTCATAGTTACGGGTGCTGGAAGCGGTATAGGTCGTGGAATAGCAGTTGAACTTGCCAAGCAAGGTGCAAGTTTAGTTTTAGCAGATCTTGATGCAAAAGGACTTGCAACTGTAGAAAGTGAAATAAAAAACTACAAAGGATCTAGTCCTCAGATTATTCAAGGGGATCAATCAGATGAAAAAGTTGTTAAGCAAACGGTTTCTGAAGCGATAAAAACTTTTGGTGGAATTGATGGAGTGGTATTTAGCGCAGGGATCGCAGTCACAGATAGTTTGCAAGATTTGACAATTGAAAAATGGAATAAAGGATTAAGTGTTAACTTAACTAGTTCATTTTTATTAACTAAATATGCGATGAAGGCATTAACCAAACAAAATTCAGGTGGATCACTTGTTTATATCGCAAGTAAAAATGCATTTTCACCAGGAATTGGTTTTGGAGGATATTCAGTAAGTAAAGCAGGAATGATTCAACTAATGCGCATGGCTGCATTAGAGGGTGGATCTCATCAAATCAGATCCAATGCAATTAATCCTGATGCAATTTTTGATAACAGCAAATTATGGGAAGGAGGAATCAGAGAGGAAAGAGCTAGAGCTCATGGCATTAAACCTGAAGAGTTAGAAGATTTTTATGCCAAGAGAAATATTTTAAAATCCCATGTTTCATCAATTGATGTTGCGAATATGACAAGCTTTTTACTTTCAGATGATTCCGCCAAAACAACAGGCTCGGTCATTGCCGTCGACGGCGGAGTGGCTGCTGCATTTCCGCGCTAAACGGAAATGAAAACAAACGAATAAATACAAATTTATTCGTTAAAAGAAGGAGAAGGAATGGTAAGAAATAAAAGCAAAGCTTTGGCTGGTATTTCAGTCGTTGCTGCGTTACTTCTTGCTGCATGTGCACAAAGTGGTAGTGATACCGCTGCACCAGCGGCAGAAGAAGGAACTGTTGAAGAAGCAACTGCAACTAAGCCTGCACCATTTGATGCTGGCCCAGTAAAAATTGCAATTGTTCAAAACAGTGGTGCTGGAGATTATTTCCAACAATGGACAAACGGTGCTAATCAACAAGCTGAAGCAATCGGATTTGAAGTTCAAATTTATGATGCTCAAGCAGATAACGCAAAACAAGCAACAGATATGGAAACTGCTATTGCTTCAGGAGTAGCAGGCATCATTGTTGATCACGGTCAAAAAGACACTATGTGTCCATTGATTAAAAAAGCAACCGATGCAGGAATTCCTGTAGTTGTTTATGACGTAGTTGTAAATGATTGCGCACCAGATGCAGTTCAAACACAACAAAGTGATGCATCACTTGCACAAGCTGTGTTGGATCAAATGGCTGCAGATCTAGGTAAAGATGCCAAAGTCGGTTATGTAAACGTTTTGGGTATTGCACCTCTAGATCGTCGTCACGTTGTATGGGAAAAAATTGTTGCTGACAACAATTGGACCCAATCATTCTTCGTTGGAAAATTCACCAACGCAGTTGCAACAGATAACGCACAATTAGTTGATGCTGCACTTAAAGCTAATCCAGACGTAGTGGGAATTTTTGCTCCATACGATGAATTAACAAAAGGTACAGTTTCTGCAATTGAACAAAACAATCTACAAGCTTCAATCAGAGCTTATGGAATTGATATTTCAAATGCTGATATTGAAATCATGACCAAAGAAGGAAGTCCATGGACTGCAACTGCAGGTACTGATCCAAACGCGATTGGTGCAGCAGTAGTTAGAAACATGGCTCTTGAACTTGCTGGTCAACTTGGAACTAAGTCAGTTGATTTCCCAGGTGTACTTATTACTGCACAATTCCTAAAGGACAATGCAGTTAAGAACATGGTAGATCTACGTGCTGCACTTCCAGAATTGAATCTTGCAGAAGTAAGTTCTGCAGATTGGATTCCAGCAGTTAAGTTCTAGATTTAACTAGAAACTAAGGATAGGTGAGTTGATGGCAACGGCAGTTGAAGTAAGAGATATCTCAATGTCATTTGGTTCAAACCAAGTGCTAACTGGAGTAGATCTTGCTATCAATAAAGGACAAACCACTGCACTATTAGGTGCAAATGGAGCCGGAAAGTCAACATTGATAAAAATTTTGTCAGGAGTTTATTCATCCTTTACCGGACAAATAATTATCGATGGACAACTTGTAACCATCGACTCACCTGTCACTGCAAGAGCATCAGGAATAGAAACAGTTCATCAAAGAATTGATGAAGGTGTAATTCCTGGATTAACGGTAGCTGAAAATCTACTTTTCGAAAGAATAGTTACAGGAGATATTAAAAAAACTATTTCTCCAAATGAAGTTATTGATATTGCAAGTGAAATAGCAAAGGCATTAGATTTAAATTGGAATAATAATATCCTTAAAAAAGATGTCTTTGAAATCGGAATTGCTGAACAACAACTTTTGATATTAGCAAGAGCTCTTTCAAGAAAACCAAAATTATTGATTTTAGATGAGCCAACTTCAGCCCTTTCAGCTTCTGAAAGTCAAAATCTTTTTAAAGTAATTAAAAATTTAGAAAATCAAGGAATTGCAATTCTTTATGTTTCGCATAAATTAAGCGAAATTGAACAAATTGCACAAAGATTAGTAGTTATTCGTGATGGAAAAATCAGAAATGAACAGAGCGCTCCATTTAGTTGGGAAGATGCTCTTAAAGAAATGTTAGGACAAGAGTCTCTAAATAAAAATAATGAATTTGATGTAGTTGAAGGAAAAGGCGTGGTATTAAAATTAAATAACATAAAACTTTTTAAAGAAAGTGAACCTATAAATGTTGAATTTAGAAAAGGTGAAGTGACTGGAGTTATTGGCCTTCTTGGAGCTGGGAAAACAGAATTAGCAAAAATCATTTTTGGTGCTGATAAACCTTTAACAGGTGAAATGATTCTTGAGGGAAAAAAATATGAACCAAAACATCCTGCCGAAGCTGTTAATAAAGATATATTTTTAGTCCCAGAAGATCGTGCTGCAGAATCAATGATTTCAGGTTGGAATATTAGTGAGACTTCAACGTTGCCTTTTATGAAAAAGTTTTCGAGTAGAGGTGTAATTAATAAAATAAGTGAACTTGCAAGAGGTAAAAAACTTGTTGAAGATTTAAATGTAGTAACTACATCTCATATTGCACCTGTTGATTCACTTTCAGGTGGTAATCAACAGAAGGTGGTTGTGGGCCGCTGGTTGCAAGAGTCACCAAAAATGATGATGCTGGATGAACCTTTTAGAGGTGTAGATATTGGGGCCAGAAGAGATATTTCAAAAAGAGTGAGAAATCTTGCAGCAAATGATGTAGCTGTTTTGGTTCTTGCTTCTGATGTAGATGAAATATTAGAAGTTGCTGATCGAATTATTGTTTTAGTCGAAGGAAAAATAGTTCTTGATGTAAGTTCCACAAATACATCAAAAGATAAAATAGTTAACAAAATGTCGGAGGTGGCATAAATGTCAGTAGGGATAACCAAAGAAGGTCAAGGTTTTGACACTAGAGAATTTGTTGTCAAATACGGATTTATCGTCGTAACTGTTTCACTATTTCTGTGGTTTGCCATAACAGAGCCATCATTTAGAATGCAATCTACTTTATTTTCCATGCTTAAATTTACCTCTGTTGTAGCCATCACAGGTCTTGGTGTGACTTTAACGATGGTAGTTGGAGGATTAGATTTATCTGTTGGCTCAGTAGCTGGATTATCAGTAACACTTTCGGCGATGACGATGGTTATTTATGCTCAAACAGGTGGAGTTGCTTTAATTGTAGTTTTATTAGGTGGAGCTTTAGTTGGTTTGTTTAATGCATTTTTAATTGTTGTTTTAAAAATTCCAGATTTATTGGCAACATTAGCAACTATGTTTACGATTATGGGATTAAAACTTGTTCCGGTTGATGGCCAATCTGTTTCTTCAGGTTTAATTTTAAGAGATGGAAGTGTTGCCCCTGGAAAATTTACTCCCGGATTTTTATTAATTGACAGAGCCTATATTGGGCCAGTGCCACTTCCTGTTGCAATATTTTTTATTCTTGCATTTGTTGTGTGGTTCTTTTTAACAAGAACTAGGTGGGGCAGAGTCATGTATGCAATCGGCTCTAATCCAGAAGCTGCAAGACTTGCAGGTGTCAGAGTAAAAAGATATCGAGCATTTGCATATGTCATGTCTGGTGTTTTTGCATCAATTGGTGGATTAATTTTGTCTTCTCGAATTGGTCAAGGAGATATCAGTGCTGGAAATTCACTTCTTTTAGATGCAGTAGCTGTAGCTTTAGTTGGAACATCAGTTCTAGGAATTGCAAAGCCAAATGCTTGGGGCACCATTCTTGGTGCAGTACTAATTGGAATCGTGATTACTGGCTTAACTATTAAAGGTTTTCCATATTATGCACAAGATGTAGTAAAGGGATTAGTGCTTTTAACTGCTCTAATTTTCTCATTTACTTTATCTCGAAAGAAATCAAAATTCGTTCCAGCGGTGTAAAGGAAAAAATATGGCAAATGATTACGAATATTTAAGTAAAGACAATATTTCACAATATTTGAAAAGTAAATCAGTTTTCAATAATTTAATTGATGCCGATAATATTGTGGAATTTAACGAAGTCGGAGACGGTAATTTAAATCTAGTTTTTATTCTTAAAGATTCAAAAGGAAAAGGAGTTGTACTTAAGCAAGCACTTCCTTACGTAAGACTGGTTGGACCAGATTGGCCTATGACGCCAAGTCGAGCACGAATTGAATCTGAAACAACAATAATTCATTCAAAATTTGCTAAGGATTTAGTTCCAGAAATTTATGATTTTGATGAAGAGCGTTTTATTATCGCTATGGAAGATCTTTCTGATCATCGAGTATGGCGCGGAGCATTAAATGAAGGTTTGCGTTACGAAGGTGTCGCAAAACCATTAGGTGAGTACGTTGCTAAAACAGCATTTGGCACATCTGTATTCGGTTTGGGCCATGACAAGCATAAACAAGAAGTTGCCAGAGCGATTAATCCAGAACTTTGTCTAATAACTGAAGACTTAGTTTTTACTGAACCATATTTTGATAATGGCCGAAACTCGGTCCTAGAAACAAATAAAAAAGATGCTGAAGATTTAGCAAATGACAAAGACATGGTTAGAGAAATAGGTTTACTCAAATATAAATTTATGACTTCTGCCGAAAGTTTAATACACGGAGATCTTCATACTGGATCTGTCATGATCAAAGGAAATGACCAAGAACAAGCAATAAGCGTGAAGGCAATTGATTGCGAGTTTGCATTCTATGGACCACTTGGATTTGATTTAGGGGCATTAATTGCAAACTACACAATTGCAGCAGCAAGAGCTAGAGCACTTGGAAATGTTGAACAAATGAAATGGCTTTTATCATTAGCAGAGCAAACCTGGGAAGGTTTTGAATCGACAATTAGAAAGTTATGGCCAACAAGAGTAGATAAAAGAGTATTTAATGATGAAGTTTTTGAAAACTTGATTAAAACTTGGAAATCAGATGCTCAAGGTTACGCTGGAGCAAAGATGGCTAGAAGAATTGTGGGTTTAGCAAAAACATCAGATATAGAAACCCTGGAACCAAATTTAAGAGAAGGCGCTGCACGGGCTGTGTTACAAATGGCAAGACTTTCAACTAAAGAAAGAGATTTAGGCAAATCTTGGAAAAACATTGCCCAACAATTTGAAACAATAATCGAAAAAACCGTTACGAAGTAAGGAAAAATATGAAAACTCCTAGAGAAATTGCTGAATCTTATTGGAAAGCAGAATGCGCAAGGGATACTGAAGCAGTCCTTGCTCACTACCACTTGGATGCAACATTTTGTCCTCCTGGACAAGTTCTAAAAGGACACGAACAAATCAGAACTTTTTATGATTCATCAGGAGAATCTTTTCCAGGTTTAAAAGTAGATATCGTTCATGAAGTTAGAAATGGTGACGAAAGTTGCATTGAATGGTATGCGACGTTAACGGATAAAAAAGGAAATGTTTTTAATATTCCAGGTGTTAACGTTATAAAAATTAGAGATGGAAAATTTGAATCAGTTCATGCCTATTTTGATCCAACTGTTTTGAATTCTTAATTTTCGAATCTTTCAACGCTTTTTCTTAAATTAGACGCATTCTCTAATAAATTTCCTCGGTGTAAAGCGCCACCAATCAATAAAACAGTGTCATTACCAAAAAATCCAACTAGTTCATCAATTCGATCTAACGTCATTCCTCCACCTGGGCTTGGAAAAATAGTTTTTAAATTACTAAATTCATTTCTGCAACTACGTGAAATTCGTAAGCATTCTTCTTTTGTAAAACTAAATCTTCCTCCATAATTAGGAAATACTGTTATATCTGCACCACTTAAGCGCATTAATTTTGCTAAGACAATTTCATGATTTATTCCATGATTTGGATTCATAAATAATGAACCAAGCATCGAAGGATGACTCATTATAGGTAAATTAATTTCGTCTGAATCTGCAATACTTCTCATCGCATCAAAACTTGAAACTCCAGGTAAAACCATTAGAGCCCCTGCTCCTAGTTTTCTTGCAGTTGTTGCTTTTTCAAATATTTGATGTGAGGGAAGGTTCACACTAGGTGCATAAACTGAATTTCTATTAAATTTTACATTTGCAGTATTAACTGCATCTGAAATTATTTTGACTCTCTCATCCCAAGTCGCCCAAGGTTGGTTTGCCAAACTGTGGTCATCTTTTATTAAATCAATTCCTGCTTCAACCATGGTTGCTGCGATAACGGCTAATTCTTTTGCACCCAATCCCATTGGCTTTAGAGCCGTTGCCAAAATTGGTCTTGATTTTGCATTAAAAAGTTTTCTAACTCCTTGGATTCCGAAACGAGGACCTTTAAACTTATTTAAAAAAACTTCATCAAATTGAATATCTGTGATACGGACTTCTGGAAACATTGAAACGTTACCCCAAAGTACATTTAAAAACTGGGGTAGTTCATAACCTGTGGTGTCAAGATTAAAAGAAATCTTTATTTCAGATCTTTTTTCAGTTAACTTCTTGCTTGAAACAAAGTGAGCAACTACTTCATTTTGAATCCAGGCGGGAGCAAGGTCAAAAGGAAACTCTATAGTTTGTTCTACCCTAATTGCTTCAATTATTTCTTTTTCATTACTTGAATTAATTTCGTAAGTTACTTCGAAATTGCGCATTGCCTTTATAGCGCCTCTGCTTTAGCAGTGCTATGAACGTCAATTTCTCTAGAAATTTCTAAATCTTTTTCAGATATGTCTAATTGTTTTTCAATTAGTCCTTCTATTGTTGAGATTAATCGTTTTGCGCCTAGATCGTATTTATTTAACAAATATTTCAAAGAAGCTCCATGGGCGTAAGTATCATTAAGTCCAATTCGAACCAATTTTTTGCCAATTCCTTCTTCTGCCATAATTTCTGAAACCGCGGTTCCTAATCCACCAACAATTGTGTGGTTTTCCATAGTTATTACGCCATGTTTAGCAGTTTTTATTGCTTCAATAATTTGTGGATCTGTTAAAGGTTTAATTGTAGAAACGTGTAAATGTTGAATAGTTACACCTTTATTTTTTAATGCAGGTATGGCTCGTAAAGCTTCTTCGGTTGAAATTCCAGAAGAAATTACTGTTACATCAAAACCATGACTTAAAATTCTTGCTTTATTAAATTCCATAACCTCATTTCGAGGAAATATTCTTGAAATCTCTCCGCGAAGCATACGAATGTAAACAGGTCCGTCAATTTTATGTGCTACATCTAAAACGGATTCAACTTCTGTAGCATCACCTGTTTCTAGAATTGTCATATTTGGGATTCCACGCATAACATTTATGTCATCAATTGCTTGATGAGTAACGCCACCTGGTGTAGTGATTCCTGGTAAAAATCCCACCATTCTCACAGGTAGATTTGGATAAGCAACTGACATTTGTAATTGATCAAGAGGTCTTCTGTAAATAAAAACAGCAAAAGTGTGAATCCAAGGCTGGAATCCCTCACGGGCTAGACCTCCAGCAAAGCCCAACATATTTTGCTCACCTAATCCAAAAGAAAAAAATCTGTCTGGGTAGGTATCTCTAAATTTTCCAACTTCGCATGAGCTAGTTAAGTCGGCAGATAAGACTACGACTTCTGGTTTGTATTTGCTCCACTTAACAAAATTTTCAACGTGAGGTCTTTTTACAATTTCATAAGCCATTATTTCCACCTACTTAAAAATTGCATATATTTATTTTTTTCAAAAACATTTGCAAATCTCACATAATGAAGTGCATCAGGTCTGTCTTTTAAGATTTCAATACCTTTTGTTGGATCTGTGTAACCTAAAATAACTTTTGGTTTATCACCAATATTTAATCCAGAATTAAGAATTTGCTTTATATCATTTCCATCAATTTCATCAACATCCCAACCAAAACTTCTAATACGATCTGCTAAGGGTTCAATTTTCATAACTTTATCCATTGGTCCATCTACTTGATTTTTATTTACGTCAACCAAAATTCTTAAATTATTTAGTTCATGAAACGAAATAGCACCGAGGGCTTCCCAAGTTTGACCTTCTTGGAATTCTCCATCTGACATAAAAATCCAAGTTTTCCCAGATTCACCTTTTAGCTTTCTGGCTAATGCAACACCACCGGCTTGTGAAATTGCTTGAGCAAGAGAACCGGTTGTTGTTTCAAAACCTGGAGAGTGTTCTGCGCCAATCATTTCCACTGTAGAGCCATCTTTATTAAATTTCTCTAAAGATTTTTCTGTTAATCTTTTGCATTCGATTAGCGCAGCATAAACAACCAATGCATAATGTGCAGGACTAATAAATAAGCGATCTAATTCTGGTTTTTTTTCTCCATGAAACTCTGCTCCAGTTATGTAGTCTTTAAAATTTTTGCTTGGAACGTTTACAAATTCTCTTGGGTCTAATGGTTCTTTTAAAGGAGATAAGTTGACTAATCGGGAGTACAAACTTGCCAACATTTCAGCAGCTGAGCAAGCTTGGCTTAGATAGCCCCCGTTGTTTATTACTGTATGTTCCAGGACTCGATGTCTGATCCCATGGGCCATAGAGGCAATTTTTGATACTTCTGTCTCTGCGACAGTTTCGGAAGTAGTCATTGCCTCAGAATAGCAAAGAGAATAGTTGTCCTACAAGTTTTATTTTTAAGGGTTTAAGGGCTCTTGGGGATTATTCAAGAGCCCTTATTTTTTTGGAGGGTTATTAGGGATAAGACTTAATTAGCCAGCTACTGGCATTACTTCTTTAACTGGTGCATAGAGTGCTTCGCGATCATCTTCACTCATCGCACCCCACACACCGTATGGTTCTCTAACTTCCAATGCATGTGCAGCACATTGCTTTAACACTGGACAAGTTGCACAGATAGATTTCGCTAAAGCAATTCTTTGCTCGCGAGCAGGTCCACGCTCACCTTCGGGGTGAAAGAAGATTTCTGGATCTTCACCACGGCAAGCACCCTTTAATTGCCAATCCCAAAGATCGGCATTTGGTCCAGGAAGTCTGGTTATGTCGGCCATTTTGAGATAAATCCTTTGTTAGAGCTTGTTTTATCTAAATATACAAAATTGTTCATAACTTAGTCAATCGCCCCGGATGACTAATTTTGTGAAGTCGCTCTCACTTAGGCCTCGAATAGCCAAAGTTGTTCACTTGGTGAACAATATGCTCATGGGTTTAAATCCTGAGGAAGAAAACGTCATCACCCTAGGGCTCACGGTAGCCGTGGTGGCAAGACGTGTGGGGGTAGCTCCAGCGACCTTAAGAACCTGGGAACGCCGGTATGGCCTATGTCCCACGGATAGATCTCAAGGTGGACACCGCCGATATTGCATCACCGATATTGCTCGTCTAGAAATAATGCGAAAGTTAGTTCTTTCAGGAATGCCAGCAGGAGAAGCTGCCAAAGTTGCTTTAAATACCAAAGTTGAAAATATTTCAAATATCTCTCCAGTTGATCCAAACTCATTAAGTAGCAAAATAGAAAATTTAGTTAAAACTCTTGATCATTCAGAAAAATTTGGCCATCCAGGTGGAGGTCAAGTTTTATCGATGGAAGGTGCTTCAAGTGCGGCTAGAGGACTTGCAAAAGCTGCTCACTCATTAGATAACCAGGCATGTAATCAAATAATTGCAGCAAGTATTAACTCTCGAGGAGTTATTTGGACTTGGGAAAATTTAATTTCAAAAGTTTTAATCGCCATTGGTGCTAAATGGGAACAAACTGGTGATGGTATTGAAGCAGAACATGTTTTAAGTGAAGCAATTATTGGTCAAATGAGACTTAGAGCAGATCAATTAATTGCTCCTGTAAATATTCGACCTGTATTAATGGCATCTGCTCCAGATGAATTACATACCATTCCACAATATGTAACTGCTGCAGCTTTAGCAGAAAGAAGAATTAGTTCCAAAGTATTGGGAGCAAGAGTTCCTTACACATCATTAATAAATTCAGTAAAAAGACTTGCCCCAGCTGCAGTTTTAATCTGGGCTCAAATTCCTGTGAAAAATATTGATCCCGAATTAGAGAACTTAAGTAATTTAAGACCAAGTCCACTCATGTTGGTGGCAGGTCCTGGATGGCCTATGCAACTACCAAGTAATTTTAAAAGAAGTAGTGATTTAACGAGCACAATTACTGCAATTACAAATTCTGTAGGTTTATAAAGAAACTTAAACATTCCATGAATCGTCTTATGATTCATGAACATATTAGTCATAGAAGAAAACTTATCCAGAAGAAAGATTATCCACAGAAAACTTCAGTTAACAAAAATACAATCTCAAATTATGTTAGTTCGAAATTTTAGACAAGCCCTTATATATTTAAGAAATTCTAAGATAGATTTAGTTTTAATAAATACACAAATGTTCAATATTCTTTCAGAAATACAAAAAAAAGTTTTAAAAAACAGAAATGTAATTCTTTTAAGTATAAATAAAGAGATTTCTAAATCAAAAAATTCAACTCTATTTATTGAAGCAGAAGTTTCAGAGTATAAAAATCTTTTAATTAAAAATATGGCTAAAAAGCCTAAGATTAAAGTATTAAGTAAAAGAGAAAAAGAAATACTATTTTTAATAAGCCATGGCTTAAACAATAAAAAAATAGCCAAGAACTTAAAAATTCAAGATGCCACGATTAAGACTCATCTTCGAAGAATCAGGATTAAACTTCGCACAGAAAATAGGGCTCATTCTGTGGCCATGGCCCTAAGAAAAGGCGCCATCTCTTGAACATGCTTTTGCTTGTTTTAGTCCTAAACAGCCAATATTTCTAACTCAAGATAGGCTTCTTTTTTGTGGCCGAAGTAGAAATTGGTGGAACCAAACGAGGCAGAGTTGCCTATTCATTTGACGATATCGCCCTTGTCCCAACCAGAAGAACTAGAAATCCAGAGGAAGTTTCAACCTCCTGGAAAATTGATGCTTACGAATTTGAATTTCCAATTATGGCTGCCCCCATGGATTCTGTGGTTTCTCCAGAAGTTGCAATTAGTTATGGCAAATTAGGTGGCTTAGCTGTTTTAAATCTTGAAGGATTATGGACTCGTTATGAAGATCCTAAAAAAGAATTTAAAAAGATCATTGAAGCAAAACCAGAAACTGGTGTACAAGTTTTGCAACAAATATATAGTGCCGAAATAAAACCAGAATTAATTAAAGAGAGAATCAAAGAAATTAAATCTGCTGGGGTAATAGCTGCAGCTGCACTTTCACCAAGATCAGTTACAAAATATTTTAAAGCTGTTATGGAAGCAGGAATTGATATTTTTGTAATTAGAGGTACAACAGTTAGTGCTGAACATGTTTCAAAAAATGAAGAACCAATTAATTTAAAGAACTTTATTTATGAACTAGATGTTCCAGTAATTGTCGGAGGATGCGCTTCGAATCAAGCAGCTTTACATTTAATGAGAACAGGTGCTGCTGGAGTTTTAGTTGGATTTGGTGGAGGAGCAACACACACAACCTCTGATGTGTTGGGTGTAAAAGTTCCTATGGCAACTGCAGTTGCCGATGTAGCTTCGGCTAGAAGAGAATATTTGGATGAATCAGGCGGAAGATACGTTCACGTCATTGCAGATGGCTCAATTGGTAAAAGTGGAGATATTAGTAAAGCAATAGCAATGGGTGCAGATGCAGTAATGATTGGTTCTGCTCTTGCCAGATCAAATTCGGCACCAGGATTTGGAAAGCATTGGGGAGTTGAAGCTGTTCATAAAGATTTACCTCGTGGTCAAGTTGTTGAACTTGGCACAGTAGGAACTCTTGAACAAATATTGTTTGGACCTTCCACAAATGCACAAGGAAATTTAAATCTAGTTGGTGCATTGAAGAAAGCCATGGCTACCACAGGTTATAGCGACTTAAAAGAATTACAAAGAATAGAAATAGTAGTAAATCCAGAATAAATTTTTGTTTTTAAGTTAGTATCAAAGTATGGAAATAATTTATAACACGTTTGTTTTATTGCACTTCATTGGTTTAGCAGCTTTGTTTGGTGGATTCTTTGTACAAATGAGTTCAGCAACAAAAGTTGTAAATCCTGCCATGTTTCATGGTTCTCTTACTCAATTAGTTACAGGAATTGTCATGGTTGGTTTGGCAGAATCTGGAGCTGTTGAGGAAGATTTAAACATGACCAAAATCAGTATTAAGTTACTGATTGTTTTAATTATTACAGGAATAGTTTTTGTTAACAGAAAGAAATCATCTGTTTCAAATTCAATTTGGTTAAGTATTGGTTTATTGACTTTAGCCAATATGGCAATAGCAGTTTATATTTAAGCGTTAACCACAAAAAACATTTCAGCTAACTTACCCTCGGGTAAGTTAGCTGCTTTTGCAGCCATTGTTAACCAAGTTGTAACTCGTTCTCTTAAATCACCAACGTGTGCTGTCTGAGAAACATGTTGTTGTAAGGCCTCAAATTTTTTCTCCACCACATTTGTAATATCAACAAAATGACTTGGTGAATGATGGGATAAAACCCAAATTAAAGGCACACTCCAAGGCTCTAAACCTTCCTTTAACAAATGTGGAAAAGCAAATTGATTTCTAGCATCTGGATAAACAGCTTGAATTGCAGTTTCTCCAACTGCTAAATGATCTGGATGAGATGCTGGCATTCTGGCCCAGTTTCTTTCAGGTGATTGGGTGATTAAAACATCTGGTTTTACTTTTCGAATCACTTTTACAAAATCTTCTCTCAAAGAAAGAGTTGGAACAATTGATCCATCATCTTTTCCTAAATAAATTACTTCTTTAACCCCTAAAACTTTTGCGGCATCACTTTGTTCTGTGCGACGAATTTTTCTCATTTCATCTCTTGAAATACTTGCATCTTCGCCACCTTGATGACCATCTGTTGTGATGCAATAGGTGACTTCCACACCACTTTGTACTAATAAAGCGATAGTTCCTGCACCACCAAAATCAATATCATCTGGATGAGCAGTTATTACTAATACTTTGGATCCGGGTTTAGGAAATTCCAGAGGTGTTAGAACAGGCGAAGTCATATAGAACAATTTAGACTTAAGCAGTGTCTCTTACTCAATCGGCTTTAGATGATTTAAATCCTCAGCAAAAAGCTGCGGTTATGCATCAAGGCTCTCCCTTACTAATTGTGGCTGGCGCAGGATCTGGGAAAACTCGAGTTCTAACCAGAAGAATTGCTTATTTATTAAGTGATCTAGGAGTTTCTCCTCAAGAAATTCTGGCTATTACTTTTACAAATAAAGCCGCAGGAGAGATGAAAGAAAGAGTTTTAGACCTAGTTGGCAACAAAGCGAAATTGATGCAAGTTTCAACATTTCACTCAGCGTGTGTTCGATTCTTAAGAGCAGATGCTCAAAGGCTAGGTCGTACTTCAACTTTTTCAATCTATGATTCGCAAGATTCCTTACGCTTAATAACCATGGTTGCAGCTGGACTAGAAATTAATTCAAAAGTATTAAGCCCTAGATCTTTAGCAGCACAAATATCTAATGCCAAAAGTGAATTAATTGATCATGAAACCTATATGAGTAAAGCTGAAACTGAGCAAGAAAGATTAGTAGGACAAGTTTATTCAGAATATGATCAAAGATTAGCTAGAGCTAATGCATTTGATTTTGATGATTTAATCGGTGCCACAGTTGCACTATTACAACTTTTTCCAGATATTAAACAAAAGTATCGTCACAGATTTAAACATATTTTGGTTGATGAATATCAAGACACAAATCATGCTCAATATATTTTGATTAAAGAATTAGTTGGTTCTGAAAAAGATGGATTACTTCCAGCAGAACTTTGTGTTGTTGGGGATGCTGATCAATCAATCTATGCATTTCGGGGAGCCACAATCAGAAATATTGAAGAATTTGAGAGAGATTATCCCAATGCAAAAACTATATTATTAGAACAAAATTATCGATCTACTCAAAATATTTTAACTGCAGCAAATTCTGTCATTTCACAAAATGCAGAAAGAAGAGAGAAAAAACTTTGGACAGACGCAGGCCAAGGTGAACCAATTGTTGGCTATGTTGCTGACAATGAACACGATGAAGCATCTTTTGTTGCTTTAGAAATAGAAAAATTACGAGAAGAGTTTGAATACAAATATGGACAAATTTCAGTTTTTTATAGAACTAATAATCAATCAAGAGCTTTTGAAGAAGTATTTATAAGAATTGGTATTCCTTACAGAGTTGTTGGGGGATTAAAGTTTTATGAAAGAAAAGAAGTTAAAGATGTCTTAGCTTATTTAAGAGCAGTTATTAATTTTGATGATGAATTATCAATAAGAAGAATAATTAATGTTCCTAAAAGAGGTATTGGAGAAAAAGCAGAAGAATTAATTGATTCATTTGCTAGAAAAAATAAACTAACATATGGCCAAGCTATTCAAAATGCTGAAAAAATAAGTGAACTTACCCCTAAAGCAAGAGCTGCGTTAATTGATTTTGCCCAAATGATGAATGTATTTCGAGAGATGTTTTTAAAAGATGCTAAACCTTCAGAGATAGTTCATACAGTTTTAGAGAAATCAAGCTACTTAGAAATTTTATTTAATTCAGAAGATCCTCAAGATCAAAGTAGAGTTGAAAATCTTACTGAACTTGAATCAGTTGCAAGAGAATTCGAAAACTCAAATAGTGCTGGAGAAAATGGATTAGCTCAGTTTTTAGAACATGTTTCGCTTGTTGCTGATTCAGATGATGTGCCAGGAAACAACGAAGGACTAGTTACTTTGATGACACTTCACACTGCAAAAGGTTTGGAATTTCCAATTACTTTTTTAACTGGTATGGAAGAAGGAATTTTTCCACATTCAAGATCGCAAGTTAATGATAAAGAATTAGCTGAAGAAAGAAGACTTGCTTATGTTGGAATTACAAGAGCTAGAGAAAGACTTTATGTCACAAGATCTATTTCTCGATCTGTATGGGGAGCGCCTTCTTATAATTCAAGTTCAAGATTTTTAGATGAAATTCCTGCTTCTTTAATTAGTTGGCAAAGACTTGAACCTATGAATCAAAGTTACTCCTCAAGTGGTTTTGGAGCAGCACCTTCTATGGTTAAAGCAAGTAAACCAAGAGTTGAAAAACAATATTTAGTTTTAAATCCAGGAGATAAAGTTTTACATGAAAGATTTGGTCTAGGCACAGTTAAAGAAACTGCTGGAAGTGGTGAAGGTTCTGAAGCCACAATTGATTTTGGATCTCACGGCACAAAGCGATTACTACTTAGATATGCACCAGTTGAAAAACTTTAATTAATCTTTACCCCAAAGCCAAACCCAAGGATTTCTAAAACTTCCATTGACTAAAACTTCAAAATGTAAGTGTGCGCCAAATGCTTTTCCAGATGCTCCGATATTTCCAATTCTTTGTCCAACATCTACTTCATCTCCTGCATTAACTCTTATGCGAGATAAATGTGCATATCTTGTTACTGCACCGTCTGGATGTTTAATTTCAATTGTTCTTCCGTAAGAAGGACGCCAACCTGTGAATAAAACAGTTCCAACTCTTGCTGCATAAACTGGATCACCGTAATTGCCATTGAAATCTGTTCCAGTGTGCCATCCTAAATCCCAAATTCTTCCTCTTCTTCCATACGGAACAGAAATTCTTGCTCGAGCAGGATTAACTGTGTATTTAGCTCTTAAGGCACGTCTTTCTGCTGCTTGCTTTGCTTTTTCAGCTGCAATTCTTGCTTGTTCTCTTGCTGCAATTACTGCTGCTTGATCTTTAAATCTTTGAATTTTTTCAACTGTGGCAGGAGCACCTAATTTTGCAGTTATTGGTTTTTCAATAATTGGTAACTCAGCAGCACCGACATCTTGATTTGCAACTGATAATTCTTGTGGCGCATCAGCAACAACTACTGGATCACTTGATGCAGAAAAATTAGATGGCAAAGCCATTGCAATGGTTAAACCAATTGCAACTACCAGGATTCCACCTGAGAGCCAACGATTATTTGGTGCTTTCAGTTTCATCATCGTCTACTCAACCATGCCAGATGTCACATCTGTAACACACGGGGTTCGAGATTTATCTCATTTGTAGTTCAAAAGCGATGGGCTCTCGCTCAAAATCTTGACTAGGCTTATCCAATAAATAATCAATTTTATCAATTTTTCTCAGAATTCTTTAAGGTTAGATTTATAATTTTCTCAACTTTAACCCTTTTAATAAGAAGTAAGATGAAGGATTATCAATTTGAAACAAATTATTTTCCTCATCAGAAAAGAAAAGAGAATGCAAATGCAATTAAGTAAAAAAATAGTTTCAATAGCACTTGGAACTCTTTTGATTTCTGGTTTAAGTGCAAATGCTGCATTGGCTGATACTCAAAGTCAAGAAGCAAAAGCACAATACAGATCTCAAATTACCGCATTCAAAACTGCAAATACGGCTTACAAAGAAGCAAGAGCTTCTATAAAAGCTACTTTTGCAAATGCAAAAGCAAGTGCTCTTGCAACTAAAAATGCTGCTCTCTCAGCTGCGACTACTGAAGAGCAAAAAGTTCAAGCAAGAACTGCATTTAAAGAAGCAATTGCACAAGCAAAAGCAACAAGAGACCAGGCTCTAGCTGCTCTTGGTGCAAAACCAGTTAAACCAGCAAGACCAAGTTAATAAGAATTTCTAGCCCTATGGATCAAAACCATAGGGCTAGAAATTAAATTTAAACATTTTAAATTTAACTTTTTATCAAAGTAAAAAGGAGTACGTGCAAAGTATCTTGCGAAACAAATCTAATAGATTAGATCGCGTGAAAACCTCCCTAGCTCGAATTCTTGTTGTGGAAGACGAGACTTCACTTAATGATCTACTGCAAGATGCTTTGCGAATGAATGGATATGAAACCATTTCAGCAAAGCATGGACTTGAAGCTTTAAGACTCGTAAGAGACGATAAACCAGATCTTGTAATTCTAGATATAAATATGCCTCAAATGGATGGCTTTGAAGTCTTGAAAAAATTGAGAAAAGAAAATAACGATATTCCAGTAATAGTGCTTACCGCTAGGGATCAAAAAGATGATAAAGCAATTGGATTTGGACTTGGTGCTGATGATTTTGTCACAAAACCATTTGGTCTTGAAGAGTTACTTATGAGAGTTGCTGCAGTTTTGCGAAGATTTAAGAAAAATGAACCAATTAATAATCTTTTAAGCATAGGTAATCTGGAATTAGATCTTCATAAATATAGATTAAAAATTAATAACAAAGAAGTTGAAATTTCTCCAACTGAATTTAAATTACTTCAGTATTTAATGACAAACTCTGGAAGAGTATTAACTAGAGAACAGATATTAAGCGCTGTTTGGGGATTAGATTTTGAAACAGATGGTGCAATTCTTGATACATATATTTCTTATTTAAGAAAAAAAATAGGAGTAAATGCAAATATTAGAACTGTTAGAGGAATCGGATATCAGATAGAAGCGTCATGAAATTAAGAACTCAAATTTCCTTAATGGTTGCAATACTTTCTGCAATTCCAGTTTTTGTATTAGGTGGCGTAGCGATTTTTAATGCTCAAAGATCTTTTAATAATGCAATAGATAATTCTTTGATAGAAACCATAAAAGAACCAAGATTATTAAAAGAATTAAGAGGTAATTTAGTTTCTCCCATTAGAGGATTGGCAGACTCATTTATTTCTATTGCGCGTTATGAAAATGACGGAAGTTTGACGGTCTTAAGGTCTGCAGGAAATTTATCTGATGACGATTTATTTCCAGAGTTAACGAATGAGCAAATCAGTCAAGCCAATCAAAGAATTATTACTGTGAAGGATGACGGGGAATATAGAGTTCTTGCATTTGAAAGTAAAAAAAATGAGATTTTTGTTCTAGCAGCATCACTTGAGGGTGCGCAAGAGTCAATAAAAGAAGTTATTAGTAGAACTCTTTTTGCAGCAATTGCTATTTCTCTTCTTAGTGGAACGCTGGCTTGGTTTTTCGTTTCTCGAATTTTCAAACCAATAAATCAAATCGTAGATTCAGCTCATTCTGTTGCATTAGGAAATTTTGCTCAAAATATGCCAGTTGCAAAATCTGGGACAGAATTTGGTGAATTAACAAGTGCTATAAACAAAATGCTTAATTCGTTAAAACAATTTGTTTCTGATGCATCTCATGAATTGCGTACTCCCTTGACTGTAATTCGGGGATATTCAGAACTGTTACAAAAACCAAATTTAAATAAAGAACAACACGATAGGGCAGTTGCAAGGATTGAAACTGAGAGTTTAAGAATGGAGAAATTAGTAAAGGATCTATTAACTTTGACTAGAGAAGATGAAATTAATTTACAATCGTTTAGCTCTATTAATCTAAGTCAAATTTTAAGGGAGTATTTAGAAGACTTAAAAATCCAAAATCCAAATCGAGAAATAAATAACTTATTGGCAAAAGATATAATCATCAATGCAAATGAAGATTCATTACGACAACTATTTTCAAATATTGTTCAAAACATAGTTAGACACACTCCAAATGATTCGATTATCGAAATAAGTTCAGTAGAAAAAGCTGATTCGATTGAAATAATTATTGATGACTCTGGGCCAGGAATACCAGAACATTTAAGGGATCAGGTTTTCGAAAGATTTTCTCGCCTTGATGACTCAAGGTCTAGAGACACAGGAGGATTTGGTCTTGGAATGAGCATCATTAAAGCTGTTATGGATAAACATAAGGGAGATGTAAAACTTGAGGCTTCAAAATTTAATGGTCTTCGAATTAGATTAAATTTCCCTAAATAGAATTAAAAAATTCCTCAGTAGACCCAGTGCAACAAATGCTTTGTGGAATAAAAAAGTAAATAAATAGTCTCAATAAAGATTCAATTGAGGGACTCAATAGGATTATCTAGGCTTATATAACTATTAGGGAGTTTGACAAAAAATCGTGGATTTGTACGAATATCAAGCAAAAGAGTTATTTGCTCTTAATCAAATTTCTACCCAAGTTGGAAAAGTTGTTACTAATGCAGAAGATGCAAAAAAAGCAGCAGAGGATTTTAATAAACCAGTAGTTGTCAAAGCACAAGTTAAAACTGGAGGTAGAGGAAAAGCAGGTGGGGTAAAACTTGCCAATAATCCAGAAGAAGCATTTGAAAAAGCTAAAAACATTTTAGGTTTAGACATCAAAGGTCATATTGTTAAAAAAGTTCTTATTACTCCAGCAGAAGATATCAAAGAAGAATATTATGTTTCATTTTTACTAGATAGAACTAACAGAACATTTTTAGCTATGGCAAGTGTGGCAGGTGGAATGGACATTGAAGAAGTTGCTGCAAAGACTCCAGAAAAGCTTGCAAAAATTTCGATTAATCCAATCACGGGTGTAGATCAAATTAAAGCAAAAGAAATTGCTCAAAAAGCAGGTATTCCCACAGAAGTTCTAACTCAAGTAGCTGAATTAATTGAAAAAATGTGGAAAGCCTTTATAGAAGTTGATGCAACATTAATTGAAATAAATCCATTGGTAAGAACAAACGATGATCGAATAATTGCTTTAGATGGAAAAGTAACCCTTGATGATAACGCTTTATTTAGACATCCTGATTTTGAAAAATTCATAGATACAGCAAATGTTGATCCATTAGAAACAAGAGCAAAAGAAAAAGATTTAAATTATGTAAAACTTGATGGATCTGTGGGAATTATTGGAAATGGCGCAGGTTTAGTTATGAGCACTTTAGATGTGGTTGCTTATGCCGGTGAAAAATTTGGGCAAGTAAAACCAGCAAATTTTCTAGACATAGGTGGTGGTGCATCTGCTCAAGTTATGGCAGATGGTCTAGGAATAATTTTGTCAGATCAATCAGTTAAATCAGTTTTTGTAAACGTTTTTGGTGGAATCACAGCATGCGATGCAGTTGCAAACGGAATCGTTCAAGCTTTAGAAATACTAAAAAATGATTCAACCATTAAACCAAGACCAATAGTGGTTCGTCTTGATGGAAATAATGCGCAAGAAGGATTAAGAATTCTAAAAAGTGCAAACATTGAAAATGTAGAAATAGTTGACACTATGGATAATGCAGCAGCAAAAGCTGCACAACTTGCAGCAGGTGTTAAATAATGGCAATTTTCTTAGACCAAAACAGCAAAGTTATTGTTCAAGGCATGACTGGTGCTGAAGGGAAAAAACATAGTGAACGAATGATTAAATCTGGAACTCAAATAGTTGCAGGAGTAACACCTGGAAAAGGTGGGCAAACTTTAGAAGTTGCAGGTAAAAATCTTCCCATTTTTAATTCAGTTAATGAAGCAATGGATCAAACAGGTGCAAATGTTTCGGTAGTTTTTGTTCCACCGAAATTTGCAAAAGCTGCAGTGATTGAAGCAGTGGATGCATTCATGCCTTTAGTTGTAGTAATTACTGAAGGAATACCAGTTCATGACACCGCAAACTTTTTTGCACATTCTCAAAAAGTTGGGAAAACAAGAATTATCGGTCCAAATTGTCCTGGAATAATTTCACCAAGTTTAAGTAATGCTGGAATAATTCCTGCAGATATAACTAATAAAGGAATAATTGGTTTAGTTTCTAAATCAGGAACACTTACTTATCAAATGATGTATGAATTAAGAGATTTAGGTTTTACGACTGCAATCGGAATTGGGGGAGACCCAATAATTGGAACAACTCATATTGATGCTTTACGTGAATTTGAAAAAGATCCTGACACAAAAGCAATTGTGATGATTGGTGAAATTGGTGGAGATGCTGAAGAAAGAGCTGCAGATTTTATTAAAGAAAATATAACTAAACCTGTCGTTGCCTATGTAGCCGGTTTTACTGCACCTGAAGGTAAAACCATGGGACATGCTGGAGCAATTGTCTCTGGATCTAGTGGAACAGCAGAAGCCAAAAAAATTGCTTTAGAAAAAGTTGGAGTTAAAGTTGGTAAAACTCCAAGTGAAACAGCACTTTTGTTACGCGCAGCCATAAAATAAATTGTGGCTGATTCACCAGTTCAACGACATAACGTTGTAGTTGCTGGCTTACTCGTTACATTCTGGACTTTTTTAATTACTTTTGGTTTATCTGTGACTTTAGTATTTACAACTTGGATTCTTGCTGGAGATAGATCTAGTTCTTTGACAGATGCTTTCAAAGTTGTGGTGTGGGGATTTCTAGCAATGCAAGGAGTTCCTTTAGTAATAAATTCGGTTACTTTATCTTTACCATTTCTGGGTTTTATTTTTATAACTTTAATTTCTCTTTATAGGTCTTCTAGATGGGCAATAAGATCTGCTTTACATGAAGAGATGAAACGACCAACCTTAATTTCTCTTTTAGTTGTAAGTATTGCTTCTATTTCATATGGATTAGTTATAGCTTTATTGAGATTTTTAGTTAGTCCAGAAAATATTAACTGGCTAGAGGTAATGCTCAAACCTTCTATCATGGTTATTTCAATGTCTATTTTGGCTGTTGGCACAGTTGGTGGCACGTGGTCTTTAATCTTTGACGATTTAGATGAGCCGATAAAAAGAATAATTAAATTAATTTTTAGATTTAGTTTATTTACTTTATTGGTTTCGATGATCTTAATTTTTGTAGCTATTGGGTTTAATTATGAAAATATGCTTTTAATGCAATCTTCACTACTTGGGGGAATAGTGGCAATAATTGCCGTAGTTATTTCTGGAATCGGGTGGTTTCCAAACTTTATTCTCTGGGGTTGGGCATTTTTAACTAATTCCACAATAATTTTAGGAACAGGATCAAGTATTAATTTAAATTCGGTAACTATTGCACAGTTGCCTGCTTGGCCTTGGTTTGGTTTAGTGCCAACAATTTTGCCAAGCTATATGAAATATCTTTATCTGATTCCCATACTTTTTGGAATTCTTATGGCTATAAGTACAAGAAATAAGAATCCTGGAATTTGGATTGTCTCTGCAATATTTGTTTCTCTTGGCACAGCAAGTGCTATTTCTTTATTAAGTTTCTTAAGTACAGGTTCATTGGGTAGCAATCTTTTACTTAACTTTGGAGTAAGTTCTCGAGAAGTTTTTCAAAAAAGTATGATTTGGTTTTTAATCGGAGAAACTATTTTTATTGCATTAGTTTTACTTTGGCAAAGTGCCAAAAATAGAAACAAAATTGAAGAGGACCAAGTAGATCCTAGGCTTTCTCAAAGTTAAGCCACCTATTTCTGGCATCAAAAGTCTTGTAGGTAGGCTTCCTATGTCTAACTAATTGGAATGCTTTTGAAGGGAAATTTTTACCACTATGTCTAATAAGAAATTGAGTAAAGCCTTAGTAAGTGTTTCCAATAAAGATGGTTTAGAGGACTTAGTAAAAGCCTTACATAGTAAAAATATTGAAATAGTCTCCACAGGTAAAACTGCAGAATTTATTTCTCAATTAAATATTCCAGTGACTAAAGTCAGTGAAGTTACAAATAGTGAAGAAATATTAAGTGGCAGAGTAAAAACTTTGCATCCTAATATTCATGGCGCAATTTTGGCAGATATAAATAATTCAGAACACAATCAAGAATTACAAAAAATGGGTGTAACACCATTTGATTTAGTAGTAGTAAATCTTTACCCATTCCTAGATACCGTTTCTTCTGGTGCAGATTTTGAAGATTGTATTGAGCAGATAGATATTGGGGGAGTGGCATTAATTAGAGCTGCAGCTAAAAATTTTGAGCATATCTCAGTAGTGGTTTCACCAAATGAATACAAAAACTTAATTGCGCAATTAGATTCTGGAATTTCCCGTGAACAAAGAATGCAATGGTCTGCAGAGGCCTTTTCTCACACAGCAACTTATGACACTTTGATCGCTAGATGGTTTTCGAGAAAAGTTACAAATGAGCAAGATGCTCCTAAATGGGTAGGCGCCTCATTCAAACGAACTCAAGTTTTACGTTACGGAGAAAATCCGCATCAAACTGCGGCTTTGTATTCAGGTATTAGTTCCGAAAAAGGCATTGCACAAGCAAAGCAACTTGCTGGAAAAGAAATGTCTTATAACAATTTTATTGACGCCGATGCAGCTAGAAATGCTGCTTTTGATCACGTTGAACCTTGTGCAGTAATTATTAAGCATGCAAATCCATGTGGTCTTGCTATAGCATATGATTTAGCGTCAGCATTCGAAAAAGCTTTAGCGACAGATCCAATTTCAGCTTTTGGTGGAGTAATTGGAACAAATAGAAAAATAGATAAGAAAACTGCAAATTTAATTAATGATGTTTTTACAGAAGTCGTTGTAGCACCAGCGTTTGACGAAGATGCTTTAGAAATTTTGAAACAAAAAGGTAATTTAAGAATTCTCCAAATATCAGGACCACATATGGGCAAACGGGTTGAATGGCGAACTGTTTCAGGTGGAGTACTAATGCAAACAGTTGATGATGTTGAAGGTTACGGAGATGATCCTGAAGAATGGAAATTAGTTGCTGGAACAAAAGCTAATGAAGATATTTTGAAAGATCTAGAATTTGCTTGGAGAAGTGTTCGAGCACCTAAATCAAATGCCATTGTTTTAGCAAAAGATGGCGCAATGGTCGGGGTGGGAATGGGACAAGTAAACAGAGTTTCTGCTGCAAAACTTGCAGTAGAGGGTGCAAAAGAAAGATCAAAAAATAGTGTTGCAGCAAGTGATGCGTTCTTTCCATTTGCAGATGCTTTAGAAGTTTTAATAAAGGCAGGAGTTACTGCCGTAGTTCATCCTGGTGGATCGAAAAATGATGAAGAAGTTATTGCTCTTGCAAAAAATGCAGGAATAACTATGTACTTAACTGGAGTTAGACATTTTTCTCATTGAGAAAGCAAGTATTCCTCTTTCAATTGCACTTGCATTTATAGCTGGAGTAGCTGCGACTTTACAAGCAAGTGTCAGTGGCCAATTAGCGCATGAATTAAATGATGGAATTATGGCAGCTTTGATCTCAAATATTGGTGGCACCATTTTTATGAGCATATTTTTGTTAAATCCTGAAGTAAGAAATAAATTTAGAAAGTTAATTAAATTAATAAAAGAAAAGAGGTTTGCTAAATGGCAACTCTTAGGAGGAGTTGCAGGTGCAGTTTATATTTCAACTGCTTCAAGCACGGTAAGTATTATTGGAACAGGATTATTCACAGTAGTTCTTGTTGCATCACAAAATATAAGTGGAATTTTTGTAGATAAGTTTGGATTTAGTTCTGGTAAAAAAAGAAATATTACACAGAAAAGATTTTTAGCTATGTCTATTGGAATAGTTGCTGTGTTTTTTTCAGTGTCTGAATTTAATGGAGATATATTGTGGATTCCAATTATTGCTGTAGTAATTGCAGGTTTAGCTGTGACCATGCAATTTGCACTCAATGCACGAGTTACAAAAGCAGCTAACTCGCAAGTTTCAGCCTTTATTAATTTTCCTATGTCTATGTTTGCTGTAACCATAACTTTAATTTTGATGAATCTTTTTGGAAAAGATTGGACTAATTGGCCAAGCCAATGGTGGCTTTATACAGCAGGAATTCTTGGTGCGATTGTGGTTTATCTAGCAGCTGCTGTGGTTAGAACTTTAGGAGTATTACTTTTCAGTTTGGCAACTGTGGCTGGTCAACTTGTAACTTCCATTTTCCTAGACGTGATCATGCCAAATGCAAACATAAATGTGGGCTGGGCTTTAATTTTTGGAGCAGCATTGATGCTATTTGCTGTCTATCTGGCAAGTGATTTAAGGTAGTGTGAATTTATGCCTGTGACAAATCCAGCATCCAATTCTGAAAATAGAAATTTGAGAGCTATTTCAAATAATGAAGTTGATATAAAAGTAAATCGTTGGCAAAAATTAATTAGAAGACAATGGCCAACTTTATTACCTATAGCAATTACAATTTTGGGAATATTTCTAGCAACTCAAATGAATTTTCGAATTGGTGTTTTAGTGTTTTCATTTGGAGTGGCAGTTTCTGCAGTGTTACGTGCATCACTTCCAAGATTTTCTCTTGGCTGGCTTTATGTCCGAACTAAATGGATTGATGTAACAGTATTAACATTTTTTTCAGTTTTCTTAATAATTCTTTCTATAGTTGTGCCCTCATAAATTCAAATCCTTAATCCTTACTAGAATTGACTTTGTAATTTGAAATCTTTTGAAGGGCTTGTGATAAAACTTGGCTAGATCGGGCAAAGTCTCAGTTATAGGAGCAGGTTTCTACGGTTCAACCACCGCAATGCGTTTAGCTGAATATGACATTTTTGAAACTGTGGTTTTAACCGATGTTGTGGAAGGTAAAGCAGAAGGTCTAGCACTTGATATGAATCAATCAAGACCTATACAAAATTTTGAAACAAAAATCATTGGCCAGACAACTTTGCCCGATGGTAAAGGTTATGAAGCCATTAAAGATTCTTCAATAGTAGTAATTACTGCAGGACTTCCAAGAAAACCTGGAATGAGCAGAATGGATTTAATTGAAACTAATGCCAAAATTGTTCGACAAGTTTCAGAAAATATTGCTAAACATGCTCCTAATTCAGTTGTAATAGTAGTTTCAAATCCATTGGATGAAATGACAGCTCTTGCCCAAATTGCAACTGGTTTTGCAAAAAATAAAGTAATGGGTCAAGCAGGAATGTTAGATACTGCAAGATTTTCGTATTTTGTTGCAGAAAAAACTGGAGCATTAATCAGTGAAGTAAAGACTTTAACTTTAGGTTCTCATGGTGAAACTATGGTTCCAGTTCCAAGTCAATCAAGTGTTAAAGGTAAATCATTAAGTGAAGTATTACCAAAAGACGAAATAGATAAATTAGTTGAACGCACCAGAAATGGTGGAGCAGAAGTTGTGGCATTATTAAAGACTGGTTCTGCTTACTATGCACCAAGTGCAGCAGCTGCTGAAATGGCAAAAGCAGTTGCAACAAATTCAAATAAAGTGATGCCCGTATGTGCTTGGGTTGATGGCGAATATGGAATTGATGGAGTTTATTTAGGTGTTGAAGCTCAACTTGGATCAAATGGAATTAATAAAGTTGTGGAAACTAAATTAACAAATGATGAATTAGCAGCTTTAAAAGTTGCTGCTGAAGCTGTAAGAACTAAGCAAGCAGATGTAAAGAATCTTTAAAGGAAAAAAATGGCAAAAATTAAAGTAGCAAATCCAGTTGTTGAACTAGATGGCGATGAAATGACTCGCATCATTTGGCAATTTATTAAAGATGAGTTGATTTTGCCTTATCTAGATGTCAATTTAGAGTATTACGATTTAAGTATTGAACATAGAGATAAAACTGATGATCAAGTAACTATTGATTCTGCGAATGCAATAAAAAAACATGGAGTTGGTGTCAAATGTGCAACCATTACTCCAGACGAAGCAAGAGTTAAAGAATTTGGTTTAAAGAAAATGTGGAAATCTCCAAATGGAACTATTCGAAATATTTTAGGCGGAGTAATTTTTCGTGAGCCAATTATTATTTCTAACATTCCACGACTTGTACCAAGTTGGACTAAACCAATTGTGATTGGTCGTCATGCTCATGGAGATCAATATAAAGCAACTGATTTTGTGGTTCCAGGTCCTGGAAAAGTTACACTTACTTATCAACCAGAAGATGGTTCAAAACCTATGGAGTTTGAAGTAGCAAATTTCAAAGATTCTGGTGTAGCTATGGGTATGTATAACTTTGATGAGAGCATTAAAGATTTTGCCAGAGCTTCTTTTAGATATGGATTATCAAGAAATTATCCAGTTTATTTATCAACTAAAAATACAATTTTAAAAGCCTATGATGGAAGATTCAAAGATATTTTTGCAGAAATTTATGAAAATGAATTTAGAAAAGAATTTGAACAACAAGGATTAACTTACGAACATCGATTAATTGATGACATGGTTGCTACTGCTTTAAAGTGGAGTGGTGGATATGTCTGGGCATGTAAAAATTATGATGGCGATGTGCAAAGTGACACCGTTGCACAAGGTTTTGGTTCCTTAGGATTGATGACAAGTGTTTTGATGACACCAGATGGCAAAATCGTTGAATCAGAAGCAGCACATGGAACAGTCACAAGACATTACAGAAAATATCAAGCAGGTCAACCAACTTCTACAAATCCAATTGCATCTATTTTTGCTTGGACAGGTGGCTTGAAACATCGCGGAACTCTAGACAACAACAAAGAGTTAATTGGATTTGCAAACCAATTAGAACAAGCATGCATTAAAACTGTTGAATCAGGATTAATGACAAAAGATTTGGCAAGATTAATCAGTCCAGAGCAAGCTTGGGCAACAACTGAGGAATATTTGGCTGGAATTAAGCGCCAATTAGACTCAAGCCTCTAAAGCGAAAACTTAAACTAGGTAATATTAAAAAAATATGAGTACTTGGGTTAGTGCCCTAATCGTTCTAGTTTTTATCATGATTGGCGGTTTTTTTGCCGCGGCTGAAATTGCTTTAGTTTCAGTTAGAGAATCTCAAGTAAAAAGATTAGCTGAAACTAAGGGAAGGCGTGGACGTTTATTAAAAGAACTTCATGATCATCCAAATAGGTTTTTAGCTTCAGTTCAAGTAGGGGTAACTGTTGCAGGATTTATTGGGGCAGGTTTTGGTGCCTCAAGTTTAACGCCGGTTCTTTCTCCAATTTTAGATCAATTTTTACCAGAGTCTGTGGTTTCAATTTTGGCTTTTATATTGATAACACTTTTTATTTCTTATTTTTCTTTAGTTTTGGGTGAACTTGTACCAAAACGGTTAGCATTACAAAATTCTGAAAGCTGGGCTTTGATTGCGGTTTACCCAATTGAAATATTGGCAAGAATTAGTAGACCTTTTATTTGGCTTTTGAGTCACTCAACAAATTTAATTGTTAGATTTTTGGGTGGAGATCCAACTGCAAGTAGACAAGAATTAAGTGGGGAAGATTTAAGAGATTTAGTAGCAGGACATGAAGAATTAAGTGATAACGAGCGCGCTCTAATCGATGACGTCTTTGAAGCAGATGATCGAGAAATTAAAGAGGTGATGACTCCTAGAACTGAGGTTGAATTCTTAGATGCCGAATTAACTTTGGCAGATGCGTGTAAAAAAGTGGAGAAACTACCTCACACAAAATATCCAATAATTAATAAAAATGCAGATGAAATTTTGGGATATGTCCACATTAGGCAATTAATAACTAATGATGCAAGAAATTCCTCGAAAACATTGAAAGAGATTTCTTCTCCCGTGGAAGTAATTCCTGGAACGACCTCAATTTTGAATGCTCTAGGTCAAATGAGAAAAAGAAATCATCACATAATGATTGTGGCAGATGAATATGGTGGTACAGCAGGAATTGTTACTTTAGAGGATTTAGTTGAAGAATTAATTGGTGACATTAGACATGAGAATGATCAAGTTAAAGAAGAAATAAACGAACTTGATTTTCATGGCGAAGTCGAAGTCGATGGTTTAATGAATTTAGATGATTTTGCAGATTTAACTCATATTCATTTACCGGAAGGCCCATACGAAACAGTAGCTGGTTTTGTAATCTCAAGATTAAAAACTCTTCCAACATTAGGAAAATCAATAATTTCAGAGCAATGTAGATTTGAAATTACTGCTATGGATGTTAGAAGGATTGCAAAAGTTAAGGTTACTCGTATTGAATAAATTAACTTTAGGTTGAGTTTAATCAAAAAAATAGAGTTAATAGGTATTATTATTTTTACGTTAAACTACAAAAGTTGGTGAAAAATGGCAAATAAGCCAAGTGTGCTCTCAGGCATTCAGCCAACTGCAGATTCATTTCATATTGGTAATTGGTTTGGAGCTTTGCGTCAGTGGGTTCAAATGCAAGAAACCCATAATTGTTTTTATTCAGTAGTTGATTTGCATGCCATAACAGCAGATTTTGATCCAAAATTATTAAAGAAAAGAACTTTAACTTCATTTGCACAACTTTTAGCAGTTGGTGTTGATCCATCAAAAAGTACGATTTTTGTTCAAAGCCAAGTACCCCAACATGCTCAACTTGCTTGGGTATTAAGTTGCTTCACCGGTTTTGGTGAAGCTAACAGGATGACGCAGTTTAAAGATAAAACTCATAAAGGAGGCAGTGAAAGATCCTCAGTTGGATTATTTACTTATCCAATATTGCAAGCAGCAGATATCTTGCTTTATCAAGCAAACCAAGTTCCAGTTGGAGAAGATCAACGTCAACACTTGGAATTAACAAGAGATTTAGCAACTAGATTTAATAACCAGTTTGGACAAACTTTTACAGTTCCTGAAGCTTATATTGTAAAAGAGACCGCAAAAATTCTTGATTTACAAGATCCAACTTCAAAAATGAGTAAATCCTCACCTTCAGGTTGTATTTTTATTTTGGATGAACCAAGTGCGGTAATGAAAAAATTCAAGACTGCTGTCACCGATTCTGGTAAAGAAATTAAATATGATCCAGAAAATAAACCAGGAGTTTCAAATTTAATATCAATAATTAAATCAGTAACTAATCAAAGTATTCAAGAAATTGAAGATAGTTTTGTGGATAAAGGTTATGGTGATTTAAAAACCTATGCCGGAGAAGTTGTGGTTGAACAAGTAATCAATCCGTTTAGAGAGAAGACAAATAACTTATTAAACGATGAAAAGACTTTAACTAATTTAATGTCTGAGGGTGCTCAAAAAGCAGAACAAGTGGCATCTAATACTTTAAAGAATGTTTATGAAAAAGTTGGGTTTTAACTAGATTTTCTTCTAGTAATCGTTTGACCTAACCAAACTAGAGGATCGTACTTTTTATCAACAACTCTTTCTTTCATTGGAATGATTGCATTGTCTGTAATTTTGATATGTTCAGGGCAAACTTCTGTGCAACATTTTGTAATGTTACACATTCCAAGTCCATGATTTTCTTGAGACTCTTTTTTGCGATCTAGTTGATCCAGAGGATGCATATCTAGTTCTGCTAAACGAATAAAAAATCTAGGGCCTGCAAATTTAGGTTTGTTATCTTCATGGTCGCGAATTACGTGACACACATCTTGGCATAAGAAGCATTCAATACATTTTCTAAATTCTTGACTTCTTTCCACGTCTACTTGTTGCATTCGATATTCACCAGGTTTTAGACCTTCTGGACCTTTAAATGCTGGAACTTCTCTTGCTTTTTGATAGTTAAATGAAACATCTGTAACTAAATCTTTGATGACTGGAAATGTTCTTAATGGGGTGACGGTAATTTCTTGATCTTCATCAAAAGTGTTCATTCTGGTCATACACATCAAACTTGGTTTACCGTTTATTTCTGCACTACAGGAACCACATTTTCCAGCTTTGCAGTTCCATCTAACTGCTAAATCAGGACTTTCAGTTGCTTGAATTCTATGAATTACATCAAGTAGAACTTCGCCTTCAGCAACATCTACTTGGTAGTTTTGTAATTCACCTTTTTCTTTGTTGCCACGCCAAACTCTTAATTTTGCAAGATAACCCATGATTAGGCTCCCATTCCAAGTTGAGCAAGTTCTTCGGGCAACATATATTTTGCTAATTCTTCCTTATCGAATAATTCAGCTAATTCTTTTGGCATAGCAGGCAGTGTTTCAATTCTAGTTTCAATCTTTGATCCATTCCATGAACAAATGACATGTTTTGATCTCCAGTTTTTATCCATAGTAGGGAAATCATTTCTGGTATGACCTCCACGAGATTCTTCTCTTGCTAATGCACTTTTGGCAATTGTTTCACTTACTAATAACATATTTTGTAGATCAAGAGATAAGTGCCAGCCAGGATTAAATTGTTTTCCACCAGATACGCCTAAGTTTTTAGTTTTTTGTTTCAAAACCTCTAATTTTTCAATTGCTTCTTTCATTTCTTGACCATCTCTAATGATTCCCACAAGATCATTCATCATTTGTTGCAATTCTTGATGTAGAGAATATGGATTTTCTTTGTTTGATGAATTCAAAGGTGCTTCAGCATCATTAAGTGCTTTTTCTAGATTTTTTTCATCAACTTTTGGTCTGGTGGTTAAATTCATTACATATTGACTTGCCCCAATTCCTGCACGTCGACCAAAAACTAAAAGATCTGATAATGAATTTCCACCCAAACGATTAGAACCATGCATGCCACCTGCAGCCTCACCGGCAGCAAATAATCCTTCAACACCAGTTGCAGCACCAGAATCTGGATCAACTTGAATTCCACCCATTACATAATGACAAGTTGGACCAACTTCCATTGGTTGTTCAGTGATATCGACATCTGCTAATTCTTTAAATTGATGCCACATAGATGGCAATCTTTTTTTAATTACTTCAGGCTTTAAGCGAGTTGAGACATCTAGGAAAACTCCACCATGAGGAGAACCTCTGCCAGCTTTTACTTCAGCATTAATTGCACGGGCAACTTCATCTCTTGGTAATAATTCTGGTGGTCGTCTATTTGAATCAGGATTTTCATACCAACCATCTGCTTCTTGTTCTGTTTCTGCATATTTATCTTTAAAAACAGCAGGGATGTAATTGAACATAAATCTTTTACCTTCAGAGTTTTTCAAAACTCCACCATCGCCACGAACAGATTCAGTAACTAAAATTCCTTTAACACTTGGTGGCCAAACCATTCCAGTTGGATGAAACTGCACAAATTCCATATGCATTAAATTGCCACCAGCTTTTAATGCAAGAGCATGTCCATCTCCTGTACCTTCCCAAGAATTTGAAGTTACTTTGAAAGATTTGCCAATTCCACCTGTTGCTAACACCACAGCTGGTGCTTGAAACATTACGAATTTTCCAGATTCTCTCCAATAACCAAGAACTCCGGTAACTTTATTTCCAGTTTTTAAAATTTCAGTAATAGTTAATTCAGCAAATACTTTAATTCTTTTTTCGTAATCTCCACTTTCCTTAAAATCTTCTTGTTGAAGTGAGACTATTTTTTGTTGCAAAGTTCTAATTAATTCAAGACCGGTTCTATCTCCCACGTGAGCAAGTCTTGGATATTCATGACCACCAAAATTTCTTTGACTGATTTTTCCATCTTTAGTTCTATCAAAAAGTGCACCGTAGGTTTCTAATTCCCAAACTCGATCAGGTGATTCTTTGGCATGAAGTTCAGCCATTCTCCAATGATTTTGAAACTTTCCTCCACGCATGGTGTCTCTAAAGTGAACTTTCCAATTGTCGTTGGAGTTCACATTTCCCATAGAAGCTGCAATTCCACCTTCAGCCATAACGGTGTGAGCTTTACCAAATAGTGACTTACAAATAATTGCAGTTCTTAATCCATTAGCTCTTGCTTCAATTGCAGCACGAAGTCCAGCACCGCCTGCTCCAACAATCACGACATCAAAATCGTGACGTTCGACCTCTGACATTTAAATTTCTCCTTTAAAAGAAATAAAAGTTAGTAATTGTTCCACTTGCAACTAAACGAACATATAAATCACAAAGGGCTACGCCAATTAAAGAAATCCAAGCAAATTTGGCGTGATGCACATTTAATTTTGAAACTATGGTCCAACTCTTATAACGAAGCGGATGTTTAGAGAAATGTTTTAATCTTCCACCTATTGCATGTCTGCAAGAGTGACAAGAAAGTGAATAAAGCCAAAGCAAAGTTGCATTAGTCACCATTACAAGTGTTCCCACACTTAAATGTCCCCAATTTCCTTGTGGATCTTTGAAAGCAATAATTGCATCGTAGGTAAGAATTACGTTAAAAATTAATCCCAGTAAAAAGAAGTAACGATGTGCGTTTTGCAAAATTAATGGAGACTTAGTTTCTCCTGAATATGATTTATGTGGTTCTGCAACAGCACAAGCAGGCGGTGATTGCCAGAATGAACGGTAATAAGTTTTTCTGTAGTAATAACAAGTCATTCTAAATCCAAGAGGAACAGCAAGAATAATTAATGCGGGAGATAAGATCCACCAACTACCAAATGGTTGACCTAAATGTGAAGCACCTTCAACGCAACTTGTTGCTAAACAAGGTGAGTAAAAAGGTGAAATTAAAGGTTCTGCAAAATAAAATTTATTTTCAAATGCTCTAAAAGTTGAATAGATAATGAAAGAAACTAAAACTCCAACAGTAATTGCAGCTTGGATCCACCATTTATCAATTCTTAAATGTCGATAGGGAACTTGAGCTCTGGTAGGAGAACCTACACCTTTTTCCATCGAACCAATTGCCATGAAAAAGAGTTTAGTCTTGCGGCATGGGTTTAGGCATACTCAAAAGTTATTCAAACCCTTGTGAGATGTCGCACAGCAGAGTTTTTAAGTGTTATCCCTAATTTCTAAAAGCACGGCCCCGTTTGCAACAGAGGCACCAACTTCAACAGATAGTTCACTTACAACTCCGGATTTATGAGCAAGAATTGGCTGTTCCATTTTCATAGCCTCAATCACAAATAAAAGCTCACCTTCTGCAACACTTTGACCATTTTTTACAGCAATTTTTACAAGTGTTCCCTGCATAGGACTTTGCACGGCGTCAGAATCAAGTGAGCCAAGATTGGTTCTTTGATGTCTTGCCACAGGCGGCTTCTTTTGTTTTACTCCTCCTGAAGTTAAACCATTTGGCATCGTGACTTCAATTCGTTTTCCATTTACTTCTAAAACTAAAGTTGAACGATCATCAATTAGTGAAGTTTTACTGTTATCAACGTATGCAGGTATTTCATTATTAAATTCATTTTCAATCCAACTTGTGTACACACTAAATTTTTGTAAAGGATCATTTGGAGCAAAAGCTGGATCATTAATAACTGCTTTGTGAAATGGAATAGCAGTGGCAATTCCTTGTACTTCAAATTCAGATAATGCTCTTCTTGATCTTTCTAATGCTTCTTGGCGATTTGCACCAGTAACAATTAATTTTGCTAATAATGAATCAAAATTTCCCCCAATAATGTCACCTTGTTTAAAGCCGGCATCAACTCTTACACCGGCTCCACTTGGTTCTTTCCAAACTTTTAACTGACCAGGTGCAGGTAGAAAGTTTTTGCCAGGATCTTCACCATTAATTCGAAATTCAATACTGTGACCATTGATTATAGGATCGTGGTAGCCAAGTTTTTCACCCATAGCAATTCTTAATTGCTCGCGAACTAAATCGATTCCAGTTACTTCTTCAGAAACTGGATGTTCCACTTGAAGTCTGGTATTTACTTCTAAAAATGAAATAGTTCCATCTTGACCGATTAAAAATTCGCAAGTTCCTGCACCTTCGTATTTAGCTTCTTTCAGTATTGCTTTGGAGGAATCATAAAGTTGTTTTCTTTGCTCATCATTTAAAAATGGGGCAGGAGCTTCCTCAACTAATTTTTGATGTCTTCGTTGCAAAGAACAATCTCTAGTCGAAACCACAACTACGTTTCCATGTTTATCTGCTAAACATTGAGTTTCTACGTGTCTTGGTTTATCTAAATATCTTTCGACAAAACATTCACCTCTACCAAAAGCAGCAACTGCTTCTCTTACTGCAGATTCATATAGTTCAACAATCTCTTCTTTATTTCTTGCAACTTTTAAGCCACGTCCTCCACCACCAAAAGCAGCTTTAATTGCAACAGGTAAACCATGTTTTTGTGCAAATTCCACAACTTCACTTGCATCTTTAACTGGATCTTTTGTGCCAGGAACTAACGGTGCTCCAACTTTTGAAGCGATATGCCTTGCTTGAACTTTGTCTCCTAAAGCTTTAATCGCAGCAGGAGAAGGACCAATCCAATTTAGATTTGCATCAATAACACTTTGTGCAAACTCGGCATTTTCGGAAAGAAATCCATATCCAGGATGAATTGCATCTGCGCCAGACTTTTTTGCAATCTCTAAAATTTTTGGAATAGAAAGATATGTTTCACTTGCTAAGTTTCCATGAAGTGCATAAGCCTCATCGGCATGAAGTACATGTAACGCATCTCTATCAGGGTCTGCATAAATAGCTACACTTTTAATTCCTGCATCTTTGCAAGCTCTTGCGACTCTGACAGCAATTTCACCACGATTTGCAATTAGTACTTTGTTGATAGGAAATTTAGGGGTATCAGTTTTTGCCATGATTGTTCACTTTATTTGATGTCCCATAATTTAGTCCAAGACAAGCCAAGTTCTTTCACCATTTCTCTTACAATTGGCAAAGATAAACCAATCACATTGCTGTAATCTCCATCAACTTTGGTAATAAATGCAGCCCCTAAAGAATCTATTGTGAATGCTCCTGCAACATACAAAGGTTCTGTTGTTGCTACATAATCAAATATTTCTTCATCGTCAATGTTTGCAAAAAATACTTTTGTAGAAACTGATTTAGAAATTATCTGTTTATTATCTAGTCTTATTATTGTATGTCCTGTGTGTAAAAAGCCAGTTTTTCCTCGCATATCTTTCCATCTTTGAATCGCAGCATCAGCTGTCAATGGTTTGCCGTAAGGTTTATTCTCAAATTCCAACATTGAATCAGCAGCTATCAATATACCTTCAGTTAAAGAAATATTATTATCAAAAACATTTTTTGCTTTTGCAATTGATAGTTCAAGTACTATTTTTGAGACTGGTGAATCTTTAAACGTGTTTTCAATCTCTTTTTCATTTATTTCACTGGGAATAACAATTGGATTAATTTTCTGTGTTTTTAAAAGCATCAATCGAGCAGGAGAATTTGATGCCAGGATTACCGGATAGCTCATACTCCACTTGTTTTAGAAAATTGCCAACCACTATCTAAAAGCGGGGAAGTTCTAAACTTCAAATTTGGGTTATTCCAATTGCTTACTTTTGATTTTTGTTTGAGTAGTTCCCCTGAGGAATTTTTTGCTGAAATTAACGCAATTTCTATGGCATGTAATTCTTCTGGAGTGGGATTTCCCCTCACAACTTTAAAATCCAAAGGATTACTCATAAAGGAATATTTCCATGTTTTTTAGGTGGCATTGATTCTCGTTTTGTCATTAATTGTCTTAAACCTCTAATAATTCGAATTCGAGTTTCACTTGGCGCAATTACTGCATCAATCCATCCTCGTTCAGCTGCTACGTATGGATTATCAAACGCTTCTTCATATTCATTAATGCGATTTTGTCTTTCTTTAATTTGATCATTTGCAGAACTTATTTCTTTTCTAAATAAAATATTGACAGCACCTTGTGCTCCCATCACTGCAACTTGGGCAGTAGGCCAGGCAAAATTTAAATCTGCACCTAAATGTTTTGAACCCATAACAATATAAGCACCGCCATAAGCTTTTCTAGTGATCACAGTAATTAAAGGAACACTTGCTTCTGCATATGCATAAATTAACTTTGCACCACGTCTAATAATTCCACCGTATTCTTGATCAACACCAGGTAAGAATCCTGGCACATCAACAAAAGTAATTATGGGAATATTAAAAGCATCACATGTTCTAACAAATCTTGCAGCTTTTTCAGATGCTTCAATATCTAACGTTCCAGCAAATTGCATAGGTTGATTTGCAACTACTCCAACACTTTGACCTTCAATTCTTCCAAATCCAACCATTATGTTTGGAGCCCAACCAGAATGTACTTCAAAAAATTCATCATCATCTAAAACATGCTTTACTAAAACATGCATGTCATAAGGTTGATTTGCAGAATCAGGAACCAAAGTATCCATTTCTAAATCATGTTGGTTAACTTCTAAATCAACTCTTGAATCAAAATGTTGTGCAGATTCAGCATTATTTGATGGAAGAAAACTTAATAAAGTTCTTACATAATCGAGTGCATCATCTTCATCACTTGCCATGTAATGAGCAACTCCCGATTTTGTAGCGTGAGCTCTTGCTCCACCTAAATCTTCAAAAGAAACTTCTTCACCAGTTACTGTTTTAATTACATCTGGACCAGTGATGAACATGTGAGAAGTTTTATCGACCATAACCACAAAATCTGTTAAAGCTGGAGAATAAACCGCGCCTCCTGCACAAGGTCCCATAATTATTGAAATTTGTGGAACTACTCCAGATGCTTTGGTGTTACGTAAAAATATTTCTCCATACATTGCTAAAGATGCAACACCTTCTTGAATTCTTGCTCCACCAGAATCATTTATTCCTACAATCGGGGCACCTGTTTTTATTGCTAAATCCATTAACTTAACAATTTTTCCACCCATTGCTTCACCTAAAGATCCACCCATTGTTGTGAAATCTTGCGAGTAAACATAAATTGGTCGACCATCAATTGTTCCAAAACCTGTGATTACTCCATCGCCTGCCGGACGATTTTTATTCATACCAAAATTATTTTTTTGATGTCTAACTAATTCGTCTATTTCTTGAAAAGTTCCTTCATCTAATAGTGAGGCTAATCTTTCACGGGCACTTTTCTTACCCTTGGCATTTTGTTTATCTTTAGCAATTTGAGCCTGATCTTCATGAATTTCTTTTTTAATTCCTTGAAGATTTTTTAATTTAGACGCAGTGGTGCGAGGATTTGTGTTATCGCTTGTATTACTTGCCACCTGGTCCTCACTCTTTATATGTCTCTTGTCGTACGGTACTAGTGTGACAGATTTTTACGAAAACAGAGCAGGCCTAGACACTCAAGTTTTAGCGCAGGAACTCAAAAAACGAAGCAGTCTATGGCAGGAATATGTGTTACTTGACGAAATTGATTCAACTAATGAATTTATTAAAAGAATGGAAAAAAAAGAAGGTTTATTTGTCCTGGCTAACTTTCAAACCAAAGGTAAAGGACGACAGGATCGAACTTGGGTTGCACCTAAAAATTCTTCAATATTTGTATCAATCTGTTTGAAACCAAATAAAAATGGAAACATCTCTTGGATTCCACTTTTAACAAGCCTTGCTCTATTTAGAAGCCTTAGAACATTTACAAATGAAAATATAAAAATTAAGTGGCCAAATGATTTAGTGATAATTAGAAATAATGAACAATTAAAGTTTTCAGGTATTTTAGTGGAAATAACTGAAGATTTTGCAATAGTGGGGGTAGGAATTAATTACAACCAAAAAATAGAGGAATTACCAATCAAAAATTCCACAAGCCTTAGCACTTTTCTAAGTGGTGAAATATTTAGAGAAGAAATAATTGCTAGTTTTATATCTGAATTAGCAGCACTTTGGAATGAAGAAAACCTTTCAGCTACTTGGCCAACACAAGCAAGTATCAGAGAATACAAAACAAATTGTGTCACAATTGGTCAAGAAATTAATGCACAATTAGTAAACAAAGAAAACATTTTTGGGTTAGCCCAAGATGTGTTAGAAACAGGAGAATTACAAATTAAAACAGATTCAAATATCCTAAATTTAACATCGGCAGATATAACTTTGTCACATTAAAATGAATGACTTTTCACCAAGAGTTGGATTACTAAAAACTGAAGAATATGTCAGATATTTTGAATTTTCTTTGAAACAATTGAATATAAATTACGAAATTATTGACTCAATAAGTAGTAAGTGCGATTTTTACATTTCTTCTAGGGATAAAAATATTGATATCTTTTCAATAAAAGAAAATAATTTATTATCAGGATTTGTAGTAACTCTTGCTAGATCTAAACAGGGTCAAATTGTGGTTTATCCAGTTTCTAGTTTTCAGGAAAATGAAGTTATTACTCCAGCAGAGAATTTAAGTGATTCTTTGGCATCAAAATTACAATCTGTTGCAATAGATTTAGCTACAAAAAATAATTTAGAAGGATCACTTGAAGTAGTTTTTTCAAAAGAAAAAAATGAGGTATGCCAAGTAAATTCATTACCCACTTTTTTGAGTTTATGGACGATTGATGGCGCGATTACTTCAATATTTGAAAATCACGTAAGAGGACTGCTGAATTTACCTTTGGGAAGTCCTAAATTACTTAATCAAACTGTAGTTACTATCCAAGTAATTGGTGGCAATTATTCAGATATGTATAAACCTTTTCTACATATCTTGGCAAGAGATCCAGAATTAAGAGTTCATTTGTATCAAAAGAAAGTGATATTGAATGAAGTTGTTGGGCATGTAACTTTAAAAGGAAAAAATGTTAAAGATTTACTTGAACGAGCCCATCACGCAGCAGATTATTTAAACGGCAAAATTACTGAATAATTATTCAGTTTCAAAAACTGGAATTTTAGATCCTTCTTGTAAGGCTTTGAATACTTCTTGAGCATTATCTGTAAGTTTTCTAACCGAGCCTAAATCACCGACATTTCCTCCAGATTTATTTGGTAAAGTTTGAGATTCGATTCCGCCACTTCTTAATGCAAAAGCTAAAGGAATCAAATCAAATGGACCAACACCTTGATTTACAGAAATTGCATTTGCTAATGCAGAAACTGTTTGAGGAGCTCTAATGGGATTTAATAAAGTAAACGGTGACAATGATTTTTTCATGATTTGTTTTACTACTTCTTGTTGTCTTTCAGTTCGCCCAATATCACCTTTAGGATCTGCATAACGCATACGAGCATAAGCAAGCGCTGTTAAGCCATCAACAGTTTGACATCCTTGTTTAATGTTTAATCCAGATTTTTTATCCTCAAAATCTTGACTTGGACAAACTGTAATTCCATTAAAACTATTTACAACATTTACTAAACCTGCAAAACCAATTTCTGCATAATTATCCATTTGCACACCAACTAAATTTTCTACAGTATTTAATGACAAGCTTGGTCCACCAAAGGCGTAGGCAGCATTTATTTTGTTTTTCTTTTCACCTGTTTCGCCATGAGCAGGAATAGTTACCAAAAGATCTCTTGGAATACTTGTTAATTGAAGTGGTGTACCAATTTTTGGCACAGACATAATAAGAATTGTGTCACTTCTTTGTCCTTCAAATTTTCCAAGTGGTGCACCTTCTAAAACAGGATTATCAATATCGTCTCTGGAATCACTTCCAATCAATAGCCAGGTTCTACCGGGAGATTTTGGAATTTCAGTTTCATTTCTTACAAGTTCTATTTTGTTTAATTGGAATAAAGCGATGATTAGCAGAAAACTAAACCAGATGCCCAAAGAGGCAAGAACTATTAGAAAGATTTTTGATTTGGTAATTTGGGCAGGTTTCTTACCAGATTTTTGCTTGGGCTTTGAAGAATCGCGATACCAATCCTCAGGTAAACCTTTTTTGTTATCCACGCAGTCAATCGTATGATTAAGTGACAAGATTTTTATTTATATTCGACTAGCGTTGCTATATAGATTTAAGAAAAAGGTGGGATATCAGTATGAAACCTCCTGTTTCAGTGATAATTCCAGTCTTAAATGAAGAAAGATTTTTATTCCAAGCAGTAAATGCAGTTTTAAATCAACAATATGAATCTGAATTCGAAGTTATCTTGGCACTTGGTCCCTCGAAAGATAAAACAAATGATGCTGCAAAAGAATTAGCAAAAGATTCAAGAGTCAAATTAATTGATAACCCTTCAGGTAAAACCGCTTCTGCTTTAAACCAAGCGATTAAAAATTCGAGATTTGACATCATCGTTCGATTAGACGGACACGCCATAGTTGATAAAAATTATTTAGAAAATGCAGTTTCAACTCTTTTGGAAACAAATGCAGATAATGTTGGCGGTTTAATGCAAGCTGAAGGAATTTCTAATTTCGAAAAATCAGTAGCAGCTGCCATGACTTCTAAATTTGGAGTTGGTAATGCACCATTTCATGTTGGAGGATCTCCTGGTGAAGTCGACACAGTTTATTTAGGAACATTTAGAAAAAGTGCACTAGAAAGAGTTGGATATTTTGATGAATCTTTTGTTAGAGCTCAAGATTGGGAATTAAATTATCGCATTAGAAAAACTGGTGGGAAAATATGGTTCAACCCAAAATTAGTTGTAAGTTATCGACCTCGTCCAAATTTAAAAGCTTTAGCAAAACAATATTTTGAGTACGGTCAATGGCGAAAACAAGTTACTAAAAAATATCCAGAGACAATTTCTTTGAGATATCTTGCACCACCAATTACAGTAACTGGTTTACTAACAGGAGTAATTTTTATTTTGTTAAATATTTTTACTCAAATAAGTTTCTTTAATATTGGTTGGCTAGCAATATTTAGCTATCTTGCTGTTTTGGTACTTGCTTTCATAACTATAAAAGGAAAAATTAGTCTAAAAAGTCGTTTACTTTTATTTCTAGTTTTACCTACCATGCATTTATCGTGGGGCGTTGGTTTCTTAAAACCAACAAAGCGCCTGTAATCTTAGGTTTAACGCGATCACACTGATAAGCGTGGAGGAGAACGAACCCTTTGGGTAAGTTTGGCGCTTTGCGGATTTTGATTTATCGAGATTTACAAATTAGATATGCCGGTACTTGGCTTGGATATTTGTGGACCCTTTTAGATCCCCTGGCAATGGCATTTATTTACTGGTTAGTTTTTACTCAAATTATTGGTGCAAAAAACATAGGCGAACAACCTTATATTTTATTTTTACTTACAGGAATTCTTTCTTGGACTTGGTTCAACGGATCGGTTACAGATTCAGCAAGATCTTTAGTTGTAGAAAGCAAAATGGTCAGATCAATTGCTATTCCAAGATATCTTTGGGTGATAAAAAGTATCGGAGCTAAAGGAACAGAATTTCTTTTAGCTTTTCCTATATTAATAATTATAACTTTGATAACCCAAGCCAAAGTAAATTTTGAAATATTTTGGATTCTTTTTGCAATAGTTTTACAATTTTTATTACTTTCAGGAATTGGGCTTATACTTGCGCCCTTAACTGTGCTTGCAAGAGATACTTCAAATTTATTAAGAATTTTATTGAGAATGATGTTTTATTTAACACCTATCATTTATGGAATTTCAGATATTCCAGTAAAATATCAAATTTTGTCTTACTTCAATCCAATGACTGGAATTATTTCTATGTATCGAGCTGGATTTTGGGCAGAACCAAATTTGGGGACAGCAGTAATTTTTTCAACAATAATTTCTGTATCTATATTTATCTTCGGGATAGTTTTCTTTAAACGAATTGAAAAAACAGTATTGAAGGAGGTGTAAATGAGTATTGTTATTGATGTAAATAATGTAGGTATAAGTTTTAAAAGAAATAGAAAAAGAAACTTTTCAGTTAGAGAATTATTGCTACAGCAAAAAAATACTTCTCCAAAAGGCGAATTCTGGGCTTTAAAAAATATTAATTTTAAAATTAATGAAGGCGAAGCTGTCGGATTGATGGGAGCAAATGGTCAAGGTAAAAGTACTTTATTAAGAATCATCGCTGGAGTTCTAATTCCAGATGAAGGAACAGCCACAGTACAAGGTGGAGTTGCACCACTTATTGAATTAACTGGGGGACTAAAAAGTGATTTAACAGCTAGAGACAATATTTATTTAGTAGCTGGATTGCACGGTTTATCCAAAGCAGAAGTTAAGAAAAGATTTAATAATATTGTGGAATTTGCTGAAATCGGAGATTTTTTAGATACTCCAGTTAGACATTTTTCAAGTGGTATGAAAATAAGACTAGGTTTTTCAATTGTTACTTCAATTGATGAACCAATAATTCTGGTAGATGAAGCTTTAGCAGTAGGAGATGCTGCCTTTAAAGAAAAGTGTTACATCAGAATGAAAGATTTATTGAATCAAGGTAAAACCTTATTTTTAGTTTCTCATAAAGAAAAAGATTTGAAAGAATTTTGCACTCGGGGACTTTATTTAAAGCAAGGTTTACTAGCTGTTGATGGCACGTTAAACGAAGCGCTTAATGCTTATCATCAAGATTCAGGAGTCTTTGATGACTAACTATTCAATTAAAAAAATTAAATCAATTGGTCAACCTGCGGAAGTCATGAATCGAAGAGTGGCAGAACACTGGTCTGGTCCTATGTATATGAGAAGAATTTCTCCATACCTTACAAAAATTCTTTTAGCCTTAAATTTTAGTCCAACTTTTGTCACTTGGCTGATGGTTTTTTCAGGCTGGATTGCTGCTGCATCTTTATTAATTCCTGGAAGAAATGGCGTGATTCTTGCTTTAATTTTTGCCCAAATACAAATGCTGTTTGATTGTTCTGATGGAGAAATGGCAAGAATTTTAAAAAGATTTAATCCTGCAGGAATATTTATTGATCGATTTGGACATTATTCAACTGAAGCATTAATTGCGATTGCTTTTGGCATAAGAGTAGCAACTCAACAAGATTCAACTGGATTAGAAATAGTCTATGGTTTAGTTTTAGCACTTTTAATTACTTTTAATAAAGTCTTTAACGATATGGTTCATGTGGCAAGAAGTTTTGCAAATTTATCCAAATTATCAGAAGATAAAAAAGTTGCTATCCCTAGAAATAAAGTTATTGCATTTTTAAGATCTTTATTTAATTTTTTTCCTATTCATAGAATTTTTCATTCTATGGAATTATCATTGATTATTTTTATTTCGTGGCTTTTTTCAATTGAAGCCCAAATGTTGCAAATAATTACTCTTGCCGCAAGTATCACTGTGGTGGGACATCTTGTGGCAATTCTTTCTTCTTCCAGACTTCGTGGCTAATGATGGGTGATTTACTTCCAAACTTTGGTTGTGTGGTTTTAACTCAAGGCAAAAGACCAGATCAATTAGAAAAAGCGATTAATTCACTACTTTCACAAGTCAATGTCAATATCGATGTAGTGGTAGTTGGCAATGGTTGGAAACCAGAAAATTTAGCAAGCAATATAAAGTCAGTTCATATTTCAGAAAACCTCGGAATTCCTGCAGGAAGAAATGCTGGGATAAATTCAGTCAAAGGTGATTTACTTTTCTTTCTAGATGATGATGTTTATCTTCAAGATCCACATACTTTAGAAAAAATTTATCAAGAATTTATTAGTAGACCAAATGTTG
>CAZZKM010000002.1:0-9462 GCA_964655115.1 uncultured Bifidobacterium sp.
TACTTTTTGATATTAATAATTTATTTTAGACTGAGAATAGAAAGTATAACTTGATATTTAAAAATCCATTAAAAAAAACATCTTTTTTGTTGCAGAAATATCTGCAAATCATAATGGCTCTTTATTACATGTTAAAAAATTAATAAAAAATAATTGCGACACGGCGTGTCAAAATACGCGTTACTTGATGACAATATGCATTTCTTCTGGAACGATTAGGAATTAAGAAACTTCTGTGCTTTCCGGAACAGAAGTAAACTCGCCAGGAGGAATTGTGGCAAAAAGAAGAAAAAAGGCAGCTGCTCCAAAGCGCCGTCGTAAGAAAGCAGCAAAAGCTGCTCCAAAGCGCCGTCGTCGTAAAAAAGCAGCAAAGGCAGCTCCAAAGCGCCGTCGTCGTAAAAAAGCAGCTAAATCTGCTCCAAAGCGTCGTCGTCGTAAAAAAGCTGCATAACCTTTCAAGGTTTGCTAAAAAAACCCCGGGCTTAATAGCCCCGGGGTTTTTTATTTGTCTTTAAACTTTTCTAATTAATTATTTCTTCGGCGATAGATCGCCCAGATTCCACAACTAAAAGAAAACAATCCCATAAATCTTGCCCCACTACCAATTGGTAGGGCAAATAACCAAGCACCTGCAAATATTGCAAGAACAGCAAATAAAAAAGTTAGAATTCGAGACCACAGTTTTGCTTTAATGAATGAAAAGCCAACCGCAATAGGGCCCACAGCCAATGTTGTTAACACAACAAGTGCTGCAATTAGCGCTAGAGACTCCATTGAAGTAGTCTAAATTGAAATGAAAAAAATTACCACAATATTATTAGCAATTTTTCCTTTATTTATAGGCCTTTTTCAGGCACCTGCAAATGCGGTTGTGGGAGGAACAGATGCCACAGGATCTGGATTTGTTGTAGCAATCAGAGTTGACTTAGGTGGAAATTTACAAACAGCTTGTACTGGTGGACTTTGGAAACCAAAAATAGTCATCACTGCTGCTCACTGTGTAGTTGAAGAAGGCACAAGTAATGTTTCACCGGCTTCAAATGTGAATGTATATAGTCAAGGAGCAAATCTTTCAACTTCTAGACCTGTCGCAAAAGCGACAGCAATCATTTTGACATCAGGTTATTTAAATTCAAAAACAGGTTTTGTCGAAGCAAACGATATTGCTTTTCTAGTTTTAGATAAAGAAATTGGAACCCCCCTGGTTACAAGACTTGCCAGTGAATCAGAAGTCGCAGCAGCTACTTTAAATGGAAAGAAATTAAATTTCTTTGGCTATGGTCAAACTGCTAAAGAAAGTGATGTCTCTTTAATTCCCTTAACTCTTAGCCAAACCCCATTTCAATTCTTGGGTGCAAAAACTTACGTTTATGCAAGAACTGCCAAAGGTGCCGGAGCCTGCTTTGGCGATAGTGGAGGTCCAGTAATTCTTTCTACTGAAACAGAAAATTTGTTGGTGGGACCAGTTGCTGGAGGAAGTGGCACACCTTGTTATCCAGAAATTAAAACCAGAGCAGTTTTATCACTTGTAGCAAGTAATTTCTCTGCCCTAGCAAAATCTGCCCTAGAAACAGCTGGTTATTCACCTGATGAAGCCATAACAAAAGAAAGACCTAGTTTTAAAAAAGGCACATATTCAGCCAGAAGCACTGTTAAAAAATTAGGACTAAAAGTTGCTTCCTCTACCAGCGTGCAATTTGTAGGAGTAAGGGCCAAACCTAAAGGAGCATGTGCTGCCACTGCTTCCAGAGTTGTTGTTAACTCCAAAGGAACCTGCACCTTAACGATCACAATGAAAAAATCTGGCAAAACAGCAAGGACTGCAAAAACTACCTTTAATGTTGGCTAAGTTTTAACTAATGAATTACAGAACTGTTCCAGCCCATATAGAAAAACCTGAATATGTAGGCAAAAGATCTCCTGCCACATATAAAGGTTCTGATGTTCAAACCAGCGAAGTAATCGAAAAAATGAAAATAGCTGGAACTATTGCAGCAGATGCCATGCATCTTGCAGGTAGAAGTATCAAAGCCGGCATGACTACAGATGATTTAGACAAAATTGTGCACGAATATATTTGTGATCAAGGAGCTTATCCTTCAACTCTTGGTTATCGTGGTTTTCCAAAATCTCTTTGTACTTCTATTAATGAAGTCATTTGTCATGGCATTCCCTCCAATCAAGTTATTCAAGAAGGAGACATCGTCAATCTTGATGTGACCGCTTTTAAAGATGGAGTGCATGGAGATACTAACTACACATTTTTAGTAGGAGTAGTAGAAGAAGAAGTAAAACTTCTAGTTGAGCGAACTAAAGAATCTCTTGATCGAGCAATCCAAGCAGTAGCTCCTGGAAGACCCATCAATGTTATTGGTCGTGTTATTGAAAGTTATGCCAAAAGATTTAACTACGGAGTAGTCAGAGATTTCACAGGGCACGGAGTGCATACTCATTTTCATTCTGGTTTGGTAATTCCTCACTATGACGATCCAACTAGTAACCAGTTGATGCAAGAAGGTATGACTTTCACCATTGAACCCATGCTTAATTTAGGAACTCATGATTACGACATGTTGGATGATGGCTGGACCGTGCTAACTAAAGATAGAAAGATTTCTGCCCAGTTCGAACACACCTTAGTGGTGACAAAAACAGGGGCAGAAATCCTAACTTTGCCTAGTATTGACTCATGACCATTCCTAAGCATTTGGAATATGCTCACTCAAAAATTACTGATGTCATAGATTTTCCTAAAAAAGGAATAGTTTTTAAAGATATAACACCTGTATTGCAAGATGAAAAAGCATTTAATCAAGTTTTAGATGATTTATCAAATCAATTAAATGGTGCCAATAAAGTAGCAGGAATTGAATCCCGAGGTTTTATTTTTGCAGCTGCTTTAGCTGCTAGAAATAAATTAGGTTTAGTTTTATTTAGAAAACCAGGAAAACTTCCACGTCCAACACATGTGGTGCAATATCAATTGGAATATGGATTTGATTCATTGGAAGTTCACACAGATGCCATAAACAATTCAGATTCAGTTTTTATAGTTGATGATGTTTTAGCCACAGGAGGAACCATGTGGGCTGCTACTGAATTAGTTAAAAAATCTGGTGGCAAAGTTGCAAATTGTGCTGTTTTTATTGAAATTTCTGCATTAAATGGTCGCACTCGCCTATCTTCAATACCCGTTCACTCAAGCATCATCATCTAAGTTCTTTTAATAGAAAAACAATTAAAGGAGTTTAAATGAAAAATGCCACTGCTCGTTTGATGGCAGAGTTTGTGGGAACTTTCACCCTAGTTCTTTTTGGTGCAGGCGTAGTTTTAAGTGGTGGAGATTTAGCAGCAATAGCTTTAGCAAATGGTTTTGCAATTTTAATTTCTGTTGCAGCCTTTAGACATATTTCAGGTGCTGCATTTAATCCAGCAGTCGCAATTGCACTTTGGGTTACAAGAAGAATGCCAGCTTTAGATGCAATTAGTTATATAGTTGCTCAATTGCTAGGTGGATTATTAGCAGCAGTTATTTTAAAAACTGCTTATGGAAGTTATGCCCAAACAGTTGGTGTACCTACCCTTGCTCAACCAATTGCTCCCATTTATGGAGTAGTAATTGAAGTTTTAACCACATTTATTTTGATGATGGTAATCATGGGAACAGCAATTGATGGCCGTAGCACTTTCAATGGTGTAGCAGGAATTCCAATAGGTTTTACAGTTGCAGCAGGAATTTTATTTTCAGGACCATTAACAGGTGGTGCAATGAATCCTGCTCGTTGGTTTGGTCCAGCAGTTGCTTCAGGACAATTTGCAAACTTTTGGATCTGGATTGTTGGTCCAATAGTTGGAGCAGTTCTTGCAGCCTTGATTTACGACGTAGTTGTTAAACCAAAGAAGTAAATAAGACATAATTAAGGCATGTTTAATTGGCCAGCGGATACTTTAACGCTGGCCATTGACATTGGTGGCTCAGGAATAAAAGCAAGTGTCATCAATAAAGATGGCGAAATGATTTGCGAAAGAATTCGCATGGAAACTCCCTATCCTTCTCACCCTGTTGGTTTTAGTGAAGTAGTTGCAGATTTTGTTAAAGATTTACCAAATGCTCAAAGAGCAAGTGTTGGTTTTCCAGGATTAGTTAGAAGTGGTGTTGTAGTAATGGTTCCCTCACTGTCAAGAAGAGTTAAAGATGGACCAAAAGATCTAGAACTAGCAAAAGCTTGGACAAATTTTGATTTACAAACTCCAATGGCAAATGCTTTAGGTGTGCCTACAAAAGTTGCTAATGATGCAGATATTCAAGGAGCAGCAGTTATCTCTGGAAAAGGTTTGGAATTTGTTATGACTTTAGGAACAGGAGTTGGTACAGCACTTTTTCAAAATGGAATACTTCTTCCCCACTTGGAATTAGGTCATGCTCCATTTAGACAAAGTGAAGAGTTTGAAGAACAAATTGGAAATGCTGCACGTGAACGAATCGGTGTTGAAAGATGGACAAAAAGAGTTATTAAAGCAATTTCTAAATACGATCAATTTCTTTATTATGACCACTGCTATGTCGGTGGTGGCAATGCCAAACACTTAAAAGGAATTGATTTAGGGCCAAAAGTAACCAGAGTTAGTAATAAAGCAGGAATTTATGGTGGAGCAAGAATTTGGGATTTAGAAGCTAGTTAAAAACTAGTCGTCGTCACCCTCTTCTTCTCCTCCCACAGATTTTGTAGGTTTTGAAAGATTAGAACTAGAGTCAGTAAGGCTTCCCAACAAAAAACCAGCCAAAGTGTTATTTGGTCGTGATTGATTGCTGTGTTGATTTTGAAATAAAACAGATCCATCTTTGCCACAAATTTGTTCAATATTTTTAACTCCACCTGGGTGAGAGTTAACATAACTTGTCAGATTGTAAACCTCATTATTTACAACCGTCCAACAATCATTAACTGAATTATGTTTTGCAACTTCACTTGAAGTCAGAGTAGCTGAATTTGTGTTGGTTGAATTTGATTGAGTTTGATTACTGCTTGAATTAGATCCAGTCGTTTTTGATTCTAAAACTTGACCAACAGTTCCAATCACTAAATTTGAAAGTTGAGAATTAGGTTTTCCTTGGCTTCCATGTTGAGCTTGAAATGATTGAGTCCCATCAATTCCACACAGTCTCATAATGTTAGGAACTCCACCAGGATGTGAATTTATATACGAAGTTAAATCATAAACTTCATTATTTACGATTGTCCAACAGTCATTTTGATTGTTGTGCTTTGCTACTTCAGTTGCATCTAAGGTAATACTTGCAGTTTTAGCTGAATTTGTTGAATCAGGCGAAATGCTTTGTGAGTTTGTAGTTTGAGGAGTTGGTTTAGGATTAATTTTCTCATCCCAAGTCGCTTTAGCTCCAGTATGTCCAACTAAAATTGTAAAGACTAAAGCGGCTATAGCAAGAATTACCGATAATCCACCTGAAACTTTAACTAAAATAGATTGAGAATTCTTCTGCAAGAAAAACCAAACCACACTAACTACAAAAAGTGCAAAAGCAATAATAACTAAATTTTCACCTAAATTTGCATGCTGTATTGGAGTTCCCACTCTCATGGAAAGCGCTTCACCTGACTGCTTAGCAATAAATGCTGAAACCGCAGCAATTCCAAGTCCTGCTTGAATAATAAATCCATATTTTTCTCTAATTTTTGAAAAGAAGAACGCTGCAATAAGTGCCATAGAAAATACAGGCAAGAAAATTACTACCACGTGATCAATTAGAGGATGTAGAGGTAAACCGAAGAATAAATCAAATATTTTTTCCATGATTTTATTTAATCAGAGCCATCTGAGAGAGTTCTTAATCAACCTTAATGTTGTCTTAATATTTAATTTTGGAAGGTTTTCCAACTAATTCGATGATATTTCGAAGGCCCATATTTCTTTATGGCTAAAAGGTGGTCTGATGCTGCATAGCCTTTATTTTCATGCCACAAATAGTCAGGAAATTCTTTACTTAAATCATCCATTACTTGATCTCTAGCAACTTTTGCCACAATTGAGGCTGCAGCAACACTTGAGCAAATTAAATCAGCTTTTATTAAATTGATTATTTTCATATTTGCAGAAATTGGTCCATCATTAACTTCCTCATTGAAAATGTCTAAAGTTTCTTTTTCAGGCATCAACCAATTGTGTTTTCCATCAAGTATCAAATAATCAGGCTTATTAACTAAAGAATTTAAAGCTCTCCTTCCTGCTCTTCTTAAAGCTCTTGTCAGACCAATTTCATCTATTTCGCTATTACTGGCTTGTCCCACACTATGTTCTAGAACCCAATTTTTTACTTTTGGTAATAAGTCTTCTCTTTCTGATTTTGTTAATTCTTTTGAATCCGTTAAACCTTCAGGTAGAAGTTCATCTAAAGCTAATTCTTTATTTAAAACGGTAATTCCTACATAAACAGGTCCAGCAAGACAACCTCTGCCAACTTCATCCATACCTGCGACAAGGTTTGCTCCTTTAGAAAAAAGGTTTTTTTCTAAATCCAGATTTGTTTTATTTTTCTTAGCTTTTGGCATCAGGTATTAAATTAAAACTTTCAGGAATTTTTAAAGTTGAAAATCTTGAAAATGGCCAAATTCTTAAATGAACTGCTCCCACAATATTTTTCTCAGGGACTGTTCCGTATGCAGTTTCTAAATGAAATCTTGAATCTCTGCTATCTGGTCTGTTATCGCCCATCACAAAAACTCTTTTTTCAGGAACCGTGATGTCAAATTCAACTTGGTTGGTTTCAGTATCTGGTTTTATAAAAGATTGATCATTTAGTTCAACTCCATTAATTAGGATTCGACCATTTTCTGAACAACATTTCACATTATCGCCAGCTATGCCAATAACTCTTTTTACTAAATCATCACCTGCATCAGTAGGTAATAGTCCAACCACACTTAAGAAGTGTAGGAATAAATTTCTATTTGATTCATATTCTGGTAACCAATCCCCTGGATCTTTAAAAACAACAATTTCTCCACGTTTAATGTCTGTAAATGGTTTAGTGACTTTGGTTGCAACTATTCGATCTTGTAAAAGTAAAGTATCTTCCATTGAAGCAGAAGGTACATAAAAAACTTGGAATAAAAATATTCTAACTAAAGAAGAAAAAATTAAAGCTATTCCAACAGTGATCAGCAGTTCTCTAACTGCTGCCCAAAGGGTGCGCAAGGTTATTGTTTGTCTGCTTCAGGACTTGCTTCAGCAGTTTCTGTTGCAGCAGGAGTAACTTCAACTGGAGTTTCACTTACAGCAACTTCCTCTTTTGCTGCAGGTGCTTCAACTTTTGCTTCAACTTTTTCTGCTACAGCTTCTTCAACATTTTCTTGCACTGCAACTTCAATGTCTTCTTCTGTAACAATTGCAGCTGCTAAATCTCCACGACGTTCTTTAATCTTTGAAGCTTTACCTCTTAATTCGCGTAAGAAATAAAGTTTGCCACGACGAACATCGCCACGAGAAACAATTTCAACTTTTTCAATCGTTGGTGCATTGATAGGAAATGTTCTTTCCACACCTGTACCAAAAGAAACTTTTCTAACGGTAAACGATTCAGAAACACCATGACCTGAGCGAGATATAACTACACCTTGGAAAATCTGGATACGAGAACGTGTTCCTTCTATAACTTTTACGTGAACTTTTACAGTGTCACCAGTTCTAAAATCTGGAATTGATTTTTTGATTGATTTTTTATTTAAAGCATCTAATTTATTCATGATTTACTTCTTTCATCTGCAACGCTCACAGGTCGTTCAGTCTTGCTAGTTTGGAGCCGGATTTCTAAAACTTAACAATTCTCTAAATATTTCCCTGTGGCGAAATATTTATACAAACCAATCCGGTTAGAGACTCTATTGTGCCAAAAACAACTGTTCCTAGGCCAAGTCGGGTCTGTTTTGCCTCGTGCGCTTTAAAGCCTCTTCTAGGCGAAATTGGGCGATTTTTTCATGATCTCCACTCAATAGAACCGAAGGCACTTCTAAACCTCTCCAGCTTTCAGGACGGGTAAAAACAGGCCCCTCGATGAGTTTTTCCATCGATCCTGGAGCAAAAGAATCGTCTTTGATTGAATCTTCATTTCCTAAAACCCCTGGAATTAATCTTGCAATTGCTTCTAGCATCACAATTGAGGCAACTTCTCCTCCAGCAAGAACATAATCTCCAATACTTATTTCCTTCACTTCCTTAATGCGCTCATCTGTTTTGTAATACTCAACAACGCGAGAATCAATACCTTCGTATCTACCGTTGATAAAAATTAAATGATCGTCACTTGATAAATCTTGGGCCATTTGTTGGTTAAATACTTTTCCTGAAGGGGTAGGCATGATTAAAACTACTTTTGATTGAGCTTTTTCAAGTATTGAATCAATGGCCAATCCCCAAACATCTGCTTTCATAACCATTCCAGGTCCTCCACCATATGGTGAATCATCAACTGTTTTATGTTTATCTTGAGTGAAATCTCTTAAATCATGCACATTAATTTTTAATAATTTTGAATCTTGAGCTTTTCCTAAAAGAGATAAATTAAGGCTTTTAAAATATTCAGGAAAAATACTAATTAAATCAATTTGCATCGATGGCATTTTCTTCATCAAATAATCCTCTAGGAGGATCCATGGTCACTAATTTTTGATCCAAATCAACTTTAGTTACGATTTGTTTTACAAAAGGAACTAAAACTTCCTTTTTGTTAGCAGTGTCTACCACAAGTAAATCTTGGGCAAGGCCTGTATTTACTTCTTTTATGACACCTAGAAAATTACCTGATTGATCAACTACTTTTAAACCTGTTAATTGAAATTCATAATATTGGTCATTTGTAGTTTGAATACTGTTTGGATCAATCTCAATAATTAAAGTTTTACCTTTAATGTCATTTGCTTGGTCTCTATCAGTAATTTCTTCAAATTTGACCAACATTTTTTCTTGATGCCACCTAGATTCTAAAACAGTTAATAATTGTTGATTTTCTTTTAAAGAAAGTTTTGAACCTTTAGCAAACCTTAATTCTGGTTCATCGGTTCTTACTTCAACACTTATTTCGCCATGGACTCCATGTGGTCGACCAAGTCGACCAACTACTAAATCCATTTTTGTAATTAAGATTTAAGCGTCTACGTCAACAAAATCAATGCGAGTAGGTTTTCCACCTTGCAATGCATTGATTACAGTTCTAATTGCAGTAGCGGTTCTACCATTTCGACCAATTACTCGGCCAAGGTCTTCTCCGTTGACTGTTACTTCTAAAGTGTTTCCACGTTTAGTTGTTTTGTTTGAAACTGAAACATCATCTGGATGATCCACAATTCCTTTAACTAAATGTTCTAATGCATCTTCAATCATTTATGCTTGTGCCTCTTCAGTTTTTGTTTCTTCAGCAGGTGTTTCTGTAACTACTTCTTCAGCTTT
>CAZZKM010000002.1:9562-84586 GCA_964655115.1 uncultured Bifidobacterium sp.
TTTCTGCTGGTGCTTCTTCAGTTTTAACTTCTTCTGCTTTTGGTTCTTCTTTTGGTGTTTCTACTTTTTCAACTTTTGGCTTTGGATTCTTTGCTTCTTCTTCTCTTGCAGCAACGTTTTCTTTCAAAGCTTTTTCATAAATTGCATGATGATCTGCTTTAGCTGGGGCAACTTTTACTTTGCTTGCAGTATCTTTTTCACCCTTAAATTTTTGCCAATCCCCAGTTAGTTTTAAAAGTGCTACAACTGGTTCAGTAGCTTGGGCTCCAACACTTAGCCAATAAGCCACACGATCAGCATCAATTCTTATAACTGATGGTTCTTCTTTTGGTTGATAAATTCCAATTTCTTCAATGGCTCGTCCATTGCGAGCAGTGCGAGAATCTGCCACCACAACGCGATACATCGGTTGGTGGATTTTTCCTAAACGTTTTAATTTGATTTTTACGGCCACTATTAATCTTTCGTGTTGGAGGGTTTTTACCCTGTGCTTTAGCCTTAGTCTTTCAGTATTATCAACCCAACACCCCAAATAGATCTATTCAATAGAACTTATATGTTCTGTATACTGAGTAAATGGACCTTGATTTAGAGAATTTACGACTTCGTATGAGGCTTACTCAAGCAGAATTAGCTCAAGAATTGAAGGTAAGCCAAAGAAGAGTTTCAGCTATTGAAAATGGCCCAGACATTCAATTAAGCACTTTGAAGAAATATGTGGAATCACTGGGGGCAAACTTAGAAGTAAACGCCATTATGCGAGGCGAAAGAATTCCAATACTTTTAGATTAGATATCTTTTCTCACAATTTAAATCCAGATCCCATTTGATCTTCTTGATCAATTTTAATTCCTTTTTCTTCTAAAGCTCTTTTTGCAGGATTTCCACTTCTTCTTGCACCTTTTCCTGGTTTTTGTTTCTTCTGTGGTTTAACAAATGTTGCTCCACCAAAACCTGGCATGCCTCCACCTAATTGAGCTCGTTTCATCATTTTTTGTGCTTCTTGGAATCTATTAATTAAAGAATTAATATCTTTTACTTCAACTCCTGCTCCTTGAGCAATCTTTACTTTTCTTTCAGCACTTATTGATTTAGGGTTTTGTCTTTCTTCAGGTTTCATAGATTGAATGATGGCTTCAACTCTGGTTACTTCTTTATCGTCAAAATTTTCTATCTGTTTTTTAGCTTGTGCCATTCCAGGAAGCATGCCCAGCATTTTTGACATAGATCCCATTTTTTTAATTGATTGCAATTGTTCCAAAAAGTCATCAAGAGTAAATGATTCACCACTTGTTATTTTTGCTTCAAATCTTTGTCTTTGTTCTTGATCGAAAGCTTCTTCAGCTTTTTCTATTAAAGTTAAAACATCTCCCATATCAAGAATTCGATTTGCAAGTCGCTCTGGATAGAAAATGTCAAAGTCATCAAGTTTTTCACCATTGGATGCAAACATCACTGGTTTTCCAGTTATGGCTCTTAACGAAAGTGCTGCACCACCTCTGGCATCACCGTCTAATTTGGTTAAAACAATTCCATCAAACCCAACTTTGTCTAAAAAGTTTTGCGCGGTGTTAACAGAATCTTGACCAATCATGGAATCAATTACTAAAAGAGTTTCTTGAGGATTTACTGCTTTTCTAATTTGATGAGCCTGTTTGGTTAATTCGTCATCAATAGCAAGACGACCTGCTGTATCAATAATTACAAAATCATGCAGATTCTTATTTGCAAAATTAAGTGATTCTTTTGATACTTTTACCGGATCTCCTATCCCATTTCCTGGTTCTGGAGCATAAACTTGCACACCTGCTTGTTGCCCAACAATTTTTAATTGATCAACTGCATTTGGTCTTTGTAAATCAGCTGCGACTAAAAGTGGAGTGTGACCATTTTTAACTAAATGTTTGGCAAGTTTTGCAGCTAAGGTGGTTTTTCCTGCTCCTTGTAAACCAAGAAGCATTAAAACAGTTGGACCAGTTTTTGCATAACTTAAACGTCTTGCATCCCCACCTAAAATATTTACTAGTTCTTGATGAACAATTTTTACAACTTGTTGTGCAGGATTTAATGATTGGGAGACTTCTGAACCTAATGATTGGATTTTAATTTTTTCACAAAAATCATTTGCCACACTTAATGCAACATCTGCCTCTAAAAGGGCAGTTCTTATTTCTTTAACAGTTTCTTCAATGTCTTTTTCTGATAAACGACCTTTGGTGCGTAAAGACTTAAAGGTTGAATTAAGGCGATCAGACAGCTGTTGGAACATGATTGCAAGCGTAGTCAAGGGCTCTTATCAAAGAAGCCATCCGCTCTTGACTCAAAAGTTGTCCCGAGGCTTCTCTTACGTAAAAGACGTCAACAACTTCTGAGCCTAAAGTCTCAACAATGGCGGCATGAATATCAACGTTATTTTGGGCTATTACATTTGCAATTTTACTTAAGAATCCAGGTTCATCATGAGCTCTTACTTCAATAACTGAAGAACTTGAACTTACTTCTTTTAATTCAATGATTTTTGCTTGAGCAGTATTTATAGGTTTTGGTAAATATTCAGCTCGTGCTTTTAATTTATCCTCAATATTGATATTTCCTCTTAAAGCAAGACTTAAAGTTTGTGCAATTTCAGAGGTTGAAACAGGATCTCCAAAAGCTGAATTTACTCTCCAAGTTGTTACTGCTTTATCTCCAATAGTTTCTGTTCTAGCACTTCTAACCAATAGTTTTTCTAGAGATAACACACCTGCAATAAGGCCAAGTAATCCAGTTTGATCATTTGTAACAATCGTTAAAGAAATTCCATCAGGTAACTCTTTCATTTCTAAAACTACGTCATCTTTTCTGTTCACTAATTCTTTTTTTTCTTTACTCAAACGTGGTTCAGGTTTAGTTTTTACTCCCCTTATTTCATTTCGCACTTTCTTGACTAAATCCTTGATTAATTGCTGGCGCCATTCACTGCTAGCTAAAGGACCCGTGGCATACATATCTGCAAGGGTTAAGAAATAAAGTAAATCTAAAAACAACTCATTTTCAACAATATTTGCAACACTAGTAATCGTTAGAGGATCTTCTAAATCCCTTTTTGTAGCAAATTCTGGTAACAAGAGATGATGTTGGACAAGTTTTATTAAAACTTTGGAATCTTCTTCGTTAAAGCCAAGATTTGGTGCAAGTTTGTACATAATTTCTGCACCTTCAATTGAATGATCTTTTTCTCCACCTTTTCCAATGTCATGAAAAAAAGAACCAACTAATAATAAATCTGGTCGAGAAACTTCTCTCGTGTAATTATTTGCATAAATTGCTGTTTCTAACAAATGCCGATCAACTGTAAAAGAATGTATTTGGCTATTTTGTGGACATCCCCTAATCCGACTCCAAATCGGTAACCATTTATCAATTAAACCTGCAAAATCTAAAGATTCCCAAGTTGAAATTAAATGTCTACCAGAACCTAGCAAAGAAATAAACGCATCTTTTGCTTCTTGATTCCAAGGATTTGTTAAAGGTTTTGCTTCACCTTTAATTCTTTCTAATGTGTGTTCTGCAATAAATAATCCAGCTTGAGAGCTAGCTGCGGCAAGTCTTAAACCTAAGGATTCATCTATTGAAATTTTTGAATCTTTAGCAAGTACTACTTCATCATTTTGAATTACTGCACCATCCACCAATGGTTTTCTTGGCTCTGTTTTTAGTCTTTTTATTAAACCAGTTTTGTTAATTAGCGAGTTAATTTTGTGCCAAATAACATCACTGTGGTGAGCAATAATTCTTCCTGAATATGAAACTTTCCTAATCAATTGATCAGCGTCTTTATAATCTAATTTTTGAGCAACACTTAATTGTTCTTGTCTGATTAATTTGTCACTTGGTTTATCTAAAACACTATGCAGACAATCTCTAACGTCTTGAATAACGTGACTATTTTCTTCCAAAATTGATTTAGGAATATCTATTTTCCAACTTGCAGCAACAGCTCGAAGAATTGTGATATCTCGTAATCCCCCATAAGATTCCTTTAAATCTGGCTCAATTAATTGAGAAAGTTCACCTTGTTTTTCTTTTCTGTCTTTAACTTGGTCAAATAATTCTTTTAGTCTTTTATCAGCAAAAGCTCGCCAATCTTGCAAAACTAACGAACTTATTTGCTTTTCTAATTCATTGTTTCCAGCAATTGTTCTTGCATCTAGCCAACCTAAAACTACGGCTAAATCTTTTGTCGCTAAGTTTCTAACCTCTACAGCAGTTCTGACAGAGTGATCTAGTTTTATCCCTAAATCCCAAATTGGATACCAAAGTTTTTCTGCAATTTCATCAATTTTAAAGCCTTTTTCGTGTACTAAAACTAAATCTAAATCGGAACCAAGAGTTAAATCTTGCCTACCATTTGCACCAACTCCAACTAATGCGACTTTGTCGAAATCTTCTTTTTTAACTGCATTATTGAATAAATCAATTAAATATTTATCTGTAATTTGTGATAAATGCAAACGTCGTGCTGCTCCGATAGGAGCAGCACGTAACGCTTGTCGTTCTTCTAAATAGTTCACTAAATAGCTTCGGAACCGTGTTCACCTGTTCTAACTCTTACTACATCTTCAACAGGTATAACCCAAACTTTTCCATCGCCAATTTTTCCAGTTTTTGCTGCATTAACTATTGCATCAACAACTTTTGAAACATCAGAATCATTTACTAAAGCTTCGATTCTGACTTTTGGAACAAGATCAACGGTGTATTCAGCGCCGCGATAAACCTCAACGTGACCACCTTGTCTGCCATAGCCTGCAGCATCAGACACTGTCATTCCTTTTATTCCTTGTGACTGAAGTGCTGCTTTTACATCTTCAACTTTAAATGGTTTAACTATTGCAGTTACTAGTTTCATGCGCTTACTCCTTTGCTTGAACCTTTAGAACTATCAACTAGGTCGTAAGCAGTTTCTGCTTGCAACGCAATGTCAACTCCTTCTAATTCTTCATCTTTTGTAACTCTAAATCCAAGAGTTGCAGTCAAGATTTTAGCAATTAGATAAGTGACTACAAATGAGAAAATCATGACGATTAATGCAGCTTCAATTTGAATAATTAATTGAGAAATGCCACCGCCATAAAATAACCCATTAACACTTAATTCATTAACGCTTGTGGTTCCGAAAAAACCGATCAAAATCGTTCCCACTAATCCGCCTACTAAATGCACACCAACTACATCTAGTGAATCGTCATAACCGAATCGATATTTAAGTCCTACTGCCAAAGCTGTTATAGCTCCTGCAATAAGTCCGATTAGTAATGCTCCAAATGTGTCAACGAATGCACAAGCTGGAGTGATTGCAACAAGTCCTGCCACGATTCCAGATGCAGCACCTAAAGAAGTTGCGTGACCATCGCGCAATCTTTCAACAAGTAACCAACCTGCAACTGAAGCACATGTTGCGCTAAATGTGTTAACAAATGCAACTGCGGCTAATCCATTTGCACCAAGGGATGATCCGGCGTTAAAACCAAACCAACCAAACCACAGCAAACTTGCACCAATCATTACCAAAGGAAGATTGGATGGTCTTAACAGCATTTTTCCAAATCCAATTCTTTTTCCTAAGACAAGTGCTAACGCTAAACCTGCAGCACCTGCATTTATATGAACTGCTGTTCCTCCAGCAAAATCAAGAGCTTTAAGTTTTGTGGCAATAAATCCACCACCATTTGCTTCTTGATCACCGAAATAAAACACTGCACGAGCAACAGGTAAGTACACAATTGTTACCCAAATTGCAGAAAATACTAACCAAGTTCCAAATCTTGCTCTATCAGCTATTGCACCAGAAATAAGTGCAACTGTGATAACAGCAAACATTGCTTGAAAAGCAATGAATGCACCAGCTGGAATTGGATAATAAGCTCCATTAATTGCTAAAGCTGAAGTGTTTAACAAGCCATTTAATCCAAAATAAGTTCCTGGATTTCCTAAAAAACTTCCAGAGTCTAAGGCTGGACCAAAAGCCAATGAGTAACCAAAAGTTACCCAAATAATTCCTACGACAAATAGTGCACCAAAAGACATCATCATCATGTTCAATGTTGATTTGGCGCGAACCATTCCACCGTAAAAGAGTGCTAGACCAGGCACAGTCATCAATAAAACAAGTGCTGCACTGATTAACACCCAGGCAGTATCTCCTGCACTGATTTCAGGCATTAATAAATTCACATCCTTTGTGGGATTTGTTAAGTTAAATTCCTCTATAAACGCGCCATTGCGTGAAGGAACAAGATAAGTTTCGACTACAAAAGTTACAGCATACGAATTATTGTGTTACAAGACTGTTAAATCTTGTAACAAATGAGAAGAATATAACGCAGGATTTGTCAAACTAGAATTCATAAATACATCAGCAGTTGCCCGATTACAAGCAGTAGGCACATCTTTCAACACTGCAATTCTTAATAAAGCTTTCACATCTGGATCGTGAGGTTGGGGTTCAAGAGGATCCCAAAAAAATATTAAAAAATCGATTAAACCTTCCACCATCATTGCTCCAATTTGAATATCGCCACCTAAGGGACCACTTTCTACGGTGTTTACGTATAAACCTGACTCGTTGCTAATTAGTCGACCAGTTGTTCCAGTGGCATATATTTCAAAAGTGGTAAGGGCTCTTTTATTTAAAAATACCCAATCTAATATTTGACTTTTTTTCCCATCATGGGCTATCAAAGCAATGCGTTTTTTCTTCACAAACTAAAATTACAATAATTGAATCAATTATCAGTTAATTTAAAATATCTTTAATCTAAATTTTAAACTTCTTTTCAGTAAACCACACATATTCCATTTTAAATTCTTGACTAATCTCTCTTTTGAAATTGTTTTTAAAAACTAACAGTTTTTCCTCAAACAACTCGACCAAAACAAATTCAATGAAAATTTTTAATCTTAATGCATATTCTACCGATCTTGAACTTCTCTTTACAAAATCTTGAACAATTAAAAAAATTAAGGCTGGAAATAAATCTATACTTCTTCTGGCTAACCACTTGAATGCATTTGTAAAAAGCCAAAAAGCTCTAGATGATTGAGATTCTTCTGTTATAGTTGGCAATTTACTTGATGATCGACGAGGTAAAGATAGTTCTCGTCTTACGATGTCAGAAATTAACTGATGACCTATTGCACTGGGATGCATTCGATCAATATGCCAATTCTGTTTGTCATAAATTTTTTGACGCTGAATTGTGTGCACCACAAACGCGTTTGTTTTATTAGCCGCCCAATCTATGGCGACATTTACCTGTAGCACCCTTTCCATTAAAACCCGTTTTACAGCAGAAGGGGCTGGAGTAATTTGAGATGGGTCGTGAAGGGCAAGTATGACAACAAAAGTGCCAATTTTTTCAAAATCTTCGATTATCTTTAAAAGATTCAAAGCAACTTTAGTTGCATCAAAATTATTTCGAAGTGCATCGTTGCCACCTACGCAGATAAGAGCCAAATCTGGTTGCATTGCTAATGCCGCTGACAATTGCTTTGCTTCTACATCAGATGCACGAGCACCGTTGGTGGCAAGATTAATGAATCTTTTTGCACCTAAATCATGAGCTAATCTGGCGGCCCATCCGTAACCTTGATCTTGAGAATTCTCCCCAATATCTCCAACTCCATAAACGGAACTATCACCTATGGCAACAATTTTTAAATTTTGGGTTAATCTAATCTGAAAGATTCTTTCTTTATTCGTTTTATCTTTTAGAAGTAAATCTGTTGGCTTCAAAATTTATCCTTTCGACAGTTGAGATTCATATATGTTTAATAACTTTTGAGAACTTTTTTGCCAAGAATAATTAAGTGAATTTTTCCAAGAATTCTCTCTATAATTGGGATTCGAGACAATTGACTCAATTGCACCTATCCAGTCATTCACGTCATCACTTACCACGAAACCGCTATCTTTAGCAATAATTTCTTTTAATGCACTTTTCGCTGAACCAACAACTGGTGTTCCACTTGCTTGAGCTTCTAGTGCTGTTAAACAAAATGTTTCATGTTGACCAGGAGCCAACAAAACATCAGAGTTTGCCAAAATGTTCGAAATTTGATTCTTATCACTGACATAGTCCAAAAATTTAATAGAAAAATCTTTATATTTTTTTTGTAAGCCCTTTTTCATGGGTCCAGAACCAATCACTGTTAGATTTACTCTAGTTTTTGATTTGTTCATGGTCTTTACGACTAAAAAAGCTTTTTCAGGATTTTTTTCTTTTGATAATCGACTGCACAAGGTCAAACTGATTAAATCTGGATCAAATTTTCGAGTTCTTTTTTCAGGAGTAAAAATCTCTCGATCAACACCGAGTGGCACTATTTCTATGCGAGCATTTTGGCAATTTTCGAATTCTTTAGCGGCAAAAGTTGTGGTTGCAATTATGAGATCAACATTTCTTACCAATTTTAAGTTCAGCAAATTAACGATTGCATTTAACCCTGGAAGTCCGTTGAAAAAAATTTTTGCAACTAAATAGAGTCTTTCGTGGGCAAAAGCGATTGTTTTTATTCCCCTATTTCGAGCCCATTTGGCAACGGGAATTAGTGTTAATCGGTCATGCATTTCAACTAAATTTGGTTCAAATTTTTTCAACACTTTTTTTACTGCCTTGAGGTTAAGAATCAGTCGATAACCGCCACTAAACGGAATCTTAAAACTTTTAATTTTGTGTATTTTGTATATCCCGTTGTCCAAAACTTCATTTTTTGAACCAGGGATAATTTGAATGCAAGAAATTCCTTGTTTTGAATACGAGGTTGCAAGTTCATTCATAACAGTTTTTAGTCCACCAGATTTTGGTCCATTAAAATTTGCAATCATCGCAATTTTCATCATGAGACTGCACACAATTGACTTTTTGAATTTAAAACTTCAAAATAATAATTCAACAACGACAGGCATTTTGAATCCCAAGTATTATCAATAACTAAAGCTCTATTACTTTTTGAAATTGACTCTAAATATTCTGGATAATTAATAAATGTGGTGAGTAATTTATTGATTTCAAAACTTCTAGTTGAATCATAAATCATTCCTGATTGACCATGAATTATTAATTCTTTTGTTGCACCCTGGCTAGGTGCAAAAACATATAGTCCTGCGGCCAAAGCCTCTTGAGCAACCTGACAGAAAGTTTCATTTTCACCTGTGGCAAACAAAACGTCTAACGATGCATAAGCTTTGGATAACTCAGTGCCATTTAAACGACCTGTAAATATAGCACGGGGAAATTTTTTTTCAAGTTTATTTTTATCTGGTCCATCCCCAACAATTACAATTTGAATCTGTTCATCATCATGAATCAAAGATAAATTCTCTATATTTTTTTCAGGCGCTAATCTGCCAATGAATCCTACAAATAATTTTGCATGTGGGTTCCAAGTTTTTCGAAGTGCTAGATCTTTAAATTTAGGGTTGAAGTTTTCAATATCAACACCCCTTCCCCAGATTTCTAGATTTCTCACTCCCAGCTCAAACAATTTTTCCCAAGCCCATTGAGATGGAACTAGATTTAAATCTGCTAATTGATGAATCTTTTTGATCCAATAGTCAGATAATTTATTTAGACCACCCAATCCATAAAATTTTGAAAAACCTGAAACATCAGTTTGATAAACAGCAACACTTGGAATAGATAGTTTACGAGCTAACTTAAGAGCGTAATAGCCTAGGACAAATGGCGAGGCTACATGAACTACATCAAAATTAGTTGATTTAAAAATTTGTTCTAATTTTTTATTAGGAAAAATAGGCAAATCATAATCACTTATTTTTGGAATCTCAATTGAATTTAATCTAATGATTTCGTAAGGCTTGTTGTAGAGGATATTGGTTTTACCAGCCGCGATTACTGTGACTTCGTGGCCATTATTTACCAAAAACTGGGCTATACGATCAATGGAATTACTTACGCCATTTACTCTTGGTAAAAACGATTCCCCAATAATCCCAATTTTCACACTCCAATTAACTCAACTCAAAATTAACTGACTGTTAATTGAAGTTAAGTGTTGATTAATTATTAATGAAATCATTAATTTGTAGGGTCTGACTTGCCTTTTCAATGAAAAAATTCATGTATGACAGTAGCATTTTTTGACTTAGATAATACTTTGGTCAAAGGCTCTTCCCTTTTTTATTTTGCAAAATATTTAGTAAAAAATGAAATTCTCACAAAAAAAGAACTAGCAAAATTTGCCACCGCTCAGGCAAGATTCATAAGTTCAAGAACCGAGGATCCCAAAATTCAAAATGAAATTAAATCGAAAGCTCTTGAAATTGTGAAAGGTAAATCTCAAGATGAAATACTAAGACTTTGCGAAAATTCATTGGCAGAAAATCTCTATGAATCGTTATATCCCGAAGTTTTACAATTTTTACATTGGCATCAAGAAAGAGGACATTTAACTTGGATCGTCACAGCAAGTCCCGTTGAGATTGCCAGTGGTATAGCGAAGAAATTAAATATGACTGGAGCTCTTGGAACCATCTCTGAGGTAAAAGATCGACAATATACAGGAAAACTATTGACCGAAATTTTGCACGGAAAAAATAAAGCAGATGCTATTAAAACCCTTGCTAAATCGATGTCTTTAAATTTGGATAATGCATTTGCATATAGTGATTCTTTAAATGATTTACCACTTTTATGCTCTGTAGGAACTCCTGTAGTTGTAAATCCGAATAAAGAACTAAAAAGAATCGCGAGAAAAAACAAATGGCAAGAAATAGAAACCCAAAATAGGGACAAAGTAGCGTAGACTTTTCCTTACTATGGTTTATGAATATTTATTCTTAGCAGGCTTATCTTTCCTAGCTGGTGGTCTTACTCTTTTCACAGGTTTTGGACTAGCTACATTATTGTTGCCGGTTTTTTCCCTGTTTCTGCCTATCCCCATTGCAATTGCATCCACAGCAGTAGTACATCTAATAAATAATTTATACAAAGTATTTATATTTTTTAAAAATATTAATTGGCAAATTGTAGTTAGATTCGGGATCAACGCAGCGATAGCAGCAGTAATATGATCTCTAACTCTTAATTTTTTGTCCAACCAAAATGAGAATTTAAAAATAATAATTGGGGTGATCATAATTCTTATAGCCTTAATTGAAATATCTCCTTTAAAGCAAATTCAAATTAAACCAAAATACATTCCTTTAGGAGGACTTCTTTCTGGATTTTTTGGTGGTTTTAGTGGACACCAAGGAATGTTTCGATCAATCTTTTTAGTCAAAACTGGTTTAGATACCACAAAATTTATAGCAACAGGTGTTGCAATTGCTGTTCTGGTAGATGTAACAAGACTTATAGTTTATGGAAGTACAATTTTTGATTCTTCACTTCAAAATTTTCAACAATATTTATTTCCAATTTTTATCTCTACTTTGAGTGCAATTTTTGGAGTTTGGATGGCAACCGATTTAGTTGTCAAAATGAACATAAAAATTATTACAAATTTCATAGCAGGCCTTATGATAGTTATAGGTTTATTACTTATTTTTCAAGTAATTTAATCTTTATAATCATTTGGTAGTGATTTAGAAGTTTCTTCTGGAATACTTAATCTTTCTAAATAATCTTTTAAATTTGGATAATCTTTAACTAAATCTTTAAAGTGACCACCTTCAAAAGAATTTGCACTAAAACCTGGAGCCATAGTGCAGCCAAATAATCCCCAATCTCCCCCCGGCACAATTTCTCCTGCTTGCCAAACCCCTTTGGGAACTACAAATTGAATTAATTCACCATTCTTAAAATCACTTCCTAAGATAACTATTTTGGTTTCTTTATTGGGATAAAGAAGAATTAATCTTATGGGATCACCTGAATAAAAATGCCAAACTTCATCTGACGTCAATTTATGAAATAGTGAACAACTTCTAGGTTCATCGGAATAAAGTCCAAGAATTGCTGTTCCATCGGGCCCCCCAGTTGCATGTATTGAACTACTTTCATATGTCTTAGAAAAATAAGTTCCTTCTATGGGAAGAATTGTCATTTTAAAATGTTCAATAACTTCTTTAGTCGAAATCTTCAATTCAACAATCCTTCAACAAAATCATTTGCATCAAACTCAACTAAAGCATCAATTGATTCACCAATTCCTACGAACTTAACGGGAACGTTTAACTCTTTTTGTACTGCAATAACTATTCCACCCTTGGCCGTCCCATCTAATTTGGTTAAAACTATTCCTGTCACATCAACTGCTTCTGTAAATACTCGTGCTTGGATTAATCCATTTTGACCAGTTGTGGCATCAATAACTAACAGAATTTCTGTAACTGTGGCATGTTTTTCAATAACTCTTTTAACTTTTCCTAATTCATCCATGAGTGCATTTTTGGTGTGTAATCTTCCTGCAGTATCAATCAAAACCACATCTGCTGATACTGATAAACCTTTTTGAACTGCGTTGAATGCAACTGTGGCAGGTTCTGAATTTTCTTCACCCACTACTACTTCGACATTACTTTTTTGTCCCCAAGTTTGTAATTGCTGACTTGCTGCTGCTCTGAATGTGTCTGCAGCACCTAAAACACATTTCTTACCTTGTTTAGTCAATAAATTTGTTAATTTTCCAACGGAAGTAGTTTTACCTGTGCCATTTATTCCAACCATCATTATTACCGATGGTTTTGCATTTAATTTCAGATCTCGATTAGTTGATTCTAAGGATTTTATTAATTGATCTTTTAAAACATTTTTACCATCTTCAGCAGTATGTGCTGTTTTTAAGACTGCGTTCTGCTTCAGATCAGAAATTATTTCTTTAGTAGTTTTTACTCCTACATCAGCCAAAATCAATGTATCTTCAATTTCTTGCCAAGCTTTTTCATCTAAATTGGACTTAGAGAAGATGTTTAACAAACTACTTCCAAAATTAGATTTTGTTTTAATTACATTTTCTTGCTTTTTATTTCTAGAAAATATACCCATGAAAAAAGATTAGTTAAGCAGGTTGATTTTCGCGAACTTCACGAAGACGTTGGCTAACCACTGTAGAAATACCATCGCCTCTCATTGAAATTCCATATAGAGCATCACAGATTTCCATGGTTCTCTTTTGATGTGTAATAACAATCAATTGAGAATTTTCTCTTAGTTCTTCATACAAAACTAATAATCTACCAAGGTTGGCATCATCCAATGCAGCTTCAACCTCATCCAATATATAGAAAGGTGAAGGCCTTGCTTTAAATAAAGCAACTAAGAATGCCACTGCAGCTAATGATTTTTCACCACCAGAAAGTAGTGAAAGTTTTAAGTAACGCTTACCAGCTGGTTTTACTTCAATATCAATGCCAGTGGTGAGCATGTTGTCTGGTTCAGTTAAAGACAAACGACCTTCTCCACCAGGAAATAGTCGTGGTAGAACTTTTTCAAATTCCACAGAAACATCTTTGTATGCTTCGTTAAATACTTGTTGAACTCTTTCTTCAACTTCTGCAATAACAGCTAAAAGATCTTTTCTAGTCTTTTTAACATCTTCAAGTTGTTCGGTTAAGAATTGATTTCTTTCTTCTAAGGCTTGGAATTCTTCGAGTGCTAGTGGATTAATTCTTCCTAATAATGAAAGTTTCTTTTCTGCATCTAGCGCTCTTTTTTCTTGCTTTTCTCTCACATATGGTTCTGGATCTTTTGGTGTAGGGACTGGGTCTTCAGGGTTTGCATCCTCATCAATATGAACTATTTGAGGCACTAATTGATCTGGGCCATATTCACGAAGCAAAGATTCAGAGTCAATTCCATAATCTTCTAAAGCTTTAATTTCCATTTGTTCAATACGAAGTCTTTGTTCCATTCTTGCCACTTCGTCTCTATGAACTGTGTCTACAAGTCTTTCCAATTCACTTGCTAAATCTCTTAAGGCATGTCTTACCTGTTGTACTTCTTGTTCCATTGCCTGTTGATGACTGGTGGCTTCATCTCTTTCTTTCTCAGCAATTAAAAGAGAATTTTCCAAATAAGACATGGCAGTTTCTACACCTTGAAATACTGCATTGGCAATGTATGCCTCGCGACGTCTTTGCTCTCTTCTTTCTAAAGCTTTTGAACGGGCAATTCTTTCACTTTGGGCTGTTTTTTCTAATTGTTCTGCTCTTTGCACAACTGCTGCTAGACGCTCTTCTGCAGTTCTCATTGCAAGACGTGCATCAACTTCGGCAGCTCTGGTGGTTTCCAAAAGATTTGTTAAGCGAATTAATTCAGCAGCATCTACTGATGCTTCTTCAACAGGTTCTGTGTCTGACTCATTTAGTCTTAACTCAAGTTCTCTTAAGACTCGTTCATCATCTGCTCGTGCAGTATGACTTGCTCTTAATAAAGAATCTAATCTTTCAGCTTCTGCCTGAGAGGAACGTGATTGTTCTCCAAGTGCGGCCAATTTCTCAGCAATTGCAGCTAATTCTGCATCTGATTCATATAGAAGGGCAAGAGCAGCATCTACTTTTTCTTGTGCTCTTTTTTGTTCTTCTTTTGCAGTTTGTAATTCAAACTTTAATTGATCAGCAACCATACTTGCTTGGTCTTTTTCTTGAATTGCTTTTTCCACATTTGCTTTTGCTTCAATTCGAGAACGTGAATTTATAGTTCCACCAATTACGTAATAAGTGGTTACTTTGTCGCCATCTCTGGTAACTGCAGTTAATCTTGGTTGCAACTTAATTGCTTCTAGACCTTCTTCTAATGTTTCAACTACAACTGTGTCCTTTAACAATTTCTTTAATGCATTTTGTAATTCATATGGTGCATTCACTAATTCGATTGCATTTCTAGTAAATGGTGGTACGGCAGGTGAATTATTTTGTTCATATTGAGTATCAGCTAATAAGACTGCTGCTCTTCCAGATTTACTATTTTTTAATTTATTAACTGCTCTTATTGCATCACTTACAGACTTAGCAGCAATTGCATTTGCTGCATCTCCTAATGCAACTGCAATTGCAGTTTCCCAACCATTTTCAATTCTTAACAAAGTTGCTAAAGAGCCAATTAGTGAATCATCACCAGAATTTAATAAAGTTTCTCCACCATCAATTTCTTCTAGTAAAGATTGTTCCAAAGCTTCTGCTCTGGCATTAAGTGCAGCTTTAGTTCTGGATGCTTCTTGTGTTTTAGTTTCTAATTCAGAAACTTTTTCTTGAGCAAGTTGTAATTCTTTAGCAACTTGTTCATATTGAGTATCGAGTCCTTTTTCTCCAGCATTTAATCCAGCAATTTGAGATTCAAGTGTTAAATATTCACTTTTTGCTTTTTCAGCTCTTTCTCTTGCTTCTCTTACTTCAACTTCTAATCTGGTTGCTTCACTTGCTCTTGCTTCAATTCTTGATTTAGCAGCATTTACTTGACCAACAAGTCTTGCTAATTCTTCTCTTTTATCAGCGGCTGATTTAATTGCATTGTTGTGACGGGCTTGCTCTGTTTGGAACAGTTGTTCAGTTGCAGTTCTTTCTCCAGTTGATTTGTGTAAAAAGTTTCTTGCAGTTTCAACATCTTTTTGTAATTCATATGAGTTTTCTCGAACTTGTTTTGCTTCTTTTTCTAAAGCTTCAGGATCAGCACCTGTGGTTTGTTCTTGAATTTCTTCTTCAACAAGTTTTGCTCTCTCAACTGCTAAAGATCGGGTGCCAAAAAATCTTTCTCTTAGTGAAGCTAATTTAAACCAAGTTTGTTGAGCAGTTTGAACTCTTGGAGTTGCTTCTAGTAATAATCTTTCTAATTCTGATTCTCTTAATTTTTTTTCATTAATTTGTGATTCAACTACTGCTTGTTTTTCACGCAAAATTGTTTCATCAGCGACTTCTTTCATCATGATTTCTCGCATTTGAGTTAAATCATCAGCAAGAATTCTTAACTTCGCATCTCTTAATTCTGCTTGAATTGTTTGTGCTTTTCTTGCCACATCTGCTTGTCTAGCTAATGGTTTTAATTGTCTTCTAATTTCAGTAGTTAAATCTTGCAAGCGAAGCATGTTTGCTTGAGTGGCTTCTAATTTTCTTTCTGCTTTTTCTTTTCTTCTTCTATGTTTTAAAACTCCTGCTGCCTCTTCAATGAAGCCACGTCTTTCTTCAGGAGTTGCAGTTAAGACCGCAGAAACTTGTCCCTGGCCAACAATTACGTGCATTTCTCGACCGATTCCAGAATCGGCTAACAATTCTTGAACATCTAATAGTCTTACTTGATTTCCATTAATCGCATATTCAGATCCACCATTTCTAAATAAAGTTCTAGAAATAGTTACTTCGGAATATTCAATTGGTAATGCACCATCTGAATTATCAATTGTTAAAACAACTTCTGCTCTGCCAAGTGGTGCTCTTCCTGCTGAACCAGAAAAAATAACGTCGTCCATTTTTCCACCGCGTAATGTTTTTGCACCTTGTTCACCCATTACCCATGCAATTGCATCAACGATGTTTGATTTACCAGAACCATTAGGACCAACAACAGCTGTAATTCCAGGTTCGAATTCTAAAGTTGTGGCAGAAGCAAATGATTTAAATCCACGTAAGGTCAGACTCTTTAAATACATGAATCGACCTCCCTGAATTAATCATTTGTTTTTCTACTACCTTCCAACTCTATCTATGAGCCTTAAGTCGAGGTTGGCAATTTGGGCAAATTGTTGAACTTCTGTTGTTAGAAAACGCTTCTTTTTCCATTTTGAATTCACACCTGTAACACCTTTCACCTACACGACCATAAGCCTTTAAATCGTTTTCGAAATAACCACTTTCACCATTGACGTCAATATAGAGATCATCAAAGGAAGTGCCACCTTTTTTTAGAGCTTTTTTCATGACTTTTTTAGCCGCTTGAAGTATTTCAATTATTTTTTCTTCACTTATATCTTCGCAAATATTTGCCCAATGCGTTTTTGCTTCCCATAATGCTTCATCAACATATATATTTCCGATACCAGAAACTAATTCTTGATTTAAAAGAGCTAGTTTAATACCTGTTTTTCTTCTTTTTATATTTGAAACTACTTCATTTAAATTAAAACTTTTTTCCAATAAATCAGGAGCGATATGAAAAGCAGATTCGGGTACTAATCTTTTATCTTTTGCTTCAACTAGTTCCTCTAAATTCATCCATCCGAAAGTTCTTTGATCACAAAAATGAAGAGATTTTTTGTAATTTTTAAAATCAATAACTACCCTGGCATGCTTACTTGGCTTTTCATTTTTATCAATTAAAAGCATTTGACCACTCATTCCCAGATGAGCACTTAGTGCAAGATTTCTACCCTTAATTTCTAACCAGAAAAATTTTCCTCTTCGCTCAACTGACTTGATAGTCATTCCAACTAAAGTATTTTCAAATGTTTTTATACTTTTAGAAAAATTTCTCAGTGCTCTTTTATTTCTTACTTTTGCTTGACTTATGGTCTTATTGATTAAGAATTTTTCTAGACCTTTTCTAACAACTTCAACTTCTGGTAATTCAGGCATTTATTTTTGTTTTAAGTCTTGAAATGCTAATGCTGCAGCTTTTTGTTCAGCTTCTTTTTTACTTTTTCCCAATCCGTGAGCAAAAACTAAGTCACCAACTTTAACTTTGGCGCTAAAACTTTTATCGTGATCAGGGCCTGATTGTTCAATTAAATATTCAATAGAGCCTAAATTTTTACTTGCCACAAGTTCAGTCAAACTTGTTTTCCAATCAAGTGCTTCACCAAGTTCAGCACTTGCAGCAATTATGGGAGCAAATAATTGCAAAATAACTTCACTTGATTTTTCAATTCCGTGTTCTACATAAATTGCACCAATTATTGCCTCTAGTGCATCTGCCAAAATACTTGATTTATCTTTTCCTCCAGTTGCTTCTTCACCTTTGCCTAAAAGAAGAAATTCTCCCAGTCCAAGAGTTCTTGCCACATCCGCTAAAGCTTTGGCATTCACAACTGCTGCTCTTAATTTAGCTAGTTGACCCTCTTCAGCATCTGGATTTTTTCTATAGAGTTCATCTGTAACAACTAAACCTAAAACTGAATCACCTAAAAACTCTAAACGTTCATTAGTAGGGATTCCGCCATTTTCATAAGAAAAAGAACGATGAGTAATTGCTTGTTTTAATAATTTTTCTGAAACTTCAACGCCTAAGCGCGTAACTAATTCGCGCATCACAACTTACTTATTTATGGATTTGTAACTTGACGTTTTGCATATGTTCCACAGTTTGGACAAGCTCTGTGTGGAACTTTTTCAGTTCTGCAACGATCACATAAAACTAAAGTTGGAGCAGTTGCTTTCCATTGAGAACGGCGATGACGAGTATTCGCACGAGACATTTTTCGCTTTGGTACTGGCACTTTGGTTTACATCTCTTTCTTTAACTGCGACAGTATTGACCATCGCGGATCTATTATTTCATGCTTGTGTTCTGGATTCTCATCGAGACGAATTCCACACTGGGCACAAAGTCCAAGACAATCATCTTTGCAAAGAGGTCGTGTTGGTAATTCAAGTACCACCGCATCTATGAGGGCCGGCTCAAGATTTAGCAAATCACCTTGCAATTGTCTAACCTCATCTTCTTCATTTTCATTTAATTCTTTATCTTCATAAAGATAAAGCTCCGTAATGTATGGACTAATTTCGAAATGGATTGGGTCTAAACACCTTGAACATTCTGCTTCGAATTCTAAATTTATATTTCCGGTAACTAAAACACCTTCCACAACAGATTCTAAAAATAAGTCAAGTTCTACTTCATGTTCTTTTTCAATTACCACAGGACCATTGCTCAAAGAATTTGGTAATTTAACTTTTAAATTTATTTTCTTTGATTCACCAGCTCTTCTAGGTAATTCGTGCACATCAAGAACTAGTGGATCTCTTGGATCCAATTTCTTCATTCTTTATCTCAAATCTTGGGGATAATTGCTACTTATTTTTTCTCTTCCCCGTCTTACAACTTGAATTGTTTTTTGCAATGATGCTTCAAAATTTGCAAGTCGAGCATCAATATATTGATCAGTTTCTAATCTCATTTTTGATAATTCTTCATCTACTTGTTTCAAAATATCTTGTGCTCGTAAATTTGCTTCCTGCACAATTTCAGTTTGAGAAATGAGTCTATTTGCTTCATGCTTTGCCTCATCAATAATGGCTTGTCCTGCTAATCTGCCCTCATTCATTACTGCTTCTTTGTTTTCTAATAAATGTTGAGCATGCAAAATATCTGGTGGCAGTTTTGCTTTTAATTCATTCAAAAGATTAGTCATTTCTTGTCTATTAACTAAAGCACCGTCTCGAGATAATGGCACAGAACGAGCTTCTTGAATTTCGTTCAAAATTCTTTCAATTATTTCTAAGGATTCCATTTACTTTTTATACTTCTTTCTTAATTCTTCTTGTACTTTTTGAGGAACTAAATTAGCAATATCTCCTCCATGTCTTGCTACCTCTCGGACCAGACTTGAGGAAAGGAATGAATATAAAGGATTGGTTGCTACAAAAAGTGTTTCAATTTCGCCTAATTGGTAGTTCATTTGTGACATCTGTAATTCATAATCAAAATCACTGACTGCGCGTAGTCCTTTAACAATGGCGGTGACTCCATTATCTTTACAAAAATCAACTAAAAGCCCATCAAAAGTAGCAACTGTGACGTTGTTCAAATGTTTAACAGAATCCTTGATTAATTCAACTCTTTCTTCAATTGAAAACAAACCATTCTTTGAATGATTGACCAATACCGCCACCACGACTTCTTGTGCTAAATCTGCAGCTCTTTTAAAAACGTCTATGTGACCATTGGTTACCGGATCAAATGATCCTGGGCAAACTACTTTTTGCATACTTGACCGTACCAAACTGTTGTGTCGCCATAAGATTTATCTCTCAAACTTTCGAAGCCATCTGGCCAAACAAACTCTTTTATGGCTTTACTAGTTTCAACCACCAAGATGGCATCGGCAGAAAACCAAGAATTTTTTAAACCTAGATTTAAGACTTTTGAAATATCGCTTAAAGAATAGTCATATGGTGGATCCATAAAAATTAAATGAAATGGTGCATGAAATTTATGTGCCGGTGGTGTATTTAATAGTGTTTCAACTTTAACTTCGCTTACATTTGCTTCAATATTTAAATCTTTTAAATTTGAAGAAATTATCTGGCATGCCGATTTATTGGAATCAACAAATAAAGCATTTTTTGCCCCCCGTGATATTGCTTCAATTCCCAAAGCACCACTTCCTGCATAAAGATCTAAAACATTTAATTCTTCAATAGCGTCAAGTGAAACTAAGGATGAAAAAATTGCTTCTCTAACTCGATCAAGAGTTGGCCTTGTTCCTGATTCAGGAACTTTAATTCGTCTGCCTCGATATTCTCCGGCAATAATTCTGGTCATTTAATTTTTCTCCAAAAACTCTGTTTCTGCTTCTTTTTCAATATCTAATACTGCTTTTTGCAGAGCAGGAGCGTTATTTAAAGTCATATCTTGTTCAATTAACTTTTTACAAGCATCTCTTGCCTTTTCAACAATTTCTATATCTTTTACAACTTGGAGAAGTTTTAAAGAAGATTTTTTACCAGATTGCCTTGAGCCTAAGACATTTCCTTCTCTTCTAATTTCTAAATCTAATTGAGATAATTCAAAGCCATTTGTTGTTGCAGCAACTGCTGTTAAACGATCGCGAGCAAGAGAATCTTCTGGACTTTCAGTTACAAAAATACATAAGCCAGGATTATTTCCTCTACCAATTCTTCCTCTTAATTGATGAAGTTGACTTACTCCAAATCGATCAGCATCAAGAATTATCATCATCGTGGCATTAGGAACATCCACACCTACTTCAATTACTGTGGTTGAAACTAAAACGTCAAGTCCATCTTTACTTGTTGGACCTAAGTTAAAACGTCTCATGATGTCATCTTTTTCTTCACTTGACATGCGTCCATGCAATATTCCAACTTTGACATCTTTTAATGGACCACCACTTAACATCGGAGCAACTTCTAAAACTGCTAAAGGTGGACGTTTTTCATCTTCACTATTTATATTTGTGTCTTCTTCTCCAACTTCACCACCAATTCTTGGACAAACTATGTAAACCTGATGACCTTTCTTAACTTCTTCGACTGCTCTTTGCCACGCTCTTTCTAAATGTGTTGGTTTTTCTAATGAATAAACCACATGAGTTGTGATTGGACTTCTGCCTTTTGGTAATTCTTCTAATGAACAAATATCTAAATCACCAAATACAGTCATGGCAACAGTTCTTGGAATTGGAGTTGCAGTCATTACTAATACGTGTGGTCTTTTATCTCCAGGAGATTTTTGCGCTAAAGCTGCACGTTGTTCCACTCCAAAGCGGTGTTGTTCATCAACTACGACAAGAGCTAAATCTTTAAATGAAACTCCTTCTTGAATTAATGCATGAGTTCCTACCACAATTCCTGCATCACCATTTTTTACACTTGCCAAAACTTGATTTCTATTTGCTCCCGTAACCGAACCTGTAAGTAATTCAACTTTGGTTCCCTCTTGATTACCACCTAATTCACCTTTTGTTGCTAAATCTCCCAGTAATTTTTTTATTGTTCGAAAATGTTGTCCAGCTAAAACCTCAGTAGGAGCAAGTAACGCAGTTTGGCCTCCTGCATCAACTGCGGCAAGCATGGCTCTTAATGCCACAATTGTTTTTCCACTTCCCACATCTCCTTGCAATAAACGATGCATGGGGTGAGTTTGGTTAATTTCTTTAAAAAGTAATTCCCCAATTTCAATTTGACCTTGAGTTAATTCAAAGGGAAGTTTTGCATCAAATTTATCTAAGATTCCATCTTTTTTAGCTTTTCGAGCAGTTGCAGGAAGTAGTGATTCTTTTGCTTTTCTTTGCATTAATACTGTTTGCAAAACAAAAGCCTCATCAAATTTTAACCTTTCTAATGCTTTTGAAACTTGATCCAAAGTTTCAGGTTCATGAATTGAATAAATTGCCTCTTTAAAAGAAATTAAATCTAATTCATCTTGAATATCTTGTGGTACTACATCATCTTCTGGTTTTAATTCAAGTTGATTAAGGACAAATTTGATTGCTTTACTAGTTCTCCAACTGGGCACATTAGCACTTGCTGGATACACCGGAATTAAAGCTTTTGCAAACATCTCAATCACATCAGGATCTGTTTCTTCACCTTGTTGAGCTGTCAAAATATATTCAGGATGAATTAATTGTTTTCGTCCTTTATACTCTTGAACTTTTCCAGCAAATAATCCTTGAACACCTTGGATTAATCTTTTTTTATGCATACTGGCCATCGCAAAAAAAGCTAAATCAATAGTTCTTCGACCATCTGTTACTACTACTTCTAATCTGGTAGTTCTTTTGCCTTTCATAGGAACTTCTTTAACACTTGCAATTTCTGCTAAAACTGTGGCATGTTCACCAATTTTTAAAGATTTTAAATCTGTTAATTCACCACGTTTGGCATATTTTCTTGGATAGTGACGAACCAAATCTTCCACAGTTTCATAACCAAATGCTGTGGACAAAAGTTTTGCTGATTTTCCGCCCATGACATCAACCAGCGAGGTTTTTAGTGAGACCATTGTTAGTTCTTAGCCTAGAGTCAGTGGGTGGATTCTAGGTGCATTCAATGCCTTAGATAGGCTTTTTCAAGGTTAAATAAATAGTAAGAAAATAATTAATTTTTAAGGAGTGAAAAAAACTAGTGGCTGCTAAATGTGATATCTGTGGCAAAGGCCCAGGTTTTGGTCATAAAGTTTCACACTCAAACATCAAAACTAAAAGACGTTTTAATCCAAACATTCAAAGAGTAAAAGCTTTAATCAAAGGCACTCCTAAACACGTTAATGTTTGTACTTCTTGCCTTCGCGCAGGAAAAGTAACTCGTTAATTAATACTTAAAATGATCATGGCCTTTAGGGCCTAAAAAGTGTTTGCCATCAATTGTTACTTCTGGTTTTCCTTCAAAAACTTCTCCAATAACTTTAAATCCATCTGGAATTTGTCTTGACCTTGGCAAAGTTGCCACAAACGCATGATCATCTCCCCCGGTCATAACCCAAATCATGGGATCAACATTTAAAGCAGCTGCAACATCAAGTATTTCTTGTTCAGGAATTAAGGCAGTTGTTTTTAAATCAATATGAACTTCTGATGCTTTTGCTATGTGACCTAAATCTTGCATCAAACCATCAGAAACATCAATCATTGATGAAACAAAATCTTTAGCAATCATTCCTGCGAAGTAGTTAACTTTTGGTCGTCGATGTGCATCACAAACTACTTTTGGAGATTTAAATCCTTTTCTTAATGCGTTTAAACCTGCTTCGGCCCAACCAAGTCGTCCTGCCATGATTACTAAATTTCCAGATTGCGCTCCACTTCTTTTTAGTGGTGCTTGCGATAATCCTGAATCATTAATGTTTCCAAGGGCAGTAATTGATATAACTAATTTTTCTGATTTAGTGGTGTCGCCACCAACTACTGCAGCATTAACTAACGCAGCTTCTTCACAAATTCCATCTACTAATTCAAGTAACCAATTAACTTTTGTGTGAGCTGGAATTGCTAAACCAATTAATAAAGCAGTTGGAGTAGCACCTGTTGCAATTAAATCTGCCAAGTTAGCAGCACTTGCTCTATGGCCAATATCTCTGGCACTTGACCATTCTGTTTTGAAATGCATACCTTCAACCAACATGTCTGTTGAAGCAACAACTTGATTGTTATCTAAACGAACAATTGCGGCATCATCGCCTAAACCCAAAATCACTTGAGAGGCAGGTGCAAGACGAGATTTAAGTAATTCAACAAAGCCAAATTCGCCTAATTCGCCAATTGTTTCATCACTCATCTAGATTCACCTCTTTTCAATTATCCAACTTAAATGTATGTTAAGTCCTTAAACACCTGAAAGAAAGTTGCACATATGAGCGTACAAGCCTACATTCTTGTCCAAACTGATGTTGGAAAATCTAACGAAGTAGCAAAAGCAATAAATGAAATCCAAGGTGTCATGAATGCCGAACATGTAACAGGTCCATATGACGTAATTGTTCGAGCAGAAGCAAAGGACATGGATCAGTTAGCAAAAGTTGTCTTGACAAAAGTGCAAACTGTTAAAGGTATTACTAGAACCCTTACTTGTCCAATAGTTAACTTGTAGAAATTAATGAAGACCTAGTGGTCTTTCTAATGCTTCATTGATTAAGTAATCAATAAGATCGGCATACTTTAATCCTGTTACTTCCCACATTCTGGGAAACATTGATATTGAAGTAAATCCAGGCATGGTATTTATTTCATTTACTAAAACTTGCTCATCTTTGGTAATGAAGAAATCAACTCTTGCTAAACCTTCACAATTTAGTAAGTCAAAAACTCTGGTGGCAAGCATTTGCACTTGATCTTGAAGTTTTTTATCTAATTTTGCCGGCACTATTAGTTCTGCTGAATCATCCAAATACTTTGCTTCAAAGTCATAAAATTCGTGATCTTTTTTGACAATTATTTCAGCAGGCAGACTTGCTCTAGCCGCCTTTTTACCTTCCCCGCTTATTACTGAGCATTCAATCTCTCGAGCATTTTCAATACTTTTTTCCACGATTACTCTTTTGTCAAACTTTCTTGCTTCTTCAATTGCTTCTTCAAGTTTTGAAAATTCTTTTACTTTAGTTATTCCAACAGAGCTGCCAGCCCGAGCTGGTTTAACAAAAACAGGAAAACCCATTTCTTTTATTTGATCTAGGACTTTACTTTTATTTGTCTTCCATGAAATATCAAGAATTGAAACAAAATCCCCCACTGGAAATTCTGTAATTTTTAATAATGCTTTAGTTGAAACTTTATCCATACCAATTGCACTGGCTAAAACACCTGCGCCCACAAACGCAATTGCATGCATATCAATTAAGCCCTGAATAGTTCCATCCTCACCATAAGGACCATGAAGAACTGGAAAAATTACATCTAGTGAGATTAACTCTTCTGGCGGAAATTTAGAAACTTTCACAATTTTGTTGTCTTTTAAACCACTAGAAGTAACTTCGGGTAAATCTTTTTTTTCTAACTTTAAAAAGGGACTTTTATCTTCAAAAATTACCCATTGATTATCTTTTGTTAATCCAATTGGAATTACTTCATATTTATTTCTATCAATTACATTAATTATGGAATTTGCTGATATGCAAGAAATTTCGTGTTCAGAAGATCGACCTCCAAATAAAACACCGACTCTAATTTTTTCCATGTTGAAAGTCTATTCGTGTTCGGCTGTGATTGGTTGTTCAAGTAATGCAGTCATAACTTCATGAGCATCATCACCATCTCTGATAACTCTTAATACTTGAGCAGCAATTGGCATATCCAAGTTAAATTTCGCAGCAATAGCTAAAAGTGGCGCCAAACTTTTTGATCCTTCCACAGTTCCATGCGCTTTTTCTTGCGCTTCTTCAATCGTTGCTCCATGACCGAGTGCTTCACCAAAAGTTCTATTTCTAGATAACGGAGATTGACTGGTTGCAATTAAATCTCCAATTCCTGCTAAACCTAAAAATGTTTCAGTTTTTGCCCCTAATGCAACACCAAGTCTTGTCATTTCCGCTAAACCTCTGGTGATTAAAGCCGATTGAGTATTTTCACCAAGTCCAAGTCCTACTGCTATTCCGTTTGCAATTGCAACAACATTTTTAATAGCTCCTGCTAATTCAGTTCCAATAACATCTGTTGTCCAAAAAACTCTGAAATAATTTGTTGCAAGTGCATTTGCGATATCTGCTGCCACATCTTCATCAGCGCAAGCAACCGTTGATGCTGTGGGTTGTCTATGAATTATTTCGCCAGCTAAATTTGGACCACTAAGTGCTGCAACTCTATTTTCAGAACAACCAAAAACATCCATCATCACTTCTGTAATTCTCATCTTTGTTGAATTTTCAATACCTTTTATTAAAGAAACAAAAACGGCAGTTGGCGAAACATATTTTTTCCAACTTTCTAAGTTTTGTCTTAAAGATTGAGCAGGCAAGGCAAAGAAAACTAATTCTTTATCTTTCAATACTTCTTCTGCACTTGAACTTGCTTTGATGCGAGAAGACAGTTTTACATTTGGATGAAACTTAGAATTATGCCTATTGTCATTTATATCTTGAACAACTTTTTCATCTCTAGCCCATAAATAAACTTCATTCCCAGCATCAGCTAAAACTTGAGCACAAGCAGTCGCCCAAGCTCCTCCACCCATAACTGCAACTTGTCTCATGGTCTTTCCTTTGTCCATGGCATTCTTTGTGCAGGTGGAGTTTCATTTCTTAAGTCAGCTAATTCTTTAGTAATTGCATCCATAATTCTTGAAGTGGCTTTTTTTAGTAATTCACCAGTTATTTCTTGATCATATAAATCAGACAATTCAACTGGAGGTCCTGCTTTTACCATCATAGTTTTTCTAGGTAATAATTTTAATTTTTTTGAATATGGAGCTAAAACTAGTTGAGCTCCCCAATGTGCAACTGGAATTACTGGAAGTTTTGTGGCAAGTGCAATTCGTGCCGCTCCAGTTTTTCCTTCCATAGGCCATAAATTTGGATCTCTGGTTAAAGTTCCTTCAGGACTTAGTACTACTGCTTCACCTTTTTCTACTGCTTTGATTGCACCTCTAACAGCAATTTTTGCATGTCTTGATTCTCTATAAACAGGAATTTGTCCTGCTAACCAAACAAGTTGTCCAATAACTGGAATCCTAAATATTCCAGATTTTGCTAAAAATTTTGGAGGTCTGTTGTTGTCCCACATAAATTGTGCAACCACAAATGGATCAAACCAAGAATTATGATTCATGGCAACAATAATTCCTGAATCTTGAGCTAAATTTTCAACACCGCGATAATCGCGTTTAGTAAATAGAACTAAAAGTGGGCGAAGCACTCCAGCAATGAAACGATAAACAAAACCCAGTTTTGACTTACGAGTAACAAAAGCCATAAAGAGTATCCAATCAGCATGATGCCCGATAGCAGAATCTGCTACCGGGCATCAACTCGCAAATGCTTATGTTTTAGCGCTTTTTCTTTCCTGCTGCTTTTACTTTCTTAGCAGTAGCTTTCTTTGCTTTTTTAGCAGCTCTTTTGCCACCCAAAACAATGTTTTTGAAATCTGCTGCTGGTCTAAATTTTGCAACTGTTTTTGCAGGAACTTTAACTGGAGCACCAGTCATTGGGTTTCTGGCAATACGTGCTGCACGAGTTTTCTTTTCCCAAATTCCAAATCCTGCGATTGAAACTTTTTCACCTGATGCAACTGCATTGGTGATGGTATCGAAAAAGATGTCGACAAAATCAAGAGCTTGACGACGGTTTGCTTCAAAGTGTTGTTGCACTAAGTCTGCTAAATCTGGTTTCTTCAACTGGGGAACCTTTCTAAAGTTCTCTTTTGCCTTTAAAAAAGGCGTGTAATAAAAGTTTTTTATTACGAAGTTAAAATTACGCAATGAAATAAGGGTTTTTCTTCCGACACGCCAAAAAATCCTTATAAAATAAGGAAAATTTTTTTAAAACCTTAAAAATAAAGGAATTTTGTGTAACTGGTGTGACTTAAGTTAACTACTGAGTAACAGGTTTAAAACTTGGTCTGGTTTTTTCAAATTCTGTAATTTTTGATTCATGTCTAAGAGTTAAACCAATATCGTCTAGGCCTTCCATAAGTCTCCAACGAACATAGTCATCAATTTGAAAATCTGCTTCGATATCTTTTGCTATAACTTTTCTTTTATCTAAATCAACAGTTATGGAAGTTTTAGGATCACTTTCAACTAAAGCCCATAATTTTTCAATAACGTCTTGAGAAACAAGTGCGGTAACTAATCCTGCTTTTCCGGAATTTCCTCGAAAAATATCGGCAAATCTTGATGATAAAACTACTTTAAATCCATAATCCATCAACGCCCATACAGCGTGTTCTCTTGAGGAACCAGTTCCAAATTCAGGACCTGCAATAAGAATTGTTGCTTCTTTATATTCTGGTTTGTTTAAAACAAAATTTGGATCTTCACGCCAAGCTTTAAATAAGGCATCTTCAAATCCATGACGGGTAATTCTTTTTAAATATTCAGCAGGAATGATTTGGTCGGTATCAACATTGCTTCTTCTAAGTGGGGCTGCAAAACCTGAGTGTGAAATAAATTTATCCATTTAAATGTCATCCGGAGTTGTGATTGAACCTTTAATTGCAGTGGCTGCTGCAACTAATGGTGAAACTAAATGGGTGCGCCCACCTGGACCTTGTCTTCCTTCAAAGTTTCTATTTGAAGTTGAAGCTGCTCTTTCACCTGGTTTTAATTTGTCAGGATTCATACCCAGACACATTGAACAACCAGCACTTCGCCAATCAGCACCTGCATCTTTAAATATTTGAGGCAATCCTTCTTGTTCTGCTTGTATTGCAACTTTGGCACTTCCAGGAACTACCATCATTTTGACACTTGAAGCTACTTTTTTTCCTTTCAAAATTGCAGCTGCTGCTCTTAAATCTTCAATGCGACCATTTGTACATGAACCTAAGAAAACGGTGTCTACTTTTATATCTCTAATTTTTGTGCCCGCTTTTAAATCCATATATTCCAAAGCTCTTTGTGCTGCAGCTTTTTCTGTTGGATCATTAAATTGTTCAGGACTTGGCACTACATCATCAATTGATACACCTTGTCCAGGATTAGTTCCCCAGGTAACAAATGGTGTCAAAGTGGATGCATCAATAATTACTTCTGCGTCAAATTTTGCATCGTCATCAGTTTTTAAAGTTTTCCAATATGAAACAGCTTTTTCCCAATCTGCACCTTTTGGTGCATGGGGACGATCTTTCATGTAAGCAAAAGTAGTTTCATCTGGTGCAATCATTCCTGCTCTTGCACCTGCTTCAATACTCATATTGCAAATCGTCATTCTTCCTTCCATGGATAAAGAACGAATTGCTTCACCGCGATATTCCAAAACATAACCTTGGCCACCACCAGTGCTTATTTTTGCAATTACTGCCAAAATTATGTCTTTTGCAGTTGAACCTTTTGGCAATTGTCCATTAACAGTTATGGCCATTGTTTTAAATGGTTTTAAAGGCAAAGTTTGTGTGGCAAGAACATGTTCAACTTCACTTGTACCAATTCCAAAAGCAAGTGCACCAAATGCACCATGAGTTGAAGTGTGGGAATCTCCACACACAATTGTCATTCCAGGTTGAGTTAATCCAATTTGTGGACCAACAACGTGCACAATTCCTTGTTCAACATTTCCTAGCGAAAAAATTCTTAATCCAAATTCTTTAGCATTATTTCTTAATGCATCAACTTGTGCTCTAGAAACTAAATCTGCAATTGGTTTATCAATATCAATAGTTGGAACGTTGTGATCTTCTGTAAGAAGTGTTAAATCTGGACGTCTTACTTTTCTGCCTGATGCTCTTAAACCATCAAATGCTTGAGGCGAAGTTACTTCATGAACTAAATGTAAATCTATAAATAATAAATCAGGTTCACCACTTGCTTGGTGCACAATATGTGCATCCCAAACTTTTTCTGCAAGTGTCTTTCCCAATTTATTTACTCCTTTAATTAGTAAATGAAATCTTTTTTGGCCCTTTGGTAGCCCCGACGGGATTTGAACCCGCGTTACCGCCTTGAGAGGGCAGCGTGCTAGGCCGCTGCACTACGGGGCCAAAGATTTTCATTGCCTTAAAAAAATCTTAACAGCGAAAAGAAATATGGAAAATTTTAGTTACGAATTCTCACACGATCTGGTGTAAGTTCTTCTAACTTTGTGATTCCTAAGAGTCTCATCGACATTTCAATTTCTGACTTAAGCAATTGGACAACTCTTTCTACGCCCAATTCTCCCCCAGCCATAAGTCCATAAAGATAAGCTCTTCCAACTAAAACTGCATTTGCACCCAATCCAATTGCGGCCAAAATATCTGTGCCAGACATAACTCCACCATCAATTAAAACAGTCATATCTTTTCCAACTGCTTTTCTAACTTCAGGAAGTAGCTCTAATGGCACAGGTGCTTTATCCATTTGTCTTCCGCCATGTGTGGAAAGAATAATTCCATCAACTCCTGCATTTTTTAACATCACTGCATCTTCAACTGATTGCACACCTTTAATTAATAATTTTCCATTCCAAATAGTTTTTAGCCATTTAATGTCTTCTAAAGTAATTGAGGGATCAAAAATTTTGGATAATAAATCAGCAACAGTTCCACCACTATCGTTCATATCAAGTGAAGCAAAAACTAAAGGTTCAGTGGTTAATAAGTTTCCCCACCATTTTGGATATTTAGCCATATCGAGCAAGGTTTTTAAAGTAAGTTTTGGAGGAATGGTTAAACCATTTTTAACATCTCGATATCTAACTCCACCAACTACTGTGTCAACTGTTAATACAATTGCTTCGAAACCTGAATTCATTACCCGTGCAACTAACTTTTCATTAGGTTCTCTTTCACGTCTTACATATAACTGATACCAACGTCTAACATCTGGCACTTCTTTAGCTAAATCTTCAGGAGATGTTGTTCCTAAAGTTGATAAACCGTACAAAATTCCATATTTTTTAGCAACTCTTGCAACTGCAGGTTCACCTTCATAACCCATCATTCTGGTGAAACCAGTTGCAGCAAAAGCAAAAGGAAGTGAATTTTTTTGACCTAAAATGTCAACGGAAGTATCAACGTTTGTGACATCCCTTAAAACTCGGGGAGAAAATTCAACTTTAGAAAATACTTCTCTTGCTCTATTTAGACTTGCTTCTGAACCAGAAGCACCATCGGTGTAATCAAATACTGATCTAGGAGTTCTTTTAGAAGCTTGCTCTCTTAAATCCCATAAATTTGTAGCTTTTGAAAGTCTTACTTGTTTTCTATTTAAGTTTGGCCATCGAAATCCTATTAAAGAAATTACCTCTTTAGGTCTAGGAAATCTGCGCTTAACCATTTAGTTCCTCTTTAATTGTTAATCAAAAATTACTACATACTTGTATACAAGTAAGAGGTGGCGTTTACTTTTTGCTGGGGTACTAGGACTCGAACCTAGACAAGCGGATCCAGAAACCGCTGGGCTGCCAATTACCCCATACCCCACTGGCATTTAAATTATTTTTTAATCTGCTGTCGAATTCTTGAAAGAACTTTTTCTTTACCTAAAAGCTCCATTGATTCAAATAACGGTGGGGATACTTTTCTGCCAGTTACAGCAACTCGAATTGCAGTAAATGCAACTCGTGGTTTTAGGCCCATTTGTTGCACAATTACTTTGTTAAATTCATCATGTAATTTTTCAGTTTTAAATTCATCAATTGCTTCGATTATTTTTATGGCTTCTTCTAAAACTGGTAAGTTTTCATGAGTTAGTGAACTTTGTGCATCTTCATGATTTACTTTAAAGTCTTTTTCTTCTACTAGTAAAAAGCTAAGCATGCCTTGGGCTTGGGATAGTTTTTCTAATCTTTCCTGTACTAGTGGCGTGGCTTTTAAAATCATGTCAATTTGAGAATTTGTTGGAGAATCCATAAAGAATTTTTCTGAAATTAGTTGATTGGTAATTCTTTGAGCCAATTCTTCTGTGCTTAATTTTCTAATCCAGTCCGCATTAATTGCAGTGCACTTCTTAATATCAAATCTTGCAGGATTTGCACTAACTCTTTTTATATCAAAATTGTCTGCCATTTCTTGCATCGAGAAAAATTCAATGTCATCACCAAATGACCAACCAAGAAGAGCTAAATAGTTGAGTAATCCTTCGGGTAAAAATCCTTCTTTTCGATACATTAAAAGACTTGATTCAGGATCTCTTTTTGAAAGTTTTTTATTGCCTTCACCCATTACATAAGGTAAATGTCCAAAAACTGGAGTAATTCCTGTGCCAACTCCAATTTGTTTAAAAGCTTCATAAAGAGCAATTTGTCTTGGAGTTGAAGATAACAAATCTTCTCCTCTTAAGACATGCGTTATTTGCATCAAAGCATCATCTGAAGGATTTACCAAAGTGTAAAGCGGATCACCATTTGCTCTTACTAAAACATAATCTGGAATATGTTCTGGATCAAAACTTAATTCGCCTCTAACTAAGTCATTCCAGATAATAGTTTTATCCGGCATTCTAAATCTTAAAACTGGAGATCTGCCTTTATTTTCAAAATTAATAACTTGTTCACCAGTTAAATTTCTACAATGCCCGTCATAGCCTGGAGTTTGACCTTTTTCTTTTTGGGCTTTTCTTCTTTCTTCAACTTCTTCTTGGGAACAATAACAATGATAAGCAAATTTATTTTCTAATAATTTTTTAGCAATATCTGCATAAATTTCTAATCTTTCACTTTGTCGATACGGTCCAAAAGCACCACCAATCACTGGTCCTTCATCCCAATTAAGTCCAAGCCAATTCAAAGAATCTATAAGTGCGTTATAGGACTCTTCACTATCTCTTGCAGCATCGGTGTCTTCAATTCGAAAAACAAAAGTTCCTTTGTTGTGTCTTGCAAATGCCCAATTAAATAAAGCAGTTCGAATCATTCCCACATGTGGATCTCCAGTTGGAGAAGGACAAAATCTAACGCGAATGTTATTTGACATGAGACTTTAATAATCCATAAGTGACTGCATCAGAAATTGCATTCCATGAAGCAGCAATAACATTTTCATGCACGCCAACTGTGTCCCATTGATTATTTCCATCACTGGTTTCAATGAGCACTCTGGTTACTGCCCCTGTTCCTTTAACTCCTTCAAGGATACGAACTTTATAATCGATTAATTCTAAATTTCCAATTTCTGGATAGATTTTTTCCAAAGCCGCTCTTAATGCTTTATCTAAAGCGTTAACTGGACCATTACCTTCGGAAGTTTGTAAAATTCTTTGCCCATTTGCCACAACTTTTACAGTTGCATCAGTAGCTACTTTTCCATCTTGAGCTTGTTCAACTGTTACTTTCCAAGATTCAACGGTGAAGTATTTGGAGGTGTTTTCTCCTAATTCATCTCTTAAAAGTAATTCAAATGATGCATCTGCTGCTTCAAATGTGTAGCCACGTGATTCCATGTCTTTAACTTTTTCGACCACGTTGGTTAAAACTTCCTTGTTACCAGATAAATCAATTCCTATTTCTTTTCCTTTTAATTCAATAGAAGCTCTGCCTGCCATATCAGAAACTAAAGTTCTCATGTCATTTCCAACTAAATTTGGATCAATATGTTGATAAAGCATTGGATCAATTTTCACAGCACTTGCATGTAGTCCTGCTTTATGAGCAAATGCTGAAAAACCAACATATGGTTGATGTTGATTAGGATTGATATTTGTAATTTCACTTACCGCGTGAGCAATTCTAGTCATTTCTTTAATAGCATCACTAGGAACAACAACTTTTCCTTTTTTTAATTGCAAATTTGCAACGACACTAAATAAATTTGCATTTCCACTTCTTTCTCCATAACCATTTGCAGTTCCTTGAACATGTGTTGCTCCAGCATCAACTGCTGACAAAGTATTTGCCACAGCACAATTGGTGTCATCGTGGCAATGAATTCCAATACGAGCATTTGTTGCATTTAAAACATCATGTACGACTTGACCTAATTGATCAGGTAGCATTCCACCGTTTGTGTCACACAAAGCGACAAGTTCTGCACCTGCTTGCATTGCAGTTTTAACAACTTCCAATGCGTAATTTTTGTTGCTATGGTATCCATCAAAAAAATGTTCTGCGTCAAGAAAAACAGTTCTACCTTCTGAAACTAAATATGAAATGGTGTCTTGAATCATATTTAAGTTTTCATCCAATGTTGTTTTCAAAGCAAGTTCAACGTGTCGATCAAAAGATTTTGCAACTAAGGTAATGACTTTGGCATTTGAATCAAGTAATGCTCTTACTAATTGATCATCTTGAGCTTTGACATTAGGTCTTCTCGTGCTACCAAAAGCTGCTAACGTGGCATTTTTTAGTTTTAATTCAGTTTGAGCTTTAGCAAAAAATTCTGTGTCTTTAGGATTTGCTCCAGGCCAACCACCTTCAATAAAACCGACACCTAAAGAATCTAAATGTTTTGCAATATTTAGTTTGTCTTGCACAGAAAGATTTAATCCCTCTTGTTGAGCACCATCTCTTAAAGTTGTGTCATAAATATGAAATGCAGCAGGATTAAGTGAATTATCTTTACTCATAAATAAATCCTTTCTGCCAAACAAAAAACCCCTCGCAGTTTTGCGCGAAGGGCTGGCACACATTCGTGGGGCATCTGGCCCGCACAACTTGTGCGCTTATCTAATAATGATCTGGTATGTCATTGGTTCTAAGTTTGCCTCATCCTCTAACTTAAGATTAAATCTGGGGGTCTTAACCTACGTTTAAGGTCCATTGGTGTTCATCTTTTGCTACACCAGTTTGAATATCTAATAGAGCATCGCGAAGTTTGGAAGTTAAAGGACCAGTTTCTCCTGAGCCAACTTGGAAAATGCCATCTTTAGATTTAACAGTTCCAATTGGGGTAATAACAGCAGCGGTACCGCAAGCAAAGACTTCAGTTATTTCTCCAGATTCGCAACCTTTTTTCCAATCTTCAACACTTATTCTTGCTTCACTTGAAGTTAAATTTAAATCTTTTGCCAAAGTTAAAATTGAATCTCTGGTAATTCCTGCAAGTAATGATCCTGTTAATTCTGGAGTGATAATTTTATTTTGTTTTCCATAAACAAAATACAAATTCATGCCACCCATTTCTTCAATCCAGCGTCTTTCAATTGCATCTAGCCACACAACTTGATCGCAACCTTCTTGAGCAGCTTTAGCTTGAGCAATTAATGACGCTGCATAGTTACCAGCAAATTTTGCTTCCCCTGTTCCACCAGGGGCTGCTCTTACATATTCGGTACTTAACCACACAGAAACTGGTTTTAATCCTTTTGGAAAATAAGCTCCTGCAGGAGAAGCAATTAACATAAATAAATATTTGTTTGCAGGTCTAACACCCAAACCAACTTCTGTGGCAAACATAAATGGTCTTAAATATAAAGATTTTTCTCTATCTTCTGGAACCCAATTTTTATCAACTGAAATTAATTCTTTAATTGCTTGCACAAACAATTCTTCAGGCATTTCAGGCATAGCCATTCTTTTAGCACTTCTAGCAAATCGTTTCGCATTTTCAAACGGTCTAAAAGTTTTTATGGTGCCATCTTTATGTCGATATGCTTTTAAACCTTCAAATATTGCTTGCCCATAATGAAGTGTCATATTTGCCGGATCAACTTCTAATTTTGCATAAGGCACAACTCGGGGATTTGTGAATCCTTTATCTTGTTCCCAATCAATTAACACCATGTGATCGGTGAAATATTTACCAAATCCAGGATTTTCTAAGATTTCTTTTCTTTGATCTTCAGACTTACTTGAATTATTTTTTGTAACGCTAAAATTTGTCATGAATTAACCAATTTAGCGATGGCATCTCCTATTTCAAAAGTGCTTCGCTTAGTTTGCCCTCTACTTGCCAAGTCTTTTGAAACAGCGTCTTCTATTTTCTTTGCTAATAAATCTTGACCTAGATGAGAAAGCATCATCGATGCACTCATGATTGCAGCTGTTGGATCTGCAATTGCTTTTCCAGCAATATCCGGTGCTGAACCATGAACTGGTTCAAACATAGAAGGAGAAGTTTTTTCAGGATTTATATTTCCACTTGCAGCAAGTCCAATGCCACCAGCAATTGCTGCACCAATATCAGTCAAAATATCGCCAAATAAATTATCTGTTACTACAACATCAAATTTTTCAGGATTTGTGACAAAAAACATTGATGCTGCATCTACGTGTTGATATTCAGTTTTAACATCAGGAAATTCTTTCGAAACTTTTTCAAATGTTCTTTTCCAAAGATCTCCTGCAAAAACTAATACGTTTGCTTTATGAACTAAAGTTAAATGTTTTCTTCTTTTTTGTGCACGATTGAATGCATCTCTGATTACTCTTTCTGCACCTTTGGCAGTATTTAAAGATTCTTCGGTTGCTACTTCGTCTTTAGTGTTTTTTCTTAAAACTCCTCCAGAGCCAACATAAGCTCCTTCGGTGCCTTCTCTTACAACAACCATGTCAATATCTTTTGTAGTTTTACCTGCTAAAGGAGTAGTAACTCCTGGAAAAAGTTTTACAGGTCTTAAATTGACGTAGTGATCAAGGACAAATCTTAGTTTTAATAAAAGTCCACGTTCTAAAATTCCTGGAGCCACTTTTGGATCACCAACTGCACCTAACAAGATTGCATCAAATTTTCTTAATTCATCAATTACTGAATCCGGTAAAGTTTCACCAGTCTTTAAATAACGAGCAGCACCTAGATCGTAAGTTTGTTTTTCAAGTTTTACACCAGTTGCATCTAAAACTTTGCATGCTTCATTAACCACTTCGGATCCAATTCCATCACCTGGAATTAACGCAATTCGAAAGGAAGACATAATAAATACAAGCGTAGGGCTGCACTACTTTTTTATCTCCTGCTACCCTTTACTAATAATGATTCGTTGCTTACTACTTCATAGCCGCAGCGAGGCCTAACGACTGGCCTCCTCGCTGCGGGAGTTAGTCATTTGCTGGTCGCAAAAGATTTTTTCCGACTAGCCACTAAAGAGGTAAGAAGTAAAAATGAAAAATAATAATCAAAAACCTTCACCGATGAAATTTCATCGTTATGAAAGTTTTTCAGCAATAGATTTAAAAGATAGAACTTGGCCAAATAAAAAAATCACTAAAGCTCCTCGATGGTGTGCTGTCGATTTAAGAGATGGAAATCAAGCACTTATTGATCCGATGACACCATCTCGAAAAAAGAAAATGTTCGAATTACTCGTAAAAATGGGTTATAAAGAAATAGAGGTTGGTTTTCCAGCAGCTAGTCAAACGGATTTTGATTTCGTTAGACAATTAATAAAAGAAGATCTGATTCCAGATGATGTGGTTATTCAAGTATTAACTCAAGCACGTGAACACTTAATTGAGCGAACCTATGAATCTTTAGAGGGTGCCAAACAAGCAATTGTGCATGTTTATAACTCAACTTCCACTTTACAAAGAAGAGTTGTATTTGATCTAGATAAAGATGGCATAAAAGATATTGCAGTAAATGGTGCTCGTTTAGTTGCTAAATATGCAGAGCAAATGGGAGAAACTGAAATATTTTTTGAATATTCTCCTGAGTCATTTACTGGAACTGAATTGGAATATGCAGCAGAAGTTTGCAATGCAGTAAATGACGTATGGCAACCAACAAAAGATCGCCCCACAATTATTAATCTTCCTGCAACTGTTGAAATGGCTTCGCCAAATGTTTACGCAGATTCAATTGAATGGATGAATCGAAATCTTAACAATAGAGATTCAGTAATTCTTTCACTTCATCCTCATAACGATCGCGGTACTGCAGTTGCTGCAGCAGAGTTAGGTTATTTAGCTGGAGCTGATCGAATTGAAGGATGTTTATTTGGCAACGGGGAAAGAACTGGAAATGTTTGTTTAGTAACCCTTGGTTTAAATTTATTTAGTCAAGGAATTGATCCTCAAATTGATTTTAGTGATATCGATGAAATCAAACGAACTGTTGAATATTGCAATCAATTACCTGTCAATGAAAGACATCCATACGGTGGTGATTTAGTGTTCACAGCATTTTCAGGTTCACATCAAGATGCAATAAATAAAGGCTTAAAGGCTTTACAAAAAGATGCTGATCAAAATGGAAAAGAAGTTGATAATTTTAAATGGCAAGTTCCATATCTGCCAATAGATCCTAAAGATGTCGGAAGAACTTATGAAGCTGTAATTAGAGTCAACTCGCAATCTGGAAAAGGCGGAGTTGCCTACATTATGAAGACAGAACACCAACTTGATTTGCCAAGAAAATTACAAATTGAATTTTCACAAGTTATTCAAAAAGTAACAGACACTGAAGGCGGCGAAGTTACTCCAAGTGAAATGTGGGAAGTTTTTAAGGATGAATATCTTCCTAATCCTGCAAAACCTTGGGGCAGATTCTCACTAGTTTCAGTTGCCCAAGATTCTGCAGTTGATGGTGACACTTCTTTAACAGCAACGATTAAAGATAATGGGAAAGAAGTTGTTATTAAAGGTGTTGGCAATGGACCAATTGCTGCTTTTTGTAACGCATTAGAAACTCATGGAATTAGTCTTCGAGTGCTTGATTACCACGAACATGCTTTATCTTCCGGTGGAGATGCACAAGCTGCTGCTTATCTAGAATGTTCCATCAATTCTAGAACATTATTTGGCGTTGGAATTGATCCAAGTATTGTCACTTCATCTTTGAAAGCCATTATTAGTGCCGTCAATAGAGCAAGTCGTTAATTAAAATTAACCACACGGGCAAATTTTGCATCCATAGCTTTTGCCACTTCATTTAAAACCTCTTGCGGAATTTCAGAATCAAGAGTTAAAGCAACTAAAGCCGTTCCACCTTTTGCTTCACGAGATAGTTGCAAATTAGCAATATTTATATTGTGCTTACCTAAGATTCCACCAATTAAACCCAGCATGCCTGGTCTGTCTGAATATTTCAAAAATGCCATGTGATCACTTATTGCCACATCTAATTCATATTTATCAATGCCAACTAGTTTGACTGTTGATTGAGTACCAGAAATAGTTCCTATTACAGAAACGTGTTCTGCTGCATTAGTTGTGACTTCAACTTTTGCTTGTACTCGATAATTTGGTGATTCTTTATCGGTAAAAATTGATGATTCAATACCTCGATCTTGTGCAATGTTTGGAGCATTTACATAAGTAACTGCTACATCAACTAATTGCGTTAAAACACCTTTAAGAGCTGAAGTTTGTAAAATTTTGACATCATTTTCTACAACTTCTCCTCTAACTTCAACATGAACTCTGGTAACTGAACTTGTTACCAAACAAGCAGCAATTCTTCCAATATTTTCTACTAAAGGTAAAAGTGGTCTGACTGGTTTAGCAATTGCTCCACCTTTCACATTAACTGCATCTGGCACTAGTTCTCCACTTAATGCCAAGCGAACCGATTTTGCTACAGCAATTCCTGCTTTTTCTTGAGCTTCATCTGTAGATGCTCCTAAGTGAGGAGTACTAACAACTTCTTCTAATTCAAAAAGTGGTGAATCTGTGCATGGCTCTTTTGAAAAAACATCTAGCCCAGCACCAGCAACTCTTTTTTCTTTTATTGCATGATAAAGAGCATTTTCATCTAATATTCCACCGCGAGAAGCATTAATTATTCTTACACTTGGTTTAACTTTTTTTAATGCTTCTTCACCAATTAATCCAATCGTTTCTGGATTTTTTGGTAAATGAATTGTGATGAAGTCACTTTGTTCCAATAATTCATCAAGTGAAACCATTTTGACATTATGCTGAGCAGCCTTAGCAGGTTGAACATATGGATCATAGGCAATTAGGTTTACCCCAAAACCTAATAATCTTTGGGCAACTAATACCCCAATTCTTCCAAACCCAACTATTCCAATGGTCTTATCAAGTAATTCAACACCTGTAAATTTACTTCTTTTCCATTCACCATTTTTTAAAGTTATATTTGCAGGCACTACATTTCTAGCAGTGGCTAATATTAAAGCAATTGCTAATTCGGCTGCTGAAGTAATATTCGATGTTGGAGCATTTACTACCATTACTCCATTTTCTGAAGCAACTTTGACATCAACGTTATCTAAACCAACCCCTGCTCTTGCAATTACTTTTAAATTTTTTGCATAACCTAGTGCTTCTGCATCTAATTTTGTGGCTGAGCGAATTAAAATTGCATCCGCATTTTCTAAATTTTTAAATAATTCTTCTCGATTTGTGCCATCGCAATTTTTTATTTCAAATTCACTACCTAATGCACTAATTGTTGCTGGAGATAATTCTTCAGCTATAACTACAATTGGCTTTGACATATATCTAGCCTACTTTGTTAGATTTTTTCTTTTTACAAGCATTAGAACAATACTTAACTTCATCCCAGTTCTTAGCCCACGATTTACGCCATGTCATTTTTCGACCACAAGCAACACAGATTTTTTCTAATTTAGGATGTCTAGAAATATGTTGGCCCATTTAATAATTATTTATTAAATGGGCCAATTACGCTATTTGAAATTAACGAGAAACTTTACCTGCAAAATCATCCTGGGATTTATCAACCCAAGCCATGAGATCTCTTAATTTCTTACCTACTTCTTCAATTTGAGCTTTCTCGCCTCTATCTCTAAATTTCTTGAATTTCTTTGCTCCATTGTCTTGATCATCAATGAAATCTTGAGCAAATGATCCATCTTGAATTTTCTTCAAGATTTTCTTCATTCTTTTCTTTGTTTTCTTATTGATTACTTTTGGACCTGAGACATAATCACCATATTCTGCAGTATCAGATACTGACCAACGCATTTTGGCAATTCCGCCTTCATACATTAGATCTACTATTAGTTTTAATTCGTGTAAACATTCAAAGTAAGCAACCTCTGGTTGATAACCTGCTTCTACTAAAGTTTCAAAACCTGCTTGAACTAAAGCAGTAGTTCCACCGCACAAAACAGCTTGTTCACCAAATAAATCAGTTTCTGTTTCTTCAGTGAAAGTTGTTTTAATTCCACCTGCTCTTAAACCTCCAATTGCCTTTGCGTAAGAAAGTGCAAGTTCCCAAGCTTTACCTGAATTATTTTGTTCAACTGCAACAATCACTGGAACTCCACGACCATTTGTATATTCTCTACGAACTAAATGACCTGGACCTTTTGGAGCAACCATACATACATCAACATCTTTTGGAGGTTTGATGTAACCAAAACGGATATTAAATCCGTGTGAGAAAAATAAAGCTTTGTTACTTGTTAAGTTTGGTTCAATTGATTCTTTATAAATATGTCTTTGCACATGATCTGGTGCTAAAACCATAATCACATCTGCTTCTTGAGCAGCTTGTGCTGGTGTGACAACTCTTAAACCTTCTTTTTCTGCTTTTGCTCTACTTGGAGATCCTTCTTTTAAACCAACGCGAACATCAACACCTGAATCACGAAGATTAAGTGCGTGCGCATGACCTTGAGAACCATAACCAATTACTGCAACTTTCTTTGATTTAATAATTTCTAAATCTGCATCTTTGTCATAAAACATTTCGGCCATTTGCGTTTACTTTCCTTTTCTTTTTGGTTGGTTATTGTCTAGCGTAATGTGCGCTCAGAGGCAGATTTTGCTCCGCGTCCAATTGCCACCATGCCTGATTGAACTAGTTCCTTGATTCCATAGTCTTCTAATACTTTTAAAAGAGCCTGGATTTTGTCGTGATTTCCAGTTGCTTCAATTGTTATTGCATCACTGGAGACATCAACGACTTTTGCTCTAAAAAGAGAAACTGTTTCTAAAATACTTGAACGATTTTGAGCATCTGCTTTAACTTTTACAAGTAGTAATTCTCTTTGTACAGCTGCTGTGTTATCAAGTTCCACTATTTTTAAAACATTGACTAATTTATTTAATTGTTTAGTCACTTGTTCAAGTGGAGATTCTGCAACATTTACCACAATGGTCATGCGGGAAACTCCGCTTGTTTCAGTAGGTCCTACTGCTAATGATTCAATGTTGAATCCGCGTCTTGCAAATAAACTTGCAGTTCTTGCTAAAACTCCCGGTTGATCTTCAACTAAAACACTTAATGTGTGTCTACTCATTCGTCATCACTTCGCATCCATTTTGGTGCCATATCGCGAGCAAATTTGATTTCAGAATTACTCATGCCAGCTGCAACCATTGGCCAAACCATGGCATCTTTATGAACTACGAAATCAATTACTACTGGGGCATCATTTAGTCCAAGTGCTTTTTCGATAACTACATCAACTTCATCTTTGTTTTCGCAACGCAATCCATGACAACCATACGCATCAGCAAGTTTCACAAAATCTGGAATTCTGTTGGTATGAAGATCTGTATTGGAATATCTATTGTTATAAAACAAAGATTGCCATTGTCTAACCATGCCCAGTGCATTGTTATTAATCAATCCAACCTTGATTGGAATGTTATTAATTGTGCAAGTGGCTAATTCTTGATTAGTCATTTGGAAACAACCATCACCATCAATTGCCCAAACATCTTTATCAGGTGCTCCAACTTTTGCACCCATTGCAGCAGGAATTGCATAACCCATAGTTCCTAAACCACCTGAGTTAAGCCAAGTTCCTGGATTTTCATATTTAATAAATTGAGCTGCCCACATTTGATGTTGACCAACACCTGCTGCATATAAAGCATCAGGTCCTGTGATTTCACCAATTCTTTGAATTACATATTGAGGGGAAAGAGAACCATCATGTGGTTCGTCATATCCAAGTGGATATTCATTTCTTAATCTATTTAAATTGGCCCACCATGCCTCATAATTCCCAACTCTTCCTGCTTTATGTTCATCTTTCAAAGCAGCAATAAGTTCAATCATGGTTTCTTTGGCATCACCCACAATTGGCACGTGAGCAAATCTATTTTTACCAATTTCTGCAGGATCTATATCAATATGAATTACATCTGCTTCTGGAGCAAATGATGAAAGTTGACCAGTGACTCGATCATCAAATCTTGTTCCAATAGCAATTAATAAATCACTTTGTTGTAAAGATCCAACTGCAGCAACTGTGCCATGCATTCCAGGCATTCCTAAATGTTGTGGATGAGAATCTGGAAATGCTCCTCTAGCCATCAATGTTGTGACAACAGGAATTTGAGTTAGCTCTGCTAATTGGAAAAGTTCTTTATTTGCCTCAGATTTAATAACACCTCCACCAATGTAAAGAACTGGCTTTTTAGCATTAACAATTCTTTCGGCAGCTTCCTTGACTCTTTTAGCATTTGGTTTAGCAGTTGGATGATAACCAGGTAAATTCATAACTGGTGGCCAATTAAATTGAGTTTTTGCATTTAGGGCATCTTTAGAAATATCAACTAAAACAGGTCCTGGTCTTCCAGTTGAAGCAATGTGAAATGCTTCTGCAATTGCTCTTGGAATGTCATCTGCTTTGGTAACTAAATAATTATGTTTTGTAATTGGAAAAGTAATTCCTCTAATATCTGCTTCTTGAAATGCATCAGTACCAATTGCATTTGATGGAACTTGTCCAGTGATTGCAACCATAGGAACAGAATCCATGTGTGCATCAGCTATTGGTGTTACCAGATTGGTTGCTCCTGGTCCACTTGTTGCCATACAAACTCCAACGCGACCAGTTGCAAGTGCATAACCTTCAGCAGCATGACCAGCACCTTGTTCATGTCTAACTAAAATGTGGCGTAATTTTTTTGAATCCATCAATGGATCGTATGCAGGAAGAATTGCTCCGCCAGGAATTCCAAAGACTGTATCTACACCTGCAAATTCCAAAGATTGAACTAAACTTTGCGCACCGGTGATCTCGGTCATGAATTATGTTTCCTTTAAATCGGGGAAGAATTCTTTTTAAGGAATCCTTCAATTGTTTCAGTAGCCTTTAGCCCACTAAAAAACCCCCCGGCCTTTTTTAGGCAAACGGAGGGTGGCGCGTGGGCTAATTCTTGCTAGCCGACGCGCTCGCTAACTACCACGAGTGCATTTCTCATTGAAAAAACTTTATCAGCCTATTGATGATTGGTCTAGTCCTGTCCCCTTTGAACTAGTCGAACTTAAGAATTAACAAAGAATTAAACTTAGAAACATTATGGATCTAGATAAAGTCATTCTCTATTACGCATTCACACCTGTAAATGACCCACAAGCTTTAATGCTGTGGCAAAAAACTTTATGCCAATCCTTAAACATAAAGGGCAGAATTTTAATTTCTCCTCATGGAATAAATGGAACCCTTGGTGGAAAAATGGAAGATTTAAAAAAATACATTAAACAAACCAGACTTTATCCAGGTTTTAAAAAAATAGATTTCAAATGGTCAGAAGGAACAGGCAAAGATTTTCCAAAATTAAAGGTAAAAGTCAAAGAAGAATTAGTTCCATTTGGAAATACAGATGAAATTAAAGTTGGCGATAACGGAATTATTGGTGGCGGTACTCACTTAAAACCTGAACAGGTTCATAAATTGGTTGAAGAGAGAAAAGATGAAGTTGTTTTCTTTGATGGCAGAAATACTTTCGAAGCTAAAGTTGGAAAATTTAAAGATGCCGTGGTCCCTCAAACTTCAACCACTCGAGATTTCATAAATGAACTAGAAAGTGGTAAATATGACCACTTAAAAAATAAAGCCATAGTTACTTATTGCACCGGTGGAATACGTTGCGAAATTTTATCAGTGTTGATGAAAAATAGAGGATTTAGTGAGGTTTATCAAATAAAAGGTGGAATTGTTCGTTACGGAAATAAATTTGGTGATGATGGTTTATGGGAAGGATCTTTATACACCTTCGATGATCGATTAACCATTGATTTTAGTGATCACACAAAATTGATTGGATCTTGTGCAAGATGTAGTGCTAAAACAAAATCATTTAGAAATTGTCAAAATCCAAATTGTCATCAACTAGTTTTACTTTGTGATAATTGTTATGCCACACACGTTGGAATGCCTTGTGTGCATGATCGCGAAACAAAACAAAATCACGAACTTGTTGGTTAATTACAAACAGCACCTTTAGCTGAAGTTCCCACTAAGCGCGCATACTTACCCAAAACTCCAGTTGTATATCTAGGTTCTGCTGGTTTCCAATTAGTTTTTCTTTTTGCCAAAGTTTCTTCATCAACTAATAAATCTAATCTTCTATTTGTTAAATCTAATTTGATTTTGTCACCAGTTTCAACCAATGCAATTGGTCCACCATCTGTAGCTTCTGGTGCAACATGTCCTATACAAAATCCTGCAGTTGCTCCACTAAATCTTCCATCAGTTACGAGCATTACATCTTTACCAAGACCTGCACCTTTTATAGCTGCAGTTACAGCTAACATTTCACGCATACCAGGACCACCTTTTGGTCCCTCATATCTAATGACAACAACGTCACCTTTAACAATTTTTCCTTGAGTTAGTGCTTCCATAGCAAATTTTTCATCATCGAAAACTTTTGCAGTTCCTTCAAATATTGGAGATTCAACTGAAGCTGCTTTGATAACAGAACCTTCGGGAGCTAAAGATCCTTTAAGAATTACTAAACCACCAGTTTTGTGAATTGGATTATTTACTGCATAAATTATTTTTCCATCTGGATCTGGAGGATTTATTTCTTTCAAATTTTCTGCCAAAGTTTTTCCAGTAACAGTTAAAGCATCACCGTGTAACAAACCTGCATCAAGTAATGCTTTCATTACCACTGGTACTCCACCAATTTTGTCTAAATCATTCATTACATATCGTCCAAATGGTTTAACATCTGCTAAGTGAGGAGTTTTATCGCCAATTCGATTGAAATCATCAATTGTTAAATCAACTTTTGCTTCATGAGCTATAGCTAGTAAATGTAAAACTGCATTTGTTGATCCACCAAGTGCCATCAAAACGGTTATCGCATTTTCAAATGCTTTTTTGGTCATGATGTCTCGAGCGGTTATTCCTTTTCTAATCAAATTAACAACGGCTTCACCTGCGGCAAATGCATCTGCATCTCTTCTTGAATCAATTGCTGGAGCACTGGCACTTCCAGGAAGTGCCATACCTAAAGCTTCTGCGGCAGAACTCATTGTGTTTGCGGTAAACATTCCGCCACATGCACCTTCTCCAGGGCAAGCTGCTCTTTCTATTTCACCTAATTCTTTTTCAGTTATTTTTCCAAGTGCACAAGCTCCTACACCTTCAAATACATCTTGGATAGTTAAATCTTTTCCATTTAAATTTCCAGGCATGATAGAACCGTTATAAATAAATACGTTTGCTAAATCTAATCTGGCTGCAGCCATCAACATTCCAGGCAGTGATTTATCGCAACCTGCCAAAGTAACACTGCCGTCTAATCTTTCAGCATGCATAACACATTCAACAGAATCTGTAATTATTTCTCTACTTACTAAAGAGGCACGCATTCCTTCATGACCCATAGAAATTCCATCAGAAACAGAAATTGTGGAAAATTCCATTGGAAATCCACCTGCTGCAAAAACACCTGCTTTTGCTTTTTCAGCTAAACGCCTAAGTGACATGTTGCAGGGAGTAATTTCATTCCAAGAAGAGGCAATACCAATTTGAGGTTTTTTAAAATCTTCATCTTTCATTCCAACCGCTCTTAACATTGCGCGAGCAGGGGCTCTTTCAATACCTTCAGTTACATCTTTACTTCTTGGTTTTAAATCACCTGGTTTAGTAGCCATATAAATACTGTATCTATATCAATTCTTTTTGATCTAACTACCTAATGTTTTCAAGATTAATTCTCTTACTTTGGCAGCATCAGCGCTTCCACCAGTTGTTTTCATAACGGCTCCAACGATTACCCCAACAACTTGAACTTTTCCTTCTTTAATTTTTGCAGCGGCATCTGGATTTGCTGCTATTGCTTCATTTATAGCTGGCAGTAATGCAGAGTCATCTGCTACTACGACTAATTTTCTATTTTCCATAACTTGGTCAGGATTTCCTTCACCAAGCAATATTCCATCAATTACTTGACGGGCTAGTTTGTCAGTTAATTTTCCTTCGTTTACTAATTGATCAATTCTTGCTACATCTTCTGGACTAATTTTTAAAGTTGTTAATTCAACACCTGATTCACTTGCTCTTCTCGCTAATTCTCCTGCCCACCATTTTCTTGCAGCTGCAGGTTTAGTTCCTTTTGAAATCGTTTCTGAAATTAAATCAACTGCACCTAAAGTTGTAACATCTCTCATTTCTAAATCTGTAAAACCCCATTCTTTGGCAAGTCTTACTCTTCTAATGGAAGGTTGTTCAGGAAGTTCAGATTTTAATTTTTCAATCCAATTTTTATCAGGAGCAATAGGAACTAAATCAGGTTCTGGAAAATATCTATACTCTTCTGCTACTTCTTTACTTCTTCCACTTCTAGTAGTTCCAGTATCTTCTTGGAAATGTCTTGTTTCTTGTTTTATTTTATTACCTTTATCAAGTTCAATTCCCTGTCTTTCAATTTCACTTCTAATTGCTCTTTCCACACTTCGAAGTGAGTTAACGTTTTTAGTTTCAGTTCTTGTGCCCCATTGTTTTGCCCCTTTTGGAGTTAAAGAAAGATTTACATCGCAACGCAAGGATCCTTCTTCCATTCGAACATCAGAAACTTTTAAACCACGAAGTAGATCTCTTAATTCAGTTACATAAGCTTTTGCTACTAATGGTGCAAATTCGTTTGTGCCAGCAACTGGTCTAGTCACAATTTCAACTAGTGGAATTCCTGCACGATTGTAATCAACTAATGAATAATCAGCTCCATGAATTCTTCCAGTTGATCCACCTGCATGAGTTAGTTTTCCAGTGTCTTCTTCTAAATGAACTCTTTCGATTTCAACTCTGAATGTTTTTGATCCATCATCAGTATCAACAACTACATCCAAATACCCATTTGAACAAAGTGGTTCATCGTATTGACTAGTTTGAAAATCTTTTGGCATGTCAGGATAAAAATAATTTTTTCTAGCAAATCTAGAAAATGCAGCAATACTGCAATTAAGAGCTAAACCAATTCGAATAGTTGATTCAATTGCTGTTTCATTTGCTACCGGAAGAGATCCTGGAAGACCCAAACAAGTTGGACAGGTTTGAGTATTAGGCTCTGCACCAAATTCAGTAGAACAAGAACAAAACATCTTTGATTTTGTAGATAATTCAACGTGGGTTTCTAATCCGATTACTGGATCATATTTTGCGATTGCTTCTTCAAAATTACCCATGTGAGGCCACCTTCAAATCAGGAATTGAATCTATTAATAAGCCATTCCATTTATCTTTCAAACTTGCTTCTAGAGTTGCTGCAACTTTATACATTCGATCATCTTGCATAAATGGAGCAATTATTTGTAAACCAACTGGAAGTTTGTCTTCATCGGCTAAACCAATTGGAATACTCATGGCAGGAATTCCTGCAAGAGATGGTGGAAGTGTGGCTAAATCTGCCAAATACATTGCAAGTGGATCATTTACTCTCTCACCTAATCCCCACGCGGTTGTAGGAGAAGTAGGAGAAATTAATACATCAACTTCTTTAAAGGCATTTTTTAAATCTTGTGCAATTAATGCTCTAACTTTTTGAGCTTGAGCATAGTAAGCATCGTAATAACCAGAAGATAAAGCATAAGTACCAATCATTATTCTTCGTTTTACTTCTTTACCAAATCCCTTAGCTCTAGTTTTATTCATTACTTCTTCAGCACTTAAATTTTGCTCATCAACTCTTAGGCCATAACGCATGCCATCAAATCTGGCTAAATTGCTGGAAGCTTCACTTGGGGCAATTAAATAATAAGTTGCAAGTGCATAAACAGAATGAGGAATTGATATTTCTGTGACATTGGCACCTAATGATTTTAAAGTTTCAATAGATTCGTTAAATCTATTTATTACTCCTTTTTGCCATCCTGAACCACCTAATTCTTTGATGTAACCAATTTTTAAACCTTTTACATCTAAAGTTTTTGCAGCTTGCACTACATCTGGACTTTTCTCATTAATACTTGTGGAATCTAGTGGATCATGTCCTGCCATAACTTCATGTAACATTGCGCAATCTAAAACAGTCCTTGCAAATGGTCCTGCTTGATCTAATGAAGATGCAAATGCGACTAATCCATAACGTGACACCGCTCCATAACTTGGTTTGGCTCCGACAATTCCTGTTACAGATGCAGGTTGTCTAATCGAACCTCCTGTATCTGTGCCAATTGAAAGGGGTGCAAAAAATGCAGCCACCGCAGCAGATGAACCACCTGAAGATCCACCAGGAATTTTATTTAAATCCCATGGATTTCTAGTTGGAAAATAAGCACTGTTTTCAGTAGATGAACCCATGGCAAATTCATCCATATTGGTTTTACCCAAAATAATTACTCCAGAGTTTTTTAGATTTTTTACAACTGTTGAGTCATATGGTGGAAGCCAATTTTCTAATATTTTGGATCCACATGTAGTTGGAACATCTTTTTGTGTCAAAACATCTTTTAACGCTAGCGGAACACCAGCTAACTTACTTAATTTCTTATTTTCTTTTCTCGATTTATCAACATCTTCAGCCTGCTCCAATGCGCCTTTTTTGTCTAAGTGTAAAAAAGCTTTAACTTTGTTATCTAACTCTTCAATTCGTGAAAAATGAGCCTTAGTTACTTCAACTGCACTAATTTCTTTTTTATCGAGTTTTTCACTTAGTTCTAACGCTGTTAATTTAGTTAAATCTGACATTATTCTTCATCCAATATTCTTGGCACTTTAAATTTGTCATCTTCACTTGCTGGGGCAGATTTTAAAATTTCTTCACGTTTTAAGGATGGTTTTGTTTCATCTTGTCGAAAAATATTTACAGCTCCTGTGGCATGTGACATGGGCTGAATATTTTTAGTGTCAACTTCTCCAACTTTTGCAACAGATTCCAAGATAATTTCTAATTGTTTAGCATATTCATCTAATTCGGATTCTGCTAAATCTAATCTGGCTAGTTTTGCTAAATTAGCAACTTCTTCTTTAGATATTTTTGACACGTTTATTATCTTATTATTTAGTCTTTAGTGACTAATTTCAGCGCTTCTTGAAAGCCTTTATTTAGTAGAACTTCAAAATTTTCTGCATCAAGTCTAGGAATTCCAAGAGATACTGCCTTGGAATATTTACTTCCATCAGCTCGTCCAAAAATGAGCATCGCAGTATTTTTACTGACTGATCCTGAGACTTTTCCACCTCGTTCTAAAACAGCATTTGAGGCGCCATCTCTTGAATAATTTGGCACACTTCCTGTGATAACAAAATTTAAATCTTTTAAAGGTTGAGGACCTGTGACTTCATCGTCCTTCATTCGGACGCCTGCTCTTGCCCATTTGCCAACTATTTCTTTATGCCAGTCTTCGCTAAACCATTCTTTAACTGCAATTCCTATTACTTCCCCAACACCCGATACTTCTGAAAGTTTTTCTATTTTTGCATTGGCAATATTTTCAATTGATTTAAATTCTCTGCTTAAGGCTTGAGCTGCAGTTGGGCCAACGTGTCTAATTGATAAAGCAACCAAAACTCTCCAAAGTGGTCTTGATTTAGCGGCTTGTAATTGAGAAAGTAATTCTTCACCATTTTTATTTAAAACTCTTTTAGTTTCATTCTTTGCTGGTGCTCTAGTGAAATATTCGCTAACTTCTAAATCTTTTGCAGTTAAATCAAACAAATCGCCTTCATCTTTCAAAATCTTGTCATTTAAAAGTGCTGCTGCAGACTTTGCACCTAAACCTTCAACATCTAATGCGCCTCGCGAACCAACATGAAAAAGTCTTTCTCTAAGTTGGGCAGGACATGTTCTTGCATTGGAGCATCTTAAATCCACATCAGCTTCTTTAGCTGGTGCTAACTTAGTGCCACATTCAGGACATTTTGCCGGCATAGAAAATTTCTTTTCTGCACCTGTTCTTAATTCAATTACTGGACCAACAATTTCAGGTATTACATCTCCAGCTTTTCTTAAATAAACTGTGTCTCCAATTAAAACGCCTTTTCTTTCTATTTCTTGCTGATTATGAAGTGTTGCCATCGATACGGTTGATCCTGCAACTTTTATAGGTTGCATTACAGCAAATGGAGTAACCCGACCAGTTCTTCCCACATTTACTTCAATGTCAAGTAATTTTGTGCGCACCACTTCTGGTGGATATTTATATGCAACTGCCCAACGAGGAGTTCTGGAAGTTGCACCTAATTTTTTTTGAATTTCTAAATCATTTACTTTAACAACTACACCATCAATTTCATGACTTAAATTTCTTCTTTTTTCGCCAAATTCCTGAATAAATTTCTTAACACTATTTAAATCTTTTGTGACTTTAGTAGTTGCTGCAACTGGTAAACCTAAATCTCCTAATAATTCATAAGCTTGACTTTGAGTTTTAAACTCTAAACCATCTAATGCCCCGATGCCATGAACTACTAATTTTAATCTGGATAGAGAAGAAATTGAACGATCAAATTCTTGTTTTAATTTTTCGATTCTTTGTTCAGATTTTTTTTCATTTTTAGCTAAAGCTAATTCTTCTTCACGTTTATCTACTCTTTGTCTTATAGTTCCAGCGGCAGCATTTCTTGGATTTGCAAATGGAGTTCTGCCAGAATCCATAACTTCATTATTTAATTGATCAAAGTCATTTAAATCAAAATAAATTTCTCCTCTAACCTCGATTAAATTCGGGATTTTAGAACTATTTGTTTTTAAAATTCTTGGAATAGATGAAATAAATTGAGTGTTATATGTGACATCTTCCCCAACGCGACCATCTCCTCTGGTTGCAACTTTGGTTAATTTTCCATCTACATATAAAAGATTTAAAGCAAGTCCATCTACTTTTAATTCACAAATTGTTTCTGGAAGATTTTGAGTTGTTTTTTTAACTCTATTAGCCCATTCTTCAAGTTCCTCATCATCAAAGACATCCTCCAAACTCATCATTCGAACTTTGTGTTCAACAGGTTCAAAAAGTTCTGAAGCCTCCCCACCAACAGATTGGGTTGGTGAATCTTGAGTTACTAATTCTGGATATTTTTCTTCTAATTTTTCTAATTCTCGAAAGGCTTTGTCATATTCATCATCTGAGATAGTTGGAGAGTCAAGTAAGTAATATTGACGTCTTGCCTCTTCAATTTGTTCTACTAATTCAAGCCATTTATTTCGAGCAGAATCTGGAATTGATTTACTCATTATTAATTTCTAGCAGTTGTTACTACTGTGCCACTACCTATAACTCGGTCGTTTTCATATAACGCAATTGTTTGTCCTGGAGCAAGTCCTTGTAATGAGTCAATAAATTCCACCGTTAAATTACCATCTTTATGAAAAGCTTTAGCTTTTAATCTTTCTCCATGTGCTCTTACTTGAGCTAAACAATCAAATGGACTTTCTGGTACTGGACCACACCAAATTACATTCGTTGCAGTAACTACATCAACTCTTAAAAGTGTAGGTAAACCGACCATTACTGTTTTATTTTTAACATCTGTTTCCACTACATAGCGAGCTGCTCTATCTGGTCTAGGTTTTGTTAAATTCAATCCCCTTCTTTGCCCAATAGTAAATTCAAAAACTCCATCGTGCTCACCTAAAACTTCTTTTGTTTCAGCATCAATTATTTGACCTTTGTCTTCGCCTAATTTTCTATGTAAAAATCCTGCAGTGTCACCATCTGGAATAAAACAAATATCGTGAGAATCAGGTTTACTTGCTGTAATTAAACCTCTTTTATCAGCTTCTGCTCTAATTTCTGGTTTTAAAGAATCTCCCAAAGGCAAAATCGTATGACTTAGTTGTTCTTGAGTTAACACACTTAATACATATGATTGATCTTTATTGGGATCTTTTGCACTATGCAAAGTTGGTCCTTGAGGTGTGTCAATAATTCGTGCGTAATGTCCAGTTGCTACAGCATCAAATCCAAGTGCTAGAGATCTTTCTAGTACTGCTGCAAACTTAATTTTTTCATTACATCTAACACATGGGTTTGGCGTTCTTCCTTGAGCGTATTCGCTAACAAAGTTTTCAATTACTTCTTTTTGAAATTCATCAGAAACATCCCAAACGTAAAAAGGAATTCCCAATCGATCAGCAACTCGTCTTGCATCTCTTGCATCATCTAGAGTGCAACAACCTTTGCCGCCTGCATGACCTTTTACTTTCGCTAACGCTAAATGAATTCCGACAACGTCAAAACCTTGATCAACTAATCTTGCGGCTGCAACTGAGGAATCAACGCCACCACTCATAGCAGCTACTACTTTTTTAGTCATGACTTCACTGCTGGTTTTCCAGCTCTTCTTGCTCTTTCAACAACAGCAGGTAAAACATTTATTACATCTGTTACATCATCTGGAGTTGAAGTAGTTCCAAATGAAAATCTGATTGAACCTCTTGCAGTTTGTTCGTCTCTTCCCATTGCAAGTAATACGTGTGATGGTTGAGGAATACCTGCAGAGCATGCAGAACCAGTTGAACATTCAATTCCTTGAGCATCTAACAACATTAATACAGCATCGCCTTCGCAACCTTTAAAAGTAAAATGAACATTTCCTGGTAATCGATTTTCAGGATCTCCATTTAAAACCACATCTGGAATAATTTCTTGAACTTTGTTGATTAAATCTTTTCTTAATGAAGTTAATCTTGTAGCACGATTAAATCTTTGGCTTACGGCAACTTTTATAGCTGCTGCAAATCCAGCAATTTGAGGCGCAGCTAAAGTTCCAGATCTAACTTCTCTTTCTTGTCCACCTCCATGTAAAACTGGAGTTAGTTCAATATCTCTTTTAATAACCAAAACACCAATTCCTTGGGGTCCACCAACTTTGTGTCCACTAACGGTTAATGCATCAAGCCCTGAATCTTGAAAGTGAACTTCTAAACAACCCACTGCTTGAACAGCATCTGAGTGAATTGGAATTTCAAATTCTTTTGCAACTTTTACTAAATCTTTAATTGGTTGAACAGTACCTACTTCATTATTTGCCCACATCACACTAATAAATGAAACGTCTGCTGGATTTTTTTCGATTGCTTTTTTTAAAGTTTCAGCACTTACTCTGCCAAATTCATCTACTGGTAATAATTCAACAATTGCTTGATCATGTTCTTTAAGCCACAAGACTGGATCTAAAACAGCATGATGTTCAACTGCTGAAATCAGAATTCTATTTCGCTTTGAATCTTTTTTAATTCTTGACCAAAACAAACCTTTAATTGCTAAATTATTGGATTCAGTTCCACCGGAGGTAAATATGACTTCAACAGGTCTTGCGCCAAGAGCTGCAGCAATTACTTCGCGGGATTCTTCAACAACTTTTCTAGCTCTTCTTCCAGAAGTATGTAATGATGAAGGATTTCCAGGTTTAGCCAATTCTGCTGTCATCGCAGCAACTGCCTCAGGCAACATTGGAGTTGTGGCTGCGTGATCTAAATAAGTCATAACCTCAAGTTTAGACGATTTAGAACAATGCGCTTGCGAGGTCTCTTCGAGCCTTTAATACGTGAGGATCATTGTCGCCTACCACGACAAATAATTCTAAAAGTCTTTCTCTCAATTTATCTCTGTCTTGCCCGCTAGTTATTTTTATAACAGCAATTAAAGCATTAAATCCTGCTTCTGGATTTCCTTTCATAAGCTCTAAATCTGCTAATTGTAATTGCGCATCAACATTTTTCTTATCACTTGCATTTTTTCTAATCTCATTTTCATTTAAAGTTGTAGATCTTTCTAGCAATCCAACTTGAGCAAGTCCTGCAATGGCCATTTCATCTTTTGGGTTCTGATTAAGCATTTCTTGATAAATTGTTTTTGCTTGTCCAAAATCTCCTTTTTCAATAGCATTAAATGCTGCTTCAAGTTTTGGATCAGTTTTTGGTTCCTCTGTTTGAACTTCTGGTTGTTCTTCAGTTTGATCTTGTGCAACTGTGCCTTTAACACCTTGTTCATTTGCAATTCTGATTACTTCTGTTAAAACTTGTCGCACTTGTGCTTCAGGCATTGCCCCTTGAAATAAAGGTGCAGCAGATCCTGCAATTATTGCAAAAACTGCAGGAATAGATTGAACTTGAAAGGCAGCAGCAATATTTTGATTTTTATCAATATCAACTTTTGCCAAAATAAATTTTCCATTAAATTCTGCAGCTATTTTTTCTAAAACTGGGGAAAGTTGTTTACAAGGACCACACCACTCAGCCCATAAATCAACAACAACTGGAACTTGATTTGATGCATCAATTACTTTTTGTTGGAAATCACTTTCATCAACGTCAATTACAACTCCGCTAGGTGCATTTGCCAAAGCAGAATTAGCTGCACTTTGTGCTTGTCTTGCTTGGGCAAGAGCGCCTAAATCAATCGCGCCACGCATTGGAATTGAGCCAGCCAAAATTTAATTCACCTTCAAACTTTTTAATTAACTCTAAGAATAGTTAAATGTCATTCCACTTTTCCATTGGACCATCCCAATTTGTGGGCAGAGGAACTTTATTTGGTGCAACTAAATTAATTATGTGATTCAAAACCTTTTGCACGCTAGGTTCTCCAACCCATAAGTGTTTAGCACCTGGTTCTGCAATTATTTTGATATTTGGACAAATCGCAAATTTTTCTCTTGCTTCATCCGGTTTTAAATAATCATCTAATTCAGGAATCAATGCAATTACTGGAAAATTAACATTTTTCCATCTTGCTAAATCTTCTTGTGTAGTAAATCGCAAAGGTGGAGAAATTAAAACCACACCACTTAATTCTTGGTCATAAGCATGTCTCAAAGTCACATCAGTACCAAATGACCAACCAACTACAAAAGGTTTTCCTAGATTATTTTTTTTCACATACTCAATTGCGGCTAATAAATCTTTACCTTCATCATTTGAGGAGTCAAAATTTCCTGTGCTTCTACCTAATTTGGAACAAGTTCCTCTGGTATTAAATCTAATGACATTTATTCCTGCTAGAGCTGGAAATCTCCAAGATATCTTTCGCAGTAAATGACTATCCGTATTTCCGCCATGGGTTGGTAATGGATGAACCGTAATAATTGTGGCAATTGCTTTTTTGTCTATTGGAGTTGCAATTTCTCCCACTAAAGTTTGACCATCAGTTGTTTCTAAATGAATTAATTCTCTTTTGGCAGGTAAAACTGAATTAGAAACTATTTCTGTCATTTAATCTTCTCTTTTATATTTCTTTCTGTTTGTGTTCCAGCAAGGAGTGTGCCAATGTCTTCTATCTTCCAACTGACCTGTTATGTATGCAACTGTATGAGGAGTAGCAGTTCTAATTTCTTGATCACAACCTGGACATCTATACGGCTTTGTAGCAGCAGAACCTGTTACTCGTCTAACTATCCAATCTCCGTCATTCCAACTCTCACTTTTTTCAATGCCCATCAAACGATTAACGTCAAAACTAGTATCTAGTTTTTTAGTTTTTTTATCTTTATTTCTTCTTGGCATTGTTCTATCCTAAAACAATCTTTCATCTTTTCGATCAAAACCACGTAATGCTTCATAATCAACAACCACACATCTGATTCCTCTATCTTCAGCCAATATTTTTGCTTGTGGTTTTATTTCTTGTGCTGCAAAAATTCCACTGACTGGTGCAAGTAATGGATCTCTATTAAGTAGCTCTAAATATCTAGTTAATTGTTCTACTCCATCAATTTCTCCACGTCTTTTGACTTCTATTGCTACATTTTTTCCATTTTCGTCCTTGCACAAAAGATCAACTGGACCAATCGCTGTTGGATATTCGCGTCTAACCAGATGCCAATTTTTTCCAAAAGTTTCCAAATGAATTGCTAACAATTCTTGAAGATGAGCTTCTACGCCATCTTTAACTAATCCTGGATCCACTCCTAAATCGTGAGTGGAATTATGAATAACTTCAGAAACTGTAATAATTAACTTTTCTTGTGCTTTATTTTCAACAGTTATTATCTTTTTATTTTCTTCATTTATCTCTTTTATGACACATGGTGGACTCATCCAATTAAGTGGCTTGTATGCACGATCATCTGCATGAATAGAAACAGAGCCATCTACTTTGAAAAGAATAAGTCTTGTGGCTTCTGGTAAATGAGCAGTAAGTCTGCCCACATAATCAACTGTGCACTTGGCCACGAGAAGTCTCATAACTTGATGATGCCGGATTGCTAAAAGTGCGCAACAATTGCATACATGATGACTTGGGGCAGTACTACTTATTTACTTCTTCCCTTAATGGTGGGATTTGGAATTTTAATTTTGGTGGCAATTTTAAAGTGGGCCTATAGTCCTAAAAAATCTTCATTGATTGAAAGACCAACAAAAGCAAGCTTTAAAGATGATTATGGAGTGTTAGTTCCTATTGCAAATCCTGAAAATTATGCAGATGGTGAAAAATTACGACAAAAATTAATAGCAAATAACATAAAAGCAACATTAGCTTTTACTCTAGAAGGACCTCAAATTATGGTTTGGCCAAAAGATGAGAAAATTGCAAAGGAACTTTTAAAAAAGTTAGTTTAAATTATCTGTTTGCACCAGGAACCCATAAAACATCTCCTTGGTTCCTATTTGCATATCGAGCAAGCACAAACAATAAATCCGATAAACGATTCAAATATCTTGCTGGAGTTTCTGTCATAACAATCTTATGAGCAGTTAAAGCTGTCCAAGTTGATCTTTCCGCACGTCTGACAATAGTTCTTGCCACATGAAGTAATGCAGCACCTGCAGTTCCTCCAGGAAGAATAAATGAATTAAGCGGTTGTAAAAATGAGTTGTAATGATCAATTGCTTTTTCTAAAGCATCAACATAATTTGGTAAAACTCTTAATTGAGGCATATCGTTTTTCTTGCCTACTGGGGTTGCTAAATCTGCACCCACATCAAATAAATCATTTTGCACTCTGGTTAATAAATCTTTTACATCTTGATCAAGATCACCCATCGCAATTGCTACACCGATTGCAGAATTTGCTTCATCAACATCTGCAAAAGCTTCAAGTCTTAAATCTGTTTTTAAAGCTCTAGACATATCTCCCAAAGCCGTGGTTCCATCATCACCAGTGCGGGTATAGATGCGAGTTAAATTAACCATGAGTAGAGCCTATGTCTGAACTGCAGTTTGCACACTTTGGTTGGGTACTCTGGTGAGTCATGGAAGCGTTTAAAGTTGAAAAGTCTGGTCCACTTAAGGGTGATGTCTTTGTGCCTGGTGCAAAAAATAGTGTTTTAAAACTAATGGCTGCATCCCTTATGGCTCAAGGAACCACAACTTTAACAAATGTCCCAAATATTTTAGATGTAGAAATAATGGCTGAATTACTTAGACGATTAGGTTGCCAAGTAATTCATGATTCAAATTCTTCAACTTTAGAAATTGCTGTACCAGAAAAAATTGGACACAAAGCAGATTATGACTTAGTAAGAAAAATGCGAGCATCTATTTCAGTTTTAGGACCATTAGTGGCACGTTGTTTCGAAGCAGACATAGCACTACCTGGTGGTGATGCAATTGGTTCACGTGGTTTAGATATTCATTTGCAAGGTTTAGAAAAATTAGGTTGCGATGTACGAAGTGAACATGGTTATTTAATTGTTAGAGCAGAAAATGGTTTATCTGGAACAAATATTGCCTTAGATTTTCCAAGTGTTGGAGCAACAGAAAATGTGGTTATGGCGGCAACCCTTGCTAAAGGGACTTCCACAATTGAAAATGTTGCCCGCGAACCAGAAATTGTTGATCTGTGCCAAATGTTAGTAAAAATGGGCGCAAAGATTGATGGTATTGGTTCAAGTGTTTTAGAAATTACTGGTGTAGAAAAATTAAATCCCACTAAGCACGATGTGGTGCCTGATCGAATCGTGGCAGGAACTTGGGCAATTGCAGCTGTCATGACGCAAGGTGACATAACAATTCATGGAGTACGTCCAAATGATATGGAATTGGTTTTAGAGAAATTACGCGATTGTGGTGCAGAAATTAAATCTGTGGAAGATCGTTTACATGTCACAATGCGTCAAAGACCAAGCTCGGTAGACATAGTCACACTTCCCTACCCAGGTTTTCCAACAGATTTACAACCTCAAATGATTGCTCTTAATTCAATTGCTAATGGTTCTTCTATGGTTACAGAAAATTTATTTGAAGCAAGATTTAGATTTGTAAACGAATTAGCTCGACTTGGCGCGGATGTAAAAATAAATGGACATCACTGTTTAGTCAGAGGTATTGAACATTTATCTGGAGCACCTGTTGAAGGAACCGATGTAAGAGCTGGTGCTTCATTAGTTTTGGCAGGACTTGTCGCAGATGGCATAACTTATGTTCATGAAGTTCATCATGTTGATAGAGGCTATGCAAATTTTGTTGAAAACTTACAAAACTTGGGAGCTAAAGTCTCTCGAGTTCAGATGTAAAACTTGATAGATAACTAATTAATTCTTCCCTATTTCTGACTGCTAATTCAGAATAAATTTTACTTATTTCTTGCTTGATAGTTGAAATACTATAGCCAAGAAAATCTGCTATTTCGGTATTCGAATTATCTTGCATTAAAAGATTTACAATCTGTTTTTGCCTTCTAGTTAAATTTTTCACTTTATTATTTTCGACTAAAGAATCAATTCTTTTCTCATAATCTTGGTCAAGTTTGATGCCAGATAAATTACTTAATATTTGAATCAAGGATTCAAAGACTGGACTTGGGGACAATTCTCGATCAGAAAATAAACCTAGAACAACTTTAGGATATTTTAAGCTTGAATACGGAACTGCAATAAAAGTCTTTGATCTATTGTCTAATTCAAAATTTGCTAATTCCCTATATTCTTCAGACCAGTATGGAAGAGTATTAACCCACACAATTTTGTTTTCTTTTATTGCATCGGTAACAGGCACTTTTCTCTCAATTGGAAATTCAAGCCACTCACTTCCAAAGGTTTTAGTAATTCCGAATTGGCCTGAAGTTTTTACAGTGCCTTTATTGGTTGTATGCACAATAAAGGAAGAAATAATTCCATAGTTTTTTAATGAGTTGGTTACTAAATGATGACAAATATCTTGTTCTGTTAAATTCGGATACTTTAAAAATTCAATGAATTCTTGGATTATGACAATTGAGTTTTGCCAATCATCTAACACAAGAGACCTCTTCTAGTTAAGTAACCTAATTAAACGCCATCAAGTATTTATAGGTCAATAATTTTTAGAAATGTCCGATTTTTGTGGTGAGATTAAATGAAGATAAAAAGAAATACTAAAAGCACTTTAGGAGAATTCTTAATCATTTCCATTATGTAATCGAAATCAAATCTGGCATGACCACCAGGTGTCGTGATGGCTTTTAATTTATTTGCCTGGACCCATCTTTTTACAGTTTTTGGATTTACCTTAAAAAGCTCTGCGACCTCACCAGGTCTTAACATTCTCTTTGACACGTTTACTACTTCCCTACAAACTTCAATGAAACAAATATTGCTACGAGAGTCAAAGGATTTGCTAGGCCAAAAGTGGACAAAAAAGTTCAAAAATAACTGCCCTAAAACACTTAACTAGTTTTATGTGAGGCAGAATGTCACTATGACAAGTTTAAAAGATCAATTAAAACAGGATTTGACTCAAAGTCTAAAAGATCAAGATGCCATAAAGTCTTCTACCTTAAGAATGGCATTAACTGCAATTACAAATGAAGAAGTTTCTGGAAAAGAAGCGAAAGTTTTATCTGATACAGAAGTTTTAAGTGTGCTAACTAAAGAAGCTAAAAAAAGAAAAGAATCAGTTGAAGCATTCAATCAAGCAAATAGAAAAGATTTAGCTGACAAGGAAGCTCAAGAGTTAACTGTTTTAGAAAAATATTTACCAACTGCACTAACAGAAGATGAATTAAACAAAATTATTGATGAAGCAATCGAGGAAGCAAAAGCAAGTGGTGCCGAAGGCATGAAAGCAATGGGAGTAGTTATGAAAATTGTTCAACCTAAAACTGTGGGAAGAACAGATGGTGCGCTTTTAGCAGCTAAAGTTAAAGAAAAACTGAATTAGTTTCCAGTTATTGCTAAACGAGATTCGGCACGTTTAAGTGCTTCTTTATCTCCTGATTTAATTGCTTCTTCTTTTGCAATTTGCGCACGTTTGATATCAATTTGACTTGCTAACTCTGCAGTTTCAGCTAACACGATTACGTTATTGCTATCAACTGTGACAAAACCGCCATGAATTGCTGCTTTAATTTCTTCACCCTCTAAAGGTTTAATACTGATCGGGCCATCTGCCAAGGAAGCAAGCAAAGGTGAGTGTCCTGGAAGTAAACCGATTTCACCTGATTTAGTTCGTAACACAACTCTGCTTGCTTCGCCTGACCAAACTTGTGAGTCAGTTGCAACAACTTCAACTTTTAATGGCATCTGTATTTTTTACTTTCCTGCCAATTTAGCTGCGTTCTTTTGCACATCTTCAATTCCACCAGACATAAAGAATGCTTGTTCTGGAAGATGATCAAAGTCTCCATCTGCCAATGCTTTAAATGAAGCAATGGTTTCTTCTAGAGGTACAAAAGATCCAGGTTGACCTGTGAATGCTTCTGCAACGAACATGTTTTGAGATAGGAATCTTTGGATACGTCTAGCACGACCTACCAAAACACGATCTTCTTCACTTAGTTCATCAATACCAAGAATTGCAATGATGTCTTGCAAATCTTTATATCTTTGTAAAATTTCTTTAACTCTTTGAGCAACTGCGTAATGTTCTTCTCCGATATAAAGAGGAGACAAAATACGTGAAGTTGAATCAAGAGGATCCACTGCTGGATAAATTCCAAGTTCTGAAATTGGACGGCTCAACACAGTAGTTGCATCTAAGTGAGCAAATGTTGTGTGAGGTGCTGGATCTGTGATGTCATCTGCAGGAACATAAATTGCTTGCATCGAAGTAATGGAATTACCGCGAGTAGAAGTAATACGTTCTTGTAATTGACCCATTTCATCAGCCAAAGTTGGTTGATAACCCACAGCAGATGGCATACGTCCAAGCAAAGTTGAAACTTCAGAACCAGCTTGAGTGAAACGGAAAATATTATCGATGAATAACAAAACGTCTTGGTTTTGTACATCACGGAAATATTCAGCCATTGTTAAAGCAGCTAAAGCTACACGCATACGTGTGCCAGGTGGCTCATCCATTTGACCAAAGACGAGTGATGTTTTATTGATAACTCCTGATTCAGTCATTTCTAGGAATAAGTCGTTTCCTTCACGAGTTCTTTCTCCAACTCCAGCGAACACTGATACACCACCGAAGTTTTCAGAAACGCGATAAATCATTTCTTGAATCAAAACAGTTTTACCTACACCTGCACCACCAAACAAACCAATCTTTCCACCTTTTACATATGGTGTTAAAAGATCAATAACTTTGATACCGGTAACAAACATTTCTGTTTTTGGTTCAAGTTCGTCAAACTTAGGTGGTTGACGATGAATTGGCCAACGTTCTTTGATGTTTAAACTTGATTCTGAAACATCAAGTGGTTTACCCAATGTGTTCCAAACGTGACCAAGAGTTACATCACCAACAGGAACAGAAATAGGAGCACCAGAGGATTTCACGGTGGCGCCGCGAACTAATCCATCTGTAGGTTGCATAGAAATTGCACGCACCATTCCATCTCCGATGTGTTGGGCAACTTCAAGCGTTAAAGTTTTTGTTTCTGCTCCTGGCAATGTGATCTCCACATAAAGAGCGTGAAATAGTTCTGGAATTGCATCTACTGGAAATTCCACGTCAACCACGGGACCAGTAACACGTGCAACTCGACCGGTTACATTCTTTGTATCTGTTGTGCTGCTCATTTTCTTTTTTTCTCCTATTTTGCGGACTTTAGTGAGTCGGCGCCACCGACAATTTCACTAATTTCCTGGGTAATTTCGGCCTGACGAGCTTGGTTAGCGCGTCTGGTCAAACTCTTAATTAACTCTTCAGCATTTTCAGTTGCTGATTTCATGGCACGTTGTCTTGCAGCATGCTCTGAAGCTGCTGCTTGCAACAATGCGGCATAAACCAAATACTCAATATATTTTGGTAACAATTGATCCAATACTGCCTCTGGACTTGGTTCAAAATCATAAAGCGGTAGTGCTGGTTTATGAGTGTCAACTTCTGTCATCTTTGGAGAAGATGTAACAAGTTCTTCTACAACTTCTAAAGGAACAATTCTTTGCACAATTGGAACTTGAGAAATTCTATTTACAAAACGAGTGTAAATAACTTGAATTTCATGAACTCCACCTTGTTCTTCTGGCTTTAAAAATATTTCAAGTAAAGATTTTGCGATTTCTCTAGCGTGATCATAAGTTGGTCTATCAGTAATACCTGTCCAACTTCCTTCAACTTCTCTATTACGGAATTTGTAATAGCCAAGTCCTTTTCTTCCTACGATGAAAGGAACTACAGTTTTTCCTTGTTCATCTTTTAAGAGTTCAGTTAATCTTTCACCTTCTCTTAAAATATTTGCTGAATATGCACCAGCCAGACCACGATCAGCTGTTATTAATAAAACAGCAGATCTTTTTCCATCAGTTTTATTTAGTAATAACGGATGATTTCCTCTGGCATTGGATGCGGCCAATGAAACTGCTTTGTACAAAGCAGATGCATAAGGAGAAGAAGCAGCCACTTGGTTTTGCGCCTTGATGATTCGACTAGAAGCAATTAATTCCATTGCTCTAGTAATCTTCTTGGTCGCTTGAACCGAGCGAATGCGTCTTCTAAATACGCGTAACTGGGCACCCATTTTTAGTCTTTATGCTCTCTTCTGAATTTTGATTTGTGCTTGTTCAACATCTTCTTCAGCTAATGCTTCAACATCTGTGTCGACTAATAGTGGTTGGCCATTAGCTTTCACAAATTGTTTTTTGAAGTTATTAATTGATGTTTTTAAAGTTTCTATATCTGAATCACTTAGATCTCTAGTTTCTCTAATTGATTTCAATACATCACTTTGTTCACGATCTAGATAGTTATGGAATTCAACTTCGAATCTAGAAATGTCATCAACTGGCACATCATCTAAATTTCCAGTAGTTCCAGCCCATAAAGATGCAACTGCTTTTTCCATTGGAAGTGGTGCGTATTGACCTTGGATCAATAATTGAACCAATCTTGATCCTCTTTCCAATTGTTGTTTTGATGCAGCATCAAGATCAGAACCAAAAGCTGCGAATGCTTCTAATTCACGAAATTGAGCCAAATCCAAACGCAAACGTCCAGCAACTTTTCTCATTGCTTTTGGTTGAGCAGATCCACCTACACGAGATACAGAAATACCTACGTTGATTGCAGGTCTAATACCTGAGTTGAATAAATCAGTTTCCAAAAATATTTGTCCATCAGTAATAGAAATTACGTTGGTTGGAATATAAGCAGAAACGTCATTAGCTTTAGTTTCAATAATTGGCAATCCTGTTAAAGAACCTGCACCTAATTCACTAGATAATTTGGCGCAACGTTCTAATAAACGAGAGTGTAAATAGAAAACATCTCCAGGATAAGCTTCACGACCTGGTGGACGACGAAGTAGTAAAGAAACTGCACGATAAGCCTCTGCTTGTTTTGTTAAATCGTCAAACACAATAAGTGCAGCTTTTCCTTCATACATCCAATGCTGACCAATTGCAGAACCTGCATATGGGGCAATGAATTTAAAACCTGCAGGATCAGATGCAGTTGCAGCAACAATTGTGGTGTATTCAAGTGCACCGTATTTTTCTAAAGTTGCTCTAACTGATGCAATAGTGGAACCTTTTTGTCCAACTGCTACATAAATACATCTAACTTGTTTCTTTGGATCTCCTGATTTCCAATTTTCTTTTTGATTGATGATGGCATCAATTGCTAATGCAGTTTTACCTGTGCCACGATCACCAATAATTAATTGGCGTTGTCCTCTACCAACTGCAGTCATTGCATCTACTGCTTTGACACCAAACTCTAAAGATTCTTTTACAGGTTGGCGTTCCACAACAGTTGGTGCTTGTAATTCCAAAGCCCGAGACGCTGATGCTTTGATTGGACCAAGTCCATCAATTGGATTTCCCAGTGGATCAACTGTTCTTCCTAAAAATGCTTCACCTACTGGAACTTCTAAAACACGGCCAGTTCTTCTAACTTCTTGTCCTTCTTGGATGCCTGAAGAATCTCCAAGAAGTACTGCGCCGATTTCTGCTACGTCTAAGTTAAGTGCTACACCTAATAAACCATTTTCAAATTCAAGTAATTCACTTGTCATTGCGGATGGCAAACCTTCAACACGGGCAATACCGTCACCAGTTTCTGCTACGCGTCCTACTTCATCCTTAGTGGTCTTTGGATTGAAGTTGGCAACATTTTTTTCGATAGCACTCCGGATATCTTCAGGTTTGATCTGGAGTTCAGTCATTTTGGTTACTGCCTTTCTTCTCTTTTTTCTGTTCTTACAAATTTTGTAAAAACAGGAAGTTTCTTATACTGCTAATTCTTTTTTTATTTGAGCAATTCGGTTAGAAACTGTGCCATCGATAACTTCATCACCGATTCGAACAGCTACTCCCCCAATTACTTTCTTATCGACAACTTTTTTAAGTTGGATATCTTGTTTATAAATTGCTTTTAAAGCACTTACCAATCGTGTTTCTTGATCAGCAGAAAGTGCAATAGCGGTTGTGACTTCTGCTAGAAGTCTTCCTCTTCTATCTGCTGCAAGTTTGGAAAGATCTTTCAAGGTTGTGGTAATTGATCTTGAATGACGATTACCTAGTGCGTAATTAACTAACTCGATCGAGGTTTGAGTAAAGGTTATGCCAACTAAATCATTGATTATTTTTAATCTAGATTCACTGGTGATATTTGGATCCGCAAGCATTAGTTCTAATTCACCACTTGCTGCAATTGCACGCTCGAAGGCAAAAATTTCATCTTCGACTCTGTCTAGTTCATTGCTATTTTCACTACCTGCAAAAGCTGCTCTAAAACCACTAGCCTCTAGAGCTTGGATTAAATCTTCGGGATCACTCCAGCGAAGAGTTACTGCTTGAGCAATTAATTCAATAGCTGATTTTGAACCAATTTGAGTAAGTAAATCTTTTGCAATACCTGATCTTGCTTCATTTGATAAACCTGAATCAGTCAAAGTATTTAGAAGAGATTTATTTGTAGCAATTATTTTTGCAGCAACAAGTAAACTTTTTGCATCATTAAAGCTTTGAATTCCTTTATTGGAATCAACGGCCTTAATTAATGCAGTGTAAGAATTCTTGCTTGCACCTAACATTTATTTACCTTTTACGCCTTCTAGATCTTTGATGAATTGATCTATTACCGCTTTAGCTTTTGCATCATCAGACAATGAAGCACCCACGATTTTTTCAGCAAGTCCTAATGCCAAATTGGAAACATCTAAACGCAGTTCATTTACTGCTTTAGTTTTTTCAACTTCTATTTGAGCATTAGCTTGTTGGGTAACAACTTGAGCTGCTTTTTGTGCTTCATTTCTTGCTTCACTAATCAAAGTGGCTCGTTCAGATTCAGCACTGGAGCGAATCTTTGCAGCCTCTGATTTTGCTTCGGCAAGATTTTGACGATATTGGCTTAATGTGGTGGCTGCCTCTTGCTGTAGTTTTTCAGCTTTTGCAATTCCACCTTCAATTGCTTCTGTTCTTGCTTCTAATGTTTTTCTAATATTTGGCAATGCAAATTTAGATAACAAAAAGAAGATAGTAAAGAAAGCAATTGTGCCAATTACTAGTTCATAAGTTGGTGGCAATAAAACATTGCTACCACCTTCTGCACCCTCTGCTGCGAGGATCCAGTTCATATTCACTCTCCGTTTTTCTTGTTGTTAAATTATGCGCCGAAAACGAATGGAGCAACGAAACCAATCAATGCTAAAGCTTCTGCTAATGCGAAACCCAAAATCATGTTTTGGCGAATTACACCGTAAGCCTCAGGTTGACGAGCAATTGCTTGCACACCGTTTCCGAAGATGATGCCGATACCAACACCTGGACCAATTGCGGCAAGACCGTAACCGATCGAACCTAGTGAACCAGAGATTTCCGCGAGGATGCTCATGTGTCCCTTTTTCCTTTTCTTTCTTAAATCTTGTAACTATTTGCTACAAGAAACCTTTTTTAATGCTCCGCGTGCAACGAACTGGAAATAAATACAGCCGTTAGCAACGTGAAGATAAATGCTTGTAAAGCTTGAATAAACATTTCAAATCCGGTTAAAACTATGGTGACAAAGAAAGAAACTGCTGAACCGAAATAGCCAATTACTGAAACAATTCCCACAAAATTAGAAAGATTTAATAAATACCACGCAGAAACTGTAAACACGGTAATAAGTAAGTGTCCCGCAAACATGTTGGCAAACAAACGAATTGCGAGAGTAACAGGTCTAATAATTATTGTTGACAATAATTCAATTGGGGTTAGAAGTGGATAAATTCCAATTGGCATGCCTGGTGGAAAAGCTATGTTTTTAAAGTAACCAACCACACCTTGATTCTTCATACCTAAGAACATATAAATTAGCCAAACAATTACCGCTAAAACTACGGGAAATGCAAACTTAGAAGTGACTGGAAATTGCGCCACAGGAATTATGGCCATTACGTTCATAGTCCAAACAAAAAAGAAAATAGAAGTTAAGAAAGGTACGAAGCGATCACCATCTTTACCCATGATCTCTCGAGCAATGTTGTCTCTAACAAATAAATAACCAACTTCAACCACATTTTGTAAACCGGTTGGAACTAATTTTGGTCTGGAAAAAGCTAGTAAGAAAACTACTGAAACAATAACTGTAGAAATTAATGCCAAAATAACTGGTTTAGTTATATCGATTGTGGTGATACCTAAATTTAAAGATGTGATTGGTTTCCAAACAAAAATTCCAGCACCTGGTGCTGGGAAAGGACAAGCAGTATCGCCAAATTTGCAAGTAACTTCAGCTAAAGAAATAAAGTTAGCCAAGAAAATCACTAATCTTTTCTGGCAACATTTATTAAAACCTTTCGTTAATTCTTCATATTTAATTGCTTGTAAGTCATATAAAGAGCTAAACCAATTCCAAAAATCGATCCAGCAGCAACAAACATTTCAACTTTGTTAAACCACGAACCGATTAACCAACCTAAACCTCCGTAAATTAATATTCCGGAAATTAGACGACCCACAATTGCCCAAGGATCATCTGAGGTTGTTTTGCGGTTTCGAAAGTTTTTCTGTTCGCTCACCACTTAAAAGGTTAGCCGTCTTTTAACTTTTTTAAAACTTCAGGGGTAACCGGTTCAATCACAGTTGTTTTATGTTTTGCCATCACCCAAACCGAGCCAAATGTCCAAGCTAGTGTGCACGCAAGAATTGAGATGCCAAAATATTGTCCATTAAGCCAACTTGCATCTCTTAGTAACATTATTAACACTAGTAACACAATTAATTGAGTTAAATACACCAGCATGGCCACACCAAGTCCTAGTTCAGGCTTGGTCAGAAGCACTCTGCCAATTATGTATTGTCCAAAAACAAAAAAAGCCAATGTTAAAAATAAACCACCAAAAGAAGACCATCCTGCTTGTGCATCTGTGAAAAATGCTGATCCAATGGAAAAACCAATTCCCACAATTGAGGTAGGAATAAAACCTGCGACAATGATTTTTGTTTCAGTCGTCAATTAATTCACCTCCACAACTTTTGGATCTCTTCTTCTTCCAAAATAAATCAAAGATGACAATCCTGCAATCAAAAACGATAAAGAATATAGAAATGGGATAAATGCTGTGCTTACCGTTGCAAAAGCGAGTAAGGCAGTTCCAGCATGCATAAGCATCACTGCTCTTCTATGTGAATGACCTCTCTCTAAAAGTCGGTGATGTAAATGCTCCTTATCAGGAGTAAAAATATTTGCACCTCTTCTAGTTCTTCTTAATACTGCTAAAGCCAAATCAATTAATGGCACTGCAATAACGGCTAGTGGTAGAAGGATAAGTAAAAAGCTAGGTAATACTGAAGTTAGTTCCAAAGCTCCTGGATCTGTTTGTCCAGTCAAAGTAATTGCACAAGCTGCCAACATCAAACCAATCAACATTGAACCGGTATCTCCCATAAAAACTCGTGCAGGAAACATATTGTGAGGTAAAAATCCTAAAGTTATTCCAACTAACAATGCAGAAATTAAAGTTGGCAATGTTGCGCGAGAAAAACCAAATTCCACACTTAATAAATAACTGTAGGCAAAAAATGCTGCAGCTCCAAGTCCAACTACACCTGCGGCTAAGCCATCTAAACCATCTACGAAATTAACTGCATTAACGGTAATTAAAACAATTAAAACTGTTAGTAAAACACCAGTTAAAGGATCTAAACTTAAAGTTCCTTGCACAAAAGGTAAAGGAAGCCAAATTAATGAAATACCTTGGGAAGCCATTACTGCAGCAGCTAAAGTTTGTCCCGCTAATTTGGTGGGACCATCAATGGACCATTTGTCATCAATTGCACCCAAAACAACTAAAATTGCACAACCTGCAAGTAGTGCTCTAATTTGCTGACCATCTTTAAAAACATTACTAATCAATGGCAATTGTGAAGCTAAAGATAAACCTGCCAACAAACCAAGAACCATGGCAAGTCCACCAAGACGTGGAATAGGTCTATCGTGTACATCTCGATCTCTTACTTTGGCCATAAAACCAAATCGAAGTGCAAAATATCTTGCTATTGGTGTCGTTAAATAAGTTATGAATGCTGTGGCAAGTAAAACTAATAAATACTCACGCACTATTAATTAGCCTCTTTTATATGCAGGAAATGCTTTACACAATTGATTAACTTCTTGTGCAACTTTATCTAATTCACTATCACTTTTAACAGCACGAGCTATGTATGAAGCAATCTTTTTCATTTCAGGAACTCCCATGCCTTGAGTAGTCACAGAAGGTGTTCCAACTCTGATTCCACTTGCAGTCATTGGTGGAAGTGGATCATTTGGAATTGGATTCTTATTCAATGTAATTCTTGCTGCATCACATCTTTTTTCTGCTTCTTTTCCAGTTACAGATAATGGAGAAATATCTAACAAAACTAAATGAGTATCTGTTCCGCCACTTACCGGACGCATACCTTCATTTTTTAAACCTTCAGAAAGTGCTTGAGCATTTTCAATAACTTTTTTTGCATACTGTTGAAATTCAGGTGTAGCGCATTCTTTTAAGGCAACGGCTTTCGCAGCAACACCTTGCATAAGTGGTCCGCCTTGCATCATTGGAAACACTGCTTTATCAATTGCTTGTGCATGTTGAGCTTTACTTAAAAGCATCCCACCACGTGGTCCACGTAAAACTTTGTGTGTTGTAAATGAAACCACATCTGCGTATGGCACAGGACTTGGAATTGCTTTTCCAGCAACTAAACCAATGAAGTGTGCTGCATCAACCCATAAAATTGCCCCTACTTCATCAGCAATTTCTCTCATAAGTTTGAAATCAATTAAACGAGGATAAGCGGTAGCTCCTGCCACAATCATTTTTGGTTTATGTTGTTTTGCTAAATCTCTAACATTGTCATAATCAATTAATTCTGTTTTTGGATCTACGGAATAACCAATTGGGTTGAACCATTTTCCAGAAAAACTAACTGGTGAACCATGAGTTAAATGTCCACCTTGAGCAAGACTCATTGCTAAAACAGTATCCCCTGGTTTTGTAAATGCGCCATAAACAGCCAAGTTGGCATTAGCTCCAGAATGTGGTTGAAGATTTGCATGCTCTGCGTCAAATAATTTTTTTGCTCTTTCAATACCAATGAGTTCTGCTTCGTCAACAACTGAGCATCCACCGTAATAACGTTTACCTGGATAACCTTCTGCATATTTATTACTGAATGTACTTCCAAGTGCTGCTAAAACTGCGGGAGAAGTGAAATTTTCACTTGCAATTAACTGCAAGCCACCACGGGCTCTTTCTAATTCTTTTAACAATAGAGAAGCAATTTCTGGATCTTGATTTTCTAACTGGTTCCAATCTGGTCCCCAAAAAGTTTCATTTGCCACGATTTACTGCTCCCTTAATTTGTTGTCTTTTAGTCTAGGCCACAACCACTACATCAGGCACTACTTGACGAATTTCCTCAACAGAAATAACGCCTTGTCTAAGAATTCTTTTTTCACTATGTGAAACATCAATAATTGTTGAAGCAATATTTCCAGGGGTATTTCCACCATCTAAATAAATAGTCACAGAATCATTGAGTTGATTTATTGCTTCTTCAATATTTGTAGCAGCTAATTGCCCTGTTTTATTTGCACTACTTACAGCCATTGGTCCGACGATGTTTAACAATTCAATTGCCACAGGATGTAGCGGCATTCTTATTGCAACCGTATTATTCGTTTGTCCTAAATCCCAACTAAGTGTTGGTTGCATTTTCACAACTATCGTTAAGCCACCTGGCCAAAAAGCTTCTGCTAAAGATTTAGTCACAGAATCTAATTGAAAAGCTAAACCTTCTAAAGCTTTTGCATGACCTACTAATACTGGAATTGGCATATCTTTGCCTCTTCCTTTTGCATTTAATAATTTTTCTGGTCCACTTCTTGAAAATGCATCAGTTCCCAAACCATAAACAGTGTCAGTTGGAAAAACTACAAGATCTCCCCGACGAGCAGCAGCTGCTGCAGATTCCAGTCCAGTTTTTCTCTCAAATTCATTTTGCATATCAAATTTACGAATCATTTTTTAATACCAACGCAATATCTTGGCAGAGCATTTAGATCTTTTCTATCTTCAATTTTTTCAAAACTATCAGTTTCTTTTAATATGTATGGAACTGAAAATTCATTATCTGGGTTTCCTTGTAAATCTGAATGCTCAATTGCCAAAAGTCCACCTTTTTTAAGCAATTTATTTGCTTTTTGCACTACTACTCTTACTATCTCAAGTCCATCTTTTCCACCGTAAAGAGCAATTGAAGGATCATGGTCTTTTACTTCAATTTCTTTTGGAACCATTTTTTCTGGAATGTATGGAGGATTTGAAACCACAACATCAATTTGTCCAATTAAATTGTTTAATACTTCAATTTCACTATTAATATCAGCGTAAATTAAATGTACTTTGCAATTATGAGAAGTAATTTCTTCTTTGTACTTTTGATAATTTATTTCTAAATATTTAAAAGCTTCAGTTGATTTTTCAATTGCAAAAACTTCAACATTTGAACACTCTTTAGCTATAGATAAAGCGATTGCTCCAGACCCTGAACAAAAATCAATCACAATAATTTTGTCTTGATTTCTATCTTTTATATATCTAATAACTGATTCAACTAAAATTTCAGTCTCAGGTCTGGGGATAAATACACCTGGTCCCACACTTAAAACTAAATGCCTAAAGCCTTGCTCTCCAGTTAAATGTTGAAGAGGAATTCTTCTGACTCTTTTTTCGACTAATTTTTCAATATCTCTATATTGTTCATCACTAATTTCTGAAATTAATCCAACTCTATTTCGAGAGGTTTTTAAGACAAACGAAACTAAACTTTCAGCATCAAATCTTGGGCTTGAGACATTGGCGTTTTTTAAACGCAATTCGATATCAACAAGAACACTTCTTGTTATTCTGCTCAACGAGTTTCTCCAACCTCAGCTAACTTTTGAGATATTTCTTGATCAACACATGATTGCAACACAGGACCTAAATCGCCATTTAGTATTTGATCTAAGTTATGTGATTTAAATCCAGTTCTATGATCAGTTAAACGATTTTCTGGAAAGTTATAAGTTCTAATTCTTTCTGATCTATCAACGGTTCTAACTTGAGATTTTCTAGAAGCAGCATCTTTTGCTGCTCTTTCTTCTTCCGCTGCAGAAAGTAGTCTTGCTCTTAAAATTCTTAACGCACTTTCTTTATTTTGTAATTGACTTTTTTCGTTCTGACAAGACACCACAATTCCTGTGGGAATATGCGTGATTCTTACTGCAGAATCTGTGGTGTTAACACTTTGTCCTCCAGGACCACTGGAACGATAAACATCAACTCTTAAATCTTCATTATTAATTTGTACATCTATTTCTTCTGCTTCTGGAAAAACTAAAACTCCTGCAGCTGATGTGTGAACTCTTCCTTGTGATTCTGTGATGGGAACTCTTTGCACACGATGAACTCCGCCTTCATGTTTCATCCAGGCATATGGGGCATCACCTATTTCAGTATTACCTCTTGCTTTCATAGCAATTGAAGCATTTTTATAACCGCCCATATCAGAATCAACTGCATCGATTAATTCTGCTTTCCATCCTTTTTTTTCAGCAAATCTTAAATACATTCGAACTAAATCTCCTGCAAATAAAGCAGACTCTTCTCCGCCTTCACCTGATTTAACTTCAACGATCACATCTTTTCCATCCAGTGGATCTCTGGGAATTAGCATCTTTTGTAATTTTTCAGTCAATTCTTCAATTCTTACAGAAATTTTTTCAGCTTCTTGTCTAAAACTTGAATCATCATTAGCAAGCTCTAATGCTGCCTCGTGATCTTCAACTAATTGTTGATATTCACGCCAAGTAGCAACTATTGGTTTTAATTCAGCAAATCTTTTTCCTACTGCTTTTGCCTTATTTTGATCACTATGTAATTTTGGATCTGATAACTGATGCTCTAAATCAACAAGTTCAGCTGCAAGGTCTACTACGCCTTCAAACATTTATTCACCTCCTTTTTAACTTTATTAAAAAACAAAACGCCGGTGATTTTTTAGATGCAAATTTTTACATCTAAAAAGACCGACGTTTAGTTAGTGAAGCTATTTTTTTGCTTGTTTACCGTAACGTTTCTCAAACTTAGAGACGCGACCTGCGGTATCCAAAATCTTTTGTTTACCTGTGAAGAATGGATGACATTGATTGCAAATTTCTGCATGCATCTGTCCATTTTTTACTGTGCTACGTGTTTTGAAAGTATTACCGCATGAGCAGGTAACAGTTGTTTCCACGTACTCTGGATGAATTTCTGCCTTCATCTTTTCATTTCTCCGATTTCTTTTCGGTAACCAAATCTTATTCGGTTGCTTCCCCATTAGCTGTTGGGGTGGTCTTTTGTACTTGAATTAGGAACTCAAAGTTGGTTTTTGTATCACGTAACTTGTTGAGTAATAGCTCTATCGCCTGTTGTGGCTCTAGGGCATGTAGCACTCTTCTTAAAGTCCAGATGACTTTCAATTCATCTTGAGACAAAAGAATTTCTTCTTTTCTAGTACCTGAAGCGTCAACATCAACTGCAGGGAATATTCTTCGATCAGCAAGTTTGCGATCAAGTTTTAATTCCATGTTTCCAGTTCCTTTGAATTCTTCGAAGATAACTTCATCCATACGTGAACCTGTTTCAACCAACGCAGTAGCAATGATTGTTAAAGATCCACCGTTTTCAATATTTCTAGCAGCACCAAAGAATTTCTTAGGTGGATAAAGTGCAGCTGAATCAACACCACCAGAAAGAATTCTTCCGGAAGTTGGAGCTGACAAGTTATATGCACGTCCTAAACGAGTCATGGAATCAAGCAAGATCACAACATCGTGCCCCATTTCCACTAAACGTTTTGCTCTTTCAATCGAAAGTTCAGCAACAGTTGTGTGATCTTCTGCTGGTCTATCAAAAGTTGAAGCAATCACTTCACCTTTAACAGAACGTTGCATATCGGTAACTTCTTCAGGACGTTCATCAACTAAAACAACCATTAAATGAACTTCTGGATTATTTGTAGTAATTGCATTTGCAATTGCTTGTAAAACCATGGTCTTACCAGCTTTTGGAGGTGACACAATTAATCCACGTTGACCCTTACCAATTGGGGCAACTAAATCAATAACTCTGGTAGTTAAGTTTGATGGATCTGTTTCTAATCTCAATCTTTCTTGAGGATAAAGAGGTGTTAGTTTTGAAAAATCTAATCTCTTGGCTGATTCTTCTGGAGACAAACCATTAATGGTTTCAACTCTTACTAAAGGATTAAATTTTTGTCGTTGTTCGCCTTCTTTTGGTTGACGAATTGAACCTGTAACAGCATCGCCTTTTCGTAAACCATATTTACGAACTAAGCCCATAGAAACATAAACATCGTTTGGACCAGGTAAATAACCTGAAGTTCTCACGAAGGCATAGTTTTCTAAAAGATCAATAATTCCTGCTACTGGCAGTAATACATCGTCTTCTTTTATTTCGTAATCTTCGCGTTCTCTTCTATTGCCACGATCTCTGAATCTACTTCTACCGTTTCG
>CAZZKM010000002.1:84686-89118 GCA_964655115.1 uncultured Bifidobacterium sp.
GAACGATCATCTTCGCGATCTTCGCGGGGAGCTCTTACTTCTACTTCTTCTCTATATTCTTCAATTACATCGTCTTCTGGAATGTCAGAAGTTGACATATTTTTCTTTCCACCGTTTCCGTGTTGTTCTATAGCTTCAATCAATTCACTTTTTCGCATAGTTGCAGAATCAGGAATTCCTAAGCTTGCAGCAACTTGCCTTAATTCAGGCAAGAGCATTGATGAGGTGTCATTCACCTTAAAAATATTTCCTTTCAATTTCTTTCACAAAAATTAACCAAGAAGGATTCTTATGAGAGATCCGGACCTGTTTATTTTGGTTTTAAAAGTTAGCTATTGTTTTTTAATTTGCCATCTTTGGCCAAGATCGGCCGGACATCTAAAGAATAGCAGGTTTGGGTCCAGACTTCTAGCCTTGGGGATAGTGCCTTTAGGAGATGCTTGCTCCAGATGGTGAGAATGCTAATTGTTGAACATCAAATTCATCAGAAACCATAGATAAAACTTCTTCTAAATTTGCTGAATTTGTTAAAACACAAACACTAGGACCAGAGCCTGAAATAAAAGCTGCGTGCTTTTTATTTCGTAATTGTGTAACCAAAGCAGTTGAAGATTGCATTGCAGGTCTTCTGTATTCCTGATGTATTCGATCTGCTGTTGCTTCAAATAAATAATCAGGTTCTTGACTAATTGCATGAACTAAAAGCGCACTTCTCGATAAATTAAATGCTGCATCTTTATGAGGTACATGAGTTGGAAGTAATGCACGTGCTTGTTCTGTATCGACAATAAATTTAGGTATAAACACAACTGGAATTATTGAAGGATGTGGAGTTAATTTAATTGCTTTCGCTAAAGAATTTTCATCAATCCAAGAAACAGTAAATCCACCATGTAAACAAGCGGCAACATTGTCAGGATGACCTTCAATTGCACTTGAAAGTTCCAATGCGCCAGCATCATCCATTCTGGTTCCTTGAGTTCCCGCTAAAGCTCTTGCGGCAACCACAGCTGCAGTAATAGCAGCTGCAGAAGATCCAAGACCTCTTCCATGAGGAATGCGATTAATGCAACGAATATAAAGTCCGTTAACAGGAACTGAAAGGTAAGAAAAAGTTTTTAACATTACATTTGCAATTAAATGATTTTCATCTCTTGGTAAAGAATTTCTTCCTTCTCCATCCACATCAACTTGCACTCCAGGTTTATCTGTAAATGAAGCTTCGACTTCATCAAATAAAGAAAGTGCAATACCTAAAGAATCAAAACCTGAGCCCAAATTTGCACTTGTTGCAGGAACTACAACGCGAACTGCACCTGAAAATTTACTCATCTAAAACCCTAAAGCTTTTGCAGCTGAATTGGCATCAACGGAAACTTTAATTGGATCTTTTGCACCCTCAAGTGCCCAATGTGGATCTTTCAAACCATTTCCAGTAACTGTGATCACAATTATTTTGTCTTTTGGTAATTCATTTTTTTCTTTCAACATTAATAAACCTGCAACACCTGCTGCTGAGGAAGGTTCAACAAAAACACCTTCTTTTTCAGCTAAAAGATGATAACTACTTAAAATTTGGTCATCTGTAACTTTGTCAATTCTTCCTTTTGATTCATCTTTTGCATTTAATGCTTGTTGCCAAGATGCAGGATTGCCAATTCGAATAGCGGTTGCAAGTGTTTCTGGTTTTTCAACAATTTTTCCATCAACTATCGGTGCTGCACCTGCTGCTTGGAATCCCCACATTTGGGGCAACTTAGAAGAAATTGAATCATTTTTATATTCAACATAACCTTTCCAATATGCAGTTATATTTCCTGCATTTCCAACTGGAAGCACATGAATATCTGGAGCATCACCTAATCGATCTACTATTTCAAAAGATGCAGTTTTTTGTCCTTCAATTCGATCAGGATTTACAGAATTGACTAGAGCCACTGGATAATTTTCTGCTAAATCTTTTGCTAAAACTAAACAGTCATCAAAATTTCCTTGAACTTGTAAAACTTTTGCACCATGCACAATTGCTTGAGCTAGTTTTCCCATAGCAATTTTTCCATCAGGAATTAAAACTGCACTAGTCATTCCAGCTTTAACTGCATAAGCAGTAGCAGATGCTGAAGTATTTCCAGTGGATGCACAAATTACAGCTTTTGCTCCATTTTCTGCTGCTTTAGAAATTGCCACAGTCATTCCACGATCTTTAAAAGATCCGGTTGGGTTCATTCCCTCTACTTTTAAATAAACCTGATTATTTAACATTTCACTTAAAGTGCAGGCATAAACCAATGGAGTTCCACCTTCACCCAAAGTAACTATAGGAGTTTTGGGATTTATTGGTAAACGATTTTTATATTCTTCAATAACTCCACGCCATTGATGAGTAGTTGTGGTCATGGACATAAAACTAGTTTTCGCCTTCTACTCTCATATAATCAGAAATTTCTTTTACAGAATCAAGATTTTTTAATTCCTCAAGAGTTTTTGCTAAATCTTTTTCCAATGCCTTATGTGTTTTTATTACCAATTGAGCATCATTTACTAAGCCATCTTGTCTAACAGTTTCAATTGAAACATTATGATCAGCAATTTTTTGACTAATTTGAGCTAACACACCTGGCTTGTCAGCAACTTGTAGAGAAATATAGTAACTAGTTTGCGCCTGACCAATTGGTTTTATTTCAAGATCTGCATAAATACTTTCACCAGGTCCACGATTGCCACTCATTTTGTTTCGAGCAACAGCAACCACATCACCTAAAACAGCTGATGCAGTTGGCGCTCCACCTGCACCTTGTCCATAAAACATTAAAGATCCTGCAGCTTCTGCAACTACGAAAACTGCATTAAAAGCTTCTCGCACACTTGCTAAAGGATGACTCCTTGGAATCATTGCTGGATGAACTCTTACTACCACTGAATCATCATCTAATCTTTCAGAAATTGCTAACAATTTAATTACATAGCCCATTTCTTTAGCAGCCAAAACATCATTTGCTGAAACTTTAGTAATTCCTTCCACAAACACATCATCAATTGTGACTCGAGTGTGAAATGCAAGTTGAGCTAAAATTGCAGCTTTTGCTGCAGCATCATGACCTTCAACATCTGCAGTTGGATCTGCTTCGGCATAACCAAGTTTTTGTGCCTCTAGTAATGCATCTTTAAAGCTTGCACCAGTTTCATCCATCTTGGTAAGAATGTAATTAGTTGTTCCATTAACAATTCCTAAAACTTTTTTAACTTTATCTCCAACTAATGATTCTCTTAATGGTCTTAATAATGGAATGGCTCCTGCAACACTTGCTTCAAAATAAAGGTCAACATTATTTTTTTCAGCCGCTGCATATAAAGTGGCTCCATCTTTGGCAAGTAATTCTTTATTCGCGGTAACCACACTGATGCCTCTAGACATAGCATCCAGAATGTGAGTTCTGGCAGGTTCAATTCCTCCTATTACTTCAACCAAAATATCTATATCTTTAGCAATTAATTCTGAAATATTGCTGGTGATTAATTCTTTAGGAATACCTGGTCTTATTTTTGAAGAATCTTTAACACCTATTCCAACAAGTTGTAGTGGAGCACCACTTCTTGCTTTTAAGTCTTCTGCTTGATCAATAAGCAGTGAGGCAACTTTTGAACCAACAGTTCCTGCGCCAATTAGGGCAATACGTATTGGACGATTGTCATTTTTCATGAATATCGTCCCTTTTTAGAAGTAGGTATATCTAAGTCTCTCACTATGTATGTGGTGCAATGTGGTGTGGCCACTGAAGTTAAGCAAATAACCAGCAAAGTTTGGATTGCCCTAACCACTGTTTATATCGTTTGGGGATCAACTTATTTAGGAATTGCATTAGTTATTGAGTCTGCTCCTCCACTGACATCAATGGGAATTAGATTCATTGCCGCAGGATTAATTTTGGCAATCATTCTTTCTATTTTTAAATCCAAGAAAATTATGAAAATAAAAAGAAATGAATTAATTTCTTCAATATTTTTAGGCGGGTTATTACTTGGATTTGGAATTGGAAATTTAACATTAGCTGAACGTTTCGTTCCATCAGGAATTGCTGCATTAATAATTGCTGCCCTTCCTATTTGGGTAACAATTTTTCAATCTTTAGTTGGAATTAAACACAAAAGAATTACTCTTTTTGGAATTTTTATTGGTCTTGTTGGGGTTGCTCTTGTAGTTTTACCGGGAGGAACTGGTCCTGCACCTGGAGCCGATCCTTCAAAAGTTAAATTCTGGATGTTTATGATTCTAATTGGAAATATTGCTTGGGCTTTTGGAACATTTATGACTCAAAGAATTCCAATTCCAAAAGATCCATTTGTTTTAACATCTTATGAAATGTTATTTGGCGGTATTGCTTTAACAATTGCCGGTTTTTTTAGAGGAGAAAAAGTTAATTTAGAAGTTATT
>CAZZKM010000003.1:0-6031 GCA_964655115.1 uncultured Bifidobacterium sp.
TTATTTCGATAAAAAGAAACGAAATGGCAAGGATTGCAAATTTTATTTCATTTTCAATAGCTCAAGATCCAACAAAATTATCCTTATTTACCATCACGGATCAAGATGTTTGGCTAAAAGCACTATCTTCAAATTCAGAATTAAAATATGTCATCTACTGTGGTGATGAAACATGTAGTACCAATTCTGATTTTGTCAAAATAACGTTATATAGCCATTTTGAATATTTATTTTTTGAAATTCCCTTAACAGTTAGCAGTCAATACCAGATGGGAAAGTTTTTATCAAAGACTTAAGTGAAAAAGGAAGTATCCTGATTTTAGTTATTGGTTTAATTTCATTACTTATTTCAATTTTTATAGTGGTTGTAAATATTTCTTCTATTTATTATGAAAAACAAAAACTACAATCGACAATTGATCAAGCAGCTCTATTAGCAACAAATTACATAGATTTAGATAATTATTACCATAATTCACTTCTAGCAGGATTAAATTTGGATAAAACCAATGTTCAGGTTTCAGTTCATCAATACATCAGGGAAAAATACGACGATTCCAGCATCACTAATTTGAAAATAGATGTATTTAGTAATGAAGTTCTAATTGAAATCTTTTTGCGTCATTATTTACCCTTTGAAATTCCATTCAAATCTGTGTCAATAAAAGCCATATCTAGCGCGAAACTTATGGTTGATTAAGAAGATTACTTCTTTTTAACTAGAATATAGACATATGAATAAAGATATAGAAATAGAACTTGATGAGTTAAACAGCACATTGAGTTCTATAGAAAAAGTTTTAGATTTAAGTTCTATGAAAAATCATATTTCAGATTTAGAGTTAGAGGCAAGTAAGCCAAATCTTTGGGACGATCCAGCCACTGCGCAATTTATTACTTCCAAATTATCCAACCTACAAAGTGAATTTAGAAAAGTTACTAACATTCGAAAAAAAATTGATGATCTTTATGTTCTTATTGAATTAGCCTCTGACGAAAATGATGTTAGTGCTTTTGAAGATGCAAAAAATGAACTGGAATTTTTAAAAAAAGAAATTCGAGAATTGGAAGTAAGAACTTTATTAAATGGGGAATACGACGAAAGAGAAGCTTTAATTACTATCAGGTCCGAAGCTGGAGGCGTTGATGCAGCAGACTGGGCAGAAATGTTAATGAGAATGTATTTAAGATTTTGTGAAAGAAAAAATTGGAAAACAGATATTTATGAAACTTCATATGCAGAAGAAGCTGGAATTAAATCGACAACTTTCGCAGTTCATGCACCATATGCTTATGGAACACTTTCAGTTGAACAAGGAACACATAGATTAGTTCGAATCTCTCCATTTGATTCACAAAAAAGAAGACATACTAGTTTTGCAGGTGTAGAAGTTGTACCAGTTGTCGATAAAAGTGATCAAATTGAAATTTTAGATGATGAAATAAGAGTCGATGTTTATCGATCAAGTGGTCCAGGTGGTCAAGGAGTTAATACAACAGATTCGGCTGTCAGAATTACACACATACCTTCTGGAATTGTTGTCTCTTGTCAAAATGAGCGAAGTCAATTACAAAACAAAGCCACAGCATTAGCAGTATTGCAATCAAAATTATTAGAGAAGAAACATCAAGAAGAGCAAGCAAAAATTGATGCTTTAAAAAATTCAAATACTGGGTCATGGGGTAACCAGATGCGCTCTTATGTGTTAGCTCCATATCAATTAGTAAAAGATTTAAGAACAGAATTTGAAACTGGAAATCCAAGCGCGGTTTTAGATGGAGATTTAGATAGTTTCATCGAAGCAGGAATTCGTTGGCGAAAGCAGCAAAAATCTAATTAAGTAGTGCACACCACACCGATTTGTGAGGCGAGTCTCACACGTATCTCCAGCCTCACCCGATAACCTCAAAAGTGGAGACCAAATGATCAAATTCGAAAACGTAACTATGGCTTATCGAAAAGATGGCCATCCTGCATTAGATAACGTTTCATTTCAAATTGATGATGGCGAATTTGTATTTCTTGTTGGTCAATCTGGTGCTGGAAAATCAACAATTTTGCGACTGTTAATTAAAGAAGAAACTGCACAATCAGGAAATGTTCTAATTGATGAAGTTAATATTGGAAATTTAAAAGAAAAAGATGTTCCTAAGTTACGCCGAAATATAGGAATGGTATTTCAGGACTTTAGATTATTACCTGAAAAAACCGTTGCAGAAAATGTTGCATTTGCACTTCAAGTTTTAAATAAATCGCATGAAGAAATAAGACAAACTGTTCCTGCTGTATTGGACTTAGTTGGATTGCTAGACAAAGCAAATAGAAAACCCGAACAGTTATCAGGCGGTGAGCAACAAAGAGTTGCAATTGCAAGAGCTTTAGTTAATAGACCAGCAATTTTGATGGCCGATGAACCTTCAGGAAATCTTGATCCAGATACCACGGTAGAAATAATGAGGCTTCTAGATCAAATTAATAAAGCAGGAACAACAGTCATCATGGCAACACATGATGCTGGAATTGTTGATCAAATGAGAAAACGAGTAATTGAAATTACAAATGGCGCCATTGTTAGAGATCAAATCCAAGGAGGTTATGGATACTCATGAACCGATTTAGATTTGTCATGGAAGAAGTTTGGCAGGGAATTAGTAGAAGTATTACCTTAACAATTGCTTTAGTGGCAACTTTTGCTATTTCACTATCTCTTTTAGGCGTATCGCTACTTGTTGGTTCTCAAGTAAATGAAATGAAAGATTACTGGTTTGACAAAGTTGAGGTTTCTATATTTTTATGTACAGCCGGCAGCGATACACCTTCTTGCGCAAATGGACCTGCTACAGAAGAACAAAAATCACAAATTAGAACTGACTTAGAGGCAATGCAACCACTTGTGGCAGAAATATTTTTTGAGTCGCAACAAGATGCTTACAACAGATTTATCGAAAGGTTTAAATCATCTCCGATTTCTGCAAACGTAACCCCAGATCAATTACCAGAAAGTTTTAGGATAAAACTTTCTAATCCAGAAGAATTCACAACTGTAGTTAACAAATTTTTAAGTCGACCTGGAATTGAAGCAGTTAGAGATCAGCGAGCAACATTAAGTAAATTGTTTAGCGTTTTAGGTGGGTTGCAAGCATTATCTTTAGGTTTTGCTGCTGCGATGTTGGTTGTTACTTCACTTTTAGTTGGAAACACCATAAGAGTCACGGCTTATGCCAGGCGTCGTGAAATAGGCATCATGCGCTTAGTGGGTGCATCAAAAATGGCATTACGTCTTCCATTTTTATTAGAAGCAATATTTGGAGCCTTGTTAGGTGGCTTGATTGCGGCAGGAATTTTAAGTTTTGTTAAAGGCTATCTAGTTGATCAAGTAATTGCTACGTCTTTTACCTTCACTTCTTTTTTTGGTTGGGATGCTGTTATTTCTGCTTCATTAATTTGTATTGGCTCAGGAACTTTGTTGGCATTTATCACCGCATGGTTTGGTATAGCTAGACATTTGAAAGTTTAGGTTTTCTGATGAAAGCAGTCATCAGAAAAATATTTGTATTTATCCTTTCAATAACTTTAGTTTTTGCTATCAATAACCCAACTTCGGCATTACCAAAAAATATCGATGACGACGTTAATGCTGCGCAACAAGAATTAGAAAATGCCAGCGCATTAGTTCGAGAGGTAGCCGCAGAACTTGCAGAAATTAGAAAGAAACTTCCAATAGCAGAAGCGGCACTAAAAAAAGCTAGAGCAGAATTAGCAGTTGCACAAGAAAAAGATCGACAAGCAGCCGAAAAATTAGCTGAATTAGAAAGCCAATTAGAAATTACGCAAAAAACTTACGATCAAACAAGAAGCTTTGTAGCTGATGTAGCTAGAACAATTTATCAAGATGGACCACTTGCAACGCTAGAAATCATTTTGGGAGCAACAGATCCAAATGATTTCAATCAAAAATTAATGGCTATGCAAACATATATTGGAAATCAAAACGCCAAAATAGAACAACTAGAAACTATAAAAGCCCAACTTGAAACTGAACAAGCTGCTGTTGCAGCACAAAAAATAATATTGGAAAAAGAAAAAGCAGCTGCACTAGAAGCTGCTAAAAGAGCAAAAGCTGCAGAAGAGGAAGTAATCAGACTTATCGCTAAACAAAAAGCAGCATTAGCAAAAGCAGAAAGTGAAAGGGAAGCAACTAGAAAGCGTTATGAACAATTAAGAGCTGAACAAATTAGATTGCAACAATTAGCAAGATTAAGAGCAGGATTAGGCGGATCAATTCCTGGAGAACTTTATTGGCCAGTACAAGGAGCAAGGCTAAGCCAAAATGTAGGACCAAGAAGACATCCAGTTTTTGGTTATAGATCATGTCACACAGGAATGGATTTAGCAGCAGGTACAGGAACTCCTATTGCAGCTGCAGCAACAGGAATAGTTACTGCCGTTACAACTTTAAGAGCATATGGAAGGGTAATAGTTATTGCGCATAATGGTGGACTTTCAACTATGTATGCACATTTATCTAGATTCAATGTTTCAGTTGGACAAGGTGTTGCAGTTGGCGACACAATTGGTTTTGTTGGTTCTTCGGGTTGGTCAACCGGTCCTCATCTTCATTTTGAAGTTCACGTAAATGGCACACCTTTTAATCCACTTGGTTGGTTTGGTTCAGCTAAAGTTCCAGTTTCTTGCTAACTAGCATTAATTATTAATTTTTCCTCAAGAAAATGGCATTCAACTACAATTAAATTATGAAAAACAAGCAGCCCAATTATTCCTCAGTTTTGATAGCTGGAGGAGTAATTTTTGCTGCCGGTTTTCTTTTCGGATCAGTCTTAAATAGGAATTCAGGTAGTTCAGTTTTAGATGAAGTAACTGAAAAAATTTTATCTAATTCAGCAAATCAAACTGATAAACAAACTCTCGAAAGAGCAGCTATTGATGGAATGCTTAAGTCTTTGGGTGATAAATGGAGTCAATATTTACCTTCAACTGGAAGTAAATCATTTGAAGAATCAATTGAAGGGCAATTTTCAGGAATTGGTATTTGGATTAGAAGTGATGAATCTGGAGCAGTAAGTGTTGCAGGAATTGTGCCAAGTTCACCTGCTGAATTTGCAAAAATACAAAACGGCGATGTCATTGAATCTGTTGATGGAGAATCAACTTTTAATAAACCACTTTCTGAAGTTGCAAGTTTACTTTCAGGTGAAAAAAATACTAATGCAATCCTTTCGGTAAAAAGAAATGAAGAACCTTTAAGTTTTATCATAAAAAGAACTGATCTCAAAACTAATCCTGTAACTGCAAAAATACTTAAAGATGGCGTAATTTCTATCGCGATTAGTGAATTTAATAGAGGTTCTGCAAGAGCTTTACGAGCAACTCTTGCTTCAAATAGCCAAGATCGAACTGGTGTGATTTTAGATTTAAGAGGAAATCCTGGTGGATTACTAGTAGAAGCAACAGATGTTGCTGGAGCATTTTTAAATGGTGGACTTGTTGTTGAATTTCATCGCGCAGGAAAATCTCCAGAAGTTTTTAACGCTTTAGGAAATGGTGATTCAAAGACACCACTTGTTGTATTGGTGGATAGAGGAACTGCAAGTGCAGCAGAAGTTGTCGCTGCCGCATTACAAGATAGAAATAGAGCGATAATTGTAGGGGAAAAAACTTTTGGTAAAGCCACTGTTCAAGATTCTGAATCTCTTTCAAATGGGGCAGAAATCGAATTAACAGTTGGTTATTACATAACGCCTAGTGGTAAAAAATTAGATGGGCAAGGAATAGACCCAGACATCGAGGTATCTGCAAATGAAGAGAAATTTGCGGCAGAACAAAGAGCACTTCAGGTTTTAAATGGATTGTTAGCAAGTGTTGGGCAACGTGGTTAATCATGAAAGAAAAAGGGAAAAAACTAATTGCCCAAAACAAAAAAGCAAGACATGATTATTCCATCGAATCTGTTTTAGAAGCAGGCATTGTTTTAGTAGGAACTGAAGTTAAATCTTTAAGGCAAGGAAGAGC
>CAZZKM010000003.1:6131-88014 GCA_964655115.1 uncultured Bifidobacterium sp.
TAGAAATAAAACCTCTATCGAGTGAAAAACAACTAAATAGGGGGTGAACGGTTTCGACAACAGTGAATCGCGTTAGGTGAAGCGGGCCGAGGTTCAAGACAGAACTCGTAAACCATGTCTTGAAAAAATAAGTGCAAATAAATCTCGCACTGACTTTGCTCTAGCTGCTTAAAGTAGCTTTAGCCATAAAGTCCGTCAACTCAGAAGTTCCTTCGATCTGAGATTTGGCGTCGCCAGAAGGATCACCATTTAGTCGGGTTACTAGATTAAATGGAAAAATTTAAAGTAACTTAGACCGTGTTGCTGGCAAGGCCACAAGTAACCAGCAGGTCAAGAACACATAAAAGTGGATGCGCCCGGAGAAGCCCTAGTACGACGCTGATGGACGCGGGTTCAAATCCCGCCACCTCCACAAACCGATAACCGAGCAAGTCAATCAAGAGGAAAAAATCTTGATTTGCTTGCTCGATTTACTTTTACACAATTTGCAATGCCCCACTGATTGAAATCACGACAAATGCCGTAGAGTTATTAGTGGTTGCAAGTTAATGATTTATGCAAGGTGTCGAAGATGCCGGAGAAAGTCAGCGGCGAACGGCCCCGTTTAGGCAAAAGCATTGAGCGGTTTAATCAACAAAAGCAGGAGAAATAAATATGCCACAAGGCAGCGTCAAATGGTTTAACTCAGAAAAGGGCTTTGGATTCTTAGCTCCAGATGGAGGCGGACCAGACGTGTTCGTTCACTATTCAGCAATTCAATCCGACGGTTATCGTAGTTTAAACGAAGAACAAAGAGTTGAATTCGATATCACTGAAGGCCAAAAAGGTCCACAAGCCGCAAACGTGCGACCACTTTAAGACCGGACTTCTACTAATTACCCGCTTAAGAAATTAAGCGGGTAATTTTTTTTAAGCTAAAGTTTCAACTAATAAAGCTTTAATTGTGTGCATTCTATTTTCTGCTTGATTAAAAACAATCGAATTACTAGATTGAAACACTTCTTTAGTAACTTCTATGCCTTCAATTCCAAAACTATCTTTTATTTTCTTACCAACTAAAGTTTTGTCGTCATAATAGGCAGGTAAACAATGCATAAATTTAACATTTTTATTATTGGTTAAATCCATTACTTCTTTTGTTACCCTAAAAGGATTCAACAAATTAATTCTTTGGTTCCAAACATTTTCAGGTTCTCCCATAGAAACCCAAACATCAGTGTGAATGTAATCAACATCTTTAACACCTGCTGCAATATCTTCAGTAATAGTGATTTTTGCTCCAGAAGATTTACTTAGATTTAAAGCAATTTCTTGAATTTCTAGATTTGGGACTAACGACGTAGGAGCAACTAATCTTACGTCCATACCAAGAAGTGCAGCAGTCACTAATAAAGAATTACCCATATTGTTTCTAGCATCACCAAGATAAGCAAAAGCAATTTCATTTATATTTTTATTCGAATTTTCCTTCATTGTTAAAACATCAGCCAACATCTGTGTTGGATGCCAAATATCAGTTAAACCATTAAAGACTGGAACATGTGAATATTTGGCTAATTCTTCAACAGATTCTTGGGCAAATCCTCGATATTCAATGGCGTCAAACATTTTGTCTAAGACTTGAGCAGTGTCAGAAATTGACTCTTTATGTCCTAATTGGGAAGAACTTGAATCAAAGAAAGTTGTGAAAGCGCCTTGATCATGTGCTGCTACGTCAAATGCAGCTCTGGTTCTAGTTGAAGTTTTTTCAAAAATTAAGGCGATATTTTTACCCTTTAAATACTTCTTTTCTCTCCCATTTTTTTTCTTTTTTTTAAGTTTTTCAGCAGTATCGATTAATTGTAAAAATTCATCTCTTGAAAAATCTATCTCTTTGAGGAAGTCTCTTCCTTTTAGATTCATTTTCAACTGCTTTCATCAGTATTAGTGCTTGAAAAGATGAGTCTATCCAAGGAGTCTGTAACAATTAGAGTGTGACTACGCCTCTTGATAACCCTGGTTCAATATCGGATACTTTGCTGGAAGAAAAACCAGTATCTATTACAGATGATGGCGATCATGAAAAGTTTGCCCATTATGTAGAAAAAGAAAAGATTGTTAAAAGTGCTGTGACTGGCAAGCCCGTGATAGCTCTTTGTGGCAAAGTTTGGGTTCCAGGTCGAGACCCTTCTAAATTTCCTATCTGCCCTGATTGTCAAAAAATCTATGAATCACTGAAAAAATAATGACGATTGCGCCAGGATCTGTTAGCGAATTACAAAAAGAAGAATTAACCAACACTTTATGGGTATGTATTGTTTGGAATGATCCGATTAATTTAATGAATTATGTGACTTATGTATTTATGACCTATTTTAAATATTCAAAAGAAAAAGCTGAGACTCTAATGTTGCAAGTACATAATGATGGCAAGGCTGTAGTTAGTTCAGGCTCCAGAGAAGAAATGGAGAAAGACGTAAACGCTATGCATTCATTTGGGCTATGGGCAACGTTACAAAAATCATGAATCAAGAAATCCAGCGAGGTTTTAAAAGAGAAAATAAAGATTTAATAAATCTTTATTTAGAACCTCTTGAAATAGCTCTTTTAACAACACTTATCGAGCAAATAATTTCTCTTTTGGAACCTGAAGAAAGTGATAAATCAAAAGATCCTCTAGAAAAAATAGTGGGAATAGACTCAAAAACAACACGGCCAATTGACGAAGTTTTATTAAGACTTTTGCCAGATGCCTACCAAAATGACCCAGAAGCAGCAGATGAATTTCGTCGTTTCACTGAAAGATCATTACGAGAATTAAAAATAAGAAATGCTAAACATGTTTTAGAAAATTTGCCAGAACCTGATCAAATATCAAAAATTAAAGCTAAGGATTTTCAAACTTGGTTAACGGTTTTAAATGATGTTCGTTTGGCATTGGGTACTCGAATTGGAATTGAAGATGACTTTGAAGAAGATGAATTGGCAGAAAAAGATCATGCACAAGAAATTTATTCTTGGCTAACTTGGTTACAGTCAAATTTATTAGAGGAGTTAAATAAATAATGGCCCCAGACAAAAGTCCAGGGCCATTAATTATTTAGTTCTTAGTGACCTTCTGCTTTTGCAAATGCACGATCGTCAGCAAAGCTCTTCAAGCGAGCAATCTTGTAAATTACAAGACCGAATACTGCTTTTGCTAACACGTCAGCAATTGAGTATCCATATTGACGAAGTACAAATGAGCCAGAACCTGTGAACCAATCGTTTGCTGTCAATTCACCAATTACTGGGAATAGATAGCTGATTGGGTATACGCCCCAGGTTGCGATCAAAGTCAAACGTAATCCTCTTACTTCTTTTGCAACTCCTGCTGGTTGACGTCCTAGTGATTTACCTAGTTCAACAAACAAGATGTAAAGAATGTAGATGAATGGAATTGTTGAAAGTGCACCCCAAACTAATTTTGGTGCCATTTCAAGTGCTACTTCGCCTGGATAACCCAAAAGGATCATCAAAGCTGAAGCAGGGATTAAACGTACTAGCAATTGGCTTTGTACTTTCTTTGCTAATGCAAGAACTGCAACTGTTTCTACAAGTAGCAAAGGAACTGTTAGAAGCCAGTCAACATAACGATAAGCTTCGTTGAATCCTTCTCCAGCAGTTAATGAATAACTTCCACCAACAGTTGTTTGCACATATGCGTGACGGAAAGAATCAAAAATTCTGAAGTAGTGATAAGCAGCGATACCGGTAACAATTGCTGATGTAACTAGCGCTTGACGGTAACGAGGCAATACGCGGCCTTGCGCAGCTAGCATAAATACTGTTGCAAAAATCATTGATGCTAGTGCAAATGACAAGACGTTGTAGACAGCCTGAAATTGTCCATTGGACAATTCAGATATTCCAACCATGCCGACTCCCATGACGACAAAGTAGCTTGTTCAAATTTTGTTTTGTTAAAACAATCCTTAAACTGCTACCGCCCGAATTTCGGGCTGTTACAGACCATATCTCTAGATTTGGATTTTGGACAACATTTGAACAAGTTTTGAGCCTATTTTTTGGGTAAATTGTTAATTAGTGAGGCAATTGAGGCATTTAAATAGTCGAACCTGGATATAAAGATAGAAAATTTTTACCTAATAGGCTTACCTATTAACTTATGAATAAATTGCCAATTGGAATCCTTGACTCAGGGGTTGGGGGATTAACTGTTGCTCGTGCCATTCTTGATCAACTTCCAAATGAAGCCATTAGATATGTAGGCGATACCGCTAATGGTCCATATGGCCCAAAGCCTATTGCTCAAGTTAGAGAATTTGCACTCAACATTATGGACAAATTAGTTGATGATGGAGTTAAAGCTTTAGTAATTGCATGTAATACAGCATCTGCAGCAACTTTAAGAGATGCTCGCGAGCGATACGACGTTCCAGTTTTGGAAGTGATCGGACCAGCTGTCAGACGAGCAGTAACTGTTACTAGAAATAAAAAAGTGGGAGTAATCGGAACTAGAGCAACTATTGAAAGTGGTGCATATGAAGATGCGTTTGCTGCAGCCCTTGATATTTCACTGACCACACATGCTTGTCCAAGATTTGTCGAGTTTGTTGAAAAAGGAATTACCTCTGGCCAGGAATTGCTTCAAGTCGCAGAAGAATATTTGAAAGATTTAAAAGTAAGCGGTATCGATACTGTTGTATTGGGATGTACACATTTTCCATTACTGAGTGGAGTTATCGGCTATACCTTAGGAACTGATGTAGCAATAGTTTCAAGCGCTGAAGAAACAGCTCAAGATTTATATCGAGTTTTGGTTTCAAAGAATATCCAAAGATCAGAAAATGAAAAGCCTCCAATTCATGAATTTCTAGTTACTGGGGAAAGCCAAAATTTTGCCAAACTTGCGAAAAGGTTTTTAGGACCTGAAGTCATTAGTGTAGGTTCAATATGACAAAAGATTGGATTATTAATGGCTAGAAGTGATGGACGAAGCGCTGATCAATTAAGACCAATTAAATTTGAAAGAAATTGGTTAGAAAATGCTGAAGGTTCCTGTTTAGTCCATTTTGGTAGCACCAGAGTTTTATGTGTAGCAACTTTTAGTGAAGGTGTTCCAAGATTTAAAAAAGATAGTGGCGAAGGTTGGGTAACTGCAGAATATGCAATGTTGCCAAGATCTACAGAATCTAGATCTGACAGAGAATCTGTTAAAGGAAAACTTGGTGGAAGAACCCAAGAAATTTCTAGATTAGTTGGAAGAAGTTTGAGAGCAATTATTAATAACAAGGCAATGGGTGAAAACACAATTGTTTTAGATTGTGATGTTTTGCAAGCAGACGGTGGAACTCGAACCGCAGCAATTTCAGGAGCATACGTTGCTTTGGTTGATGCACTGCGTTGGGCAAAAGAAAAAGGATTTATTGAATCAGTAGAAAATGTTTTAACTGATTCAGTGGCAGCAGTAAGTGTTGGAGTAATAGATGGCGAAATCAGATTAGATCTTCATTACGAGGACGACGTGCGAGCACAAACTGATATGAACGTAATTATGACTGGAAGCGGGAAATTTATCGAAGTTCAAGGAACAGCTGAAGGTGCTCCATTTGATAAACAAGAATTAGATCAATTGTTAGAAATTGCCTCTCAAGGCTGCCAAGAAATAACTCAACTCCAAAAACAGGCCCTTTCTTAAATCATGAAAAAAATTGTGTTAGCCACAGCTAACACTCACAAAATAGAAGAATTTAAACGAATTCTTAATAGAAAATTGCCTGGAGTTTCACTAGTTTCGCAAAAAGAATTTGAAAATATTCCAGAAATTGAAGAAACTGGGGCCACTTTTGCAGAGAATGCCCTCATTAAAGCAAGAACCATAAATGAAGTGACAAATTTACCTGCCCTAGCTGATGATTCAGGTTTAGTAGTTGAAGCGCTAGATAATCGACCTGGAATTTTTAGCGCAAGGTATGCAGGAGTTGGGGCAACAGATAAAAAGAATTTGGAGAAAATTCTTTCAGAAATTAAGAATTTTGAAGACAAATATTTGAAAGCGTATTTTGAGTGTTCTATTGCCTACGTGGATAAAGTTAACAACCTTGAATTTGTGGTCGATGGCCAAATGTTTGGTTCTTTGGTTAAAGAGATTAGAGGAAAAAACGGATTTGGTTATGATCCAATCTTTATTCCAGAAGGCTATGAAAAAACTGTTTCAGAATTGACAGATGATGTTAAAGATGAGATTAGTCATCGCGGAAAAGCTCTAGAAAAATTTTGTATTATTTTTGAAAATCTTGTTCAAAATTAATGCCCCGCAGTCTTTCCAGGTGTATTATCGTGCATCCGACTACAAATAATTTGGAGGTTCATTGAACATTAACTTCACCGGACGAGTCCTAGTTCTTGGAGCAGGATCAGTTGCCCAGTGCACATTACCTTTAATTTTGAAACATTTTGCAAAACCTAGTCAAGTTACAGTTATAGATAAAGAAGATAAAACTCAAAGACTTAAAAATGAAATAAACCAAGGTGTTACTTTCAAAATAGATCAGGTCACAAAAGAAAATCTTGACAGTAAATTAAAATCGTATTTGTCTTCCGGAGATCTTTTACTAGATCTTGCTTGGAATATTGATTGCAATGCAATTTTGCAATGGTGTCATGACAACAATGTTTTGTATCTAAATACTTCAGTTGAAGAGTGGAATCCATATGTAAATGGAGCTCAACGCCCAGTTTTAGAAAGAACTTTGTATCCAAGACATATGAGAATTAGAAAAATGATGAAAACCTGGGATAAAAAAGGGCCTTCTGCAGTTGTTGAACATGGAGCAAATCCTGGATTAGTTTCTCATTTTACAAAAGCTGCATTGGTTGAAATTGCTAACAAACTAAAAACAGATAATAAGAGTAATGAAAAAATTGAAAAAGCCTTAAGTGAAGAAAAATATAATGAATTAGCTCATTTACTTGGCGTAAAAGTAATTCATATTGCAGAACGTGACACACAAATAACAGATAAACCTAAAAAAGTTGATGAATTTGTCAATACTTGGTCTGTTGAAGGTTTTTATGAAGAAGGAATAGCACCAGCTGAAATTGGTTGGGGCACACATGAAAAAGAATTACCAAAAAATGCTTCTATGCATAAAGATGATGGACCAAGTAATCAAATCGCAATTGCTCAACCTGGAGCAAAAACTTGGGTTAGATCATGGGTGCCAGATTTTGAAACCATTGGAATGGTCATAAGACATGGTGAAGCTTTTACCATTACTGAACATTTGACTGTTAAAGATAATTCAGGAAAAGATATTTACAGGCCAACTGTTCATTATGCATATTGTCCTTCAAATGAAGCCATAGTTTCTATGACTGAATTAGAAATGAGGCAATGGGATCTTCAAAAAAATCAAAGAATTTTGAATGAAGAAATCATTGATGGGGAAGATCGTTTAGGTGTTTTATTAATGGGACATGAATATAAATCTTGGTGGTATGGATCGATGCTTTCAATTCATGACGCAAGAAAACTAGTTCCAGGACAATCTGCTACAACTTTGCAAGTTGCTTGTTCGGTCTTAGCAGCTGCAATGTGGATGATTGAAAATCCAAATGAAGGTGTATTAGTGCCAGATCAATTACCTTGGAAATATGTTTTAGATATTGCAATACCTTATTTAGGGCAAATGAGATCAGTTCAAGTTGATTGGGATCCATTAAAAACAAGAAATGATCTATATAAAGGATTGAACCAAAGAAATTATGATTCAGATCCTTGGCAATTTAGTAATTTCTTAGTTTAAAAATTTTGGTGCGGGAGAGGGGACTTGAACCCCTACACCTTGCGGCGCTAGATCCTAAGTCTAGTGCGTCTGCCAATTTCGCCACTCCCGCAATCAATACATCCAACTCTACGGCGTACGCTTTTTACTAGATAAACCTTCCGGAGAATTGCTGTGAAACAAGACCAAATTGAAGCAGAAATAATTGCGGCCAGAGAAAGATTGGCAAAAAATCTTTCTGAGTTGGAGTATGCATTTAGTTCTGAAGGGTTGAAAAATCGTGGTAAAGAACTTGCAAAAAATTTTTTTACTCACCCTGATGGCGAATATAGAATTGAAAGAATTATTGGTGCAGCAATTGGAACAATTCTAAGTCTAAAGATTATTCGTAAGATTTTTTAAATGGCAAAATCTACATTTAACGGTAAAGATGGTTTACCAGTCCGATTATTAAATGATCGAATAGTGGTTCATATCGACTCAACAGATAGGGAAAGAAAAAGTAGCGGAGGAAGTGTTATTCCAGCTACTGCACAAGTTGCCAAAAGATTAATTTGGGCAAGAGTTGTTGCAGCAGGTCCTAATGTTAGAAATGTAAATGTTAATGATCGAGTGATGTTTGAACCAGATGAAAGGTATGAAGTTGAACTACAAGGGCAAGACTACATTTTGCTTCGAGAACGAGACATTCATGCTGTGGCAACAAATGATTCAGGAGAAGAATCTGCTGGTTTATATCTTTAATGAAGTAGGTTAAAACCATGTCAAAAATTGCTGTTATTGGTGTTGGCTACGTTGGATTAACAACAGCTGTAGGACTTGCACATCTTGGTCACCAGGTCATTGGTGTTGATAACGATATTCAAAAAATTGAGAAATTAAAATTAGGTCAATCTCCAATTTTTGAAAAAGATTTAGATAAATATTTAACTGAAAATATAAAAGGCAATAGGCTAATTTTTGATAATAATTTAGAAAAAATTAAAGATTGTAACTTTGTGTTTTTGTGCCTTCCAACACCCCAGTTGGAAGATGGTTCGGCAGATATTTCAACTGTGCTTGAAGTAGCAAAAGAATTAAACAACGTTATTGTTGAAAATTCAATTGTTGTTATTAAATCAACTGTGCCGATTAAAACTTATGAAAAAGTAAAAAAGTTGATTACTAAACAAAATTGCGAAATCGTATCTAATCCTGAATTCTTGAGAGAAGGAGTAGCTTTAGAGGATTTTCTAAATCCAGATCGTATTGTTATTGGCTCTAATTCAATAGAATCAGCAGAAAAAGTTGCTGAACTATATAAAAATATTAATTCAGAAATTATTTTTACGGACAATACTTCAGCAGAACTAATAAAATATGCATCGAATTCATACCTAGCAGTAAGGCTTTCATTTGTTAATGAATTGGCAGCATACGCTGAAAAAATTGGTGGCAATGTAATTCAAGTTTTAGATGCAATGGGAAAAGATAAAAGAATTGGTAATCACTTTTTAAAGCCTGGACCTGGCTGGGGTGGAATGTGTTTTCCTAAAGATGTAAGTGAACTTAAAACTTCTGCAGAACTATTGGACCAACCAATTGAATTGTTGAATGCTGCTCTTGAAAGTAATGCTAAGGCACATATGCGAGTTGTGGAAAAAGTAAAAAAATTGGTAGGAAATGATTTAAGCAATAAAAAAATAGCAACCTGGGGATTAAGTTTTAAATCTAATACCGATGACACAAGATTTTCTCCCGCAGTTTCAGTTATTGAACTATTGATTAAAGAAAAGGCAAACATTAAAGCTTTTGATCCGGTGGTAAAAAAACTAAATATAGAAGGTTTAATTCTGTGTGATGAAATCAATCAAAGCGTTGAAGATGTAGAGGTTATTGTTTTACTTACAGAATGGCCTTACTTTCAAAATGTTGATCCAATGGCAATTTCTAAATTAGTAAAAGTTAAAAATATCATTGATACCCGAAATATTTTAAATAAATCTAATTGGGAAAATAGCGGTTTTAAATTTATAGGTAACGGAATTTAATTCCTAGTTTGCCAAAAGCCTTACTTCAGCTCTTGTTTCAAACCAAGGAGCATCGCAATTTGAATTCAAAGGTAATTCCAAGACACTTTCAGTCTTTTTAACTAAGTTTGCTTTACCTGTTAAATTTGCATCAATAAACACAATTTGATCATTTGCAAAGCATCCACCTGGCAAAGTAGTCGCATTAAACTTTTTACCATCAGCACTTCTATAAACTCCACCAGTGAAGTACATAGATTTTGGAGAACCCGAATTATTTTTCACTTTTAATTGAATATAAGTATTACCATTTACTGATTGATACGCAATTCCATCACTTACTTCAATTCCTCTGTCATCATATTTTGAATTCAAATCAAAAACTAGACCATTTAAATCAATTGCCGTATTTTTAGAATTTGATGCAATTGACCAAGATTTAATTAACCCTTTTGAATTTAATTTAAATTTTGAGTAGGTGCCGTTAAACGCAACAACTGGAGATTTAAAAATGATGTTTGATTTATTGAATTTAGCTGAACCGTTGGCAGGATTAGAAACAACAATTCCTGATGATTGGACACTCCATGGTTTCAAGCTTCTCCAATATTTATCCGCACTCAAACTATTTTGAAGCATTGTTAAAACTAAATCTGCCGAGGAATTTTGTTCAACATATTTTTGAGCAATTGCTAATTTGTCTGGATCACTTGAGGCCATAGCAGTAAATAAAGCTTTAACATTTTTGTTATTTGGATTTGCATTGGAATCAGCGTAAGCTGTAGCTGAAGTTGAAATAATTAATAAGATAGTAATAGAAAGTGTTTTAAGGTTTTTGAAATTCATTTTTTCCTCTCAAGAATATTTATATTATAGAGCACTAGGTTGTATAAATTTATGAATCAAGTGACTTCACTCTCGGGGTTTCCAAGGTTTTTATACTTCTCACTCTTTACATAATCATAAATTCTTAAAAATCCTTCAAAAATCTCCTGATAAGTATTAGTCAGTGGAGAAATTGCTAATCTAATGCAGTTTGGTACTCGGTAATCAGGAATTACATTTTTTTCAATCCTTAAACCTCGAGCAATTTTTTCTGCATCCTTGTGAAAAATAGAAATATGTCCACCACGAGAATTTTTGTCCCTTGGTGTTGTTAATTCAAAGCCAAGAGGGGCAAGTAAATCATCAAACATTTTTATCATCATCTCTGTGCCAATTGCAGCTTTTTTGGAAATCTCTTTTATAGACGCTTCCTTAATCATTTCAAAAGATGTTTTAACACAACGAAGTCCAAGAATAGAAGGACTTGCTATTTGAAAACCACGCATTCCATCTGCTTGTTGAAATTTTGAACCCATCAAAAATTGATCTTTTTGAGCAAACCACCCATTGATTGGCAGATTAGCTTTTTTTTGATGTCTTTTATTTATATAAATCCAAGCAGGAGCTCCTGGTCCTGAATTTCCATATTTATAAGTGCAACCAATTGCAAAATCCACATTAGATTCATCAAACATTAAATCGACAACACCTATTGCGTGAGATGCATCCCAAACGACAATTGAATTATTAGAATGAATTATTTCTGTTAATTTTTTAACATCATTCAAGGCACCAGAACGATACTGCACAACAGATAATGTCACAAGACAAACATCGTCAGTCAAATGTTTATTGAGAATATCAGGTGTAATTAATTCATTTTCTAGATTATAATTTCCATTCTCATCTAAATTTATGTCATTTTTTATTGTAATTAGTTTCAAATTAAATTCTTTTGCAATTTCTTGAATGATGTATCTATCTGTTGGAAAATTAGCTTCATCAGCAATTATTGTTTTTTTATTTGGATTTAACTTTATTGCAGCAATGCAAGCTCTGTAAAAATTAACACTGGTTGTATCTGTTACAAGAATTTGTCCTTTACTTGCCCCTAATGCAGATTCTCCTAATAAATCGCCCACCCTTTGTGCTTCATCTATCCAATTTGTCCAGCCAGAAACTAACTGATTGCCCCATTCATTGAGTAAAAAATTATTTATTACATCAATAGTCTTTTTTGGAAGTCGGCCTAAGCTATTTCCGTCTAAATAGCACAATTCTTCATCTGTGCGCACAAATTGATCAATGTATTTATTCAATGGATCTTTTTCATCTAAATCTTGAACATATTCTTTAGTGATCATGGTCAAAATGCTATGCCGTTACTAGGCTTAAGTCCATGACCGATTCCAAATATCAAGCAGCTCTGACCTATTCCTCATACCTAAAAGTAAATGAACTGCTGGAGTTACAAAAACCAGTTTCGCAAGGTCCAGAACACGATGAAATGTTATTCATAGTAATTCATCAAACATATGAGCTTTGGTTTAAGCAGTTGATTCACGAATTTGATCAATCCATGAAACTCTTGAACGAAAATAAACTATTTGAATCAATGGCAGTGCTAGGAAGAATCAGAACGATTTACAAAATCTTGGTAGCCCAAATTGATATTTTAGAAACGATGACTCCTTTGCAATTTAATTCATTTAGGGGATTTCTAGAGTCAAGTAGTGGATTTCAATCTGCCCAGTTCAGACAAGTTGAAGCAATATTAGGTAGAAGAGATGAGAATATGATTACTCATTTTGATCCTAATTCAATTGAATATAAAAAAATTTCAACTTACATGAATAAAAAAAGTCTTTGGGATGTTGTTCTTAATTTTTTGGCACAAAGGGGAATAAAAATTTCTCAAAATATATTGAATAGGAATTATTCAACACAATATGAGCCAAGTAAAGAAGTGGAAGATGCACTTTTATATACCTACAGAAATGACGCAGAAGCGTCTTTACTTCTTGAAAAGTTAGTTGACATTGATGAAGGTCAACAAGAATGGAGATATCGACATGTAAAAATGGTGGAAAGAACTATTGGATCAAAGATTGGAACTGGTGGTTCAAGTGGTGCAAAATATCTTGCAGCAACACTTTTTAAACCTGCATTACCTGAATTGTGGAGTGTTAGATCTCAACTGTAATTTTTTAAAATTTTTTCAACGCTTTCAGGATTTTTTGAATTTTTTGAAAAATCATCGCCAGCTATTGGGTTTTCAGCAATTAATTTAAATGGAATAACACCTGACCATATTTCTGAGTTTAAATCACTTTCTGCTTCTTTTGGAGGGCCTGTTCTAATTTTTACAGATGTTTCAATTAAGGGAACAGAAACCAAGAGAGTTGCAGCAAGTTCTTTCTTTGTAGAACTTCTTATTTCACTGCTTCTATTTGGAGCCAATTTGTCAGTTAATTTATTTAAGTAGAAATCTTTTCTATCATCTTCAATTACTTCACCTTTACCAAATACAACAGCACTGCGATAATTCATACTGGATTCAAAAGAACTTTTAGCAAGCACTAATCCATCAAATAAAGTAACTTCAACACAGATTGGAATTCCAGAACCAATTCTTCTCATTAATCTTGAACCAGTTGAACCATGAAGAAGAATTGAATCTTCCACTCTTGCAAATCCCATAGGAAGAACTATTGGATTATTTTCTTCGTCAGTAAAGCCGACATGACAAACTAAAGCTTCATCAAGAATTGAATATAAAACTTCTCTATCATTTATATCTCTATCAGTTCTTCTATTTGTAGTTTTAGAAGTTGAGCCAGGATTAGGAAGATTCATTTATGCCTTTCATGTGCACCGCCAGGGATTCGAACCCCGGACCCACTGATTAAGAGTCAGTTGCTCTAACCAACTGAGCTAGCGGTGCTTGGTAAAAATAAATAATACCTATGAATAAATCTTTACAAATTCTGCTATCGCACCAACAATCATTTGCACTGCAATTGCAGCAAGTAAAAGCCCAGCTAGTCGAGTCAGAATTGAAATTCCACCTACCCCCAAAATTTTGGTAATTGGAATTGAAAATCTAAGGAGTAGAAACAAAACTAAGTGAACGATTATTAATCCAAAAATAATTGTTGCTAACTCTAGTGCTGTCTCTGATTTTCTAACAAAAATAATCGTTGCAGCAATTGCACCAGGTCCTGCAAGCAAAGGGGTACCAAGTGGGACTAATGCAATACTTACTTCACTTTTATTTGTTGGATGACTATCTTTGCCTGTTAAAAGCTCAAGTGAAACTAAAAGTAAAAGTAATCCTCCTGAGGCTTGTAATGATGGTAAAGAAATATCAAGAAATCCAAGAATTTGATTTCCAAATAATGCGAAAGCGATGATCACAGAAAAGGAAACTAAAACTGCTTGTAATGCTAGTTGAATCTTTTTTTCTTTTGTTTCTTTTCTGGTTAATCCCATAAATATTGGCAATGAGCCAAGAGGGTCAATAATTACAAAAAAGGTAACAACTACAGATATAAATAGCGCAATTATTTCTGCATTAACCATTTTTTCCTTTATCTAAAAATTGGGGTGAGTAACGGGACTCGAACCCGCGACGTCCTGGACCACAACCAGGTGCTCTACCAGCTGAGCTATACCCACCAAGTTTTAATTCTTAAGCAAACTTCAGTCTATCTTTAATAAAAATTTCTTTTTTATTCGTGTTCAACAATGAATCTATTTGCCAATTCTTTTGCAATATCAGAACCTGGACCAGGTTGCGCCACCATAATTGCTTCTCGGTAATAGCGAAGTTCGGCAATGCTTTCTCTTATATCTGCCAGAGCTCTGTGATTACCAGTTTTTTCAGGTGCAGAAAAATATACTTTTGGATACCAGCGTCTTGCTAATTCTTTAATGGAAGAAACATCTATTACTCGATAGTGCAGATGTTCATCAAATTCAGGTAAGTCTCTGGCTAAAAATCCTCGATCAACATAAACACTAGAACCAGCTAAAGGAGCTTTTCTTGCTTCTGGAATGTGTTGTTTTACATATTCCATAATTTCTTTATTGGCTTCTTCAAGAGTTACTCCATGAGGTACTTCTCTTAATAAACCTGAAGCTGTATGCATTTCCTTTACAACTTCAATCATGGAATCTAATTTTTCATCATCGCATTTAATAACAATGTCAATTCCTGGATCCATTTCATTCAAATGACTATCTGTTACAACAACTGCTATTTCAATGAGTGCATCTTTAGTAAGAGATAAGCCAGTCATTTCGCAATCGACCCAGACAATTAAGTCATTGCCATTTGCCATTTGAATCTTCCTTTAATTAATAAAACTTTTTAAAGCGCGCGCCCGGAGGGAATCGAACCCCCAACCTACTGGGTAGAAACCAGTTGCTCTATCCGTTGAGCTACGGGCGCAGACTATCTATTTTGCTCTATTGCTCACACCACTTAGTTATCCCCAGTTTATTTGTGACTAAGAGTAACAACATCTATAGGTATTGCATCCTTAAATAACCTCAAATCATAGGAGAAATATATGAATGAAATCTTGACTACCGTTGTTGGAAATGCGGTAACTGATGTCACAACAAAAACACTTCCTTCAGGCCGGCTTGTTGCAACTTTTCGAATAGCAAATAATCCAAAAAAATTTGATAAAAATTCAAATAATTTTATTGATTTAGATCCTAATTTTTTGCAAGTAAATTGTTGGACGAATTTGGCGGAAAATATTGCCCTAAGCATTCATAAAGGTCAGCCCTTAGTTGTCTTTGGAAAACTTAAAGTGAAACAAGTTAACGATGGTGAAAAGAATTCAACTTTTGTAGAAATTGATGCAATTTCTGTTGGACATGATCTCTCAAGGGGAGTTGCTGAATTTACCAAAATAAGAAAAAATCCAGAATTTTATGAAAATGAAAACTGGGGTGAGCCTAAAGAAGGAACTCAAAAATCTGTTGCTTAAACCTTTTGAGTAATCTTTATATGTGGCTGAATTTATTTATACGCTTTCCAAAGCAAGAAAAGCTCATAACGACAAGGTCGTTTTAGATGATGTAACTTTGGCTTTTTTGCCTGGAGCAAAAATTGGTGTGGTTGGTCCAAACGGTGCAGGTAAATCTTCCTTGCTTCGAATTATGTCTGGAAAAGATGAAGTAAGTAATGGTGAAGCGATGCTTGCACCTGGAGCAACTGTTGGAATTTTAGAGCAAGAGCCACAATTAAGTGATGATAAAAATGTTTTGGAAAATGTTGAAGAAGCAGTTGCAAATACAAAAGCAAAATTAAATCGTTTTAATGAAATAAGTGAACAACTGGCAAATCCAGAAGCTGATTATGACAAATTACTTGCTGAAATGGGAAAACTTCAAGAACAACTTGATCATTTAGGGGCATGGGATTTAGATTCCCAATTAGAGCAAGCAATGGATGCATTAAGACTTCCTCCTGCTGATGCTGATGTAAAAGTTTTATCTGGTGGAGAAAGAAGAAGAGTTGCATTAGCAAAACTTTTATTACAACAACCGGATTTACTGCTATTAGATGAGCCAACAAACCATCTTGATGCAGAAAGTGTTTTATGGCTTGAACAACATTTAGAAAAATATCCTGGAACAGTTGTAGCAATTACACACGATAGATATTTTTTAGACAATGTTGCTCAGTGGATATTAGAACTTGATAGAGGTCATACATATCCATATCAAGGAAATTACTCAACTTATTTGGAAAAGAAACAAGAAAGATTAAAAGTTGAGGGCTTGAAAGATGCAAAATTAAGAAAAAGACTTGAAGATGAATTGGAATGGGTAAGGTCCAGTCCAAAAGCAAGACAAGCAAAATCGAAATCCAGATTAGAACGTTATGAAGAAATGGCTGCAGAGGCTGATAAAACTAAAAAACTTGATTTTGAAGAAATTCAAATACCACCTGGTCCAAGATTAGGAAATCAAGTAATTGAAGTTACAAATCTTTCTAAAGGATTTGGCGAAAAATTATTGATTGATAAATTATCATTCACCCTTCCCCGAAACGGAATTGTTGGAATTATCGGACCAAACGGGGTTGGTAAAACCACACTTTTTAAAATGCTTTTAGGTGATGAAAAACCAGATTCTGGAGAAATAAAAATTGGAGATACTGTAAAAATTTCTTATGTCGATCAAGGAAGACTTGGAATTGATCCAAAGAAAACTGTTTGGGAAGTTGTAAGCGATGGCCTAGACCACATCAAAGTTGGCAATATTGAAATTCCTTCAAGAGCATATGTTTCAACTTTTGGATTTAAGGGACCTGATCAACAAAAACCTGCTGGAGTGTTATCTGGTGGTGAAAGAAATCGATTGAATTTGGCACTAACTCTTAAGCAAGGTGGAAACGTTTTGCTGCTTGATGAGCCAACAAATGACTTAGATGTTGAAACGCTAGCAAGTTTAGAAAAAGCATTATTGGATTTTCCAGGTTGCGCTGTAGTAATTTCCCACGATCGTATGTTTTTAGACAAAGTTGCAACACACATGTTGGCTTATGAAGGAGACTCTCAGTGGTTCTGGTTTGAAGGAAACTTTGATTCATATGAGAAAAATAAAGTCGAAAGACTAGGTCCAGAAGCTGCACGACCACATAGAACTACTTACAGAAAATTAACTCGAAACTAGTCGTGAAAATTAAATTTTCTGCAGATGAGATTTTAAGTCTAAAAAATTTTTTAGAAAAACTTATTTTTTGGGACAAAAGAACTTTTCTAAGAATACAAATTAAAGGCAAAAATATTGGGATTTTTGGTTCAACCCCATTCAATTGTCTGGCCTTTATAGCTCTTCCTTTGCAGGAAGAGTATGAAGAATCAGATTTAGTTTTATCCTGCTCCGATATTTTGAATCAAATAAGTGAAAACAAAAATAATGAAATTAAAATTTTAGATTCAAATAAAGTTGCTCCAGAACTTGCCCTACTTCCACCCCAAGGTCCTTGGATGCCAGGAGAAAAAGGTATAGCAGGAGATGTATTTCCATTGGTCAAAGAAAGACTTAATCGATTAAAATCCCAAGTCGAGCCCTTGCAAATGTTGCAAAGTGAAAAAAATAAAAATTCAATCACAGAAGATGCTTGGAATGAAAATATGTGGGGTGGTATTACATTTGGTGCCTTAAATGTGGCTGCTGGATTAGGAATGTTGTCTTTTCCAAATTCAAGAATTAATGCTGCAACTTGTCAAGGTTGGAAAAGATTTGTTACACCAAGTGGACAAGTTTTTATAAGACCATTGAAAGCCGTAAGAAATTTACTTTCAGTAGTTAAATAATCTCATCATTTCTAGTATTAACCATTGAATTTGCAGCCATTAATAAATAATTCCAAATTTTTGTTTCTAAATCTGAATTTAATTTCTGTTTTTGTAATGCATTTTGCATATGGGTAAGCCAAGCATCCCTTGCTTTAAAATCGATAGCAAATGGCATATGACGCATACTTAATCTTGGATGACCTCGTTGTTCTGAATATGTTGTTGGTCCACCCCAATATTGCATTAGAAAAAGAGAAAGTCTTTCTATAGCTCCATCAAAATCATTTTCTGGATACATGGGTCTAAGAATTGGATCATTTTTCACACCTTCATAAAAATCTGAAACTAAGTTAATAAAAAATGATTCACCACCAAACTCTTCAAAATCAGAAGACATTATTTGGGTTCTTCAGCAACTTTTTTAATATTTTTAATCATCCCTGGAAAAACAAATACATGAAATGGTGCAATTAGCCACCAATAGGAGTGTCCTGCTAATCCTTTGGGATAGAAAATTGCTGTTTGGGTCAATTTACTTTTTTGATCACCATTTTTTTCAACTCTGAATTCAAGCCATGCTTTACCTGGCATTTTCATTTCAGCTCTTAGTCTTAATAAATTATTTGGTATTTTTTCTTCTACTCGCCAAAAATCTAAAGTTTCTCCAACATTTAGATGATGAGGATCGCGTCTTCCTCGTCTAAGACCCACACCACCAACGATTCGATCAAGGATGCCTCTAATTTCCCAAGCCCAATCAAATGAAAAATATCCATTATTTCCCCCGATTGCTTCAACTATTTGCCAAACTTTTTCAGGTTCTGAATTAATTTCTTTTATCCGTATATCTTTGTAAAGAGTTCCCCCGGACCACTCTGGATCACTTGGAAGCGGTTCACTTGGAATTCCCGGAATGGATGCACTCGACCATCTTGTTGACACTTGAGCTTCTCTAACTCTCATTAAAGCCAAATCAACTGCTTTTTCAAAATTTGTTAAACCGTCGTGAGGATCGGGTAAATTTTTTTTAATCTCTGAATCATGGCAAATTACTTCGTTAATTAAACTTTTTACAAGTGGTCTAGCAATTGAACCTGGCACAGGAGTTACAAATCCAACCCAAAGGCTTGAAAGTCTTGGAGTTAATAAAGGAACAGGAATTATTATTCTTTTTCTTAAATCTGCTACTTTGGCGTATCGATTCATCATTTCTTTATAGGTCAAAATGTCTGGGCCACCAATATCAAAAGCTTGATTTAAATTTTCAGTAATACCAGCACTACCTACTAAGTAATATAAAACATCTCTTACCGCAATTGGTTGAATTTTGGTTTTAACCCATTTTGGGGTAACCATCACAGGAAGTCTTTCAGTTAAATAGCGAAGCATTTCAAATGAAGCAGAACCAGAACCTATGACCACACCAGCTCTTAACTCAATAGTTGGAACGCCAGAATTTCGCAATATTTCCCCGGTTATTTTTCTGGATTCTAAATGTTGGGATAGTTTTTGAGATGGGATTAAACCTCCTAAATAAATAATTCGTTGCACACCATTTCTTTTTGCTGATTCAGCAAATATTTGAGCCATTTTAGTTTCAATGTCTACAAATTCATTTCCTTTATTTAGTGCATGTAAAAGATAGTAAGCAACGTCAACATCTTTCATCGCATTTAAAACATCGTTAGCATTTAATGCATCGCCTGAAATTATTTCAACTTTTGAATACCAAGCTAAATCCCTTAATCTATCTGGAAATCTTGCAAAGACTTTTACTTTGTAACCAACATTAAGTAATTCTCGAATTAATCTTCCGCCGATATAACCAGTCGCACCGGTTACAAGACAAGTTGCATTTTCACCATTTGGCTTTTTTCTTACTTTTACCGACATTAGATCAACCATGGATTAATTTTGCCTCGTAAATGTATTTTTGGCTAATTGACTAATGAATTTTATCTTTGGGAAGGATTATTTGGGTTTGGAGTAGTTGGAAATGGTCTTGCCAAAACTGGAACTCTAACATTTTCTCTATCAAAGGCCACTTTTAATTTTTCTCTAATTTCTCTTGCACTTTGCATTGGTTTATCTGGAGCAGTTTTAGCAGTAATGCGAACAAAAACTGCATCACCCGATACTTGCTCTACACCTGCATATTGTGGAGCGTCTAAAAGCATTCCAGAAAAAGCTGGGTCATCTAGCATTTCTTTTCCAACTCTTTCAATTATTACTCTAATTTTTTCTAAATCTTCGTCGTATGCAATGGGTACATCTACAACTGCAACCGTCCAACCTTGGCTTCGATTTGCAACTCTAAGAATTTCACCATTTCTTACATACCAAACAACACCACTCATATCTCTTAATCGAGTTACTCTTAAATCAACTTCTTCAACAGTTCCAATTGCAGGACCCAAATCAACAACATCTCCAACTCCATATTGATCTTCCAAAATAATAAAAATTCCAGCTAGAAAATCTTTAATTAAAGTTTGGGCACCAAAACCTAATGCCACACCGGCAACTCCGGCACTTGCTAAAAGTGGAGCAACATTTATTCCTAAAACACTTAGAGCACTCATAATCGCAACAGTCCAAATCACAATAGTTGCTGTACTACTAAAAAGTTGTCCGATTGCTTTGACTCTCTGAACTGTTCTTTGCTGCATAACCATTGCTGATAGTTCAGCCGTGTTGTCAGCAACTTTCTTAAACTGCGGGGCTTTATCTTTTGCTCTCTTGATGGCGCCCTTAACAAATCTTGAAATTGCAATTCTAACAATTGCATTTAAAACTAATGCGAAAAGTAAAATAAAAATAACCTGGATTGGCACACTTGATAAATATTCAGTAATTTTTTCCATAAGAGACTTCTCATTCTTCAACATGTAAGCAAGATTACTCTTGCTCTGAATTGCTCCCAAATATGACTTCGCAGTAAAGTAAGAAATATGAGATATCTTGGAAAATCAACTCAGATTTTTCTTATTGCAATTTTTCAAACATTATTCTTTTTCGAACCAGCATTTGCAGTTTTTCGCGATGATGGCGATGAACCAGGAAATCCAATTTCAGGTTTTTCTTCAATTTTGATTTTTGTCGGCGTTCCTTTATTGATTGTCGGTTTTGTTTCTCTTGCAATTCTTGCTCCGCAATGGACCAGAAAAGCAAAATTAGAATCCGGATTTGTTTCTCATAATGAAAAATGGTGGCTAAATGGTCCTGGAGACGAAGCACATGATTTAGATTTTGTTGACATTGATGAAAATCTTGGAAAGTTAACACCAAAAGTAGGTGGCGTAAGTGCGAAGTGGTGATTTCTTTACCCAAGATGAACAAAATCAAATTGCAAAAGCAATTGCGGTTGCTGAAGAATCAAGTGAATTAAATTTCAGTCTTTATGTTGGAGAGTTAGAAGAAGCCAGAAAAGAAGCAATAAAATTACATTCTTTACTTGAAAACAATTCTCACACAGTACTTGTGTGTGTTGATTTACAAAATCATGCGATTGAAATTGTTACAGGTAATTTTGCTTCAACTTTAGTTGACGATCAAGCTTGCAGACTGGCTGCAGTTTCTATGGCAAATGCTTTTGCTAACAATGATTTTGTTGGTGGACTTATTCAAGGTTTTGCTGTTTTGGGTTCTCATGCATACAAACCAAAATCTTTAACAGATTTCTAGTTCAAGTTATCTGAATTTTGAGCTTTCAAAGCCCTAGCTAATGAATCTCGTTGTTCAATAACAATTCTTCTAGCACCCACAGCTAAATCTTGATTATTTTCTAAAAATACATCACATTTATTTATAACATTTTGATTTATATTTGTGCTTGGGAATAATCCAGTGACAAGAGATTGACCAATTTCATGTGTTCGTGCATTCCAAAGTATTGAAACGGAATCAAAATATTTATCGACAAAGTTTTTTAATACTTCTTCGTGATCCATGTATGAAATTCCTGCAAGAATTGAATGAAGTTCTGAGTTAGTCAAATTTTCATTGTTGGTCACTAGACTCCATGCATTTTGCTTTGCTTCAAGTGTTGGCATTGCCGCTCTTGCGCCTGCGGCATGTTCTCTTCCCATGACTGTGTCATCATTTTTCAATTCTTCTTCTATTTCTTTTTCACCTCGTTTTCCAACAACAACTAATCTTCGAAGTAAGGCCCAACGAAGGTCTGTATCAACGACTAAGCCTTCGATTTTTTGCACTCCATCTAATATTTGAGCTACTTTTGTAATTTGATCCTCAGTGGTTGCCACAGCACTGAAAGTTCTCACTAAAGCTAATTGTCTATCGGATCCTGGTTTTGCCAGACTAATTAATCTATCTAATCCTGTTGCAAGTTTTATATTGTAATTTTTTCTATTTTTTCTATTTGCAAATACATCAATTGCACTTCGGCATTGCATTAAGACTTGTTGGACTAAACCAATATCTGTTTCTTTTTCAATTCCTGCAAGAACTAAATCTAAATATTTTCCAGTCCCAACCTCTGCATCACGAACCATATCCCAAACGGCTCCCCAAATTAAAGCTCTGGATAAAGAGGATTCGATTGACGCAATTTCTTTGGTTGCTGTAATTAATGAGTGTGAATCGAGTCGAATTTTTGCATAAGTTAAATCATCATCATTAATTAGAAGTAAATCAGGTCTTTTAACTCCATTTAGTTCATTAATTATAGTTTTCTCACCTACAACATCTACTTCAATTCGTTTGGTACGAACTAATTTTTCACCTTGTTTTTCGTATACACCTAAGGCAAGTCGATGAGGTCTTAAAACAGGATCAAGTCCAGGGGGAGCACTTGGTGGTTCTTGTTTGATTGCAATTTTTGTAACTAAATTATTTGCATCTACTTCAATCTCTGGACGCAAAAGTGTTGCTCCTGAAGATTCCAACCAAATTTTTGACCAACTATCTAATTCTCTACCTGAGGAAATTGATAATTCACTAAGTAAATCTTTAAGCTCAGTATTTTTCCAAGCATGTTTTTCAAAATATTTTTTTAAACCTTTTAAGAAGTTTTCTTCTCCAACCCATGCGACTAATTGCCTAAGGGCTGACGCTCCTTTGGCGTAAGTTATTCCGTCAAAATTTTCATAAACTGAATCTAAATCTGGCATATTTGCCGCAATTGGGTGAGTTGATGGCAATTGATCTTGTCTATAAGCCCAAGCTTTTCTTTGTACATGAAATAAAGTCCAAGCTTCGTTGTATTGAGTTGCACCGGTACTTGCCCAATGTGCGGCCCATTCGGCAAATGATTCATTAAGCCATAAATCATTCCACCATTTCATGGTTACTAAATCACCAAACCACATATGTGCTAATTCGTGCAAAATTGTGTTTGCTCTTGATTCGTACGCAGTTCTAGTCGTGCGAGATCTAAAAATATATTCATCTCTAAAAGTGACACATCCAACATTTTCCATTGCTCCTGCGTTAAATTCTGGAACAAAAACTTGATCATATTTCTTGAAGGGATAACCAATTTGGAATTTATCCTCAAACCATTTAAATCCTTGTTTAGTAACCTCAAATATTTCTTCGTGATCTAAAAATTGCGACAGAGATGGTCTGACAAAAATTGCCAATGGATAACTACCAAATTTTCCTTCATAGATATCTGTTTTTTTTGCGTAGGGTCCAGCACATATTGCATATAAATAAGAAGACATCTTTGGAGTTTGATCAAAAGTCCAAATAGCGAAATTATTTTCAATTGGTTTTGGTTCAGGAGTTTGGGTATTGCTAATTACTGTCCATTTACTTGGTGCTTTAACAGTTAAATTCAATACACCTTTGATATCTGGTTGTTCAAACACAGGAAAAACTCTTCGACAATCTGGCACTTCAAATTGAGTGTAAATATAAACTTCATTATCAACCGGATCAATATGTCGATGTAATCCTTCTCCTGTATTCATGTAAGAACATTGAGATTTAATTTTTAACTGGTTTTCTTTCTTTAGTTTTTGTAATTGAATACGAGTTCCATCAAAAACTTTATTTACATTTAGTTCCTCCCCGTTTAACCAAATTGATTCAACTTGGGGAGACACTAAATCAATCCACGTTGATGAATTTTCTACAGATTTAAAATCAATTGAGGCAAAACAAGAAAACGTATCACCTTTGCCATCTAGCTCCAGACTTACCCGATAAACAGGGTCACTAACTAATTCGGCTCTTTGAATCGCCTCATTGCGGGTGATATTTAGATTTTTGCTCAATTCAACCTCGATGAATAAAGTATGTAGAGCAATCTTGGCACGAGCCGTATTGCCTTGGCATAGGCTGGTTCAGGAAAGCGAAAAAGTCTTAGTTAAGGATTGAAATGACTACAAATGCAAAATTCTGGTTTGATCCATCCTGTCCATGGGCGTGGATGACTTCACGTTGGATCTTAAATGTCGCATCACAAAAACAAATAAATGTTGAATGGAAAATATTTAGCTTAGGAGTTTTAAATGAAGGTAGAGATTTAAAACCTGATTATCGAGAAAGAATCAATAAAACTTGGGGACCAGTAAGAGTTCTAGCTGCAGCTAAAAAGCAAAAAGGATCTGAAATTTTGTTACCTCTTTACACAGCAATCGGTAATTTGTTTCATCCTGGTGCTAAACCTGTAGCAAAAGAAACAGTATTAGAAGCTTTGAAAAGCATTAATTTAGATGAATCTTTAATCGAGGCATACGATAATCAAGAATTTGATAAAGATTTAAGAGAATCCACAAAAGAAGCTCTTGATTTAGTGGGAAGTGACGTTGGAACTCCTGTTATTTCAGTTGATGGAGTTGCTTTTTTTGGTCCTGTTATTACACCTGCGCCAAAAGGTGAAGATGCAGTAAAACTTTGGGACGCAGTTGTTGCAGCTGCAAGTGTTCCAGGATTTTTTGAATTAAAAAGAACTAGAACCGCAAGACCTATATTTGACTGATATGAAAATTCATTTGGGTTGCGATCACGCAGGTTTTGAAGTCAAAGAAAAACTTGTAAGTTATTTAAAGGAAAAAAACCATGAAGTAATTGATCATGGAGCATACGTTTACGATGCGCAAGATGATTATCCACTTTTTTGTTTTCTAGCTGCACAAAATACTGCTAAAGATGAAAATTCTTTAGGAATTGTTCTTGGTGGTTCTGGGAATGGTGAACAAATTGCGGCAAACAAAATTAAAGGTGTAAGAGCAGCTCTGGCATGGAATGCTGAGATTGCAAAACTTGCTCGTGAGCACAACAATGCAAATGTGATTGGGATAGGGGCTAGGCAGCACTCTTTTGAACAAATAACAGAAATTGTTGATGCATTCATTAATACAAATTTTTCTAATGATGAAAGACATATAAGAAGAATTAATAAATTAAGCCAAATGGAAATAAGTGGAGAATTACCAACAAGTTAGAGATTTTGGAGCGGGTGACGGGAATCGAACCCGCATAGCCAGCTTGGAAGGCTGGAACTCTAGCCATTGAGCTACACCCGCAAATATTTGTAAGTTCATCTTAGGTTTTCACTAATTCTGAACCTGATGGCAGACTCAATTATTGTTAACAACTACGATTGAAAAGCGCTCGCGGGGCGTAGCGTAGTGGCTAGCGCGCCTGCTTTGGGAGCAGGAGATCGGGAGTTCGAATCTCCCCGCCCCGACACAAACTAAATCAAGGAGACTAATTATTAAAGTAAATAGCACAATTGAAAATTTAACTCCTACAAGAATTAAAGTTTCAATACAAGTTCCTTTTACTGAATTAAAACCAAGTCTTGATTCCGCATATCAAAAAATTGCTAGCCAAATAAGTGTTCCGGGATTTAGAAAAGGAAAAGTTCCCAACAAAATAATTGATCAAAGAGTAGGACGTCCTGCCGTTTTACAAGAAGCTGTAAATGAAGCAGTTCCAAGAGCTTATGCCGAAGCATTGAAAGATAAAAAATTTCACCCAATTGGAAAACCTGAAGTAGATGTTCAGGAATTAGCAGAAGATAAAGATTTTGTTTTTTCAGCAGAAGTAGATGTGAGACCAGATTTTGAATTACCAAAATATAAAGGATTAAAAGTAACAGTAGAAAAGCCACGAGACATAAAAGAAGATGTAGAGAAAGAATTAGAAGACTTAAGAACTAGATTTTCTAGTTTAAGTGCCGTAGAAAGAGCTGCTCAAGATAAAGATGTAGTAATTCTTGACATCGTTGGTAAAAAAGATGAAACCCAAGTAAATCAATATTCAGGTCAAGCCCTTGCTTACACAATTGGTACAAACGGGTTAGTTCCTGGTGCAGATGAAGCTTTGAGGGGTAAAAAAGCTTCTGAAATAGTCAATTTTGAATTTAAACCCGAAGACGGTCCTTTTAAAGATGAAACCATCAAGCTCGAAATAACAATCAACACAGTTAATGAAAAAGTTTTGCCTGATGCAGATGATGAATTTGCCAAGATGGCTAGTGAGTTTGACACACTTTCTGAATTAATGAAAAATTTGGAAGAAAAAGTAAAAAATTCAAGAGTTATTGAACAAACTTATCTTGCGCGCGACAAAGTTTCTGATGAACTGGTAAAACTAATGGAAAAAGTTCCTTTGCCAGAAAATGCTATTCAAGCAGAAATTGATGCACACTTTAAAGACGGTCATGGCGATGATAGCCATAAACAAGAAGTTGAAAAAAATACCAGAAGGTCCATGCAATCACAATTCATATTGGACAGAATTTCTGAAGAAGAAAAAATAGGTGTTAGCGATGCTGATCTTTCTGAATGGATTACTCAAAACGCGATTCAGTACCGTATGGAACCAAAAACTTTTGCTGATGCACTAGTCCGTTCAGGTGAAATTAATTTGGTCATGGGTGAAATTAGAAGAAGCAAAGCATTAACCCTGGTTTTAACTGCGGCGGAAGTTAAAGACGCTGAAGGCAAAATTGTTGACGTGGCGAGTGTTTTAAAACCATTTACAGAGCCTGAGGAATAACTTTTCCCTCATAGCGAACATTCTTGTTTTCAAGATGAGAATTCTTGAAAGACAGGTTAAGGTCGAAGTAACAAGAAATTAGGAGAGTAAAAATATCGTGTTCGGGGATGAGCAAATGCGAAATCCAAGTGGTCCAGGAAGTTATGACGACCAAATATTTCAAAGACTTTTAAAAGAAAGAATTATTTTCTTAGGTACACAAGTTGAAGATTCTGTGGCAAATATGCTCACAGCACAATTATTAGTTTTAGCAGCAGAAGATCCTGAGAAAGATATTTATCTTTATATAAATTCTCCAGGCGGATCAATTTCTGCAGGCATGGCAATTTATGACACGATGCAATACATTCCAAACGATGTAGCAACAGTTGCGATGGGCTTAGCCGCATCAATGGGTCAATTTTTATTATCGGCTGGTGCAAAAGGAAAAAGATACGCACTTCCTCACGCAAGAATCATGATGCATCAACCATCAGGAGGAATTGGTGGAACAGCTTCTGATATCAAAATTCAAGCAGAGCAAATGCTTCATATTAAGAAACAAATGGCTAGATTAATTTCTGAACATACTGGTCAAAAAATTGAACAGATTGAAAAAGACTCAGATCGTGATCGTTGGTTTACAGCAGATGAAGCAAAAGACTATGGCTTTGTAGACAAAGTAGTTAGATCAGCCAGTGATGTTACTGGTCATGGAGGAACTAGATAGATGAAATTTGAATCAAAATTAAATTCAAAGTTAAATCCTCAATCTCGCTATATTCTTCCTGAATTTAGAGAAAGAACTGCAAATGGTGAAAGAGTTCACAATCCATACACCAAGTTATTTGAAGAAAGAATTATTTTTCTAGGTGTACAGATTGATGATGCTTCAGCTGATGATGTTATGGCTCAATTATTAGTTTTGGAATCTTTAGATCCAGAACGAGATATTTCAATGTATATAAATTCTCCAGGTGGTTCATATACCGCGATGACTGCAATTTATGACACCATGCAATTTATTAAGCCCCAAATTCAAACTATTTGTTTAGGTCAAGCAGCAAGTGCTGCTGCAGTAATTCTTGCGGCAGGATCTCCTGGAAAAAGATTTGCACTTCCTCACGCAAGAATTTTGATTCACCAGCCATATACCGAAGGTGGCGGTCAAGGTTCTGACATTGAAATTCAAGCAAATGAAATTTTAAGAATGCGTTCTGAGATGGAAGGAATTTTAGCTAAACATACTGGCAAAAAAGTTTCTGAAATTCAAAAAGATATAGAACGTGACAAAATTTTGACTGCAGAAGATGCGCAAAAATATGGCGTAATTGACCAAGTAATTAGTTCCAGAAAGAATTCAAATTAATTAAATTTGTTCGCTGATTGTGAACAAATTGTTATTACTGTGACAAATGTACACAATTTTGTGGGTGTTTCAGGGTAACGTTTCTTTTTAATCAATAAAAATAGGAGCGCTACTTGGCACGCTTAGGCGAAGGTACAGATCCACTAAAGTGCTCTTTTTGTGGCAAGGGTCAAAAGCAAGTTAAAAAATTAATAGCTGGCCCTGGTGTTTATATATGTGATGAATGTATTGAACTTTGTAATGAAATTATTGATGAAGAATTACAAGAAACAACAGATCTACCTTTTGATGAATTACCAAAACCAAAAGAAATTTATCAATTTTTAGATAATTATGTAATTGGCCAAGATCACGCTAAGAAAGCTTTATCTGTTGCAGTTTATAACCATTACAAAAGAGTTCAAGCTGGTGCAAATGACAGAGCCAAAGATGATGCAGTTGAACTAGCTAAATCAAACATTTTATTACTCGGTCCAACTGGATCAGGAAAAACTTTATTGGCTCAGACTTTAGCAAGGTTATTAAATGTGCCATTTGCAATTGCAGATGCAACTGCATTAACCGAAGCAGGTTATGTTGGAGAAGATGTTGAAAATATTTTATTGAAACTTATTCAAGCTGCTGATTACGATGTTAAAAAAGCTGAATCTGGAATTATTTATATTGATGAAATAGATAAAATTGCCAGAAAGAGCGAAAATCCATCAATTACCAGAGATGTAAGTGGTGAAGGTGTACAACAAGCTTTATTAAAAATTTTAGAAGGTACTACTGCATCTGTTCCACCTCAAGGAGGTAGAAAGCATCCTCATCAAGAATTTATTCAAATTGATACCAGCAATGTTTTATTCATTGTTGGTGGAGCTTTTGCTGGTTTAGATAAAATTATTGAGTCAAGAATTGGTAAAAAATCTCTTGGATTTACTGCAGATTTTTCAAATACGGAAAACACAAATCCAGGTGATATTTTTGGCAAGGTTATGCCAGAGGATTTGTTAAAGTTTGGAATGATTCCAGAATTTATTGGCAGACTTCCAGTTGTCACTAGCGTGACAGCACTTTCCGAAGAGGCTTTAATGCAAGTTTTAGTTAAACCAAAAAATGCACTCGTTAGACAATATGAAAGATTATTTGGATTAGACAATGTTGAATTAGAAATTACCGAAGATGCATTAAGAGCAGTTGCGGAATTAGCTCATCTTCGAGGCACAGGCGCTAGAGGTCTCAGAGCCATTATGGAAGAAGTCTTACTAAATGTTATGTATGACATTCCAAGCAGAAAAGACATTGGAAAAGTTGTAGTAAATCGTGACACAGTGCTAGAAAATGTAAATCCTACTTTGGTTCCAAGAAAAGAACTACCAGAGCAACCTGAAGAAAAGTCTGCTTAAGTTAATTTAATTTCTAGTTTAAGTTCTCCGTTTTGAGTTTTGTAAGTTAAATTTTTGATGTTTCCTGCCGCAATTAAATCTTTTTCAGCTTTCTTTAAAATTTCAATACCTTCGTTATTTGAATTTATAACTAAATCAAAAACTTCAGCTTTCATGGAAAGTTGCTTTTCAGTTTTAGCTTTTCTAATTTCTGCTAGCACTTTGGTCACTAATTCAAGGTTTTCAACTTTAATATTTTTATTTGCAGTAATTTCCTCAGGTTTTGGCCAGATTTGAAGATGTACTGAATCCTTTTGCCACCAAGACCAGACCTCTTCACTTACAAATGGAACGAAAGGCGCAAAAAGTTTCAATAAGGTATGAATGGTAATTCCCAAGGCTGCTTTAGCCGAATTTGCTGATTCTTCACCTTGTTTTCCATAGGTTCTTTCTTTAACTAGTTCTACGTAATCATCAGTGAAAGACCAAAAAAAGGTTTCAGTTACTTCCAAAGCCTTTGTATAGTCGTATTTTTCAAATGCTTTTGAAGCGGTCTCAACTACTTGGGCTAATTTATTTAATAATGCATGGTCAACTTCAAGTTTTACATCATCTTTTTTCAAAGTGGCATTTAAACTTAAAGCAAATTTACTCGCGTTAAGAATTTTTACAGCTAATCTTTTTCCAATTTTCATCTGCCCTGTATCAAATGCAGTATCAGTGCCAGGTCTACCCATTGCAGCCCAATATCTCACTGCATCAGAGCCATACTCCTTTAATAAATCAATTGGAGTAACTACGTTTCCTTTTGATTTACTCATCTTTTTTCTATCTGGATCTAAAATCCAACCGCTAATACTAGTGTTTTTCCAAGGAAGAGAATTTTCTTCCAAATGACTTCTTACGACTGTTGAAAATAACCAAGTTCTAATTATTTCGTGCGATTGAGGTCTTAAATTCATAGGAAAGATTTTTTTAAATAAATCGTTGTCTAATCCCCATGAACCAGCAATCTGTGGTGTCAATGAAGAAGTAGCCCATGTATCCATCACGTCTGGATCACCAATAAAGCCATTTGGTTTATTTCTTTGTGATTCATTAAATCCATCAGGACAATCACTTTGCGGATCGATCGGTAATTGACTTTCTTTAGGAATTAAAATTTGATCATAAATTGGATTAGCATTTTCATCTAATTTGTACCAAATAGGAAGTGGAACACCAAAAAATCTTTGCCTGGAGATTAACCAATCGCCATTAAGTCCTTCAACCCAGTTTTGGTATCTGATTTTCATGTAATCAGGATGCCAACATAACTCTTCACCTCGAGATAAAAGTTGATTTCTTAAATTCTGATCTCGACCACCATTTCTTATGTACCACTGTCTGGTGGTAACAATTTCTAAAGGTTTATCACCTTTTTCAAAAAATTTGACTGCGTGCGTAATTGGTTTTGGTTCACCGATTAATTGATTTGATTTCTTTAATTCATCTACCAAAATTTCTCTAGTTGTGTGAGAAGTTTTTCCAATTATTTTAGAAAATATTTCTATAGCTTTAGCAGTTTTTATCCAGTCGGGAGTTTCATTTTGAATTTTTCCATCCCAACCAATTAATCCTCTTGTTGGTAAATTAAATTCTCTCCACCAAATAACATCTGTAACGTCTCCAAAAGTACAAATCATAGCGATTCCGCTTCCTTTTTCAGGATCTGCCAAATGATGGGCAACAACTGGAACTTCAACTTCGAATAAAGGAGTTATTACTTTTTTCCCAAATAGAGGTTTGTATCTTTCATCTTCAGGATTTGCCACTAAAGCAACACAACTTGGAAGAAGTTCTGGTCTTGTGGTTTCAATAAATACATCAGAGCCATCTTCTTTTTTGAATGCGATTTTATGAAAAGCTCCGGGTCTTTCTCTGTCTTCCAATTCGGCTTGGGCAACTGCAGTTCTAAAAGTTACATCCCAAAGCGTTGGAGCTTCAGCTTGATAAGCTTCCCCTCGATTTAAATTATTTAAAAATGCTTTTTGAGACACAAATCTGGCTCGTTTATCAATTGTTTGATACGTATAATTCCAGTCAATTGATAAACCCAAAGTTTGAAATAATGATTCAAAAACTTTTTCATCCTCTAATGTTAATTTTTCGCACAATTCAACAAAGTTTTTCCTTGATATTGGAATTTGTTTTTCTGAGGGTTCTGTGGGAGGTTGAAAATTTGGATCGTAAGCAAGGGAAGGATCGCACCTGACTCCAAAAAAGTTTTGAACTCTTCTTTCCGTTGGCAATCCGTTGTCATCCCAACCAATGGGATAAAAAACTTTTTTACCAATCATTCTCTGGTAGCGAGCGATTAAGTCAGTGTGCGTATAGGAAAAAACATGTCCAACGTGAAGTGAGCCACTAACAGTTGGAGGAGGGGTATCGATTGAGTAAACAGAGCTTTTGTCGCAATTTTTATCAAATGCATAGGTTTTGTTGCTAACCCAAGCATTTCCCCATTTTTCCTCTAAACCATCTAAAGATGGTTTTTCAGGAACTTGAGGGTAAATTGCAGAATCACTCATACCAGCAATCTTATGCAATACATAGTATTTAATTAATGATGGTCAATTTAGACGCAGTTTCAGCACTTTCTAATCGATTTCCTGAAAACAAAATTAATCCTTCCCTAGATCGAATTTTGATGGCAATGGAATTAATGGGTCAGCCTCAAAACAATTTCAAAACAATTCATATCGCTGGCACTAATGGCAAAACTAGTACTACTCGAATGATTGAGCGACTATTGCGAACACTTGATTTGAAAACAGGACTATTTATTAGTCCTCATTTAATTCATCCCCGTGAGCGAATTGAGATTAATGGACAAATTATTTCTGAAAAAAGGTTTCAAGAAATATTTGATGAAGTAAGTCCATATTTAGAGTTAATTGATCAAAAATTTATAGATGCCCCAATGACTTTTTTTGAAGTTTTAACCGCAATGGGATTTTTAGCTTTTTCTGATGAACCAATTGATGTTTTATCCCTTGAAGTTGGGATGGGGGGAAGTTGGGATTCAACAAATGTAGTTACACCTGAAGTTTCAGTTATCACAGCAATTGGATTAGATCATCAAGAATTTCTAGGTTCAAGTATTAAAGAAATAGCATATGAAAAATCAGGAATAATAAAAGAAAATATTCCAGTCGTTATCTCAAAACAAGTTAAAGAGGCAAATCAAGTTTTAAACGAAACCGCTTTAAGCAAAAATTCTCAAATAATAAGAGAAGGCATCGAATTTGATATTTTAGAAAGAACTGTTGGAGTGGGAGGGCAGCAATTAAATATTGCAACTCCTCACGGAAATTATCAGGATTTATTTTTACCTCTTTTTGGCAAGTATCAGGCTTCAAATGCGGCATGTGCTTTGACAGCTGTTGAAACTTTTTTTGGAAAGAAACTTGAATTAGAACTTGTACAAGAAGCATTTGCTGATTTTAAATCTCCTGCAAGATTGCAAATTATCAAAAGAAATCCCACTATTTTAATCGATGCCGCACATAATGTTTCAGGTGTTCAAAATACTATTGAGGCCATTGAAGAGACATTTAAATTTGATCAAAAGATATTGATAATAGGTTTTATGAAAGATAAGGATGTTGACGAAATGCTTGATCTGCTGAAAAGTTATGCCCAAGATGTAATAATTACTCAAGTTAATTCAAATAGAGCGATAAGCATAGAGGATTTAAATAAAAAAATAAGTTTGATTCCAAATTTTTCACAAAACTTAATTGCTTACAATAATTCAAAAGATGCACTTGATTCTGCAATTACGATAGCTAAAACAAAGAGTGGCTCAACTGGCATTATCGTTTTAGGTTCGATAGCTTTGGCTGGGGAAATACTTCAGCATTCAAAATCTTTTTAGGATTTTATGAGAGCTCTAACATCTGCAGTTATTAGTTTTGAAATTCTAATTCTTATATTATTTATTCCTGCCGCGCTTCAAAATACTGAAGTAAATAGTACTTTTATGGTCTATACTTCAATATTTTTAATACTTTTTTCTGTAATCATTCTGGGTTTACTGAAAAAGCGAATTGGATTAATTCTTGGTTCTATTTTTCAACTATTCTTAATAGGTCTAGGTTATTTTGTAAATTGGATGTATATTTTGGGTTTGATTTTTTTGGGATTATGGGTTGCTTCAATAAAAATAGGCAAAAAAACAGATCAAATCAAGAGTTCGTTCAAACCAAAAAATGACTCAAAGTAGTATGAGAACAATAGGAATTGAAGGGAATTAACTTGAGCGAAAGATCATTAGTTTTAATAAAACCAGACGGAGTTAAACGCGGATTGGTTGGTGAAGTACTAAAAAGAATTGAGACTAAAGGTTGGAAAATTGTTGCTCTGGAAATGAAAAAATTAGATGAAAGAACAGCTGCAGCTCATTATGCAGAACATGATGGTAAACCTTTCTTTAAAGATTTAGTCGCTTTTATAACTTCCTCAGAATTAGTGGCACTGGTTATTGAAGGTCCAAATGCAATCGCAGGTTGGAGACAAATGATGGGTGCAACGAATCCAGCAAATGCTCAACCAGGAACAATTCGAGGAGATTTCGCAACTGAAACACAAAACAACGTGACTCATGGTTCAGATTCTCCTGAGTCAGCATCCAGGGAGATTGCACTTTTCTTTCCCGGATTAAAGTAGTTTTACGTAATATAAATAGAGAAGTTAAATAAAAGGATAATTGTGGCAGGATTCAGCGGTGGTTTTTTAGGTCGTGATTTAGCAGTTGATTTAGGAACTGCAAACACATTAGTTTACGAACGTGGTCGTGGAATTGTTTTAAATGAACCATCCGTAGTTGCGATTAACCAAAACACAGGCGGAATTGTTGCCGTTGGGGCAGAAGCAAAAAGAATGGTGGGAAGAACTCCAGGAAATATTGTTGCTATTCGTCCATTAAAAGATGGTGTTATTGCCGATTTTGATACCACCGAAAGAATGCTTAGATACTTTATTCAAAAAGTTCATAAACGTAGATTCTTAGCAAAACCAAGAGTTGTTATTTGTGTTCCAAGTGGAATTACAGGTGTTGAACAACGTGCTGTTAAAGATGCAGGTTATGCAGCCGGAGCTAGAAAAGTTTACATAATTGAAGAACCTATGGCTGCTGCAATTGGTGCAGGATTACCAATTCATGAACCAACAGGAAACATGGTTGTTGATATTGGTGGAGGAACATCAGAAGTTGCAGTCATTTCTTTAGGTGGTGTAGTTACTTCTTTATCAATAAGAACTGGTGGAGATGAACTAGATGATGCACTAGTTCAATTTGTTAAAAAAGAATATTCTTTAATGTTAGGTGAACGCACTGCAGAAGAAATCAAAACCACAGTTGGAACTGCATTTCCAGTTCCAGATGAAACCTCAGCCGAATTAAGGGGACGAGATTTAGTTACAGGTTTACCAAGAACGATTGTTGTTACCGCAGAAGAAATAAGACGTGCGTTAGATGAACCTTTAACCAGAATTGTTGATGCTGTAAAAACAACTCTTGATAGAACTCCTCCCGAACTTTGCGGTGACATTATGGATCGCGGAATTGTGTTAACTGGAGGCGGAGCATTACTAAAAGGTTTAGATGAAAGATTAAGACATGAAACTGGAATGCCAGTAATTATTGCGGAGCAACCTTTAAATTGCGTTGTCAATGGTTCAGGAAAATGTGTTGAAGAGTTCGAGGCTTTACAACAAGTATTGATCTCAGAACCACGCGCCTAACAACATGATCGGCGGTTTGCCGTGAGAGATTCAACTCGATTAAGAACAATATTAGCCGTTTTATTACTACTTTCGTTTACTTTTGTGGCACTTGAATTAAGAAGTTCAGGCAGTGGAGTTACTAAAACATTAAGAGAATTTACGGCAAACTTAATTTCACCCATTCAAGAATCATCGAGTAATTTTACTAATTCAATTAAGAATTTCTCAAATACTTGGAATGAAATAAGAACGGCACGAAGTCAAGTTAAAGATTTACAATCAGAAAATTTAATGCTTAAGGAAGAGCTGGCAAAATCAGAAGAAGAAAGAAGAAGAGCAGCAGAATTAGATGCTTTATTAAAACTAGCTGGAATTGGAACTTATGAAATTGTTCCTGCAAAAGTAATTGCTATAGGGTCTGCCCAAGATTATTCATGGACTATCACAATTGATGTTGGCCAATTAGATGGAATAACTACAGATATGACAGTTTTGAGTGGTCAAGGTTTAGTGGGGCGAACCGTTTCAGTTGCAGATTCATCTGCAACAGTTGCACTTTTGGCTGATCCTTCTAGCAAAGTTGGCGCAAGAATCGGTGGAAAAGGCGAATTGGGTTTCATCGGAGGCACAGGTTTACCAAGTGAGCTCGAATTTGAATTATTTGATCCAATAGCGGAGATAAATAAAGGGGATCGAATTGTTACATGGGGTTCAGAAAATGGACGACCATTTGTACCTGGAGTTCCAATTGGTGAAGTTATTTCAATTAAATCTTCACCAGGTTTATTAACAAAATCAGCTCGAGTAAAACCTTACGTTAAATTATCGACTCTTGATTTGGTAGGTGTTGTAGTGGAACAACCAAGAGTTGATCCAAGAGATTCCTTGTTACCGCCTGCACCAGTTGTTCCAACACCAAGCTCTTCAATCTCTATATCTCCAAGTGCAAGTCCTAGTGTGGAATAAGAATGAATGCATATAAATATGTTGCTTTAGTTGTAACAATTATTACGGCAGCTGTGCTACAACCTACTTTTTTTGCAAAATTTTTTTTACCGGGAGCAACTCCAGATGTTTTAATTGTGGTTTTAACTTGTTGGGCTTTACTTAAGGGGCCTGCCGTTGGAGCAATTGCTGGATTTTTTACTGGATTTTTAATTGACGTGTTACCACCAGGGGATCACTTAATGGGAATTTCTTCAATTTTTTTAACATTGATTGGTTATTTAGTTGGTTATTTAAGTCAAAATCAAAGTAGATCTTTTGTTCGTCCGTTGATAATTTCGGCTTCGGTTGCAAATGTTTTCTTTATAGTTAGAAGTATTTGGGCAAATTTATCTGGATCTGAATTTTCTATAAACATTTTTGCTGTAAATTTTTTGACTCAAGGTTTGTATGCTGCGCTGTTAGCTATTTTTATTTATCCTGCAATTGGATTCTTGGACAAAAAATTAGGGCCAATTTCGAGAGCAGAAGAATTAAGGGTTTAAATGCAAGATAAAACTCATATCCGTTTAAAAATTTTGAGAGCTGTTTTGCTCTCATTAATGTTTACTTTGGTTGGACGTTTGTTTTTTATTCAAATTACATCTGGAGATGATTTTCAACAAGCATCCCAACGAAACGCATTCAGAGAAGTTTTTACACCCTCTGTCCGTGGTCTTATTTTAGATCAAGTAGGTAGACCAGTAGTTGCAAATAAATCAACCGTCGTAATTAGTGTTAACACTCGAATTCTTGAATCTTTTGAAGATAAAGGAGAATCAGTAATCTCTAAGCTATCTTCTGTCATTAATATTCCAGAAAATGAAATTAAAGATCGACTAACTCCATGTGGAACCAAGGGAGCTAAGAAACCACCAATTTGTTGGTCAGGCTCACTTTTTCAACCAATCCCCATTGCGCAAGATGTTGATAACAAAATTGCATTACAAATTATGGAACAAAGAAGTGATTTTCCTGGCGTTACGGCTGAACTAAACGCTTTAAGAGAAATTCCACGACCTTTTGATGTAAATATGGCACACATCATCGGATATGTAGGACCAGTAACTGATAAAGAAATTGATAAACAAAAGAAAGAAGGAATTTCATCTGATGATTTCGCATTACAAAATAATGACAAAATTGGAAGAGCAGGAGTTGAACGTTATTACGATGCGTGGTTAAGAGGAAAACCTGGAGTAACAGTACTTGCTGTGGATAAAGCATCAAATATAAAAGGTGTTGTAAAAGAAATTGATCCAGATCCAGGTAAATATGTTGTTTTAAATATTGATGCTAAATTGCAATCTTTGGTTGAAGAGCAATTAGCTGCAGCAATTGATAGAGCTAGATCAAAAAATTATGTTGGAGAATCTGGTGCTGCAGTTGTAGTCGATGTTACAAATGGTCATGTTTTAGCAATGGCAACTTATCCAAGTTATGATCCAAGAATTTGGTTAGGCGGAATAACAAGTGAACAATTTCAAGCATTGTCTGACCCAAAATCTGGGGTTCCCTTAATTAGTAGAGCAACCCAAGGTTTATTTGCGCCAGCGTCAATTTTTAAAGTAATTTCTACAGCAGCAGCTGCTGAAAATGGCTTTGATTTAAATGATATATATCAATGTCCACCTCAAATGGAAATTGGTAATCGTGTATTTAGAAACTATGAATCTATTGGTTTTGGTGCAATTACCATGCAAAGAGCTTTGGAAGTTTCTTGTGACACTGTTTATTACGACATTGCAAATAAATTATGGCTAAGAGATGGTGGATTAAATCCTATTGAAAATCCCAAAGATGCACTTGAAAAAATGTCTTTTGCGTTTGGGTTAGGTTCAAAAAGTGGAATCGATTTACCAGAAGATGTTAAAGGTCGCGTTGGAGGACGAATATTTAAAAAAGAATTTTGGGAAAAGAATCATGAAGTTTGGTGTGAAAGAGCTGAAAATGGTTACCCTGAAGTAGCTGAAAAAGATCCAGAGCGCGCAAGAATGTTGCAAAAGTTTGCTGTAGAAAATTGCACTGAAGGAATGAGATTTAGAGCAGGAGATGCAGTAAACACAGCAATTGGGCAAGGTGACACTGTTGTGACACCTTTACAAATGGCAATGGTTTATGCCGCGATTGCAAATGGTGGCTCAGTTTATGAACCCAGGGTAGTAAAAGCAATCATGAATCCAGATGGAACCATTGCGCAACAAATTAATTCAAAAGTAAAAAGTAAACTTCCAATTTCAGATGCAACTTTAAATTATATTCAAAAATCATTAGTTGGTGTGACTATTTCAGGAACAGGAGCGCCACCTTTTGTTGGTTTTCCTCTTTCTAGAATTCCAGTTGCTACAAAAACTGGAACAGGTGAAGTTTTAGGTAAACAATCAACTTCTTGGTTTGCAAGTTATGCACCTGCCGATAATCCAAAATATGCTGTAGTGATGATGGTTGCTCAAGGTGGAACTGGTTCAGGAACTTCTGCACCAAGTGTGAGAAGAATTTATGAAGAAATTTTTGGAGTAAGAGGTAACACGATTGATCCTAACTCAAGTATTTTATTTGGTGGACAACCAAATAATTCAATGCCAAAAATAAGACCAGATGGTTTGCCAGATTATCCAGAAATTGAAGATTTATTGAATCCAAGTCCTTCACCATCTATTTCAAATTTAAGTGTTACGAAAGCTTCATCATGAGTTATTTATCTATCGATAAATCAAAGGCAATAAAAAGAAATAGAGTTAATGATTCATTTTTTATCGGTTATGACTGGGTTTTAATTTCAAGTGCTTTGTTATTGTCGGTAATTGGTGCGGCGTTGGTTTATTCTGCATCAAATCAAAGATTACAAGATGCAGGACTTCCCACAGACTTTTATCTTCAAAGGCATGTTTTTAATTTAATATTAGGTTTAATTTTAGGATTGATCGTTTCTCGTTTTTCATTTAGAACTGCAAGAGCATATGCAATTATTATTTACGCCTTTGCAGTAATTGGTTTAATGCTTGTTTTAATTCCTGGAATAGGTAAATCTCAAGGTGGTGCGCAAGCTTGGCTTGCTTTGCCAGGTGGTTTCACTTTTCAGCCAAGTGAATTTACAAAAGTTGCATTAATTACTCTTCTTGCCATGGTTTTAACTGAAAGAAGAGATTCAGAATTAGTGCCACACGATAAAGATGTATTACTTGGTTTGTCTTTAGCCGGAATTCCTGCAGTTTTAGTTTTATTGCAGAATGATTTTGGAACGGTGATGATTATTGGAGCAACACTTTTAACTGTTTTAGTTGCCTCAGGAACTAAATTGCGGTGGGTTTTCGGTTCTTTATTTGGTGTTATTTTTGCAGGATTTATCGCATCTCAGCTCAACTTTATTAAGGATTATCAATTAAAACGACTTGCTACTTTCGTTGATCCAACTCTTGATCCTTTAGGTGCTGGATATAACACGTTGCAGGCAAAGATTGCGATTGGATCAGGAGGGTGGTTTGGACAAGGCTATCTAAATGGTCCTCAAACTCAAGGAAAATATGTTCCAGCTCAAAGAACTGATTTTATTTTCACAGTCGCTGGTGAAGAGTTGGGTTTTTTCGGAGCCACGCTAGTAATCTTTTTAATTGGATTAATTTTGTATCGTCTTTCAAAAATTGCTTTAAAAGCTCCCGATAGATTTGGTCGACTAACTGCAGTAGGAGTTGCAGGTTGGTTTGCAATTCAATCATTTGAAAATATTGGAATGAATTTGGGAATTATGCCAGTAACGGGAGTTCCGCTACCTTTTGTTTCTTATGGCGGTTCCTCCATGTTTGTGTCTTGGATGGCAATTGGATTAGCAGTTGCAATCGGGCGAGAGATTGATGATCGGGTCAGCCCAATAATTCGCTAAATCAGGCTTGAATTCTGTTTTTCTTCTCGTAATCAAGGCGTCATTTGGAAAATGAGGCTTGAACTTGTGGGATACTTTAAGTACTGGTTAAACACCTGGTCAATTCCCAAGGTGAAGAGAACCAAAAAAGACTTAGCCGAGCAGCGGTGCTCGGAAGAACGACAAAAAAGATTTGCGTAGTGCCAAATTGGTAGTTAGACGAATTTATTTGAAGTTCTAAACAAAAGACCTTAAGAAACTTTAGGTTTGAATTTAATTATTTAAACCAAACAGTTTTACCAACACAAACAAATTGTGTAGGTAAACAAGCTTAATAAGCATTGCTTATCTGCACTAAAAAGATTTAGGAGTAAAGCCGTCATGGCTGACGAAGAAAAACCATCTTTGCGTAAGCGTTTTCGAATAGCAACATTTTCAGCATCAGAAGATTCACCAACACCAGTTGTAGAAACACCTGTTGGTTCACCCTCTGTTGCCTTTCAGCAAGCAGTTGTTCCACCCAGAACTCCTGGTGCTAACAAACCAGATTCTGAAAACAAAGAAGAACGTGGACTATTAAGACGTGCTCGCGGAGTAAGAAGAAGACGTGCCAGTGATGAAGAAATTGACAACAACGAGTCAAAAGAAAATAATTTTTCAAAAGATGATGAGTCATCAGAAGCTACTCACAGAAGAATTAGAAAAAGAGTTAGAGCAACAGATGTTAACTCTGAAGAAGTAGCTGCAGAAGATCCAAACACGGTAGTAAGGGTTCGTGCACCAAGAGAACGAACATCTAACAGATCTTCAACCAGAATTGATGCTAAACGCCAACGACGAAAAGATGGAAGAGATTCAGGCCGAAGAAGAACACCAGTATTAACAGAAGCAGAATTCTTAGCTCGTCGCGAAAGTGTTGATCGAGTTATGGTTGTTCGCCAAAACTTAGATCGTATTCAAATTGCTGTTTTAGAAGACAACATGCTTGTTGAGCATTATGTATCGCGAGGTCAATCTGCTTCATTGATTGGAAATGTTTACTTAGGAAAAGTTCAAAATGTGCTGCCAAGTATGGAAGCCGCTTTTATTGACATTGGTCGCGGAAGAAACGGTGTTCTTTATGCAGGTGAAGTTAATTGGGATGCAGCAGGTCTTGACGGCCAACCAAAAAGAATTGAACTTGCCTTAAAAACAAATGATTCTGTTTTAGTTCAAGTCACAAAAGATCCAGTTGGACAAAAAGGGGCAAGACTAACAAGTCAAATTTCGTTACCAGGTAGATATTTAGTTTACGTACCAGATGGATCTGTTACAGGAATAAGCAGAAAACTTCCTGATGTAGAAAGAACTAGATTAAAAAGAATTTTAAGAAACATAGTTCCAGAAGGTGCTGGAGTTATTGTTCGAACTGCTGCAGAAGGCGCAACTGAAGAACAGTTACAAAAAGATGTCGCAAGACTTCAAGCACAATGGGAAAATATTCAAAATAAAACAAAGGATAGTAATCCTGCTTCTTTGCTTTATTCTGAACCAGATCTTGCTATACGAGTTGTCAGAGATATTTTCAATGAAGATTTCAAAAAACTAATAGTTGCAGGAAATGATGCCTGGGACACTATTGAAGAGTATGTCAAATATGTTGCGCCAGATCTTGCTGACCGTTTAGAAAAATGGAATGGCGAAGGCGATGTATTTGCAGCAAATCGTATTGATGAACAAATATCAAAAGCTCTGGATCGAAAAGTCTATCTACCATCAGGTGGCTCTTTAGTAATCGATCGAACTGAAGCGATGACTGTTATTGATGTCAACACTGGCAAATTTATTGGTCAAGGTGGAAATCTTGAAGAAACAGTAACCAAAAACAATCTTGAAGCAGCTGAAGAAATAGTTCGACAATTAAGACTTCGCGATGTTGGTGGAATTATTGTTATTGACTTTATTGACATGGTTCTTGAGGCAAATAGGGATCAAGTTCTTCGAAGACTTGTTGAATGTCTTGGTCGCGATCGAACTAAACATCAAGTAGCAGAAGTTTCTTCTCTAGGTCTTGTTCAAATGACCAGAAAAAGAATTAGTACAGGATTGTTGGAAACTTTCTCTGAAGCCTGCGAGCATTGCAATGGACGAGGGGTCAAGGTGTTTTCAGAGCCAGTAGACCATAAGCACTCAGATAGACGATTCAAGAGAGAAAATACCGAGGCAACAGAAGCAAATTCTGAAGAGAATGCCAGGCAATAGGAAAGGCTAAATTTTAGATTTAGTAATCTAGGAAGACGCCCTTTCCACTTGGCAAAATTTAGTTTTGTAAAAAGAAAGTATTAAAAGGAGAAAACGACAGTGTATGCAATAGTGCGTTCTGGTGGACGTCAAGAAAAAGTATCTGTTGGCGACACTGTTGTCATGGATCGACAAGACGCTAAACCAGGTTCAAAAATTAATCTTCCAGCATTGATGGTTGTAGATAATGGAAAAATCACTCACGATGCACAAACTTTGTCTGCTACTAAAGTTGAAGCTGAAGTGATTTCACATGATCGTGGACCAAAAATTAAAATTCAACATTACAGAAGTAAAACTGGTTACAAACGCCGTTTAGGTCATCGTCAGGAATTAACAACTGTAAAAGTTACAGATATCAAGGTAGGTAAATAAATGGCATCCAAAAAAGGTGTTTCCAGTACTAGAAACGGTCGCGATTCCAATGCACAAAGACTTGGAATTAAAAGATTTGGTGGTCAATTGGTTGGCGCTGGAGAAATTATTGTTCGTCAACGTGGAACACAATTTCATCCAGGTGTAAATGTTGGGATTGGTTCAGATGACACATTATTTGCGCTTCAACCGGGTGCTGTGAAATTTGGATCACGTCGTGGACGTCGTGTTGTAGATATCGTTCCGGCTGAGTAACCCGTTAAAAATATTTTTAAAAAAGGGCGGGCAGAAAAATGTCCGCCCTTTTAAATTTATAAAAAGGTGGTGATGAAATGTTTGTAGATCAAGTACTAATACATGCCAAAGCTGGCAGCGGTGGAAGTGGTTGCACATCAGTTCATCGCGAAAAATTTAAACCACTTGGTGGACCAGATGGTGGAAACGGTGGTCGAGGTGGAGATGTTGTTTTAGTAGTTGATGCAAATGTGACAACTCTTTTGGAATATCACCGACATCCACATCAAATTGCTCCAAATGGAAAACCTGGACAAGGAAGCCACAATAACGGGGCAAATGGTCCAGATTTAATTTTGCCTGTTCCTGCCGGCACTGTTGTTTATTCAATGCAAAATGAAATTCTCGCAGATTTAGTTAAACCAGATATGCGTTATGTAATTGCTGAAGGTGGTGCTGGTGGTTTAGGTAATGCTGCACTCTCATCTAATAAAAGAAAAGCGCCAGGCTTTTCTTTACTAGGTGAACCTGGAGAAATAAATGATGTAAAACTTGAACTTAAATCTTTGGCTGATGTTGCATTAGTTGGTTTTCCAAGTGCAGGAAAATCAAGTTTAGTTTCAGTTATTAGTGCTGCTAAACCAAAAATTGCAGATTATCCATTTACAACTTTGGTGCCAAATCTTGGAGTTGTAGAAGCAGGCGAGGAAAGTTTCACTGTCGCAGACGTACCTGGATTAATTGAAGGGGCAAGTGCGGGAAAGGGTTTAGGTTTGGAATTTTTAAGACACGTTGAAAGATGCGCTGTTTTAGTTCATGTAATCGATTGTGCAACCTTAGAACCAGGACGAGATCCAATAAATGATTTAGATGTCATAGAAAAAGAATTAGAAATTTATGGCGGTTTACAAGATAGACCACGACTAGTTGCTTTAAATAAAATTGATGTTCCAGAAGCACGAGAATTAGCCGAAATGATGATTCCTGAATTAGAAAAAAGAAATTTAAAAGGCTTTATGATTTCAGCGGTTACCAGAGAAGGTTTAAAAGAATTAATATTTGCTATGTCGGAATTAGTTATCAAATGGCGAAAAGATCATATGGAGGATGAGAAGGCGCGCATAATAATTAGACCTGAAGGCGTTGGAAATATTGAATTTAAAGTTAGAAAAGTTGGCGAGAGATTTTTTGTTACAGGTAGCAAAGTAGAAAGATGGATTAAACAAACAGACTTTGCAAACGATGAAGCAGTGGGTTATTTAGCGGATCGTTTTGCCACATTAGGTATAGAGGATGCACTGAGAAAAGCTGGTGCCACACCAGGAGTAGAAGTTGCTATTGGGGAAGGCGAAGACGCTGTACTTTTTGATTGGGATCCAGAAATTGATACAGGTGTTAAGAATATTCGTGGACCAAGAGGAACTGATATTAGATTGGATGGAAGATGAGTAAAGATTTAAGAAATCAAATCTCTAATTCCAAAAGAATCGTTGTAAAAATAGGTTCTTCCTCAATTACAACTGCACAAGGTGGGATTGACGAAGAAAAAATAAATCACATAGTTCAAGCAATCGCAAAACATCACAATAAAGAGCATGAAATTGTTTTGGTTTCTTCTGGAGCAATTGCAGCCGGACTGGCACCTTTAAAACTTGACTCTCGTCCTAAAGATTTATCGTTACAGCAAGCTGTTGCAAGTGTTGGACAAAGTTTATTAGTTAATAAGTATTCTCAAGAATTTTTAAAACATGGAATAAACGTAGGCCAAGTTCTTTTAACAGCAGAAGACATGAGTAGACGTTCACATTATCGAAATGCGCAAAGAACATTTAACAAATTATTGGAAATGAAAGTCGTTCCAATTGTTAATGAAAATGACACTGTAGCCACAGATGAAATTAGAGTGGGAGATAACGACAGATTAGCTGGGATTGTTACTCACCTAATCAATGCCGATGCTTTAATTCTTCTCTCAGATGTAGATGGGCTTTATACCGCTCCACCAGGAAACAGCAATTCTAAATTTATATCTGAAGTAAAAGATTTCACTGAAATAGATGATTTAGAAATAGGCGGAGCAGGAGCAAGTGGAGTTGGCACTGGAGGAATGTTTACAAAAGTTCAAGCAGCTCGCATTGCAAGTGCCGGAGGAGTTACCGTGTTAATTACTGATGCCAAAAATCTTGATTCTGTTTTTGATGGTAAAGAAGTTGGAACAATATTTTGGCCAAAGAAAGCAAAATTATCTGCAAGGTCACTTTGGATTGCACATGCTGCAGATATTGAAGGTCAAATAAAAATTGATCAAGGGGCAGCAAAAGCTCTTTTGACCAAACAAGCTTCTTTATTAAGTGCAGGGATTAAAGACGTATATGGTGATTTCGAAGACGGAGCCGTTGTTGAAGTAATTGATGAAAACCGTCAAGTAATAGCCAAAGGCTTGACTAATTTTGATTCTTCAGAATTACCAAAAATGATTGGAAAGAATTCTGCCAAATTGATTGAGGAGTTTGGTGAGGGTTATGAAAAAGAAGTAATTCATCGTGATGATTTAGTTTTAAATAACGATATAATTTTGGATAAATAAAGAGAACAAATGACAAATCAAAATTCTAATCCAGTAGAGGCACTTGCAAAAAGAGCTAAAGAAGCAAGCTACGAATTATCTCAATTAAATAGGGATGTTAAAGATAGAGCTTTAACTCTTATGGCAAAAGATTTAATTCAAAAATCCAATGACATAGTTAAGGCCAATGAAATTGATATAAAAAATGCGATGGAGAACAACGTTGATAAATATTTGATTGATCGATTAACTTTAAATGAATCAAGAATAAAAGAAGTAGCAAATGGATTAAATGAAATTGCACAATTAAAAGATCCAGTTGGAGAAGTTGTAAGAGGATGGGTACAACCAAATGGATTAGAGATAGAGCAAATACGGGTACCTTTAGGTGTAGTAGGAATTGTCTATGAAGCAAGACCAAATGTCACAGTGGATGCAGTAGGAATCTGTTTAAAAAGTGGTAATTCAGTTCTATTAAGAGGATCGTCTTCGGCACAAAATACTAATGCTGCCTTAATTAAAATTATGCGTGAAAGTTTAAAAAATTTGAACATTCCTGAAGATGCGATAATTCAAATTCCAGCCGATTCTCATGAATCCGTTAAGCAATTAATGAATGCCCGTGGTCTAGTAGATGTTTTAATTCCAAGAGGAGGAGCATCTTTAATTGAATCAATCGTAAATGACTCGAAGGTTCCAGTAATTGAAACTGGAGTTGGTAATTGTCATGTTTATATTGACGAACATGCAGATATTGATATGGCCGTTTCTATTCTTGTTAATTCAAAAGTTTCTCGTTGCAGTGTTTGTAATGCTGCAGAGACATTTCTAGTTCATGAAAAGATTGCTGAAAACTTTTTACCAAAAGCTTTAAGTGAGTTGAAAAAATATGATGTAACTATCCATGGAGATCAAAAAATAAAGAAATATTGCGAAGAAGTTGGAATTAATTATCTAGAAGCAACAGATCATGATTGGACTTGCGAATATTACAGTTTAGATATAGCTGCAGGCATAGTTAGTTCAATTGATGAAGCAATCTCGCATATCCGAAAATGGTCTTCCAATCACACCGAGGCGATAGTTTCAGATTCAGTGCAAAATGTTGAAAAATTTGTTAAAGAAGTAGATTCTGCAGCTGTGATGATAAATGCTTCTACTCGATTCACAGACGGTGGAGAGTTTGGATTTGGTGCAGAGATGGGTATTTCTAATCAAAAACTCCACGCCAGAGGTCCTATGGGATTATTAGAAATGACAAGCACTAAGTATGTTGTTAAAGGTAAAGGTCACATCAGGGGAAATGTTGGTGAAATAAAGAAATGATCAGATTAAGTGAAGTTGCAGAAAAAGGTGTTGAACTTCCATTTCATCCATTAGTTTTTGGTTTTGGAATGTTTGGATTATTAGTTGTGGCATTAATTGTGGTCACAAGGTTAAACGCAGACCGATAAAGTGAAATCCCGGATAGGGCTATTGGGTGGAACATTTAACCCAATTCATTTTGGTCATATTGAAATAGCTAAAGCAGCACTAAATTTATTAAATCTTGATAAATTACTTTTTATTCCAGCTGGAAATCCTTGGCAAAAAGAAGATTTCATATCCTTTGACCATCGATTAAAAATGTTAAAACTTGCAATTAAAAATTTAGAAAAAGTTGAAATATCTGAAATAGAAAAAGATGAAAATCAACCTTCCTACACCTATCAAACCTTGCAAAAACTCCACCCAATTTATCCTGATTCAGAATTTATTTTTTTAATGGGTAGTGATGCTGTAAAAAATATAGGAACTTGGAAAGAACCAAATTTAGTGAAAACTTTAGCGAGGATTTATATTGTTCCCCGACAAAATGATCCAATTGTTGACTGGCATTTTGACCGATTACAGTTTAGTCCTATTCCTATTTCTTCGTCTCAAATTCGAGAAAAAATAAAAAATGAAGAGTCGATTGATGAATTTGTTCCATCAGAAGTAATCAAATACATCAAAGCCAATCAACTATATAAATCTTGAGTGTGACATAATAAATACTAATGATAGAAAGTTTTGTTAATTAAGTGACAGCATCTTCAAAGTCTAAAGAAATAGCAACAATCGCAGCAAAAGCAGCCTTTGAAAAGCTTGCAACAGATGTGAAAATGATTGACGTAAGTTCTAGATTTCCACTGTCAGATATTTTTTTAGTTGCGTCTGTTAATAATGTAAGACAAGCACAAGCGGTCTCTGATGCAATTGAAGAAGAATTAAATAAAATTGGGGTGAAAGCCATTAATCGTGAAGGAAATTCTGAAAGCCATTGGCTATTAATTGATTTTTCAGAAATTTTAGTTCACATTCAATTAGCTGAAGATCGAGATTATTACGGATTAGAAAGATTATGGAAAGACTGTCCAATAGAGGAATTAGATGGGTAAAAGACAATTGGTCCTTTGGAGACACGGTCGCACAAGTTGGAATTTAGAGCAAAGATTTCAAGGGCAAACTGATATTCCATTAGACGAAGTTGGTATAGCACAAGCTAAAAAGGCAGCTTCACTTTTACAACATTTGAAGCCAAGTTACATAGTTTCATCAGATCTTTCTAGAGCTAATCAGACTGGTTCAATGCTGGCAGATTTGTTGAATTTACAAATCACAAAAGATAAAAGATTTAGAGAAACTGCTCATGGTGAGTGGGAGGGCTTGACCTATCCCGAATTAAAAAATAAATATGCCGATCAGTATCAAAATTGGTCTAATGGTGAAGAAATAAGACCTGGCACAACAGGTGAAACAAGAAGTGAAGTTGCCCAAAGAATGGTCGAAGGAATTTATGATCACATGAAATTAGTTCCAGATGGAAATGTATTTGTTATAGCAACTCATGGAGGTGCTGCAAGAGTTGCGGCAGGAAAATTAATGGGTTTGCCGCCAAAAACTTGGATATCACTTGGAATCATTAGTAATTGTTCTTGGATTGTTCTTGATGAGCCTCAAAAACCTGAACTTCCATGGCGATTAGTTGAATATAACGCGGGATCGTTACCAACACCTGCACTAAGTGACGATCGATAATTTTTAGTTTTTTAAGTTTTCGATAGAGTTACATTTCAAATATTTTGGGGCTATAGCTCAGTTGGTAGAGCGCTTGCATGGCATGCAAGAGGTCAGGGGTTCAATTCCCCTTAGCTCCACAATTATTTGTGTTACATTTAATTTAAGAAAAATCACGGGAGTTCGAACTTCATCGGACTGAGAAAGTGACAAACCTTGTGTCACTGACCGTTTAGACCGTTTGGGTAATGCCAGATCGGGAGGAGTAATTATGTTTGTTTTATTTACTGCTTGGAATTATCAGATAACACTTTTAGAAATTTGTGCCGTAATTGCATCTTTAATTGGCGTGTGGTTAGGCACAACTGGAACTCGAATTACATGGCCTTGGTGGATATTAAGTAGTTCTTTATATGGAATTTTATTTTTCAATTTCGAATTATATGCAAGTGCCATTTTGCAATTTGTATTTATTGTTGCTGCAATTTGGGGATGGTTTGGCTGGGGTAAAGAAGGAGCAAAGCCAACCAAATTATTAATTAAAGAAAGAATAATTTGGTTTTTTCTTTCATTAACTTCATGGTTGATACTTGCACCAATGCTGGCTCTAATTGGAGCAGCTGCAACTTGGTTTGACTCCTTCATATTGGTGGGAAGTGTAGTTGCGCAAGTTTTAATGGTGAGAGAAAAATATGAAGCTTGGCCTATTTGGGTTGTTGTCAATGCAGTGGCAACTGTTCATTATGCAAGACAAGAACTTTGGTTTACTTCTCTTTTGTATTTAATTTTTATTTTTATAGCCATAGTTGGATGGAGAAAATGGCTAAAAAAAGCAATTAATTAAAATGCAAATTCAACAACTTTCAAATTTAGTTCAGTTTGTTAAATCTTCTGAAATTTATTGTGGCTCAAATAAACTAATTTGTATAGATGGACCTGCAGGTTCTGGAAAAACAACTTTAGCCAAAAACATTCAAAAACTATTGAATGATTCTTACGTTATCCATATGGATGAAATTTATGAAGGCTGGCAAAATTCATTGAATAAAAATTTGATATCAAATATCAATAATTGGATTATTTTGCCAATGAAAAAAGATGATCCTATTATTTATAAAAAATTTGACTGGCATCTTAATTTGAGAAATGAATCAGTTGTCATTAATAACTATAAATTTATAATTTTAGAGGGAGTTGGAGCAGCAAGTTTAGGGATTAGAGATAAATCTGCATTAAATATCTGGATTGAGGGGCGTAAAGAGATTCTATTAAAGCGAGTTTTAGATAGAGATGGAAATCAAATTGAAGAAGAAATGCAGTTTTGGCAAATTAAGGAACAGGAATATTTTTCAAAGCACGACACAAAAAAACATTGTGATATTTGGATAGATGGCAATTTTGAGCAAGAGATAGATACCGCATCACAATTCGTTTTGCTCAATCGGTAAATTTTACCTTGTGAATTCTCAACCAGATAATAATGAGCAAAATGTTGCATTAGATTTCGATGCAATTCAAGCTAAATGGCTTCCAATCTGGGAAAAAGAACAACCATTTAATTCATCTGACGATCCAAACGATAATCGACAAAGAATTTATGTTTTAGATATGTTTTCTTACCCATCAGGTGATTTACACATGGGACACGCAGAAGCTTTTGCAATTGGTGATGTAGTTGCAAGATATTACTTTCAAAAAGGTTTCAACGTATTTCATCCTGTAGGTTGGGATTCATTTGGATTACCGGCAGAAAATGCTGCAATAAAAAGAGGTGAAAATCCAGCCAAGTGGACATATAACAATATTGAAACTCAAGCTGAATCATTTAAACGTTATGCAATTTCTTTTGATTGGAATCACAGATTACACACTTCAGATCCTGAATATTACAAATGGACTCAATGGTTGTTCATTCAATTTTTCAAAAAAGGTTTAGCTTACAGAAAAGCGTCTAATGTTAATTGGTGTCCCTCTTGTCAAACAGTTTTAGCGAATGAACAAGTTGTAGCAGGAGAATGCGAAAGATGTAGCTCAGTAGTAACTAAAAGAGAACTAACTCAGTGGTATTTCAAAATTACCGAATATGCTCAAAGACTTTTAGACGATATGTCTCAAATAGAAAATACTTGGCCAGAACGAGTATTAACAATGCAAAAAAATTGGATAGGAAAATCTGAAGGTGCTTATGTAGATTTTGACATAGATGGACTAAATAAAAACGTTACGGTTTATACCACAAGGCCAGATACTTTGTTTGGCGCTACATTTTTTGTAGTAGCAGCTGATTCAAAACTTGCCCAAGAGCTCGTTGCAGAAGATAAAAAAACAGAATTAAATAAATATATTGAAGAAGTAAAAAAAGCAACTGATATTGAAAGACTTTCAACGGATAGGCCAAAAACAGGTGTATTTCTTGGACGTTATGCAGTAAATCCAGTTAATAATGAAAAACTTCCAATTTGGGCATCGGACTATGTTTTGGCAGATTATGGAACTGGTGCATTAATGGCTGTTCCAGCACACGATCAGCGTGACTTAGATTTTGCAAAAACATTTAAATTACCAATCAGGGTTGTGGTTGAGACTGGTGAAGAAGATCCAGCTACTACTTTTATAGCTACTGCAGGTGATGGGAAATTAGTAAATTCAGATTTTTTAAATGGATTAGATAAACAAAAAGCCATTAAATCAATGATTGATTATTTAGAAAAAAATAAGTGTGGAAAGGGTGCAACAAACTTTAGATTAAGAGATTGGTTAATTTCTAGACAAAGATATTGGGGAGCACCCATTCCAATAATTCACTGTCCAAAATGTGGTGAAGTGGCAGTCTCAGATGAACAATTACCTGTGAAATTACCTGAACTTGCTGGAGAACAATTAGCACCAAAAGGAACTTCACCATTAGCAGCTGCAACTGATTGGGTTAATACAAAGTGTCCCAAGTGTAATTCCGATGCAAAAAGAGATACAGACACAATGGATACTTTTGTGGACTCTTCTTGGTATTACTTGAGGTATCCATCGGCACACGATATCGAAAAAGCAATAGATCCAAAATTATTAAAACGCTGGTTACCGGTGGCCCAATATGTTGGTGGAGTTGAACATGCAATTTTACATCTTCTTTACAGCAGATTTTTTACAAAAGTTTTATTCGATTTAGGTTATGTGGAATTTAATGAACCTTTTAAAGCACTATTAAATCAAGGTCAAGTAATTTTAAATGGTTCTGCCATGTCTAAATCAAAAGGGAACATGGTTGATTTAGGTGAACAAATCTCTGAATTCGGAGTTGATGCCGTTCGATTAACTATGGTATTTGCTGGACCTCCAGAAGACGATATTGATTGGGCAGAAGTTTCCCCAGGAGGCTCTAAGAAATTTTTATCTAGAGCGTGGAGATTATCTAAGGATGTTAAATCTGAAAAAGAAGTTAATTTTAGTGATGGCAATTTGGAATTAAGACAAAATGTGCACAGAACTATTGATGAAGTGACCACATTAATTGAATCATTTAGATTCAATGTTGCAATTGCAAGAACTATGGAATTAGTGAACGTAACTCGAAAAGCAATTGACACAGGATGTGGTGCAAGTGATCCTGCAGTTAGAGAAGCAGTTGAAACTATTGCAATAATTCTTTCTCTATTTGCCCCTTACACTGCGGAAGAAATGTGGCAAACTTTAGGACACAAAGAATTGATTATTAAAGCAGGCTGGCCACCAGCAGATCCTAAGTTGTTAGTTAGACAATCCGTAGTTTGCGTGGTGCAAGTTTCAGGAAAACTAAGAGCACGTCTTGATGTATCACCTGATATCTCAAGTGATGAATTAGAGAAACTAGCTTTGAATGAACCAAATGTAGTTAAAAATCTTGATGGTAGAAAGATTAAAACAGTTATTGTTAGGGCACCAAAGCTTGTAAATATAGTGCCTGAGTAATCAACAAGATTAACTTATCCACAAATTTTTACTTTTTAGATTCAACATCAACTCAAATGAGTGATTATCATTGAGTGCAAAATTTAGACAACAAAATCTCAATAGATAAAATAATTAAAGAAATTATTGATTTTAAATATACAAAAAGCAAAAAGAAAAAAGTAAAGAAAAAGAATCATTACTGGCGCTTTGATTTTTCAAAGATAAATATAGTTAAATTAATTACTGTAACTATTGTCTCAATTTTTCTAACAATACTTTATTTCCAATCAAATAAATCGAACACTGCAATTAATGAGACTATAGAGTCCATAAATAATCCAATTGATTCTACTATTGTTGAAGCAAGAAAAATAAAAATATATGTTTCGGGTGAAGTTAACAAAAGTGGAGTATATGAACTTCCAAATGACGCACGTTTAATTGATGCTTTAAATATTTCTGGAGGATTAACACAAAATGGAATAATTGGTGACAATAATCTTGCAAGAGTACTGCAAGATGGAGAACAAGTTCATTTTGAGAACAAAAATAACCCTGTAAAAAATACTGGGATAAAGAATTCAAAACAATCAAATTGTATAAATTTAAATGATTCCGATTTGAAGGAATTAGACGCACTTCCAGGAGTAGGACAAGTACTTGCACAAAGAATTTTAGAATATCGGGAAAATGTTGGAAGATTTGCTCAAGTTTCTCAATTATCTAATGTTGAAGGTATCGGTAAATCCAAATTAAAAACCATAAGTGAAAAAGCTTGCGTCTAGACATCGATGTAAGATTTCTTCCATTTGCAACTTTAATTTGGCTAGTCATACTTGGTAATCAGTATTTATCTTTTACTTCTGTTTTGGCAATTACTGTAATACTTATTACAATTTTTTACTTAAGATTTAGCAATATTTTGTTGACTACATCTTTAATTCTTGTTGCAGTATTGTCAATGACTATAAGTTATTTTCATTTAGAAGATTTCAATTTACAAAAGCTTAATTTAAATAAAGAATTTGAATTGACAGGTGAAATTCGTTCAGATTTAATACCTACTTATGCGCCAAAATTTGGAACTTTAGAAATGTTTTCTAAATATTACTTTAAATTTAAGATCGATAATCTAAAACAAGAAAATATTAGTGTTGAAAATATTTCACACTTAATAAAAGTTAATGTATCAAATTCAGAAGACTTAGAATTCGGAGCCAAAATAAAATTGCATGGACATTTAAACTCTTCAAATTTTTTAAATTTTCGATATGAAATTACCCCAGAAAAGATAATTTATTTACATAAACCTAATTTCATAAATAGGGTAATTAATGAGATAAGAAATAAATTTATTTTAAACGCTCGAAAAATAAATTCTGAAGGCGCAGAGTTATTACCAGGTTTAATATTAGGAGACACTCGTTTTCAATCAAAAACTTTGAAAGAAGATATGAAGTTAAGTGGGTTAACTCACCTAACTGCGGTAAGTGGTGGAAATATTGCAATTTTAATTGTTGCACTGAGCTTTCTATTTCAAAAGACACAAATTAATTTTAAATTACAAATAACATTAATTTTTATGTTCTTAATATTTTTTGCTTTTTTGGTAAGAACTGAACCCAGTGTAATTCGAGCATCGTTCATGGCGTCGATTGTTTTAATTTCATTGCTTTATGGGGTTTTAAAACAGGGAATTAATGCTTTGCTCATCACAATTTGTGTTGCATTACTTATGGATCCAAATTTGGCGACTAGTTGGGGATTTATTCTTTCGGTTTTTGCTACTTTTGGACTCTTATTGTTAACTGAGCCAATTCTTGAATATTTAACTAAGATAATTCCTTGGATAAATAAAAACTTGTTAATCGTTATTGCAGTTGCTTTGGCTGCACAATTTTCAACCATGGGGCTTGTAGCAGGCTTTACTGGAATGATTTCTATTTGGTCAGTATTTGCAAACACTTTAGTATCACCGGTTGTGCCTATAGTGACAATTTTAGGTTATCTAGGACTAATTGCCTCGAATATAAATTCTTCTTTTGCACTCTTCTTTAATTTACCCGCTTCTATATTTGGTAATTGGATAGTAATTATTTCTCATTTCTTTGCAGATCGAGAGTGGAGTATAATTAAAATTCCAAATGGTATTGCAGGTTTTTTAATTGCAAATTTAATTTTGTTTTTCATAATTTACTTATTTAAAAATTTTCAAATAGCATTAGTTGTTACAACGGTTATTTTATCGTTATTTTTTATATTTATGAGTCGTTTAATATTTTTTAATCAGTCTTGGCCTTTAAAAAATTGGCAATTTGTTATGTGTGACGTTGGTCAAGGTGATGGCTTAGTCATGCAGGACTTAAGTGGAAAAACAATCGTGGTAGACGTTGGTCCTGAGGGTAAATTAATGACTAAATGTTTAAAAAAGTTAGGAATCAAGAAAATAGATGTTTTATTGCTTTCTCATTTTCATCTAGATCATGTTGCCGGTTTAAAAGAAGTTATGAGAAATTATGAAATAAAGGCCGTTTTTACTACTTGGATTAAGGAGCCACATGAAGAATCTAAAAGAGTTGAACAATTATTTAGTCCAAGAGAAGTTAAATTCTTGTTAAGTGGACAACGACTCCAAATAGGAGAAATTAAGTTAACTTGTTTTTGGCCAACAAATAAAAAAATAGAAATTGAATCAGTGGCAAATAATTCAAGTCTAGTAGTTTTGGCAGAAATTGATAATGCTTCAATTCTTTTAACTGGAGATATAGAGCCAGTAGCGCAAGAAGCTATAAGAAATATGTGGCAAAAATTGCAAGTAGATGTGATAAAAATTCCTCATCATGGATCAAAATTTCAGGATGCTTTGTTTCCTCAGTGGTCAGGTGCCAGACTGGCTTTAATCAGTGTGGGTGCTGAAAACACCTACGGCCATCCGTCTAAAGAAGCAATTGAGTTGTATGAAAAATCAAAAATAAAAGTTCTATCTTCAAGTACCAATGGTTCAATTTCTATTTTTGTAAATAAGTATGACCAAATTGAATATTCTTCAACAGGATAGGATTAAAGGGTTATGGCAAATGTTGATTCGATTTATTTAATAACAGGTAACACCGATTTACTTATCGACAGAGAAATTAATGAACTTTTCAATAATTTAAAATCTAAAAATAAATCAATTGAAAAACAAATTATATATGCTCAAGAGGAAAATTGTTTTAATCAATTATTAGAATATACCTCCCCAAATTTATTTGGAAATACATCTTTAGTAGTAATAGATGAAATAAATGTGGCTGAAGACAAATTAGATACTAAACTAGTAGATTTCTTAAAAAATATTGCCAGTGAAAGCATTGAAGATAACTATTTAGTAGTCGTTCATCGGGGAGGTGCTGGCGGAACAGGAATTGTCAAAGCTTTACAAAAGTTGAAAGTGAAAGAAATCAAGTGTCCAAGTATTAAGTTTCCTTCTGAGTTTATTGATTTCATGAAGCACGAATTTAAAAGAAACAAACGTGAAATTGAGGACGATGCCCTTTTGGCTTTGCGAGATGCAGTTGGAGAAAATTTAGATGAATTAGTTGGGGCAATTTCACAACTGTGTTTTGATATTTTAGATAAAAAAATAGAACTTGAGCACGTTCAGAAATATTATCATGGAAATGTGGCAGTTAAAGTTTTTGATATTTCAAATTCATTATGGGACGCAAATTATGAAAGTGCTGTTAAAAATTTGAATGATTTACTTGATCAAGATGGTAATTCTGGAGTTTATATTGTTACTATAATTGCAAATTCTTTGAGAAAACTAGTCAAATTAGCTTCACTACCTAATAGTGCAAATGATTTTCAAGTTGCTCAAGAATTAGGGATTTCCCCTAAACAAGTACCTTATTTAAGAAAACAATTAAAAAATTGGAATCAAACTTCGCTAGCGAACGCCGTTATTGAACTAGCCAAAGTTGATGCTTATATGAGAGCAGGCTATGAAGGAACATACCTAGATCAAAATCAAAAAAGATTTCTTCTTGAAACTACGGTGAGAAAAATAGCTTTATCGGCTAAATAATTTATTTTTTAGATTTTGCTAATTTTTTGTTTATTGCAGATTTTTTATTTGAGGCTTGATTCTTGTGAATGACACCTTTTGCAACTGCCTTATCGAGTTGCTTACTTGCTTCTTTGGCTAATTTTGCAGCACCGGCATCGCCTGCGGCTAGTGCTTCATTAAATTTACGAATAGTTGTTTTGATAGCTGAGCGAACTGTTTTGTTTCTATCGCGAGCAGCATTGTTTTGACCGATACGCTTAATTTGCGATTTGATGTTTGCCAATTTAAAACTCGTTTCTTTCGCTTAATGTTGAGAGGCGCTTAATTGCTTCTCTTAAAGAACAGAGTAGCGTGTGACTTGAAAGTACTAATTAAGTACCCAAAAATTGCTTCAATAACTTAAAGGAAAGACCTAAAAATTAATCGTGAATCCTGATATAAATCCTGCAGGTCAAACTCCAGCAGAGCTAATTCGCAATTTTTGCATTATTGCCCATATTGATCATGGTAAATCCACTTTGGCAGATCGCATGCTGCAAATAACTGGGGTGGTTGAAGAGCGCAATATGAGAGCTCAATATTTGGATCGTATGGACATAGAACGAGAACGTGGAATCACAATTAAATCTCAAGCCGTTAGATTACCTTGGCAAGGAATCGATAATAAAAATTATATTTTGAATTTAATTGATACACCAGGTCACGTTGATTTTACATACGAAGTAAGTAGATCTCTTGCTGCTTGCGAAGGAGCAATACTTCTTGTGGATGCAGCTCAAGGAATTGAAGCACAAACTTTAGCTAATTTGTATCTTGCAATCGAATCAGATATAAAAGTTATTCCTGTTTTAAACAAAATTGATTTACCTGCAGCTCAACCTGAAAAATATGCGGCTGAAATAGCTAACATAGTAGGTTGCAAACCAAATGATGTCTTAAAAGTTAGCGCAAAAACTGGTCAAGGCGTTAAAGAACTCTTAGATTTAGTAGTTGTTGAAGTCCCTGCTCCTGTTGGTGATGCAAATGCTCCAGCTAGAGCGATGATTTTTGATTCTGTTTATGACACTTATCGCGGAGTTGTTACTTATGTGCGTGTGGTCGATGGGAAATTGTTACCACGAGAAAAAATCAAAATGATGTCTTCTGGTGCCACACATGAGTTGTTGGACATTGGTGTTATCTCACCAGAGCCAAAATCAACAAAAGGTTTAGGCGTTGGAGAAGTTGGATATTTAATAACTGGAGTAAAAGATGTTCGTCAATCTAGAGTGGGTGACACAATAACTGATTCAATTAAACCTGCAAGCAAAGCTTTATCTGGATTTCGTGATCCTAAACCAATGGTTTTTGCGGGATTGTTTCCCATTGATGGCAGTGATTATCCGCTATTAAGAGACGCGCTAGATAAGTTACAGTTAAATGACGCAGCATTAGTTTACGAGCCAGAATCTTCTGTTGCTTTAGGATTTGGTTATCGTTGTGGATTTCTAGGTTTGTTGCACTTAGAAATAGTTAGAGAAAGACTTTCAAGAGAATTCGATTTAAATTTAATTTCTACTGCACCAAGTGTGGGTTATCGAATCGTAATGGAAGATGGACAAGAAATTTCAATTACAAATCCAAGTGAATTTCCAAATGGAAAAGTTAATGAAATATTTGAACCGATTGTCAAAGCGACAATTTTAACTCCAAGTGAATACATCGGACCTGTTATGGAACTTGCCCAAGATAGAAGAGGTCAGATGCATAATATGGATTATTTATCTGAAGATCGAGTTGAATTAAGATATACACTTCCATTAGCTGAAATCGTTTTTGATTTTTTTGATCAACTTAAATCTAAAACTCGTGGGTATGCATCATTTGATTATGAGCCATCTGGAGAACAAAGTGCTCAATTAGTAAAGGTTGATATTTTGTTGCACGGAGATCCAGTGGATGCATTTTCATCAATTGTGCATAAAGATAAAGCCTATACTTATGGGGTTGAAATGACCTCTAGATTAAAAGAATTAATCCCAAGACAACAATTTGAAGTTCCAATTCAGGCAGCTATTGGTTCAAGAATTATTGCAAGAGAAACTATTCGAGCAATTAGAAAAGACGTTTTGGCAAAATGCTATGGCGGTGACATTACAAGAAAAAGAAAACTACTTGAAAAGCAAAAAGAAGGTAAGAAAAGAATGAAAATGGTGGGTAAAGTTGAAGTTCCACAAGAGGCATTTGTCGCAGCACTTCAAACATCTTCTGAAAATGGCACAAAAGAAAAAAATAAATAAGGAATAAAATGGCGCGAGAACCAATAGGAGACATAGCGCCACTTGATGGAAATCTTGAAATTGATTTTACTAACTTAACCAAAAAGCCATTCTCAATTTATCTTCATGTTCCTTTTTGCAAGAAACGGTGTGGATACTGTGATTTTAATACCTATACACCGAATGAATTAGATACTAAAGATCAAATTGAAAACTGGGCTAAGGCAATAGTTAAAGAAATAGAGTTATCAAAAAGTATTCTTAAAAAAGAATTAGAAATTGACACTATTTTTTTTGGAGGAGGAACACCTTCACTACTTTCAGGAAAAGAAATTTCCTATTTGTTTGATAGTTTAAAAAATAATTTCGATTTTTCAAAAAATATAGAAATTACGTTAGAGGCAAACCCAGATGATATCAATGATGAAATAATAGAAAACTGGATCAAGAATCAAATAAATAGAATTTCAATAGGAATGCAGAGTTCCTCTAAAAAAGTATTGCAGATTTTAGACCGAACGCACGATACTTCAAATATTGAAAAATCTGCCAAATTGCTAAAAAAACATGGATTAAATAATTTTAGTTTTGATTTAATTTACGGTACACCAGGTGAAAGTCTTAAAGATTGGCAAGAAAGTTTAGAATTTGCAATTAGTTTAAACCCGGTTCATTTATCCGCATATTCACTAGTTATTGAACCTGGAACAAAAATGGGTAATGATCTAAATACAAATAAAATACAAAATGTTAATGACGATTTAGCTGCAGATAAATACTTATTGGCGGATGAAATTTTAGAAAAATCTGGATTTAAATGGTATGAAATCTCAAATTGGAGTCGGAACAACTTAAATTCTAGACATAATTTGAATTATTGGAAAAATAATAATTGGTGGGGTTTTGGCCCAGGGGCTCACTCGCATGTAGAAGGTTATAGATGGTGGAATTTAAAGTTACCAAAACAATGGCGAGAAAGATTAGAAAAAAATGAGTCACCTGCAAAAGCTAGAGAAATTTTAACTCCAGAGCAAAAAATAAGTGAAGAAATAATGCTTTCTTTGCGATTAAATACAGGTTTGGAAACCAGAAAATTTAAATCAGAATTAATGGATGACTTAAAAAATAAAGATTTAATTTTCTTATCTGGAAGTAATTTTGTTTTAACAAAACGAGGAAGATTGCTTGCCGACCAGGTTTTTATGCAATTAAATAATTGAATTTCAAGTTCTCCACATACTCACCAAGGTAAAAGTGGCAGGAGAAATATAAATAAAGTAATCTAGCACTTGATAGGTTTAAGTGCTAATTAATGACGAGACGGTGATCCTTTGGACGAAAGAAAGTACGCGGTTCTAAGTGCAATTATTGAGGATTATGTTGCAACTCAAGAACCTATCGGGTCAAAAAGCCTTGTCGAAAGACATAGTTTAAAAGTTTCACCTGCAACTGTTCGAAATGAAATGGCAGTTTTGGAAGATGAAGGTTACATTGTTCAACCTCATACAAGTGCTGGCCGTATTCCAACTGATAAAGGTTACAGAACATTTGTTGATCGTTTAAATGAAGTAAGACAACTCTCACCAGCTGAAACTAGAGCTATAACTCAAGTGCTCGAAGGTGCAGTTGATCTAGATGATGTAATGCAAAAAACTGTTAAATTATTATCTCAATTAACTGGTCAAATCTCTTTAGTCCAATATCCAATTCTTTCTGGATCAACTGTTCGACATATTGATTTGATCTCAATAAATGAAAAAAGAATAATGATCGTACTTGTTGCTAATAGTGGAAGGCTTGAGCAAGTAACGGTGGAGTTAGAAAATAATATTGATGAAATTACATTAGATTTACTTCGAAAAAAGTTAAAAAATACTATTACTGATAAAAAATTTATTGAAGTATCTAATTTAATTGATAACTTTCATGAGGATCATGAATTAGTAAATAAAAGTTTAGTAAAAAAAGTTATTGAAAAATTGAAAGTAATGGTGACTCAAAAATCAGATCAGAAAATTGTGGTTGCAGGTGCAAGCAATTTAGCTAAGTTGGACTCAGAATTTAGTAAAAAATTGCTACCTGTTTTAGATGAAATTGAAGAAAATGTTGTCATGCTGAAATTGATGGGTGAAATGGTTAGTGAAGATGAACTTTTTATAAGAATTGGGCACGAGAATAAAGTAGCTAATTTGCATTCAGCCTCAGTGGTTTCTTCTGGGTATATGACTGGAGATTCTTTATCAAAACTTGGCATAGTTGGACCAACTCGAATGGACTACCCAGGAACTATTTCAGCTGTACGAGCTGTCGCAAGATACTTGGGCAGAATTTTGGGAAATAAGTAAATGGCAAATGATTATTACGACATTTTAGGTGTTGACACTGATGCCAGTAGTGATGAAATAAAAAAGGCTTATAGAAAACTTGCCAGAGAATTACATCCAGATCTAAATCCAGATCCAATTGCAGCGGAAAAATTTAAAGAAGTAACTGCAGCTTATGAAACTTTAAGCGATGATCAAAAACGAAGAATGTATGATTTAGGGTTTTCAGGAAACGGTCCAAGTGCAAGTGGTTTTGGTTTTGGTGGCTTAGGAGATTTTGTTGACGCATTTTTTGGTTCAACTCAACAACGAGGTCCAAGATCTAGGACAAGAAGAGGTCAAGACGCACTTATTCAAATTGAAATTGAGTTAATTGAAGCTTATTCGGGATTAAATAAAGATTTAACAGTTGAAACTGCAGTTGTTTGTTCTGTTTGCCAAGGAAGTTGTTGCGCACCTGGTACTTCGCCGACAGTCTGTTCAATGTGCAGAGGTAGAGGTGATGTGCAAGCAGTGCAGAGATCATTGTTAGGTCAAGTTGTTTCAAGTAGACCATGTCCACAATGTTCAGGATTTGGAACAGTTCTACCAAGTCCTTGCGCAGAATGTTCTGGTGAAGGAAGAGTTAGAACTCGTGCAACTTTAAATGCTCAAATTCCAGCAGGAGTTGATTCAGGAACCAGAGTTCAACTAGTTGGAAGAGGAGAAGTTGGACCAGGTGGCGGTGAAGCGGGAGATTTATATTTAGAAATAATTGTGAAACCACATAAAACTTTTCACCGCGAAGCAGATGATTTACACAGTTTAATCAATATTCCAATGACAGCAGCAGCTTTAGGAACAAACTTTGTTTTTCAAACCTTTGATTCTGAAGAAAATATAAATATTAAACCTGGAACTCAATCTGGAACGGTAATCACATTGAGAGGTAAAGGTATGCCAAGGCTGAGAAGAGAAGGCAAAGGAGACTTACATCTGGAAGTAAATGTTGAGACACCTTCTGCAATAAACGAAGAGCAAAAAGGTTTGTTGAAAAAATTAGCCGAATTAAGAAAAGAAGATAAATTAAATATTGAACCAGAAAAAATAAACGAAACAGGTTTATTTTCAAAAATTAGAGACGTTTTTTCAAGATAAAAATGCAACCTGCATATTTTATTGCGTCAACGAAAGAATTAAACGAAAAAGTTATCGCCTTAAAAGGTGATGAAGCACATCATGCAATAAAGGTAAGAAGAACTGAAATAAATGAGTTAATTTTTATAACTGACACCAAAGGCTTAGTGGTTGAAGCTAAAGTTGTAGAAATTGGACCGGGAAAAATACTTAAAGCAGAAGTTATTAATAAAAAATTACATGAAAATAGAAATCCAATAGTTTGTGTTGCCCAAGCAATTGCCAAAGGCGATAGGGCTGATTTATCTATTGAACTTTTGACCGAAGTCGGTGTAGACAAAATTATTCCTTGGCAAGCAAATAGAAGTGTTTCTAGATTAGAAGATAAAGAAGTTAAATTAATTCAGAAATGGAACAATACGGCAAGAGAATCTACAAAACAAGCAAGACGACCTTTCATGCCTGAAATATTGAACCTTGTTAATACTAAAGAGTTAGTTGAGGAATTTAACAATTTTGAAAAAGTTTTAATCTTAGATCCAGATTCATCAAATAGTTTTATCGAAGAAATAAAAAAAATTTCTAAAAGTATCTTGCTAGTAATTGGCCCCGAAGGTGGAATAGATGAATTAGAAATGAATTTATTTAAGAATGCCAAAGCAGATTTTGCAAGTCTTGGCGAATCTATTCTTAGAACTTCTTCAGCAGGAGCAATTAGTGCTGCAATTTTACTTGCTCAAACAAAGTGGATAAAATAAACAAATGACTGAGTGCTTATTTTGCAAAATAATTTTGGGACAAATTCCTTCAATAAAAGTTTATGAAGATGAAGATTTTTTAGCGTTTAACGATATTGATCCAAAAGCACCAGTGCATATTTTAGTTATTCCAAAGAAACACTTTGATAATATTTCAGAATTAAGCTTCAGTGATAAAAAGTTAACGGCTGGTTTGATGTCGACGGCTTCAAAAATTGCGGAACTAGAGAATTTAACAAAAGGTTTTAGGATTGTTTTAAACACTGGTGTAGATGGTGGACAATCAGTTTTCCACGTACATGCCCATCTTTTAGGTGGTCGAAGCCTAACTTGGCCACCAGGTTAATTGTCCAATTTATTTGAACAAATATTATAAAAATAGATGACCAGCCTTAGTAGCGATTTTCAGTCTCGCATAATAATTCCAAATTCGATATCGATGATATCTTTACTTGGAACTAATGATGAGAATTTAAAAATAGTAGAAAAATCATTTCCAGAAGTAAATTTGCACGTAAGAGGAAATGAGATCAATCTGCATGGAAATGTTAATTCAGTAAAACTTGTCAATCAACTATTTTCTGAACTAATTTCTTTAATTAGAACAGGTCAATCATTAAGTTCTGATTTAATAGAACGATCTATCTCAATGTTGAATGCTGAAGAACAGATCAGTCCTAGCAAAGTCTTAACAGTTGATATTTTAACTTCACGAGGAAAGTCGATTAGACCAAAGACTTTTAATCAAAAAAAGTATGTAGATGCAATTGATAAAAAAACAGTTGTTTTTGGAATCGGACCTGCAGGTTCTGGAAAAACATATTTGGCAGTTGCTAAAGCTGTACAAGCTTTACAGGCTAAACAAGTTAACAGAATAGTTTTGACCAGACCAGCTGTTGAAGCCGGAGAACATCTTGGATTTTTGCCAGGAACTTTGTCAGAAAAAATAGATCCTTACTTACGGCCTCTTTATGATGCTTTACAAGACATGATTGATCCAGAGAAAATTCCAAAGTTAATGACAAATGGTTCGATTGAAGTTGCGCCTCTTGCCTATATGAGAGGTAGAACTTTAAATGATTCCTTCATAATTCTTGATGAAGCACAAAATACTTCTCCTGAACAAATGAAAATGTTTCTTACAAGACTTGGGTTTGGCTCAAAAATGGTCGTAACAGGAGATGTTACACAAATTGATTTACCTTCCGGAACCAAATCTGGATTGAAAGTAGTTCAAGATATTTTGGAAACAGTTGAAGATTTAGAATTTATTAATCTAACTTCAGACGATGTTGTAAGACATAAATTAGTGAGTCGCATTGTAGAAGCATATGAAACCTGGGATAAAAAATCTGATAAAGGAAATTTTCGGAAATGATTGAAATTGAAAATAAAAGTTCTTTTGGAATAGATGAAAAAAAACTAAAGTATTTTATAGGCAAAATATATTCGGAATTAAGTATTCCTGATCATTTTGCTTTATCAATTCTTTATGTTGATGTGAAAGAAATGCAAGAACTTCATTTCAAGTGGATGAAACTAAATACTCCTACCGATGTTATGAGTTTTCCAATGGATGATATTCAAAATTCAAACAGAACAAAAGACAAAATACTTGGAGATATAATTATATGTCCTAGTGTTTCTTGGAGTGAAGCAACATTTAGAAGGGAAAACCCTGCAAGATATTTTGTTTTCCTACACGTACATGCAATTTTGCATCTTTTGGGACATGACCATCAAAAATTACGTCAAAGAAAAATTATGAAAAAACTTGAAAAACAAGTCATGGATATAGTGGAGAAAGTTAAATAATTGAATAATTTAAGTAGTTTAATTATTGTTGCTATTGTTATTGAAATTTTAGCTGCAGTTTTTATTGCAACAAAAACTGCAATTTCTAGAACGTCAGAATCAAGAGTAGATGCATTTTCTAAAGAAACTGGTAAAAATACTGAAAAACTTGAAAAAGTAATCGCTGATAAAAGTAAACATGTTGCGTCGCTGCAACTATTGGCACTTGCTCTAACTTCTGCTGGGGGAGTTTTTCTCACATTTGTAATAATAAAAATTTACTCTGCAAATTCATTCTCAATATTTTTATCAACTGTCATTGTGTCATTATTGGGTTTTATCGTTCTAGGAGTGGCTCCAGAAACACTGGGTAGACAAAAATCAGATTCAATTTCTTATTATATGTCTTCTATTTCATTATTTATAAAACCAATTATTTGGCCGATTGCAAAAATACTAGTTTCCATAGGTAATGCATTAACTCCAGGTAAAGGATTTAAAGACGGTCCATTTGCAACAGCAGAAGATTTACGCGATTTAGTTGATCAAGCAGAAGAAGCAGATGTCATTGAAGATGAAGAAAGACAAATGATTCATTCTGTATTTGAACTTGGCTCAACAGTTGCTAGAGAAGTTATGGTGCCAAGAACTGAAATGGTTTGGATTGAAAAGGGTAAAACACTTCGACAAGCAATCTCATTAGCTCTGCGTTCTGGTTATTCAAGAATTCCAGTTATTGGTCAAGGCTCAGACGACATTATCGGAGTAGTTTATTTGAAGGATATTTCAAGAAGAATTTTTGAAAATTCAGAATCTGAAAGAAATGAAACTGTTGATCAACTAATGCGAAATGCTTATTTTGTTCCCGATAGTAAACCTGCAGATGAATTATTGAGAGAAATGCAAGCTGCAAGAGTTCACTTAGCGGTAGTAGTAGATGAATATGGTGGAACGGCAGGTTTAGTCACTATTGAAGATATTTTGGAAGAAATAGTTGGTGAAATTACTGATGAATATGACACTCATATTGAAGAAGTAAATGAACTTGGACCAAATGTTTTCAGAGTAAGTTCTCGTATTCACCTTGATGACGTAGCTGAATTAATTAAAGTCGATTTATCCAGTGATGACGAGGGTGTTGATACTTTGTCTGGTTTCTTGGCTAAAAAAATTGACAGAGTTCCAATTCCAGGAACTTCAATTGAAATCGAAGGATGGGAATTTGTCGCAGAAAGAGCAGCTGGTCGTAGAAATAAAGTAGGAACAATTCTGATTCGAAAAATTGAAAATTCTGAAGTCGAATAAATTAACACTGAATAACTTCAAATTTAAGCCGTCAGGCAAAATGTATTTATGAGTGAATTTCGAAGTGGTTTTGCCTGCATAGTAGGTAGACCTAATGTTGGTAAATCTACCCTGACAAATCAACTAGTTGGACAAAAAATTTCAATTATCTCAAAACAACCTCAAACAACGCGACATGCAATTAGAGGAATAGTTCACAATGAAAAGGGACAAATAGTTTTAGTAGATACACCTGGAGTGCACAAACCAAAAACTTTGCTGGGATCTAAATTAAATGAATTGGTCAAGCAAACTTGGTCTGAAGTTGATGTGATTGTGTTTTGTATACCTGCAGATCAAAAAATTGGTCCTGGAGATAAATTTATCGCTCAGGAAATAATGAAGTATTCAAATAAACCAAAAATTGGAGTTCTAACAAAAATAGATAATGTTAAACAAAATTTAATTGCTGAAAGGCTTGTTGAATTAGATAAATTGGCAAAGGAATTAAATTTTGAATGGGTAGAAATTATTCCTGCTAGTTCACAAACTGGAGAAAATTTAGACAAGTTAATTGATTTAATTATTAAATACTTACCTCAGGGACCAGAACTTTACCCGCAAGAAGTTATCACTGATGAATCTATCGAAACAATGATTTCTGAATATATAAGAGAAGCAGCTTTAGAAGATTTGAGGGAAGAATTGCCACATTCTCTTGCTGTGGTGGTGCAAAAAATTGAAACAGATGAAGATAGACCAGTTGATAAACCTTTAATGAAAATATATGCAGAAATATATGTTGAACGTGATAGCCAGAAAGGAATCATTATTGGCAATAAAGGTTCCAAATTAAAACAAATTGGTTCAATTTCAAGAAAACAAATAGAAAAATTAGTTGGAATGAAAGTCTATTTAGATTTGCAAGTTAAAGTTGCCCTTAATTGGCAAACAGATCAAAATCAGCTAACAAAACTTGGTTTCTAGTAATTTTCTTTCAAATCTTGAATGTGTAATTCGTCGATTAATTCGTAACGCTTTCCGTAAGTTTGTACCAATGCAATAACTGCTGCTGCAATTGGTACCCCAATTAGTGCTCCTACGGGTCCAAAAAAACTAGCAAAAACTATCACCGACGCAAAAGCTACAGCTGGATGAATATTCATAGTCATTGATGAAACTCTTGGAGTTAATAAGTAGTTTTCAATTTGTTGATAAATTGTCACAAAAATTACAACAAATAAACCATCAATTGGTTCATTTACAACTGCTACGATTGCAGGAATTATTCCACCAAGATATGAACCAATTGTTGGAATAAATTGACTAATAATTCCTGTGAATAAACCCAACGGCAACCAGTAAGGTACTTCAATAATTAAAAGAAATACAGAAGTAATTACTGAATTTATCGTAGCTAAAATAACTCTGCTAATTACAAATCCACCTGTTTTTTCGGTTGCAACTTTCCAAACTGTTGTAAAAACAACTTGCTGTTTTGCCGGTAACCAGCTAGCAATGGATCTTCTAATTTTTGGAGTCTCTGAAGCAAAATAGAAAGTAAATAACAATAAAGTAAAAATTTTAAACAAAAATCCTGCAATACTTGTTACTAATCCAAAAATACCTCCCGCAATACTTTGTGCAAATGTTGCTATTTGAGTATTTGAAATATTCAAGGATTCTTCAATATTGGAAGGACTTAAATTTAAATCAAAGCTGTCATTTAACCAGGTTGAAAAACCTTCAATCAAACTAGGAATTTGAGTAATCAAACTAGCTAATTGTGATGCTAAAAGTTGTCCAAACGAAGCAATGAATCCTAGAACTAGAGCTACCAAAGATAGTAAAACGATAAATGTACTTAAGCCACGCCTTATTCCTGACTTCGTTAGTTTTTCAACTAATGGAGTAATTGCAATTCCAATCAACCAAGCAAGAAGTATCAAAAATAAAAAGTCCTTAGTTTTGTAAAATGCCCATTCGACTAATTGAAAAAAAATAACAATAATTAATACAGTAATAATGCTTCTTTGAATAAACCTTCTGTTGACAGAAAATTCCCAATTAGCTCCAGATCCACTTTTGCCTGAAATATCTGGTTGAGAATCCTGGTTAGATGGGTTCGTCAATTTAACTCCTTGTTCTACTTGATAACTCTACTTAACTTCAATCACTTAAGGAGTGTTGTGGTGTGAACAAATAAGGAATTTCCAGCAGAATAAGTCTTATGCCCCAATATCGTGATGAAGGAATTGTGCTTCGAACTCAAAGGTTGGGGGAAGCTGACCGCATCGTCACAATTTTAACGAAAAATAACGGACGAGTTCGAGCAGTTGCAAAAGGAGTAAGAAAAACTACTTCTCGTTTTGGTGCCAGAGTTGAACCATTTGGACATATAGATGCTCATTTTCATTTAGGTAAAAGTTTAGATATTTTGAGTCAAGTTGAATCATTATTTTCATATGGTTCAATTTTGTCGCAAGATTATGCTAAATGGACCGCTGGTCAAGCAATGTTAGAAACTACTGAGCAATTAACTCCAGAAGAAAAAGAACCTGCAACTCAACAATATTTATTACTGATTGGTGCTTTGAGATCTTTAGTTAAGGGTGAGCATGATCCAAATTTAATTTTGGATTCTTTTCTTTTACGTTCTTTAGCAATTTCAGGGTATGCGCCTTCCTTTTATGATTGTGCAAGATGTGACAAACAAGGTCCTCATAAAGCATTTTCTGTTGCCACAGGAGGTTCGGTTTGTGAAGAGTGTAAGCCTTCTGGTTCCGTCGCTCCAGCAATAGTCACGATTGAATTAATGTCGGCTTTACTAATCGGAGATTGGACTGTTGCCGATGTTTCAGAGCCTAAAGCCAGACGAGAGGCAAGTGGCATAATTGCTGCATATTTACAATGGCATATCGAAAGAGGCATCAGATCATTAAGAATGGTGGAGAGAAAATAATTGGTTAAGAGTAGAAAAAAGTTTCCACCAGTTCCAAAACACAAATTAGGTGTTAAACCGCCTGCAATTTCTTCAACATTTATTCCAAATCATGTAGCAATTGTTATGGATGGAAATGGAAGATGGGCAAAAGAAAGAGGATTGCCAAGAACTGCAGGACATGAAGCAGGTGAGCTAGCTTTATTAGATGCAGTTTATGGTGCTTTAGAAATAGGCGTTAAATATTTAACTGTATATGCTTTCTCGACAGAAAATTGGAAACGTAGTCCTGAAGAAGTTAAATTCTTAATGAATTTTAATCGAGAAGTAATTCATAGAAGAGTTGAAGAAATGAATCAATTCGGCATAAAGGTTAGATGGGCTGGCCGAGAAGCTCGACTGTGGAAGAGTGTGGTGGATGAATTAAAAAAGGCTGAGAGAAAAACTTCTAAAAATGATCAATTAACTTTAACCATGTGTGTTAATTATGGAGGAAGAGCTGAAATAGTTGATGCGGTAACTGAGATTGCTAAAGATGTGAAGTTAAGAAAAATAAAGCCTAATTCAATTTCTGAAAAAAAATTAAAAAAATATCTGTATGAACCAAAGATGCCCGATGTTGATTTATTTTTAAGAACTTCAGGTGAACAAAGAACCAGTAACTTTTTGTTATGGCAATCTGCTTATGCCGAAATGGTGTTTATGGATGTTTTATGGCCAGATTTTGACAGAAGACATTTATGGCAGGCAATTGAAATATATGCCAAACGTGAGCGTCGTTTCGGCGATGCAAAACCTAATTAATGACAGTTTTTACAAAGTCCAAAAATTTCAATAACGTGTCCTGATATTTGATAATTATTATCTAATGCAATTTTTTGCATCAAATTTTCAATCTCTGATGTATTGAATTCACTGGTAGTTGCACACTTTGTACAAACTAAATGATGGTGATGATTCTTGCTACAAACTTTATATAAAGTCTCACCATTTTCACTTTTTAAACTATCAACCAATCCAGTCTCAGATAAAGCCTGCAAAGTTCTGTAAACAGTGGCAAGTCCTATTTTTTCACCTCTAGAAACCAGCAATTTATGAACTTCTTGAGCAGAACTAAATTTGGTGATTGATAATAATAAATCAGAAATTGCTTTTCTTTGTTTGGTATTTTTACTCAAAATACTATTCAAAGTTATTCTCCTAGATTTCCAATTATTAACCACATTGCAACAACACCAATTACTGTTGAAAGCATGGTCAATTTAGAAGGATGTTTTGAATGAGCTTCTGGCAAAATATGTGACGTTGCAAGATAGATTATGATTCCTGAAAAAGCGGCAAGATAAACTCCTATAGTTGCCTCACTTATGGCTAAAGCACTTCCAACAATCGCGCCACCTATCCTCATAACAGCATCAACGCTTAAAAGTGCAAAACCTGATCGTGACCACTTGCCACTTTTAATTAAAAGAGAAACAGTGTTTAAGCCATCACTAAATGCATGAGCTAAAAGGGCGATGAAAACAGTTATTCCTAATGCAGTACTGACTTGAAAAGCAATTCCTAAAGCAACGCCATCTAGGAAAACATGTCCCGCCATTCCTAAAGCACCTAGACCACCTGCAAAATTTATTGGATGCTTATGGCCTGAAAATTCAGATTCAGTTGCTTCGTGTGATCCAAAAGTTTTTTCTAAAAAATGAACTGCTAAGAATCCGATGACTAAAGAAAGCGAGACAACTTGTACTCCCGCAAAACTAGATGTGTTCATTTCAAAAATTTCTGGCAATAGATCAAAAGCCACAAGACCAAGAAGTAAGCCAGCAGAAAGTCCTAAAACAAGGTGCAGGCGATCTTTACCTTTTAGTGCAAGTAGGCCTCCTAAATATGTGGCCAGCACTGTTATCGCGGCTAAGAGGATCGGGGTACTCATCAAATTCTCCTTTTAATGATTACTTTAAAGGTATATTAAATGAGAATGATTGTCAATATCAAATAGAGGTAAATCTTGAGAAAGAGGCATAAATCAAAAGTCCGATGACTAAAATGCGAAGCAATCTTGATGTTGGCACCAATATCATCCAAGAAAGAATTAGTAGCCAAGTAAGAAATAATGCGATTATCAATAGGGCAATAAATCCAATCCAAAAACCCCAAGTTTCATTTGGATTAGCTAGTAAACCAACTAAAAGCAAAAAAGTCATAAAAATAGGAATTACCCAACGAGGCAAAGCATGTAATCGAACTAGATAGGGAGAACTTACTTTTGCCACGTATTTTTGAAAGTCTGACACTTAAAGCCTTCCTGTCTAAAACCTCTTGTCACCCTCTAGTCTGACGGATATGTTCATAATTACTCAACATCAACCTGCAAATAGTGACGAATTCTTGCAGCTTGTAGAAGTAATGACTGAGCAATTATCAAAAGAACCTGGTTTTATTCGCTTGTCAGTAACTAGATCGGTCGATGAGCCAAATACATGGAAAATAATTCAAGAGTGGAAGCAAATTGGTGATGCTCGCAGAGCAGTTAATTCATCAAAAAACAGAATGATTGTGTGGCCAGTTTTGTCCCAGGCACAAAATGAAGTTAGTTTTTATGAGACTTTAGTTGAATATAAAGACGGTAAAAGTTCTACTTTTGAGTCAGGACTTAGCCAGTAATAAAGCTGGTTTTAAGTAGGCTTAGGAAAGAATAATTAATAGATATGAGGGTTAATGCCAATAGATAAAGTAGAAGCAGTCATTAATCTATGCAAACGACGTGGCTTTGTTTATCCCTCAAGTGAAATTTATGGTGGAACTAGATCTGCTTGGGACTATGGTCCCTTAGGTGTTGCTTTAAAGGAAAACATCAGAACTCAATGGTGGAATGCCATGGTTAAGTTCAGAGACGATGTGGTTGGACTTGATTCATCCATAATTCTGGCTCCTCAAGTTTGGCAAGCCTCTGGTCACGTGGATGCATTTGTGGATCCATTAACTGAATGTAAAAAATGCCATAAAAGATATAGAGCAGATCAATTAATTGAAAACTATGAAAACAAGTATAAAAAAACTCCTGCAAATGGTTTAGCAGATATAGCTTGTGCCAACTGTGGCACAAAGGGTGAATTCACTGCCGAAAGAATGTTTAACGGAATGCTTACTACTTCGATAGGAGTAGCAGAAGATGATGGAGCACTTCATTACTTAAGGCCAGAAACTGCTCAAGGAATTTTTGTCAATTTCAATAATGTTTTAACTACATCGAGAAAAAAACCACCTTTTGGTATAGCTCAAATCGGTAAATCTTTTAGAAATGAAATCACACCTGGAAATTTTATTTTTAGAACTAGAGAATTTGAACAAATGGAATTGGAGTTTTTTGTAAAACCTGGTGAAGATGAAAAATGGCACGATTATTGGTTAGAGCAAAGATGGAATTGGTATGTAGGACTTGGAATTAAAGAAAGAAATTTAAGAAAGTTTGAGCACCCAAAAGAAAAATTATCTCACTATGCAAAAAGAACTGTTGATATTGAATACAAATTTAATTTTTCAGGATCCGAATGGGCAGAATTAGAAGGAATAGCAAATAGAACGGATTATGATTTAAAAACTCACAGTCAAGCAAGTGGCAAAGATTTAGTTTTTTTTGATCAAGAATCAAATGAAAAATATATTCCATATGTAATCGAACCTTCGGCTGGTTTAACTAGAGCAGTGTTGGCATTCCTATTAGATGCATACGATGAAGATGAAGCACCAAATTCAAAAGGTGGAATTGATAAAAGAACAGTCCTTAGATTTGACCCAAGATTAGCTCCAATAAAAGTAGTAGTTTTACCACTTTCTCGTGATGAAAAATTAAGTCCTTTAGCTAAAAAAATTGCTCAAGATTTAAGAAAAAACTACATGGTTGAATTTGATGATTCAGGTGCAATAGGTAGAAGATATAGAAGAGCAGATGAAATTGGCACACCTTTTGCAGTAACTATCGATTTTGATTCATTGGATGATAATTGTGTAACAATTAGAGAACGAGACTCGATGAAACAAGAACGAGTCAGCATAAGTGAATTACCAGATTGGTTAGCACAAAGACTTTCCGTTTAAAATTAGTTAATAGATGAAATTAGTTACTTCAAGATTTGTTGTCGATCCTCCAGTTGTCCTAGCCCCAATGGCAGGAATAACTAATCAAGCGTTTAGAAGACTTTGCAGAGAATATGGTGCCGGTTTATATGTAAGTGAAATGGTTACAAGTAGAGCTTTAATTGAAAGATCTCCTGAAACAATTCGAATGGTCACACCAGATAAAGATGAAAATATTAAAAGTGTTCAACTTTATGGAGTTGATCCTGAAATTATGTCAAAAGCTGTTGAGTTATTAATTAGAGAAAATAGAGCAGATCATATTGATCTAAATATGGGTTGTCCTGTACCAAAGGTAACTAAAAAAGGTGGAGGAGCAGCACTTCCATGGAAAAAAGATTTATTTAAAGAAATATTAAAAAGTGCGGTGGATACCTCGAATAAGGTAACAAAGGAGTTAAATTTAAAAACTGTTCCAATAACAGTGAAAATGCGAATGGGCATTGATGATGAGCATTTAACTTATCTTGATGCAGCAAAAACAGCTGTTGAAGTTGGAATAACGTGGATTGCACTTCATGCAAGAACTGCAGAACAAATGTATTCAGGAAATGCTTCGTGGTCAGATATTAAAAAATTAGTAAATGAATTAAAAGGAAGTAATGTTCCAATTCTTGGAAATGGTGACATTTGGTCAGCACAAGATGCATTGCGAATGATCGAAGAAACAGGTTGTGATGGAGTTGTGGTTGGTCGAGGTTGTCTTGGCAGGCCTTGGTTATTTGGACAACTAAGTGCTGCATTTCAAGGAAAAGAAATTCCTCAAGATCCAGATTTAGAACAGATTTCACAAATTATTAAAAGACATGCAATTTTGCTTTGTGAACTTTATGGGGAGTACAAAGGCATTAGAGATATTCGAAAACATATGGCTTGGTATTTGAAAGGTTTCTCTGTTGGTAATCAACTTAGAACTTCACTTGCAATGGTTGAAAGTTTAGAACAATTAGATTTTTTACTAGAAAAATTAGATAAAAATCAATCTTTTCCAGAAATGATTCAAGATAAACCTAGAGGAAGAGTAGGTTCTAAAAAGAAAGTTTCTTTGCCTCATAATTGGTTAAATTCTAGAGAATTAAATTTAGAACAAGAGACAGATCTTAGATTTGCAGAACTTTCAGTAAGTGGTGGGTAGTTGTTTATTTTTAAATTAACTTTCAAATTTATGAAAGTATTTCTTTACTTTGCAATTTTTAGTATTTTAATTTTCTTATTTTATCATTCTTATGGCGTTTACTCATCAAGTAAAATACATTCAAATGAAAAAACAGATGCAATCATAGTTCTTGGCGCTGCACAATTTAATGGTGAGCCATCACCAGTATTTAAATCAAGATTAGATCATGCTCTTGAACTCTATAAAGAAAATGTTTCAAGAACCATAATTACAGTTGGTGGAAAGCAAAAAGGCGATAAATTCACAGAAGCAGAAGCTGGTAAAAATTACATTTCCCAATTTATATCTAAAGATAATGTTTTTTCGATTGAAGATGGTAAAGATACTTTAGAGAGCTTTGAATTAATAAGAAAAAAATTTCCTGATTTAAATAAAGTAACTTTAGTGTCAGATCCAGCACATTTATGGAGAAGCAAACTTATGGCAAAAGATTTAAATTTTGAAGTTTTTCTCTCCAGCACCACTCAAGGTCCTGGAAGTAAACTGACAACTGATTATTTTATTCGCGAATTTGTTGCATCAATGAGGTATAACTTCATGCACAATTTTCCGAGTCAGTGGGATTTACTAAAGTCAATCTTGGTATGAAATTTGATGACGACCAATTATCTCCTGGTTACGAACCATTTGATGAAGAACGATTTGTTAACGAACCTCCAAAACGACATGGCAGAAGAGCATTTGCAAGAGACAAAGCAAGGGTTTTACATTCTTCTGGGTTAAGAAGACTTGCTGCTAAAACACAAGTAATGACAGCAGGTGCAGATGATTTTCCTAGGACTAGGCTTACCCACACTTTAGAAGTTGCACAAATTGGAAGAGAACTTGGAGAAACATTAGGTTGCGATCCTGATTTAGTTGAAACAGCTTGTCTTGCACATGATTTAGGTCATCCACCATTTGGTCACAACGGGGAAGAAGCACTTCACAAATTAAGTAAAGATTTTGGTGGATTTGAGGGAAACGCACAAACCTTCAGGATTTTGACTCGATTAGAATCTAAAACTTTTAAAAATGAAAAATCAATTGGATTAAATCTGACAAGGGCGACACTTGATGCGACCACGAAGTATCCTTGGGGTTTTGATGGAGAAAAACTAAAATTTGGTTTTTATGACCAAGATAAAGAAATTTTTGAATGGGTAAGAAGAAACAAAAAAGATCAAAATAAATCCTTCGAAACCCAAGTTATGGATATAGCAGATGATATTGCTTATAGTGTTCACGACGTGGAAGATGCTATTTATGCAAATCATTTAAATATGGAAATTCACACTAATTCAAAAGATAAACAAGAGATTGTTGAATTAGCTAAAAGCGATTATGCAAAAGAACTAAATGTAGAAGTACTTGAAGAGACTTTTGATGAATTAGTCACTCAAGACTGGTGGTTAAAAAAATTTACACCAGCTCAAATTGATTTAGCTAAATTAAAAAATATGACAAGTCACTTAATTGGTAAATTTACAGAAGAAATTGAATTTGCTACAAAAAGTGTTTATAAAAATCAGATTTTAACTCGTTATAACGCAAATTTAATTATTCCAGAAAAAACAAAAGCAACAATTGCTATTTTAAAGGCCATTGTTAATTTATATGTCATGCAAAGGCAAGGGGCTAAAGAAAAGTATGCCAAAGAGCAGGAAATTATTTTTAGAATTTATGAGGGCTTATTAAAAAATCCAGAGAGACTTTTACCGCAGTTTAGAGACAGTTTAAAAACTGCACAAAATTCAAAAGAGCAAAACCGTGTCTTTATTGATCAAATTGCAAGCCTTACTGATGCTTCAGCGATCCGATTATTTAACGAATTTGTAGGCTAAGACATATGCCTGGACGTATTAGAAATGACGACATTGCTTTAGTTCGAGATAAGTCTCGAATAGATGAAGTGGTCAGAGAACACGTTGCATTAAAGAGTGCTGGAAGTTCTCTTAAAGGATTATGTCCTTTTCATGATGAAAAAACTCCTTCATTCCACGTGACTCCTTCTAAAGGGTTTTGGTATTGCTTTGGATGCGGAGAAGGGGGAGATGTATTTAGTTTTATACAAAAAGTTGAGCACTCAACATTTAGTGAATCAGTAGAAAAGTTAGCTAATAAATATAACATTTCACTTCGGTATGAAGAAAATTTCACAAGTCCTAATACAGGCCAAAGAAGTAAAATCCTTGAAGCAAATAAATTAGCATCAGAGTTTTATCAACAAAATCTTGAATCCCCTGAAGCTGAAATCGGAAGAAAATTTCTGAAAGAACGTGGATTTGATAAAAATTCAGCTCAAATTTTTAATATTGGATATGCCAATAAAAACTGGGATAATTTAACAAAGTATTTGAAACAAAAAGGTTTTACAGAACAAGAATTAGTTTTTGCAGGCCTTTCAATTACTGGTCAAAAAGGAACTTATGATCGATTTCGAGGAAGATTAATTTGGCCAATAAAAGATGCTAGCGGTGAAGTTGTTGGTTTTGGTGCAAGAAGATTGTTTGATGACGATCAAGGTCCAAAATATTTGAACACTCCAGAAACTTTAGTTTATAAAAAAAGTCAAGTCCTTTATGGCTTAGACCAAGCGAAAAAAGAAATAACTTCTAAGAAACAAGTTGTAATTGTAGAGGGCTATACAGATGTTATGGCTTGCCATTTATCTGGAGTAAAAACGGCTGTGGCAACTTGCGGAACAGCTTTTGGCGAAGATCATGCAAGAATTCTTAGAAGATTTTTAATGGATGAAGAGCAATTTACCGGAGAAATTATTTACACTTTTGACGGTGACGAAGCTGGTCAAAAAGCGGCATTAAAAGCTTTTAATTTAGATCAAACTTTTTCTACACGTACTTTCGTAGCTATAGAAAAAAATGGACTAGATCCTTGCGATTTAAGACAAAGAAGTGGAAATGATGCAATCGTTGCTCTGATTGCTGCGAAAGTTCCACTTTTTGAATTTGTAATCAGAACTGCAATTTCTAAATTTGATTTAAATAATGCCGAAGGTAGAGTTCTTGCATTAAAAGCAGCTGCTCCTATTGTTTCAAATATCAAAGATAAAGCTTTAAAACCTGAATACATAAGACTTTTAGCGGGTTGGCTAGGCATTGAAATCAATTCTGTTGAGCAAGCCGTTAAAGATAATAATCGACAAATAAGAAATGTAACCACTACTTCAAAAATTGAACAAAATAATAAAGAAAACATAGAATCTAGTATTGAAAAAGAAGCGCTAAAATTGATTTTTCAATTTCCCCAATTTGTCTCTGACTGGATCAAACAAGTAAATGTTGAAACTTTTACTATTTCAAAATTTAGAGAACTATTTGAAGTCATTGACAAAATAAACATAAGTGAAGATCTAATTACAAAAATATTAGAGCAAAATGAAGATGAAGAATTAAAAAATTTAATTGCTGCATTAAGTGTGGAGGATTTTAAAGCAGTGGTGGATAAAAAATACGTCGATTCAATATTTGCCCGATTACTTGAATTAAGTACTTCAAGAACTATCGCAGATCTAAAGAGCCAATTGCAAAGACTTGAACCTGAAACAAATAGTAAGGATCACGATAAGTTGTTCCAGGACTTACTAGAACTAGAGGAATATCGAAGAGCACTTCGAGAAAAGGCAATGGGAACTTCTTGATTAGTGGCCACTTATTAATTAACAAAGCACAACTTGGTAAGTTTGAACTTACGCTAAAAGTTATTCCCGCATAGCTCAATTGGCAGAGCACTCGACTGTTAATCGAGTGGTTCCTGGTTCGAGTCCAGGTGCGGGAGCAGAAAATATGGTTAGAGAAAACTAATGCCAGGAAAAATAGCCCTTGTCGGATCTGGGGAGTGGCTTCCTGTGATGTTGGATGTTGAAAAAGAACTGTTTGAAAATCAAAAACCTGTTTATGTCCAATTATCAACTGCTGCAGGATTAGAAGGAGAAAAAAGACTAAATCATTGGAAAGATCTTGGTTTTGCGCAATCAAAAAGATTAGGCGTTGAACAAAGATGGCTTCCAGTTTTCGATGCACAATCTGCAAATAATTTTGAAATAGTCGAACAAATTCAAGATGCAGGAGTAATTTATTTAAGTGGAGGAGACCCCACTTATCTTTCTGAATCATTAAGAAATTCTCTGGTATGGGATGAAATTGTTTCTAAGTGGCAAAGTGGTGTATCTATTGCAGGTTGTAGTGCCGGTGCAATGGCATTTACCGATTGGGTTCCTACCATGAAAATAAAATTGAATAGAAAAGATCAACACGTAAAAGGATTAGGTTTACTGCCACACCTAAGAGTGATTCCTCATTTTGATCGCATGCTTGGCTGGATTCCAGATCTATTAACTAGATACTTACTTAACACACCTGAAAATGTGACGTTACTAGGAATTGATGAAGATACTGCATTAGTTGGGGATGGACATAATTGGAAAGTTATGGGTAGACAATCTGTGTGGGTATTAACAAAAAATGGCAGACAAGAATTTAAATCTGGAGAAACCTTAATTACTAATTAGTTTCTCCGTGTTTATACCATTTTGCATATTCGGGATCCAATGGTTTCTTATTTAAAATTAAATCTGCAGCTTTTTCTGCCACCATCATTACAGGAGCATAAATATTTGCATTTGTAACGTAAGGAAATACCGAGGCATCAACAATTCTTAAACCCTCAACTCCATGTACTTTCATAGAATTTGGATCAACCACAGACATTTCATCTGTGCCCATTTTGGCAGTACAAGATGGGTGATAGGCGGTTTCTCCATCTTTAGCAACCCATTTCAAGATTTCATCAGGGGTTGAGACACTTGGACCCGGTGAAATTTCACCACCATTAAATTCATCCATAGCTTTTTGAGTCAAGATTTTTCTGGCAATTTGAATCGCTTCAACCCATTCTTGTTTATCTTGATTAGTTGATAAATAATTAAATTTAATTGAAGGTTTTTCATAAGGATTATTACTTTTTATTTTTACGTAACCTCTTGCATCCGAATACATAGGGCCAATATGTATCTGATATCCATGACCTTTTGCGGTGACTGTTCCGTCATATCTAACTGCAATAGGTAAGAAGTGAAACATTAAATTTGGATACAAAACTTGGTCATTACTTCTGGCAAAACCTCCACCTTCAAAATGATTTGATGCTCCTGGTCCTTTTCTAAAAAATAGCCAAGCAGCACCAATAAATGGCCTTCGCCAAAGTTGAAGGTTTGGTTGTAAAGAAACTGGTTTTTTACAAGAATATTGAACATAAACTTCTAGATGATCTTGCAAATTTTGGCCAACACCAGGAAGATTTTTAACAACAGGGATATTTAAGTTTCTTAAATGCATTTCATCACCAATACCTGAAAGTTGCAAAATTTGTGGAGTATTAATTGCTCCACCGCAAAGAATTATTTCTTTAGCTTTGATAAATTCTTTTTTTCTAGATACTAGTTTTCTAAATGTGACTTCAACTCCAACTGCTTTATTTCCTTCAAAAACTACCTTTTCAACCATGGCACGAGTTTTTATGGTTAAATTTTTCCTACTTTTTACAGGATGGATATAGGCTCTTGCTGAGGATAGTCTTTTTCCTTTTCTAACATTTCGATCAAATGGACCAAAACCTTCTTGACGGTATCCGTTAACATCATCAGTTAAATTAAAACCGGCTTGTACACATGATTCAAAAAAGGCTTTAAATAAAGGATTTTTAGCTGGACCTTTTTCTAATTCAAGTGGACCTGAATGTCCTCTAAAAATTGGATCTGCAACATGTAGAGAATTTTCCATTTTTTTGAAGTATGGAAGACAATGTGCAAAATCCCAATTTTCTAAACCTTTATCTTTTGCCCATCTTTCATAGTCCATTGGATTTCCACGTTGAAATATCATTCCGTTGATAGATCCTGATCCACCTAAAATTTTTCCACGACCGTGGTAAACCCTTCTGTTATTCATAAATTCTTCAGGTTCTGATTGATATTTCCAGTCGTAAAATCTATTTCCAATTGGAAAAGTAAGGGCTGCTGGCATATGAACATAAACATCCCACCAATAATCAGGTCTACCAGCTTCTAAAACTAAAACTTGATTATTTGGATCTTCTGATAAACGATTTGCTAAAACAGATCCGGCAGATCCACCACCGACAATTATGTAGTCGTATTCTTTTTTCATTGAATTGATCTTTCCGCTTCATCAACTACATTTGCTAAAAGCATGGCGCGAGTCATTGGTCCTGTTCCTCCAGGCATGGGAGCAAAAAATCCTGCTACATTTTTAACTTCTGGATCTATATCTCCAACTAAACCTTTATCAGTTCTAGTAATTCCAACATCTAAAAGTGCTGCACCTTTTTTAATCATGTCTGGTTTTATCAAATGTGCAACACCGGCAGCTGCAACAATAATGTCAGCATTTTTTGTGTGCCTAATTAAATCCTTTGTTCCGGTATGACACAAAGTTACAGTTGCATTTTCAGACTTTCTGGTAAGAAGTAATCCAATTGGTCTTCCAACAGTTATGCCACGACCCACAACTACTACTTCTGCACCATCAATTGGAACTTGATATTCGCGTAATAATTCAACTATTCCTCTAGGTGTGCAGGGAAGTGGAGCATCTTGTCCAAGAACTAATCTTCCTAAATTAACAGGATGCAAACCATCTGCATCTTTTTTGGGATCCATAGCTTCTAATGCTTTATTTGCATTTAGTCCTTTTGGTAATGGAAGTTGCACAATATAACCTGTGCAATTTGAATCTTGATTAAGTCTTTTAATAGCAGTCATAACATCATCTTGCGAGGCGTTAGCTGGTAAATCAACTCTTATGGATGAAATTCCAACTTCTGAGCAATCTTTATGCTTTCCTCCAACATATGCGTGAGATCCAGGATCATCTCCCACCAAGATTGTGCCAAGCCCTGGGGTAATTCCTTTTGATTTTAAAACTTCAACTCTCTTAGCCAATTCAGATTTAATTTTTTCAGCTGTTTTTTTGCCATCCAATATTATTGCAGTCATATTTATGTTCCTAGTCTATTGTCTTAAATATTCTGTTGAAGCATCTGTCAAAAAATTCCATAAGTGTTGAGCAAAAGATGATCTTACATATAAGTGATAAGTATTTATTGGTCCGTGATACAAAATTGCAGGACTTCTGGAAATTACAGATTGGGCACACATGCCAGGTTTAAATACATCGTGATCTAGAGATAATTCCCAACCATGTTCCAAGACCTCTTTTGCAAACTTTCCACTTACTTCAATAAAGGTTCTTTGAGCAGAAACATCAACGATTGATGCGAATTCATTTTTTATTTTATCTCTTAATAATTTTTCGTGATCTAAATTCGCACCTACAATTAGCCACCAATCAGGTCCTAGAGTTAGAACT
>CAZZKM010000004.1:0-51342 GCA_964655115.1 uncultured Bifidobacterium sp.
CTCTTGCTGCGGGTTCTTTGATTAGAGGTAAATCTTCTGCATCAACTTCGGCCGTAATTCCAAATAATCCTAAAGCTCTTTGAATATTTTTTAAAGAATTTGAATTTCTAATTATGATAAGAATTTCAGACCACTTATTAAATAAATTTTCATTTTTAAATTTACTTATTTCATTCGCTATAAAATTACCTTGCGCATTTAAATTATCAAAAGTTAATAATTCTGGAACTATATTTACTTTAGCTCTATAGTTATTTTTTAAATTTATTGATTCATTCAATCCAAAATCTAATTTAAATCTATCAATAGCAGCAGTGTCTGCTCCGCGAAATTTATATATACTCTCACTTTTATCTCCAACGCATAAGAGAAATTTATCTGGAGAAACCAATTTTTTTAATAATCTTATTTGTGAGGCATCGATATCTTGAAATTCGTCAACAAAAAAATGTGTAAAATTTATATTCAATTCTTTTAAATCTTTAACTTGATGTAGTAATAAATTCACTCGGTGAACTAATTCGCCGTAATCAATAGATTCAGCTGCATCTAAATTGTCCAAATACATTTCTGCAAAATGACCTATGGCTATCCAATTTTCATTTTCATATTTTTGGCCTATTTCTATTAATTGATCAGGATCCATTCCTAAACTTCGCATCTTGGCAAGCAAATTTCTTACTTGTCTTACAAATCCCCGAGTTTGCAAAGATGGCTTTAGATATTGCGGCCACTGGATTGAATTATCTTCAATAGAACCTTTTATCAATTCGCTAATAATCACCTCTTGCTCAGGACCAGAAAGTAAACGCAATGGAGAAAGAGAGTATTTTTCTGTAATTATTCCTTGGTTTAAAGCAGATTGCATGACTGCATGAGTAAATGAGTGAAAAGTTGAAACTTGTGGAATTGATTTTTCAAATAATCTTCTAGATAAATATTTTCGCATAGATCTAACTTGATCTCTGGAAAAACAAAAAATTATGATTTTTTCGCTCGGCACTCCATCGCTTATTTGTTGAATGACATTCTCTGCTAACACGAGAGTTTTTCCAGTACCTGGATTGCCGGTTACTAGATTTTTGCCAGTTTTTAATGAAACCGCTTTTAACTGCTCTGCATCAAATTGTGGAGTTTTTATGACCTCCAATGCAGAATTATCAAGACAAATATCGGTTAAAACATCAGGCAACATAGTCCTACTTCACCAGTTACCTATGACAAGTGTCCGTTCGGCCAAAGTATTCAAGGTAATGGGACGATAGATTCAATGAACTTTTTAGATAAACAAAGCAAAAGACCCATTGCTAGGCGTCCTCGAGATTTAATCAATCTTGTTATCTCATTAGGTATCACTCTGGCTGTTGTTGGAATCGGAACACTTGCGGCACGAACTACTGCGGGGCTGGACCAAGATTTAACTCTTGCTTCTCGAGAGCTTCCTAGCTTTGTTATTTTTTTACTAAATACTATTGGTGCAACTGCAATAATTTTTGTACCTGTAATTGTTTCATTTTCGTTACTGACTAGAAATAGAACTCGACAATTAATTGATGCACTACTAGCTTCTGGTATATCAGTTTTATTCTTACTTGTTTTATCTATCGTGATTATTCAAAGTAATTCACCACGTTTAATTCTTGCACTGACTGGTGGGTTACAAACTCAAGGAGTCACACCACTTGATCCACTTATCGCTGGTTTAATTTCATTTTTAGTTATAGCAAGAGTTCTTGATAGAGGTCGACTTGGTTTTATTGCAATAATTTCAGTATTTTCACTTGTTTTTGCATCTTTAATTGCTGGCCAAACCACTATTGTGGCTCAAATTGCAAATATTTTAATTGGTTGGTCTGTTGGACTTGCTGTTCGTTACATTCTGGGAACTCCAATAAATAGAGCAAGTGAATCCCAAATTAAAGATGGAATTGAAGCTGATGGGTTTCAGGTTTTAAAAATGGAATTCTTAATGGAAACTACAGAGGCACGAATCTTTAAAGTAAATTTATCTAACAATAAAGAACTAAATGTTTGGGTTTTTGATTGGGAATTACAGGGATCAGGAGTAATTAGTTCATGGCTTCGAGGAGTGTTTTTAAAAACCTCTGGTGATTTCAGAGGCATGAGTATCAGAAGAAGAGTTGAAAGAACTGCCTTATTAGCACATGCAATTTCTGCAGTAGGTGTCAAAGTTCCAGAAGTGGAAATGGTTAGAGAATTAGAACCAGATTCTATATTTATTGCACTTGAAAATATACCTGGTAAGAATCTAGCTGAAATTTCAAATTACGATATTAAAATAACTGACCAACAAATCGAACAATTTTTTCAAAATATAAATAAACTTCACAAGGCAGATATAGTCCACCGCGCATTATCTGCTGAAAACATTTTTCTAACTGACGCGAACGACATTGCTTTGACAGCTGTTCATTCGGGCGCAATAGCTGCAACAGAAGTTCAACAAAGAATTGATTTAGCAGAATCTCTTGTCACTATTGCAAGAATTAGCTCAGTTGAAAAAAGTATTGAGATTGCAAAAAAAGTTTTCAAAATAGATGAATTAATTTCTGTAATTCCTGCGCTACAAAGAGTAGCGATGAGTAGGAAAACTCGAAATTATCTAAAAAGTAATAAAAAGCTGCTTTTGGAACTAAGAAAAGGACTTGGAGATTTTGCTGCAACTTCAGAAATTGAACCTATTCAATTTCAAAGAGTCAATTGGCGAAATGTTTTTTTGGCCATTTTTTCTGTATTTGCCCTTTATATTTTGGTTCCCCAATTTAGCCAAGTAAATGTCTCGGAATTGATATCAAAAGCCCAATGGCAATGGGCCGCAATCGCACTTGTTAGTGCAACATTGACTTATATAGCCTCTACATCTTTATTGCTTGCATTTGTGATCAAAAAAGTAAATTGGTTAAAAACTTTGCAAGCTCAACTTGCTGCTTCTTTTGCAACTTTAGTCACCCCACCCACCTTAGGTTCAGTGGCTGTAAATATTAGATTCTTAAATAAATCAGGCGTCAGTGCTACCTCATCTGCCACAGCAGTTGGTGTTTCACAAGTAATTATGTTTTTTATTCATGTGATTTTTCTTGTGATCACAGGAGTAATCGCAGGAGCGCAAACTGACTTATCATTTAGACCACCTAGAGTTACTTTATTAATTTTCGTTATTTTGTTTGCCATTATCATCGTGGCTTTATCAGTTCCCCGAATAAGAAATTGGGTTTTATCAAAAACTCGACCAATATTTTCCCATATTGGTCCAACTTTAGCTGTTATTGTTCAACAACCAAAACGATTACTAATAAGTTTAGTTTCTTCGATCTTAATTAATGTTTTATATATCATTTCATTTTATGCTTCATTGAAAGCATTTAATGCAGAAATTTCATTTTTTACAATTGCATTTGTTTATTTAGCCGGAGCAACAATTGGTCAAGCTGCTCCAACCCCAGGTGGAATTGGAGCAGTTGAAGCTACGTTGGTGGCAGGACTAACTGCTACAGGTGTGCCCTCAGCACTTGCATTATCTGGAGTGTTGCTTTACCGAATAGCAACCTTCTACATTCGAGTATTACCAGGCTGGTTTGCTTTTGTTGATCTTCAAAGAAAAAATCTTATTTAATTTTTCTTTCACGCATTGCTAAAAATAATGGAAATGTGAAAGCAATAGCTGTCACAAAAGAACCTAAAATATATAGCCAAACGTTTTTCATCTTTAGTCTTTTGCCCTCAAAATACATAAATATGCTTGCCGCACTTGCGGCAATTAATAAATCTGTGGTGGCTGAAGAAACTGCAGGACTACTGGACCAATCTGAAAAAAAATCACTACCTTGCTGAATTGCCAAAATATTGAAGTACCAAGTTCCAACTAAGCCAGCAATACTTAAAAGTAAATAAATTCTTGAGCGTGAATTCCAGTTCTTCAGCACATTCATATTTTGTCATCAAATAGATTAGTTTTACTATGGTTTCCCATTCAACACACCTGAAAAACGGAATTAATTTATTGAAACAAACTTGCCCTCATTTATATAAATTTGTAGATATTAGCGATCGTTGCAATTTAAAGCCTCAGACACACTCTGTAAATTTATATTATGAATCCTTAGTCAAATCAATTGTTGCACAACAAATTTCTACCCAGGCAGCTTTAACAATAAGCAATAGATTAAATAAATTAACACGCCAAAACATTACTCCTCGAGTTATAGTAAATAAAACTGATAAACAATTAGCCGAAATTGGATTATCTAAATCAAAAATAAAGGCTATTAAGGGTCTAGCAATATCGCAATTAGAAAAAGAAATTGATCTTGCCTCTTTAAAAGATTTAAGTGATACAGAAGCTGTAAAAGTCTTAAGTTCACAATTTGGCATAGGTAGATGGACCGCTGAAATGTTTTTAATGTTTACCTTGGGAAGATTAAATATATGGCCAGTAGGAGATCTAGCAGTTAGAAGAGGTTGGCAAGTTAGTCATGGCTTAAAAGAAATGCCAAATGAGAAACAGCTAGAACCACTGGGAAATCCATTTAGTCCATATCGTTCAATTGCGGCTTGGTATTGCTGGAGAGTGCTCGAACCAAAAGAACCCTGGTAATTATGAAAGTATTTTTTTTGACCAATAAAAAATAAAAGGGGTTAAAACTAATGTTGGTCCTATCCAAATTATAAATTCAGGAATTTGGCTATTCTGAATTCTTGGAACAAACTGTTGAACTAAAACGGCAGTTATGGTCGCAATTGTTCCTCCAAGCATTCTTTGTAAATGATTGGCAATTCTATATTTTGACTTATATAACTCAATTTTTAATGCTTTATAATCTTCCATTACAAAAGTTATCATTCCTAAACCAAAAAATATCAAAACTATCCCAATGGAATTTTTAGTAAGTAAAATAAATAATCCATAACAAAGTAATACAAAAATAATTAGCAATCCGATGAAAGTTGTGATCTTATCTATTTTATTTAAAGTAGCATTTTTGTATCTAGCTCTTCTAAAACCTGTCCAAACCAAATATCCACTAAACAAGCCAATTGCAAATAAAAAAGGGTTAGGTCTAATAACCGAAAGTACGAATGCACCTATAACCACATAGAACATAGCACCACTGTAAATTCTTCCAAAATAAACGTGCTTGCTAGAGCCTTTTTTAGTTGATAGAGCGCTAAACGCGGTAATTAATGCAATAGAACCTGCCAAAACATGCGAAATTAAAAGGAATTGAACCACGTCTAGAAAATATCACAACAACTAAAGTAGATTAAGTTAAGACATGTTCAATAAAAATGACATTCAGTTAAAAACAAAAGAAGAATTTGCCATCATGCGAAAAGCTGGCAAAGTTGTAGCTTTGTGTTTGGAAGAAATAAAAAATCAAATTAAACCTGGTATGTCCACCAAAGATTTAGACAAAATCGCTTTTTCGATCATGGAAAAAGAAAATGCTAAACCTTCTTTTCTGGGCTATCACGGTTATCCTGCAGTGATTTGTGTTTCTGTAAATGAGGAAGTTGTGCATGGAATTCCCAAAGATGACAAAATTATTCAAGACGGAGATTTAGTAAGTGTTGATTGTGGAGCAATAATTGAAGGCTGGCATGGTGATGCCGCTATAACAATTTGTGTTGGAAATGTAAAAGCCGAACACAAAAAATTAAGTGAGATCACTGAAAAAGCACTCCAAATTGGAATAAATGCGGCAATTGCTGGAAAAAGAATCGGTGATATTGGTTTTGCTATAGAAAAATACGTTAAAACTTTTAGTGATTTAAAAATTGGAATTTTAGAAGACTATGTTGGACATGGAATTGGTACTCAAATGCATATGCCACCAAGTGTGCCTAATTATGGAAAAGCAGGAACTGGGCCTGAAATCAAAGTTGGTATGGCATTAGCAATTGAACCCATGTTGGTTTTAGGTAGTAATAAAGTGCATGTATTAGAAGATGAATGGACTGTTGTTTCAAGCCATGGACATTTTGCAAGTCATTGGGAAAACACCATTGCAATAACGGAAAATGGACCAGAAATTTTAACTAAACTTTAATTTTGAAAAAATTGTTTTACTAACTTCTTCCACACTACCCATTCCATCAATTTTTTCTAAAATGCCACGTTTTTCAAACTCTGAAATTAAAGGTGAAGTTTCTTTTTTATAAACTTCTAGTCTTTTTGCAATAACTTCCTCAGTATCATCAACTCTATTTTGCTCATTGGCTCTTTTTACTAGCCTTTCAATTACTATTTTTGTATCGACAACTAGTTCAATAACTTTATCTAGTTTTTGATTTTTCTTATTTAATAACTGATCTAAAAATTTAACTTGATCCAAAGTTCTTGGATAACCATCTAGTAAGAATCCATTCGAAACATCATCCCAAGTTAATCGATCCTCAACAATTCTGTTTGTTACATCATCTGGAACGTAAACGCCTTTATCCATATAAGATTTTGCTTCTTTACCAAGCGCAGTTTCTTTCTTTAAATTTTCTCTAAAAATGTCGCCTGTAGAAATATGTGCAATTTTAAACTCTTTTGCAATATTTAAAGCTTGAGTTCCTTTACCAGCACCTGGTGGACCCATTATTAATAAACGCATTTTTAACTACAATGTTGGATTTTGTTTAGTAAAACCTTCATAATTTCTTTGTTGTAATTGGCTTTCAATTTGCTTAACTGTATCTAAACCAACTCCAACCATAATTAACAAACTTGTGCCACCAAATAGGAATCGATTTCCTACTCCCAGAGCACCAAATGCAATAAATGGAATTACAGCGATGATGGTTAGATAAGTGGATCCTGCTGCCATTAATCTTGATAAAACATATTTTAAATAATCAGATGTAGGTTTGCCGGCACGGATTCCTGGAATAAATCCACCATATTTTTTCATATTGTCTGCAACTTCTACCGGATCAAAGGTAATTGACGAATAAAAATAAGCAAAAAATACAATTAAAATCGCATAAGTTATCACATATGGAACTTCTGTTCCATTTTGAAAGTTTCTAGAAATCCATTGCGCCCAGCCACTTTGCGAGTTAGACAGTTGCACAAACAAAGATGGAATATAAAGCAAAGATGAAGCAAAGATAACTGGGATAACGCCTGCCATATTAACTTTCAACGGAATATAAGTTGAAGTTCCACCATAGCTTTGCCTACCCACCATTCTTTTGGCATATTGCACAGGGATTCTTCTTTGTGCTTGTTCCACAAAAACAACTCCAGCAATAATTATGATTCCAACAGCTGCTGTTGCAATGAAGATAAATAGTCCATTAATTGTCAAAATTGCAGCAAATTGTGAAGGAACGGAAGAAATAATTGAAGAAAATATTAATAACGACATACCATTACCAACTCCGCGTTGAGTTATAAGCTCACCTAACCACATCACAAGAGCTGTTCCTGCTGTCATTGTTAAAACCATAGAAATCATTACTGGAATTGATTGATTCGGAATCAAATCATTTGGACAGCCTCTTAATAGTTGTCCAGGAGTTCTAGCAAGAGCCAAAATAGATGTTGCTTGTAATAAACCAAGAGCAATAGTTACATATCTCGTGTATTGAGTAATTAAAGCTTGACCTGATTGTCCTTCTTTTTTCAACATTTCTAATCTTGGAATTACCACAGTTAAAAGTTGGATAATGATTGAAGCTGTGATGTAGGGCATGATCCCTAGAGCAAAAATGCTTAATTGTAAAAGTGCTCCACCAGAAAATAAATTGATAACTCCATACAAAGAATCACCTTGAACCAATTCAATACATTGTTGAATTGCTGGATAATCAACTCCAGGAGTTGGCACAGTTGTACCAAGTCGATAAAACGCAATCATTCCAAGTGTGAATAATAATTTGCGACGTAAATCAGGAGTGCGAAAAGCATCCGTTAACCAAGCAAAATTAAGATTCAATTTAAAAACTCCTAAAGAGCTTTAATTGATCCACCAGCAGCAGATATTTTGCTTGAGGCAGATTCACTGAATTTGTCAGCCACAACAGTAACTTTCACAGAAATTTCTCCATGACCAAGCACTTTAACTGGTTGACCTTTTCTTATTGCGCCAACTTTTACCAAACTAGCTGGAGTAACTTCGCCACCTTGAGGAAAAAGTCTTGCAATATCAGAAACATTTACTACTTGATATTTAATTTTGTTTGGTGGAGTAAAACCGCGAAGTTTTGGTAAACGCATGTGCAAAGGCATTTGACCACCTTCAAAAGCAGCAGAATAATTTCTTCTTGCTCCTGAACCTTTGGTTCCTCTACCTGCAGTTTTACCTTTACTTGCTTCACCTCTACCTTTACGGGTTTTATCTTTCTTAGCACCTGGTGCTGGGCGAAGATGATGAACTTTAATACTCATCTGTTACTTAACCTCCTCAACAGTTACTAAATGTGAAACAGTTCTTAACATGCCACGAAATTCTGGACGATCAGGTTTTACTGATTCTGATCCAATTTTTCCAAGGCCCAAAGTTTTCAAAGTGTCATGTTGAATCTTTGTGCCACCAATTGAAGACTTAACTTGTTTAATTTTTATGCTTGACATTAAACACCTGCTTTTTCTGCAGCTTGAGCTTTCAAAATTGCAGCAGGAACAACATGTTCTACTGTTAGTCCTCTTCTTGCTGCAACTTGTTCTGGTCTTTCAAGTTTCTTTAGTGCATCAACAGTTGCATGAACTACGTTGATTGCATTTCCAGAACCTAAAGATTTAGTTAAAACATCATGAATGCCAGCAGCTTCTAGCACCGCACGAACAGGACCGCCTGCAATAACACCGGTACCAGCAGAAGCTGGTCTTAACATAACAACTCCAGCTGAAGCTTCACCAGTAATTGGATGTGGAATGGTGCCTTGCACTCTTGGAACTTTGAAGAAATGTTTTTTAGCATCTTCAACAGCTTTTTGGATTGCTTGTGGAACTTCTCTTGCTTTTCCATAACCAACACCAACCATGCCGTTGCCATCTCCCACAACAACTAAAGCTGTGAAAGCAAAACGACGTCCACCTTTAACTACTTTGGCAACACGGTTTACAAAAACTACTCTTTCAATAAAAGCAGATTTTTCTCTTTCTTTTACTGCTTCATCGCGTTGTCTGCGTTCACGACGTCCTGGGCGTTCATCTGTGCCGTCTTGGTTTGTTAACTTTGCAGCCATTAGAAATTAAGCCCTCCTTCTCGTGCTCCATCAGCTAGTGCAGCTACTCGACCGTGATATTTACGTCCTGCACGATCAAAAACTACTTCTTTGATTCCTTTAGCATTTGCTCTTTCAGCAACTTTTTTACCAACAAGTTTTGCTTGTGCAGTTTTATCTCCACTAATTCCTTCTTCAATTGAAGATGCAAAAGCAAGAGTTTGACCTGTTAAATCATCAATTACTTGTACAGTCACATTTCTCAAAGATCTTGTTACAACCAAACGTGGTTTAGCAGTAGTTCCAGAGATTTTTTTACGCACTCTAATATGACGACGTCTCTTTGATTGGGCATTTTTACTCAAATGCTTACTTGGCTTAGTAAAATTACTCATAATTACTTACCAGCCTTTCCAGCTTTACGTCTAATAACCTCGGTATCAAAGCGCACACCTTTACCTTTGTAAGGATCTTGTTTGCGAAGTTTTCTTACTTTGGCAGCAGTTTCGCCTACCGCTTGTTTATCAATTCCAAAGATATGAAACTTAGTTGGTGTTTCGACTTTGAATGTAATTCCTTCAGGTGCTTTAAATAAAACAGGGTGAGAATAACCTAAAGCAAATTCCAGATCATTACCTTTTGGTGTTACTTTGTAACCAGTTCCAACAATTTCCAAAGTTTTAGAGTAACCATCAGTTACACCTTTAACCATATTTGCAACTAAAGAGCGAGCAAGACCATGTAATGCTTTGTTTTTTGTTTCATCATTTGCTCTTTCCAAAAGAAATGTTCCATCATCATTTTTCTTTATAGAAATAGTTTCTGGTAGATCAATACTTAATTGTCCCTTTGGACCTTTAACATCTACTTTTTTGCCTGAGATGTTTACTTCCACACCGTTTGGCACACTTACTAATTTTTTACCGACTCTAGACATTTTTAGTTACCAAACATAGGCAAGAACTTCTCCGCCTACGCCTTTCTTTGATGCCTCTTTATCGGTTAACAATCCACCTGAAGTTGAAATGATTGCAATTCCAAGTCCACCTAAAACTTTAGGTAGATTTTCACTTTTTGCATAAACTCTTAAACCTGGACGAGAAACTCTTCTCAAACCAGAAATTGAACGTTCTCTGCTTGGACCATATTTAAGTTCTAAAACTAAAGCTTGACCAACTTTTGCTGGCTCTTCTTTGTAGCCTTTTATATAGCCTTCTTTAGTTAAAATTTCGGCAATATTTTTCTTTATTTTAGAAAATGGCATACTCACAGATTCATGATGAGCTGTGTTTGCATTACGCAAACGAGCTAACATGTCCGCGATCGGATCTGTCATCGTCATTGGCTTTTTTAGCCTTTCTCGTTGTGGTTTCCTTCGAGGACCTGCAACGTTAGTTTTTTACTACCAACTGCTCTTGGTAATTCCTGGAAGTTCACCTTTGTGTGCTTTGTTTCTAAAACAAATGCGACATAGGTTGAATTTTCTATAAACTGCACGTTGTCTTCCACATGCTCCACAACGTGTGTAAGCGCGCACTTTGAATTTTGGAGTGCGTTGCTGTTTTTGCTTTATAGAAGTCTTTGCCATTTAGTTATGCCTCCTTGAAAGGAAAACCAAGCAATTTAAGCAATGCTCTTCCTTCATCATTATTAGTTGCAGTAGTCACAACAGTTATATCCATTCCACGAGGTCTATCAATTGAATCTTGTGGAACTTCAATAAATACTGATTGTTCAGTTAAACCAAATGTGTAATTACCGTTTCCATCAAATTGTTTTGGAGATAATCCTCTGAAGTCTCTAATTCTTGGTAGACCAACAGCAAGAAGACGATCTAAGAATTCCCACATACGATCTCCACGCATAGTGACGTGTGCACCAATTGGTTGGTTTTCGCGAAGTTTAAAGTTTGCAATTGATTTTTTAGCTTTTGCTACAGATGGTTTTTGACCTGTGATCAAAGTTAAATCTCTAATTGCACCTTCAATAAGTTTTGAATCTTTGGCAGCTTCGCCAACACCCATGTTCACCACGATTTTTGTTAAACGTGGAACTTGATTAACGTTTTTGAAACCGAATTCTTTTTGCAATGCTGGAGCAATATCAGTTAAATACTTTTGTTTTAAACGTGGTTTTTCACGTGTTTGAGTAGCAGTCACTTTATAGCTCCTTTCCGGTGCGAGCAGAAACTCTTACTAATCTGGTTGAGACATAAGTTGTGCCATCTGATCTTTTCTTTTCAACTTTGTCTCTTCTTCTTTTAACTCTGGTGGGTTTGTTATCAGTTGGATCAACCACCATTACGTTGCTTGCATCAAGTGGTGCTTCGACAGTCAAAATTCCACCCGAAGTAGCTCCACGTTCTGCTTGAGCAACTTTGGTGTGTTTCTTAACTCGATTGACACCTTCAACTGTGACTAAGCCTTGGATTGGATCAACTTTTAGAACACGTCCTGTTGTGCCACGATCTTTGCCACTAATTACTTGTACTAAATCACCTTTTTTAATGTGCATGGAAGCCATTTATAAAACCTCCGGTGCTAGTGAAATAATTTTCATAAATTTTTTATCACGCAATTCTCTTCCCACAGGACCAAAAATACGGGTGCCGCGTGGTTCGTTATCTTCTTTCAAGATAACTGCAGCGTTTTCATCAAAACGAATATAAGAACCATCTGCACGTCTTAGTTGTTTCACAATTCTTACAACAACTGCTTTGACAACTTCACCTTTTTTGACAGTTCCACCTGGGATTGCATCTTTTACTGAACACACAATTACATCACCAATGCTTGCGTAACGTCTTTGTGAACCACCTAGCACGCGAATACACAAAAGCTCTTTAGCTCCTGTGTTATCAGCGACTCTTAGTCGTGACTCTGCTTGAATCATTTTTTAATAATCCTTTACTTAGCTTTTTCCAAAATGCTGACCATGCGCCAACGCTTTGTTGCTGATAGTGGTCTTGTTTCCATCAATAAAACACGATCACCAATTCCTGCTTCATTCTTTTCATCGTGAGCTTTGAATTTTTTAGAACGTGAAATTACTTTTCCATAAAGTGAGTGAGTAAATTGTTCTTCAAGTTTTACCACAATGGTTTTATCCATTTTGTTTGAAACCACAATTCCTTCAATAGTTTTTCTTGCGTTTCGTTTTACAGAGTTACTCATGCTGCACCTTCTGTATCAACTGGGGTAATTCCTAATTCTCTTTCACGCAAAATTGTGTAAATACGCGCAATTTCTGTTTTTACACTTCTTAAACGACCATGATTTTCCAACTGACCAGTTGCTGATTGGAAACGAAGATTAAACAATTCTTCTTTTGCTTCTTTTAATTTCTTGTTCAAATCTTCATTGGTTTGACCACGAAACTCTTGTGTTTTAGTAGCTTTAGCCATCTTTATCCCTCCACCACTTCACGAGTGACGATTCGACATTTCATCGGTAATTTATGCATTGCTCTGGTTAGAGCTTCTCTTGCAACTTTTTCATCAGGAAAAGTAACTTCAAACATCACTCTGCCTGGTTTAACGTTTGCTACCCACCATTCAGGTGAACCCTTACCTGAACCCATACGAGTTTCAGCTGGTTTTTTAGTAAGTGGGCGATCTGGATAAATATTGATCCAAACTTTTCCACCACGTTTTAAGTGTCTAGTCATTGCAATACGTGCAGCTTCAATTTGTCGGTTGGTGACATATGAACTGGTTAGTGCTTGCAATCCAAAATCACCAAATTCTATTTTTGTTGCACCTTTAGATTTACCGGCACGTTTTGGGTGATGTTGTTTTCTATGAGCAACTCTTTTTGGAATCAACATAAATTACTCACCACTTCCTGATTCATTCTTTTCAGAAACTTTTTCTGCTTTTTCTTTCTTAGGTTTTCTTGATGGCTTTGTTTGTTTAGCTACTTGAAGAGCTTGTGCTTGAAGTTTTGCTTGTTGAGCTTTTGCTTCTTTTTCAGCTTTTGTTACTGGGGCATCACCTTTAAAGATCCAAACTTTGCAACCAATGCGACCAAAAGTGGTGTGAGCTTCATGGAAACCAAATTCAATATTTGCTCTTAGAGTGTGTAAAGGAACTCTTCCTTCACGATAAAACTCTGAACGACTCATTTCTGCTCCACCTAAACGACCAGAAACTTGAACTCTAATTCCTTTTGCGCCACCTTTAAGTGCAGTTTGCATACCTTTTCTCATCGCACGTCTAAATGAAACACGACTTGCTAATTGTTCTGCTACACCTTGAGCAACAAGTTGAGCATTAACTTCTGGGTTTTTTACTTCCAAAATGTTTAATTGAACTTGTTTACCGGTTAGTTTTTCTAAATCAATTCTGATGCGATCTGCTTCTTGTCCACGACGACCAATCACAATTCCTGGGCGTGCTGTGTGAATATCAATTCTTACTCTTTCACGAGTTCTTTCAATATCAACATGACTAATTCCAGCTCTTTCCATACCAGCTGTTAATTTTTCACGAATTAAAATATCTTCCTTTATATAGTCTTGATATCTTTCACCTTTTTTGGTTGAGTCTGCAAACCATTTGCTGGTGTAATCAGAGGTATATCCCAAACGGAAGCCATGTGGGTTAACTTTTTGACCCATTAGTTATTGCCTCCTTCTGTTTTCTTGGTAGTTTTTTTCGCTACAGCTTTTTTCGCAGTTTTCTTTGCAGGTGCTTTCTTTGCTGTTTCAACAACTTCAGCTGCTTTTGCAGGAGCAACTTTTGCTACTGCTTGGACTTTTTTAGTTTCAACGCTTTGTTTTGACTTTGGTTTATTTGGACGTCTGCCAGGTTTTCTTCTTGGTGCAGATCCTTGTGGTTCCAAAATTAAAGTTATGTGGGAAGTTCTTTTATCAATTCTATAAGCTCTACCTTGTGCACGAGGTCTAATTCTTTTCATTGTTGGACCTTCGTCAACAAATGCTTCTGCTACATACAAAGTTGCAGGATCAACATTTAAATTATTTTTTGCATTTGCCATTGCAGAATTTAAAACTTTTCCAACAGTTTCACTTGCTGCTTGTTCAGCATATTTCAAAACAGCTTGGGCTTCTCTGGCAGAAAGTCCACGAATTAAATTAACCACACGACGTGCTTTCATCGGTGTGATTCGCACGAAACGTGCTGATGCTCTAGATTCCATTGTCATAATCCTTTATTCGTTTGTTGCTTTCTTGTCATCGCCCTTAACGTGTCCACGAAAAGTTCTGGTTGGAGCAAATTCGCCAAGTTTATGTCCGACCATTTGTTCTGTAATAAAAACTGGAATATGTTTTTTGCCATCATGAACTGCAATGGTGTGACCAAGCATGTCAGGAATAATCATGGAACGACGTGACCAAGATTTAATAACATTTTTGGTTTTCTTTTCATTTTGATCATTCACTTTTTTCAACAAGTGAGCATCAACAAATGGACCTTTTTTCAAACTTCTAGCCATTACTTAGCACTCCTTGCTTTGTTTGCTGGACGACGTCTGACAATAAATTTTTGTGAAGCTTTGTTTGGTCTACGAGTACGACCTTCTGGTTTACCTGAAGGATTAACAGGATGACGACCACCTGAGGTTTTTCCTTCACCACCACCGTGAGGATGATCAACTGGGTTCATTACAACACCACGCACAGTTGGTCGAACACCTTTCCAACGTTTACGTCCTGCTTTACCCCAACTGATATTGGATTGTTCAGCATTGCCGACTTCGCCAACAGTTGCACGACATCTAACATCAACGCTTCTAATTTCGCCAGATGGAAGTCGTAATTGTGCAAGTTGACCTTCTTTAGCAACTAATTGCACACTTGCTCCAGCTGAACGTGCCATCTTGGCACCTCCACCAGGACGCAATTCCACAGCGTGAATCACTGTACCTACTGGAATATTTCTAATTGGCAAATTGTTTCCTGGTTTGATATCTGCATTTGGACCAGTTTCAATTGGATCATTTTGTTTTAATTTATTTGGAGCAAGAATGTATCTTTTTTCTCCATCAGCAAAATGAATCAAAGCAATACGAGCAGTTCTGTTTGGATCGTATTCAATGTGAGCAACTTTTGCTGGAACTCCGTCTTTGTCTAAACGTTTGAAATCAACGACGCGATAAGCGCGTTTGTGTCCGCCACCTTGATGACGAGTGGTAATTCTTCCTTGATTATTTCTGCCACCTTTGGAATTAATTGGCTTTATCAAAGATTTTTCAGGTGTTGAACGAGTCAGTTCTGAAAAGTCAGCAACACTTGCACCACGATTAGATGGTGTTGTTGGTTTTAATTTTCTAATACCCATTTTTGTTCAACCTCCCTTTTAAGCACTTGGCGCATTAAATATGTCAATTCGATCCCCTTGCGCAAGAGAAACAATTGCTCTTTTAGTGTCAGATCTTGATCCTTCACCAAAACGAGTGCGGTAAGTTTTACCTTTTCTGTTAAGTGTGTTAACACTTAAAACTTTTACGTTGAATAATTTTTCAACAGCTTGTCTAATTTGAGTTTTATTTGCATCTTTTCTTACTAAGAAGGTGTACTTGTTTTCATCCAAAAGTGAATAACTTTTTTCTGAAACTACTGGTGCTATTAAAACTTTTCTTAAATCATTTGGATTCATTTATGCACCAACCTCTGCATCAGTTGAGCGACCTACAGCACTTGCAGATTTTCCAGTTCGTGGACCATTCAAAAATTCTTCTAAAGCTAATTTGGTAAACACAACATCATCGGCATTTAAAACATCATAAGTATTTAATTGTCCAGGAGAAACCACGTGTAATTCTTTAACATTTCTTAAAGAAAACCAGCCAACTAATTCATTTAATGAAACGATAACTAAAACTTTTTTACCTTTTGCAACATTTCGAACTGCTTTTACACCTTGTTTTGTTGAGGGTTTGTCACCTTCGACAATTGCAGACAAAATATGAATTTGGTTTTCTCTTGCTCTATCACTTAAAGCAGATCTAAGCGCTGCTAATTTCATTTTCTTTGGTGTTCTTTGTTCGTAATCTCTTGGTGAAATTGAGTGAACATGTCCACCACCTGTCCATTGTGGAGAACGAATAGAACCTTGACGAGCATTACCAGTTCCTTTTTGCTTATAAGGTTTCTTTCCACCACCGGAAACATCTGAATGTGATTTAGTTTTTTGAGTACCTTGTCTTGCTGCTGCTAATTGTGCTGTGACAACTTGGTGCATTAATGGCACGTTTACTTGGCAATCAAAAATATCTGCAGGCAATTCCATATTTCCTGCACTTGTTCCTGTTGGAGAAGTAATTTGTACGCTAGGCATTATTTTTTACCTGCCTTAACAATTTGAGTTTTGGCAGCAGATCTAACTAAAACTAAAGAACCAATTGGACCTGGCACTGCACCTTTAACAAGAATTAAATTATTTTCAGGATCTATTTGAGCAATTGTCATGTTCACTGTGGTAACACGATCTGAACCCATACGTCCTGCCATTTTTAAACCTTTGAAAACTCTGCCTGGAGTTGAGTTTGCACCAACTGAACCTGGAGATCTGTGTTTTCTTTCCACACCGTGTGATGCACGAAGTCCATGGAAACCATGACGTTTCATAACACCAGCAAAACCTTTACCTTTGCTAGTTCCAGTTACATCAACTGCTTCACCTGCTGCAAATAAATCTGCATTAATTTCTTGGCCAAGTGTGTAATTGTTTGCATCAAGAGTTCTAATTTCTACAACGTGTCTTCTAGGAGTTACACCTGCTTTTGCAAAGTGACCTTTTTCAGGTTTATTAACTTTTCTTGGATCAATTTCACCAAAAGCTAATTGCACTGCAGAGTAGCCATCTTCTTCTTTAGTTCTAACTTTGGTGACAACATTTGGACCAGCTTTAATCACAGTTACAGGAACTACTTTGTTTGCTTCATCCCATACTTGAGTCATACCAAGTTTTTCTCCCAATATGCCTTTTACATTACGATCCATTTGTTCATCACCTCTTTTCTTTACAACTTAATTTCAATATCAACACCGGCTGGTAGGTCCAGACGCATTAGTGAATCAACAGTTTTTGGAGTTGGATCCAAAATGTCGATAAGTCTTTTGTGTGTTCTCATTTCAAAATGTTCGCGAGAATCTTTATATTTAAAAGGGGAACGAATAACTACGTAAACATTTTTTTCAGTAGGAAGCGGTACAGGACCAGCAACCTTTGCACCAGTTTTAGTCACTGTTTCAACGATTTTTTTCGCTGAAGAATCAATGACCTCATGGTCGTAGGCTTTGAGCCTAATACGGATTTTTTGTCCGGCCATTTGGTTTTGCTTCTCTACTTTCTTTTCTAGTCTCTTTTTGTTGGCTTCAAGCGGAGTAAGTTTTGCCCACTCCGCCTGAAAATCAACGGGTTCGTTAATTACTTAACGATTTTTGTAACTCTTCCTGCTCCTACTGTGCGGCCACCTTCACGAATTGCAAAACGAAGACCATCTTCCATTGCAATTGGTTGAATTAATTCAACTTTCATTTCAGTGTTGTCGCCTGGCATAACCATTTCGACACCGTTTGGTAGTTGGCAAACACCAGTCACGTCAGTTGTACGGAAGTAGAACTGTGGACGGTAGTTATTGAAGAATGGAGTGTGACGTCCACCTTCGTCTTTGCTCAAAATATAAACTTGAGCTTCGAAATTTGTGTGAGGTGTTGCTGAACCTGGTTTAACAACAACCATTCCGCGCTCAACATCTTCTCTCTTGGTTCCGCGAAGTAACAAACCAACGTTTTCGCCAGCTTGACCTTCATCAAGAAGTTTGCGGAACATTTCAATTCCAGTAACGATGGTCTTTTGTGAAGTTTCACGAATACCTACGATTTCAACTTCTTCGTTAACTTTTACTTGACCACGTTCAATACGACCAGTGATAACTGTTCCACGACCAGTGATGGTGAAAACATCTTCAACTGGCATAAGGAATGGTTTATCAATTTCGCGTTTTGGTGTTGGAATGAATGAGTCAACTGCACCCATAAGTTCCATAATTGAATCTGCCCATTTTGCATCGCCTTCCAAAGCCTTTAATGCTGAGATGCGAACAATTGGAGTATCTTTTCCTGGGAATTCATACTTGTTTAGAAGTTCTCTAATTTCTTCTTCAACAAGTTCTAATAAATCTGGATCTGCTGTGTCGCACTTATTTAATGCAACAACGATTGCAGGTACACCAACTTGGCGTGCCAACAAAACGTGTTCTTTTGTTTGTGGCATTGGTCCGTCAGTTCCTGCAACTACAAGGATTGCTCCGTCCATCTGTGCTGCACCAGTAATCATGTTCTTGATGTAGTCAGCGTGTCCAGGGCAGTCAACGTGTGCATAGTGACGTGCTTCTGTTTGGTATTCGACGTGTGCAATCGAAATGGTGATACCGCGTTGACGCTCTTCAGGAGCTTTGTCAATTTGGTCGAACGGAGTAAATGGATTTACATCCGGATATTTGTCGTGTAGCACCTTGGTTATCGCCGCGGTCAATGTGGTTTTGCCGTGGTCGATGTGGCCGATGGTGCCGATATTTACGTGCGGTTTTGTACGCTCGAATTTGGCCTTTGCCACTTTGCTTCTCCTCTGACCTGCGTTTTTTTATTCCGAATTTTTAGCAGTTTGCTAATGATCCGGATCTTTCTTTCTTACTCGCCGCGAACCTTGGCAACAATTTCTTTCGAAACTGCATCTGGAACTTGCGCGTAAGAATGAAACTGCATTGTGTAACTTGCACGTCCTTGTGTTTTAGAACGTAAGTCACCTACGTAACCAAACATTTCACTTAATGGAACTAAAGCTTTAACAACTCTTGCGCCAGCTCTTTCGTCCATTGCTTGAATTTGGCCACGACGTGAATTCAAATCTCCAATTACATCTCCCATGAAATCTTCAGGAGTTACAACTTCAACATCCATCATTGGTTCTAACAAAACTGGATGTGCTTTTCTGGCTGCTTCTTTAAATGCCATTGATCCTGCAATTTTGAATGCAAGTTCGGAAGAGTCAACATCATGGTAAGCACCATCTTGCAAAGTTACTTTGATATCAACCATTTGATATCCAGCTAAAACTCCATTAGTCATTGCTTCTTGTGCGCCATCATCAACTGAAGGAATATATTCTCTTGGAATACGTCCACCTGTTACTTTATTAATGAATTCATAACCGCCACCTTCAGTGAGGTTTGGTTCAATATCAACAATTACGCGAGCAAATTGTCCAGCACCACCAGATTGTTTCTTATGGGTGTAATCAACTTTTTCAACTTTTTTAGTAATTGTTTCTCTGTATGCAACTTGAGGTTTACCAACATTTGCTTCAACTTTAAATTCTCTCTTCATGCGATCTACTAAAACTTCAAGGTGCAATTCACCCATTCCACCAATAATGGTTTGACCGGTTTCTTCATCTCCACGAACATGGAAGGTTGGATCTTCTTCTGCAAGTCTTTGAATAGCTGTGGCAAGTTTGTCTTGATCGTTCTTAGTTTTTGGTTCAATTGCTACGTGAATAACTGGATCTGGGAAATCCATTGATTCCAGAACAACTGGTTTATCCATGTCACATAAGGTGTCTCCAGTTGTGGTGTCTTTTAGACCCATTACCGCAACAATGGAACCTGCTGAAGCTGATTCTTTTTCATCACGCTTATTTGCGTGCATTTGATAAATTTTTCCAATTCTTTCTTTTCTATCTTTGGTGCTATTTAATACACCTGTGCCTGGTTCTAATTTTCCAGAATAAATTCTTATGTAAGTTAATTTTCCAAGATGAGGATCACTCATAATTTTGAAAGCTAAAGCAGAAAATGGTTCGGTATCTGATGGAGATCTTTCAATTTCAACTGAAGAATCGCCTTGTTTAAATCCTTTGATTGAACCAATATCTAATGGAGATGGAAGGTAACGAGTTACCGCATCCAACATTTGTTGCACACCTTTGTTTTTAAAGGCTGATCCCATAATTACGGGAACTACTGTGAAGTTAACTGTGCCTTTTCTAATTGCGGCAATTATTTGTTCTGTTGAAGGTTCTTTTTCTTCCATGAACAATTCCATAATTGAATCGTCAACGTCAGCTAACTTTTCAATCATTTCTGCTCTTTTAGCTTTTGCTTCTTCCAACATGTTGGCAGGAATTTCTTCAGTTCTAAATTCATCACCTTTGTTTGCTTCTAAATCCCAAACGTAGGCTTTCATATCGATTAGATCTACGATTCCAGCAAATTCACTTTCAGTTCCAATTGGAAGTTGAAGTAAAACAACTGGAGCACTTAATCTTTCAATCAACATGTCGTAAGTGCGGGTGTAAACAGCACCTGTTCTATCTAATTTGTTGATAAATGCAATTCTTGGAACTTTGTAACGATCAGCTTGGCGCCAAACTGTTTCAGATTGTGGTTCAACTCCAGCAACACCATCAAATACTGCAACTGCGCCGTCTAAAACTCTTAGAGATCTTTCAACTTCAACAGTGAAATCTACGTGGCCTGGGGTATCGATGATGTTAATTGTGTGATCTTTCCAAGTACAAGTAGTTGCAGCAGAAGTAATAGTGATTCCGCGTTCTTGTTCTTGTGGCATCCAGTCCATAGTTGCTGCGCCATCATGAACTTCACCAATTTTGTAATTAACACCTGTGTAGAAAAGAATTCTTTCAGTGGTTGTAGTTTTACCAGCATCAATGTGAGCCATGATGCCAATATTTCTGGTCTTGGCTAAATCTAATTGAGTTCCGGTTGCCACTTTAATTTTCCTTTACCAGCGATAGTGAGCAAATGCTTTATTTGCTTCAGCCATCTTGTGAGTGTCTTCGCGTTTTTTAACTGATGCACCTAAACCATTTGATGCATCTAAAATTTCATTTGTTAATCTTTCGGTCATTGATTTTTCTCTACGTTCACGTGAGTAATCAACTAACCATCTCAATGCAAGTGCGGTTGCTCTTGCAGGTTTTACTTCAACTGGAACTTGATAAGTTGCTCCACCAACTCTTCTTGATTTAACTTCAACTGTTGGTTTGATATTTTCTAAAGCTTTTTTCAAAATTGTTAATGCGTCAGTTCCACTTTTATCTTTTGCACCATTTAATGCACCATAAACAATTGATTCTGCAGTTGATTTTTTACCACGAGATAAAATTTTGTTAACTAATTGTGTAATTAATGGAGAATTATAAACTGGATCAGAAACTAATGGACGTTTTAAAGCAGGACCTTTACGTGGCATTAACTTTTCTCTTTCTTTGCACCATAACGGCTGCGAGCTTGCTTACGATCCTTCACACCTTGTGTATCTAGTGCGCCACGAATAATTTTGTAACGAACACCTGGCAAATCTTTTACACGACCACCACGAACTAAAACAATTGAATGTTCTTGCAAATTATGTCCAACACCTGGAATATATGCAGTTACTTCCATTCCGGAAGATAAACGAACACGTGCAACTTTTCTTAATGCAGAATTAGGTTTTTTTGGAGTTGTTGTATAAACGCGAGTACAAACTCCTCTGCGTTGAGGTGAACCTTTTAACGCAGGAGTTTTACTCTTAGCCGATTTTTCAATACGACCTTTGCGTACGAGTTGTTGAATCGTAGGCACGAAAGTGTTACTCCAGTTTCTTTTTGTGTTGGTCTTTCGATCTTGCTGAAAGTTCTAGAATCAAATGTGTGAGGGAAAAATCCCTTTTTCCATTTGAGACGCGAGATACCAATCTACGCAATAGCCACGGCGCGCCCGACATCGGGGGTCGAGTTCCCAGGCGATAGCCTCTGAATGTGCTAAAGAGACTATTTATCGTAATTATGACTTTTGGGGCACTTTCAGCCTGCGTTCAGGCAGATCCTCCAGTCTGGACTCAAGCAGATACCGATATATATGTAGTCAATTGTGCGACTTTTGAACAAAAGCCAGTCGAATTAGTGCTTTATTGCGCAGACGCTGGTCAAATTTTGACCGAAATCAGCTGGTCCAGCTGGACCAGTGAAGAAGCCGTGGGCAGTGGCACCTCTACCACAAATGATTGTGAGCCAAATTGTGCTGCGGGCACCGATGTAGTCACAAAAGTAGACATCAAATTATTAAAACCTGTCGAATCAGCTGAAGGTCGACTAGTTTTTAGTCAAATTGAAATGCAATATGAAAATCCACAACCATCTGGTGTGATGGATGAAATTTTAGACTTACCCACAGATATTTTGCGATAGTTAACTAGTAACGCAATACTTAGCCCATGAAAGTTGTGATTATCGGTGCTGGTTTTGCCGGATTGACTGTTGCCCAAAAACTTGCCAAGCAAAAAGATTTTGAAATAACCATTATTGATAAAAATCCATATCAACTTTTTTCTCCTCTTTTATACCAAGTCGCTACAGGTGGATTACCAGAAGATGACATTGCATATCCCATACGAGCTGCAATTCCTGGAGTTAAGTATCTACGAGGCGAATTAATAAAAATTAATGAGTCAGAAAATAGTATTACGTTAAAAGATCAAACAAGTCTTGAATTTGAATATTTAGTCTTAGCAACAGGAAGTACTGGAAATACTTTTGGAATTCCTGGAGTTAAAGAAAATACATTGCAAATGAAAACAATTGCAGAAGCAAGAGCAATTAAATACAGGCTTTTAAGTATGTATGAAGAAATTGAAGCAGGACATAAACCAAAAGATTCACTTAAAGTAATAGTTGTTGGGGCAGGTCCGACAGGTGTAGAAATTTCTGGCGCAGTTGCAGAATTACAAAAAAGTATGAAACATGAATTTCCAGATATTTATAAACATGCCTCAGTTACCTTAGTTGAAGCAGGTTCAAGAGTTTTGCCAATGTTTAAAGAAAAATCTTCAATGCATGCTCAGAAAGAATTAGAAGAAATTGGCGTAACTGTAAAAACTAATTCTGAAGTAGATCGCATGTATGAATCAACAGTGCATTTAAAAAATGGTGAAATATTAATGGCGGGCACAATTATTTGGGCAGCAGGAGTTGCAGCACATTCTGAATGGGCAAAAATTGGTGAAGCTGATAGATCTAATCGAATAATCGTTGATGAATATTTAAGATCTAAACCAAATATTTTTGTTATAGGAGATGGCGCACACTTCAAATTAGACGGCAAACCTTTACCGATGGTTGCTCCAGTTGCAATGCAAATGGGAAGACATGTGGCAAAACAAATTTTGAATTTAAAAAATAACAAACCTTTAACAAAATTTAAATATAAAGATAAAGGTCAAATGGCGACTATTGGTAGAAGAAGAGCAGTTGTGGAAATGCCTAATGGGTTGAGATTTCATGGCACCCTTGCCTGGCTTACTTGGCTTGCTTTGCACGTTTTCTATTTAGCTGGGGGCAGAAATCGAATAAGTGTTATTGCAGACTGGATGTGGAATTACATTGCTTGGGGAATTGGGCCAAGAAGAACTGTGATCGAATAACTAATTAAATAAAATAAAGTATGTCCAAAATATTTAAAATGGCTGTAGCAGATGTCTACCCTCTTTATGTTACAAAGATTGAAAGAAAAGGAAGAAAAAAATCTGAACTGAATAAAGTTATATTTTGGCTCACAGGTTTAGATAATGAAGGTTTAAAACTTCACTTAAAAAATAAAACAACTTTTGAAGACTTCTTTAAAAAAGTAAAAATTAACCCAAAAGCTAAATTAATAACGGGCAATATTTGTGGGGTTAAAGTGGAAGATATTAAAGATCCCTTAATGAAAAAAGTTCGTTACTTAGATAAATTAGTGGATGAACTTGCTAAGGGTAAATCTTTAGAAAAAATTCTAAGAAGTTAGATTTGTGAAATCTGATATTTTGAATTATTTAACCAATTTGGATTAATCTCTACTCCCCATCCTGGTTCATTGCTAATTTGAATCTTGCCATCTTCAATTTTGAATGGATCGCCTAAAAATAAATCTTTTTGCCAAGGATAATAATCTTCGCCTTCGATTGAAAATTCTAAATATTTGCCTGAATTTTTTATTGCTTTTAATAAATGCATAGTACAAATTGTTACCAGAGATAAATTTGCAGAATGCGGTGTTATCGATTTACCAACATTTTCTGCCATCTTTGCAACTTTTAGAGTGCGACTTATTCCACCCATGTACATCACATCGGGTTGACAAATATCAACCACATTCTTTTCAATCATTTGCTTCCAAACAATAAAATCCCAATCTTGTTCACCTCCGGTGATGTCTATATCTAGTGCATCTCTAACTTTCTTGGTTTCTTCTAATTCCCAATATCGGCATGGTTCTTCAAAATGATCAATCCCAAAATCTTGTAACATCTTGCCAATTTCAATTGCTTTTTCTGCACTAAATCCACTATTAGCATCCACTAATTTGTTTGTAGTTTGACCTAAAGATTCACTGACAGTTTTAATTATTTCTTCAGTTCTTCCAGGCCACTCATCTATGTCTCGTCCATTTTCTGCACCGATTCTCCATTTGAATGCATCAAACCCATATTTATCTTGTAATTTTAAAAATCTGTTTGCTTCATCTTGTGGTTTAATATCTCGCTTCATACTTGATGCATAAACTCTCAACTTCCCTGTTGAGCCACCCAACAATTCCACTACAGGCTTGTCAAAAAATTTTCCATACAAATCCCATATCGCTGTGTCTAATCCAGCTAATGCCCTACACCTGTAACTTCCAGGATATTTGTGCTCTTTTTCTTCAATTAAAGTAATTAATTCTTCTAAGTTTTCTAAGTTCATTCCAATTGCCCATGGAGCGATTTGACGATGAAATATCTGGGCAGTTATATCTGCGTTATAGGTCGATGTCTGACCCCAACCCACATTTCCACTTGTTGTAGTTAATTTAACAAAACAGACAAATTCATTTGAAAAAGTTTCTAATTTAGATATTTTTCCTAAATCTGATTTATCCATATATTAAGGTAATTTAATCATCACGTGCTTAATTTGAGTATATTCCTCTAACGAATATATTGATCTTTCTTTCCCATAACCTGATTCTTTAAAACCACCCCAAGGCATTTCTGCAGTAACTGCTCCGTGATCATTAATCCAAACTGTTCCAAATTTTAATCTTCGACTCGCTTCCATAGCCATTCCTACATTATTAGTAAAAATTGATGAACCAAGTCCATATTTAACATCATTTGCTAATTCAATCGCATGAAAGTCATCGTCTGCTTTTTGAATGGTCACCACTGGACCAAAAACTTCTGATTGAATTATTTCAAAATTTTGTTCAACGTTTGAAATAATAGTCGGTTCAAATAGAAACCCTTTATTTCCAATTTTTTCTCCACCTAATTCGATTTTTGCACCTGCTTGTTGACTTCTTTGCACAAAATTAATTACATTCTTAAAATGATTTTCATGAGTTAATGGACCCATTTCGGTCGACTGCAAGCTAGGATCACCAACTTTTAAAGTTGAAATACTAGTTATTAAGGCATTTAATACTTTTTCATAACTTTTTTTTGTGACAATTATTCTAGTTGCAGCACTGCAATCTTGACCTGCATTCCAGAAAGAAGCCCACTTTAAACTTTCTGCAACAACCTCAGGATCAGCATCATCTAAAATAATTGAAGGCGCTTTCCCTCCTAGCTCTAAATGCACATGTTTTAAAGTTTCTGAGGCAATTTGCGCAACGATCTTACCGGTCTTTGTTCCGCCTGTTAACGAAACTATGTCGATATCTTTATTTTTTGCTAGTTGAGCTCCTGCGGTAGTTCCATAACCTGTAATTACATTGATTACACCAGGTGGAAAAATTTCATTTGCTAATTTTGCAAGTCTTAAAGTCGTTAATGGTGTTTGCTCTGACGGTTTTAAAACAATAGTATTTCCCGCTGCTAATGCTGGACTCATTTTTGTGATTGCAGTCAAAAGTGGATAGTTCCAAGGTGTAATTAATCCTGCAACACCTATAGGTTCTCGTCTAATTATCGATGTGTAACCCTTTGCATATTCGCCTGCTGATCTGCCTTCTAATGTTCTTCCAGCCCCAGCAAAAAATTTAAGTCGATCAGCTCCACTTTTGATTTCACCACCGACAACAGATATTGGATGGCCTGAATTTATTGTCTCTAATTGAGATAAATTTTCTATATCTTCAAGCAACCTATTTGATAATTCAATTAATAAATCAGCTCGCTCTTTTGGTGGCATCCTCCCCCAATCAAAAGAGGCATTTTTAGCAGCAGTTGCTGCACTATCTACATCTTCTACTGTTACCGCAGGCACTTCAGCAATTATTTCCTCATTAATTGGATTTATTACTGAAATTGTTTCTTCGTTACTTGATTCAACCCATTTACCATTAATTAAATTTTTTTCTATTATTAATTCTTTATTCAAAGACAAGGACACTTCTTGCTCCCTCTCCTTTGCGTAACTGTTCAAACGCGTCATTTAATTCATTCAAATTAATACGCCTGCTGATTAATTCATCAAGTTTTAATTCACCTGTCAGATACTTTTCCACTAAATTAGGCACGTCACGTTGAATATCGGAAGACCCAAAATAACATCCTTTAATAGATTGTTCATTAACAAATGGTCCTGCTTCTATTGTTAATTTTGCACCATGTTTCATAAGTCCAACTAATGTTAGAGAGCCAAAAGGCCCAACGGATTTCCAGGCACTTTGAATAGTTTCTTCTTTGCCCAATGCCTCAAAAGCAAAATCAACTCCTCCATCAGTTATTTCTTTTATTATTTGTACTGGATCTGAGTTTATTGAATTAATTAAATTTGTTGCTCCAAGTTTTTTTGCTAGGCTTAATTTTTCTTCTGAAATATCAATTGCAAAAATATTTTTTGCTTTAGCAATTTTTGCTCCTTGGATTATATTTAATCCAACTCCGCCACATCCAAAGACGGCAACATTTGAATCCTCTTTAACTTTTGCAGTATTTGTCACCGCTCCAAAACCAGTTAAAACTGCACAACTTATCAAAGCTGCTCTATCTAGTGGCATTTCTTTTTTGATTTTTACTAAACCAGATGAAGGAACAACAGCATATTCTGCAAAAGAAGCGGTTGTAAGAAAGTGATTAATTTTTTTACCATCTTTGCTAAGTCGACTTGTTCCATCAAAAAGATTGCCCTCAAACATAGAGTTGCCAGCTAGTAAACAAAAATTAGGATTTCCAGATTTACAATATTTGCAGTTACCGCAATTTGGAACAATTGATAAAACTACGTGATCTCCAGGGGAAAAGTCAGACACATTTGTGCCGCATTTTTCAACAATTCCTGCTGCCTCATGTCCAATTACAGCAGGAAATGGAACAAGATTTCTTTTGCCATCTATTGCATTTAAATCACTGGCGCATAGTCCACTAGCCTTAATTTTGACTAGTACTTCATTTTCTTTCGGTTCAGCTAAATCTACTTCTTCAATTTTAAATTTACTTCCCACTGATTCCAATATTGCTGCTTGAATTTTCAGAAAAACCCCTTTAAACTTTGCTTCTATCGTGCAACACATGTTTCATAATGTTGTAGTCTTAAGAATACTAGATTACTAAAAAAGGCATGAGCAAATGGCTAAAACTGTACAGTCTGTTGAGAGAGCGTTAAAACTCTTAGAAGTAATTTCAGAGAATCAGATTCCTTTGACCGTTCCTCAAATGGCAAAACAAGCCGGAGTTAATCGAGCCACAGCTTGGAGGCTTTTAAATACACTCGAATTATTTGATTTGATCCAAAAAGATTCTGTAACTAATGAATACACCATCAGTTTGGGAATTTGGAGAATCGCCCAGAATACAAATTTAAATCAATTAATTAGAAAAGCTAAACCCATATTAGAAAAAATTGTAAAAATCACCGAGGGAACAGCTTTTCTTGAAATATCTTCTAAAAATAAACTTGTTGTTTTAGATGAATGTAAATCAAAGAAATTTATTCAAGTTGATTTACTTGGGGTTGAAGTGCCACTTCATTGTGGTTCAGTCGGGAAATTATTTTTGTCATCCCTTGATGATACTGAACTGAATTTATATATGAAAAATAAACTAGAATCTTATACGCCATATACAATTACAGATAAAAATAAACTAAAAAAAGAAATTGAAAAAATAAGAAATAAATCAATATCTTTTAATTACAAAGAACATGACCAACAATGGTGCGGAATAACATCTGTTGTTAAGAATACTAATGGAAATCATTTTGCCTATATCAATTTAACTTTACCAACTTATTCAACAAGCGAGAAAAAATTGCATTCCTATTCAAATTTAATGAAGAGTGCATCGCAAGAACTAGAAAAAAAATTATTTAATTAGATTCTGTCTTTGTGATCAAGCTATTTTAGAGAAGCGAAATAAATTTGATAAAAAATCTTTTACTTTTGTAGTTAGTGTTTTTATTGATTTAACAACTTCATTTTCAGGTTCCCCTATATTTTCACCTTGGGAAACTAAAGCATTATCTACATCAGTCTCAATGTTATCTATAAGACCTTGAATTGATTCATATTTTAAAATTGGATCATTTTCCCAATTTGAGTATTTAACTGAAACAGTTTCATTTGATTCAAGATTTTCTTTTAAAGTGGTAACTGTAACTGAGTCAGAATTTTCAATAGTTGTGTATTGGCTTTCTTGGTTAATGATTCCGGTGTGTAGATTTTTTCCATCTGTTGCAGTTTTTTCAGGAATCAAAGTTGATTTACTAGAGATTGTGTTTCCTTTAGCATCAGTTGACTTATTTGAAATGGTGAAATTTTTCTCTTTTGCATTCCATTTCACACTTCCATCATTTGATTGAGTCGCATTTCCATTTGCATCAATGTTGGTTTGGGTTCCATGCCAACCAGCAACATTTCCATCAGCGGTTGCTCTGGTTTGAAATCGAAGATTACAGTTTGTACAACCCATATATTCTCCAGGCAATTTTCCGCCCCAAGATCCACTTGGTCCACAAACATCTGCGGTGCAAACAATTACTCCATGAACTGCTCCAGTGGTTGGATCAACTACTGCCCATCCACCAACACCTTCATTTGCTTCTGCTGGTGGAACATAACTTTCTTCAGCAGGAGTTTCAACAGGTGCAACTTCTTCACCTTCGGCATAACTTGGACTTATCAAAAATGTTGAAATAATAAATGAAATAAAAAATAGATTGATTAATCTTTTATTCTGCACAATTTGATTGTAGTACTTAAATATAAATTAAAAAGCCCCTAAATATCATTTAGGGGCTTTTGTCTGGAATTATTTTTATCTTTGATTAGCGCCTTGATCGTAATCTTCTAGAGGAACAGCTTGTCCTCCACCTGCACCAAAGGATGTGTAATCAATGTCATCATATGAAGACATTGAGGCATACATTGCTTGTTTTGCTTCTTCGGTTGGTTCAACACGAACGTGACGATATCTTGGTAAACCAGTTCCTGCTGGAATTAATTTACCGATAATTACGTTTTCTTTTAGTCCTAGCAATGAATCAGATTTTTCATTGATTGCAGCATCTGTAAGAACTCTGGTGGTTTCTTGGAATGATGCAGCAGATAACCATGATTCAGTTGCAAGTGAAGCTTTAGTGATACCCATAAGTTCTGGACGACCAGATCCTGGTTTCTTACCTTCAGAAACAGTTTTTCTGTTTTCGCCTTCAAAAATTATGCGATCAACTAATTCACCAGGTAACAGATTTGCATCTCCTGATTCAATAATTGTCACTCTTCTTAACATTTGTCGAACAATTACTTCAATATGTTTATCGTGAATTGATACACCTTGGGAACGATAAACTTCTTGAACTGCGTTAACTAAATGTATTTGAACTTCTCTAGGTCCTAAAACTCTCAAAACTTGTTTTGGATCAACAGCACCAACTACAAGTTGTTGACCAACTTCAATTGCTTGACCATCTTCAACAATCAAACGTGTTCTCTTAGAAACAGGATAAGAAACTTCACTTGATCCATCATTTGGAATCACAACGATTTTTCTCATCTTTTCAGTTTCTTCAATGCGAATTCTTCCTGCTACTTCGCTAATTGGAGCAACACCTTTTGGAGTTCTTGCTTCAAATAACTCAACAACACGTGGTAGACCGTGAGTAATATCAGCACCTGCCACACCACCAGTGTGGAAAGTTCTCATTGTTAACTGAGTACCTGGTTCACCAATTGATTGCGCAGCGATAATTCCTACAGCTTCGCCCACATCAACAAGTTTTCCTGTTGCCATTGATCTTCCATAACATTTAGCGCATGTGCCAAGTTTGGATTCACAAGTTAATACTGATCTAACTTTGATATCAGTTACTCCATCTTCAATAAGTTCAGTTATTAAACTCATTGATAATTCATCATCTCGATGAGCAAGTGTCTCTTGGTTTAATTTGACATCATCAGCTAAAACTCTTGATGCAACTGAAGTGTCAACAAATTCAACTGGACGAACTTTTCCATCTTGTCCAACTTCGCCAATTACAACTTTTAGACCACGATCTGTTTCGCAATCTTCTTCACGAATAATTACATCTTGTGCCACGTCAACTAAACGACGAGTTAAATAACCAGAATCTGCAGTTCTTAATGCAGTATCTGCCAAACCTTTTCTGGCACCGTGTGTGGAAATGAAGTATTCCAACACTGATAATCCTTCACGGAAGTTTGACTTAATTGGTCGAGGAATGATTTCACCTTTTGGATTAGACACAAGACCGCGCATACCTGCAAGCTGTCTAATTTGCATCATGTTTCCACGAGCACCTGAGTGAGCCATCATCCAAACTGGATTTGAAATTGGGAAATTCTTTTCCATAGCTTCTGCAATTTCTGCAGTAACTTTGGTCCAGATATCAATTAACTCTTGACGTCTTTCAGCATCTGAAATCATGCCTCGTTCAAAATTCTTTTGAACTTTAGCTGCTGTTTCTTCAGCTTTCTTCAACAAAGTATCTTTTGTTGGTGGTTCCACAACGTCATCAATAGAAATTGTGACACCAGATCTAGTAGCCCATCTAAAGCCAAGTTCTTTCAACAAATCAAGAATTTGAGCAACTTGGATCTTTGGATATTTTTCTGTCAAATCATTAATAATTTGACCAAGACGTTTTTTATCAACTACAGAATTAATAAATGGATAATTGTCAGGCAAGGCTTCGTTAAATAAAGCACGACCTAACGTGGTTTTGATAATTAAAGGTTTACCAAATGACCAACCTTTAGGTGTGTCATGTTCATGTGGTGGATAAACATTCTTTAATCTAATTGTGATTTCTGCTTGAAGATCTAATTCATGTCTGTCAAAAGCCATTAATGCTTCTGCAACGGATGAAAATATTCTTCCTTCACCCTTAACTTTTTCAGTTTGCAAGGTTAAGTAGTAAATTCCCAAAACCATATCTTGAGTTGGAGTGGTAATTGGTTTTCCAGAAGCAGGAGACAAAATATTGTTTGAAGAAAGCATCAAAATGCGTGCTTCTGCTTGAGCTTCTGCAGAAAGTGGTACGTGCACAGCCATTTGATCACCATCAAAGTCTGCGTTAAATGCAGTACAAACCAATGGGTGAATTTGAATTGCTTTTCCTTCAATCAATAAAGGTTCGAAAGCTTGAATACCTAATCTGTGCAAAGTTGGAGCACGGTTTAGTAATACTGGATGTTCGGTAATTACTTCTTCCAAAACATCCCAAACTACTGGACGTGATCTTTCCACCATTCTTTTAGCAGATTTAATATTTTGAGCATGGTTTAAATCAACAAGTCTCTTCATAACAAATGGTTTGAAAAGTTCTAGTGCCATTTGTTTTGGCAAACCGCATTGATGAAGTTTTAATTGTGGACCAACCACAATTACGGAACGACCTGAATAATCAACACGTTTTCCAAGTAAGTTTTGACGGAAACGTCCTTGCTTACCTTTCAACATGTCTGACAAAGATTTCAATGGTCTATTTCCTGGACCTGTTACTGGACGTCCACGACGACCGTTATCAAACAAAGCATCGACTGCTTCTTGCAACATTCTTCGTTCGTTATTAACAATGATTTCTGGTGCGCCTAGATCTAACAATCTCTTTAAACGATTATTTCTATTAATTACACGACGATACAAATCATTTAAATCACTTGTGGCAAATCTGCCACCATCTAATTGCACCATTGGGCGTAAATCTGGTGGAATAACTGGAATAGCATCTAGCACCATTGAGGCTGGTGAATTTCTATTTGCATCAAAAGCATTAATTACTTTTAATCTCTTTAATGCTCTGGTCTTTTTTTGACCTTTTCCAGAATTTGCGATTTCTTTTAAGGCTGCTTTTTCTTGGTCTAAATCAAAAGTTTCTAGGCGACGCTTGATTGCAGCAGCACCCATACCACCTGTGAAATAACGACCATATCTATCGCGCATTTCGCGGTATAAAACTTCATCGCCTTCTAAATCCTGAACTTTTAGGTTTCTAAAACGATCAAAAACAAGAGCTAAACGATCAATTTCTGCATCTGATTTTTTACGAATTGAGTTCATTTCGCGTTCTGCAGCTTCACGAACTTTACGTTTTTGATCAGACTTAGCACCGTCTTTTTCTAATACTTTTAAGTCTTCTTCTAATTTTTTATTTCTAGCATTTATATCTGCATCTCTTCTTGAAGAAATCTTTTTCTTTTCAGATTCAAGTTTTGCTTCCAACGATGGAAGATCTTCATGTCTTGCATCAACATCGACATCGGTGATCATGTAGGCAGCAAAATAAATAACTTTTTCTAAATCTTTTGGTGCAAGATCTAATAGATATCCCAAACGAGAAGGCACACCTTTGAAATACCAAATGTGAGTCACTGGTGCTGATAATTCAATGTGGCCCATTCTTTCGCGACGCACTTTTGCACGTGTTACTTCAACACCGCAACGTTCGCAAATGATGCCTTTGAATCGAACACGTTTGTACTTACCGCAATAGCATTCCCAATCTCTGGTTGGACCAAAGATTTTTTCGCAGAACAAACCATCTTTTTCAGGTTTTAATGTTCTGTAATTAATAGTTTCTGGTTTCTTAACTTCTCCATGAGACCAGCTACGAATATCGGTTGCAGAAGCTAGGCCGATACGCAATTCGTCAAAGTTATTTACATCTAACACTTTTTCTTATCCGTCCTTTTCCTAGTTTCTTAAACTTCTTCTACTGAACTTGGTTCTCTTCTTGATAAATCAATGCCAAGTTCTTCAGCGGTGCGGAATACATCTTCATCTGTATCGCGCATTTCAATTGCTTGTCCATCACCGGAAAGAACTTCCACATTTAATCCAAGTGATTGCATTTCTTTTACTAATACTTTGAAGGATTCTGGAATTCCAGGTTCTGGAATATTTTCACCCTTCACAATTGCTTCATAAACTTTTACACGACCTAATACGTCATCAGATTTAATAGTGAGAAGTTCTTGTAACGCATAAGCAGCACCGTATGCTTCCAATGCCCAAACTTCCATTTCACCAAATCTTTGACCACCAAATTGTGCTTTTCCACCTAGTGGTTGTTGAGTAATCATTGAGTATGGACCAGTTGAACGAGCGTGGATCTTGTCGTCAACTAAGTGCAAGAGTTTCAAAATGTATGAGTAACCAACTGCGATTGGCATTGGGAATGGTTCGCCACTTCGACCATCAAACAATCTAGCTTTTCCATTTGGACCAATTAAGCGATCACCATTTGAGGAAGGCAATGTTGCTGTCATCAAACCAGTGATTTCATCTTCTCTAGCGCCATCAAAAACAGGGGTGGCAAGTTTTGTATTTGCTGGAACTGATTTCATATTGTCTGGAATATTTTCTGCCCACTTTGGACTTCCTTCAATTTTCCAACCAGCTTTTGCAAGCCAACCCAAATGAAATTCCAAAACTTGTCCAAGGTTCATACGCCCTGGTACACCGAGTGGATTTAACACAATGTCAACTGGAGTTCCATCTTCCAAAAATGGCATATCTTCAACTGGAAGAATTTTTGCAATAACACCTTTGTTTCCGTGGCGTCCTGCTAATTTATCTCCAGCAGTAATTTTTCTTTTTTGTGCGATGTAAACACGAACTAATTGGTTAACACCAGGTCCTAGTTCATCATCGTGTTCTTTATCAAAAACTTTGATATCAATAACAGTTCCAGATTCTCCATGTGGAACTTTTAGAGATGTATCTCTTACTTCACGAGCTTTTTCACCAAAGATTGCTCTTAACAATCTTTCTTCAGGTGTTAATTCTGTTTCACCTTTTGGGGTAACTTTTCCAACCAAAATATCTCCAGGCACAACTTCTGCACCGATTCGAATGATGCCTCGTTCATCTAAGTCAGCTAAAACTTCTTCAGAAACGTTTGGCAAATCTCTGGTAATTTCTTCAGCACCTAGTTTGGTATCGCGAGCATCGATTTCATGTTCTTCAATATGAATTGAAGTCAACACATCATCTTGCACAAGTCTTTGGCTTAAAATAATTGCGTCTTCGTAGTTATGACCTTCCCAAGGCATATATGCCACAAGGAGGTTTTTACCCAAAGCCATTTCACCAGCATCAGTACATGGACCATCAGCCAAAACTTGTCCGGCTTTAACTTTTTCGCCTTCTTTAACGATTGGTTTTTGGTTATAGGCAGTTCCTTGGTTTGATCTGCGGAATTTTTGTACTTTATAAGTTGTTGATGAACCATCTTCATTATTTACATCAATGGTGTCTGCGCTTACTTCTGTAACTACACCTGCTTTTTCTGAAACCACAACATCGCCTGCATCTACTGCTGCGCGATATTCCATACCAGTTCCAACAAGAGGAGCTTCAGTTCTAATTAGTGGTACAGATTGACGTTGCATGTTTGCACCCATCAACGCACGGTTTGCATCATCGTGTTCTAAGAATGGAATCATTGCTGTTGCAACTGACCAAACTTGACGTGGAGAAACATCCATGAAGTCAACTTCTTCAGGCAAAATGAAATCTACTTCGCCACCTTTACGTCTAACTAAAACGCGATCTTCAGCAAATGTGCCGTCATCATTTAATGGTGTATTTGCTTGAGCAATAACGTGACGATCTTCTTCATCAGCTGTTAAGTAAGAAATTTGGTTGGTAACTTTTCCTTTATTTACTTTTCGGTAAGGAGTTTCAATAAATCCAAATTCATTTACGCGAGCAAATGAAGAAAGGGAGCCAATCAAACCAATGTTTGGACCTTCTGGAGTTTCAATTGGACACATACGTCCGTAATGAGATGGATGCACGTCACGAACTTCGAAACCTGCACGTTCTCTCGAAAGTCCACCAGGACCAAGTGCAGATAGACGACGTTTGTGAGTTAAACCTGCTAGTGGATTTGTTTGATCCATAAATTGTGACAATTGGCTGGTACCAAAGAATTCTTTGATAGAAGCTACAACTGGTCGAATGTTAATTAATGTTTGAGGAGTGATTGCTTCAACATCTTGAGTTGTCATTCTTTCTCTAACAACTCTTTCCATACGAGATAGACCGGTACGGATTTGATTTTGAATTAATTCTCCAACTGTTCTTAATCTTCTATTTCCAAAATGATCGATGTCATCAATTTCAACAACAGTTTTACCTCTGGCTTTATTTAATTCTTCAACTCCTGCATTTAATGCGGCAATATATTCAACGGTGTCACATATATCATCAAGAGTTAATGTGGTTTGTTGTAATGGAAGTTGTGAACCAAGTTTTCTTCCAACTTTGTAACGACCAACTTTTGCCAAATCATAACGTTTAGCATTGAAATAATAATTGTCCAAAAGGTTTCTTCCACCTTCAACTGTTGGTGGTTCACCTGGTCTCATCTTGCGATAAATATCAACTAGAGCTTCTTCTTGAGTTTGTACTGTATCTTTTGCAAGTGTGTCTAACACGGCAGGATATTTTTCAAATCTTTTTGCAATTTGTTCACTAGTCATACCTAGTGCTTTTAATAAAACTGTAGCTGATTGTTTACGTTTGCGATCTAAACGAACGCCAATTAATTCTTTTTTATCAACTTCAAATTCCAACCAGGCACCACGACTTGGAATAATTTTTGAATTAAATAATTCTTTGTCAGTTGTTTTGTCTCTTGATTTTTCAAAATAAACTCCAGGAGATCTAACTAATTGTGAGACGACAACACGTTCAGTTCCATTGATAATGAAAGTACCTTTATTAGTCATGATTGGGAAATCACCCATGAAAACTGTTTGAGATTTAATTTCACCAGTTTCATTATTCATAAATTCTGCAGTTACGAATAATGGTTGGGAATAAGTTACGTCTTTATCTCTACATTGTTCAACTGTATATTTTGGTGGTTCAAATCTGTGATCTCTAAAAGATAGAGACATTGAACCTGCAAGATCTTCAATAGGAGAAATTTCTTCAAATATTTCAGTTAATCCAGAAGTTGTTGGTACATCAGTTCTTCCTGCATCTAATGCAGTCTTAACTCTTTGTTGCCACTTTTCATTTCCCATCAACCAATCGAATGATTCGATTTGGAGGTCCAACAGATTTGGAACTTCTAACGGTTCTTTAATTTTTGCAAATGATAATCTCTGATTTTTTCCTGAAGCTTTGGCTGCAGATGCCAATTGGCGTCCTTTCGTCTAAAGAACACTAAAACTTAAAAAACTTTTGGTCGCAAAACAAAACGAGCCCTTGCGGGCTTTGGTTTTATGGATGCAAAATAAAAGCATACCTTTTGGGTGCTGCCTTGTAACACCCACCTACCCTTTTCGTCAAGTTTGTGAGAGGCGTGGGGCAAATTGTTATCGTGCCGAGACCAATAGCCCCAGGTCAGGCAAAAGGGTCACTGACCCGCCAGATGATGTTTCGATCTTCTTTATTGCCATGTCTTGCTAAAACTGGGTTGAAGTCATCTCGTCTTTGCCAATCATTTAGAGCTAAAGATCTAGATATACCTGCCATAGTTTTGTAATCAAGTTCTTTATTTTTCCAATCCAATACTCCAGCATGATCAATCACTGTTGAAGCAATTGCAATCTGACCTTCCTCTTTTACAAATTCTAAAATTCTTGATTGTTGTGGCCAATCGATATGTGAAGCTGTAGTTAATTCCAGAAATGTTGATCCATCACTTCTGGTGTGAATTCCTGAAGCGTGACGATGAACGTGACCTGCTATCCAAGTAATTAAGTTTTTATGTTTATAAAGTTCTTCTAATAATTCATCTTTTAAAATTCTTCTAGGTTTACCATTTGGAGCATAGCCATTAATTAATGTTGGCGATGGGTGATGAGATAAAAGTATGCAGTATTTATTTTCTACTTCCGTTAATTTTTCTTTTATCCAAGAAAGTTGTAATTCGTCAATTGATCCTTGCCAACCTCCAAATGGATTTACGGTATCCATTGAAATTAATCGAACATTTTCTAAATCTTTAAACCAATACGCAGTATTATTTAGAACATTTTCATTTGTAAATCCATGACCATCTGGATTGCCACCAAGATCTAAATGTGTTTTAGCAAAAGTTCCTGGAGTGTTAAATGCTCTATCTTGATCAGGAGTGATTTTTACTCTGGGTGATTCTTTAGTATGTGGATATTTAACTGGACCAATTTCAGCAACTGCAGGAATTATTACTTCTGGAGATTTAAAATTTTCAGGAAGTCCAACAATTCTTTCGTTACCGATTGTTAATTTATTTAAATCCTCATCCGGGGCAACTGTTCCTTGTAATAATTGATCATGATTTCCATATGTTGCAAACCAAGGAAATTTTAAACCATTTGATTTAAATTCACTTCGTGCTTTTTCTACCAAGCCTTTGATTATTGGAAAACCAAATTTTGCAATCGGTCTATCTAATTCTTGACCACTTGGAGCACCGTCTGGATGCCAATAACAAATATCGTAATCAACATTTAATGATCCGACCCATTCCGATTTTTCTTTGTTTCCAGAAACTGGATTTACCAGACCTCCATTTAAGGTATTGATATACCAATTTGCTTCATTTTTTTGAGCATTATCAGTCATATCTCCTGTCACCACTACTGCTTCAATTTTTGAATTTGTGACAGGACCTTTTTCTAATTCATTTACTGCATCAACCATTGAAGCTAAAACTTGCGTAGTCAAAATTTCTTGAGCGCGATATGTGCCGATGTAGCCCACCACATCTCGCATCGGATTATCCGGATCGGAATATCTATCTAAATATTCAATTCGTGATGGAGACTCAGCATCACAAACATGTAAATCTGAAAAATGACCTAAGACAGTTAAAACTTTTCCTGTAGGTAAATCATTGATGTGTGATTCGCCAGGATTTTCAACTAATTCTTTCCAACCTAATTCATTAGCTTTAGTTGGAGCAATTGTTACTTTGTCAGTTCTTGACACGGTAATCAGTTAGAAGTGTTTGTGCAACAATTTTTAAATCCACCAAAGTTCCTGGTGCAAATGGACCTGCTTCAGAACTTGGCAAATCAACATGAATATTTGTTTTTGTTTCACTTGTCACAATTGTTAAACGAGTTTGTGGGCCTAAGAAAGATCTTGCTAAAACTGAGCCAGTTTTAGCACCACTTGATTTGGACAGACTTACTTCAATTGATTCTGGTCTAATCAAAGCAACTAAATCTGAACCTGATGCTCCACCACCATGAGCAATACTTTGTCCTAATGTGTGCACTTTGTTTGCATCTAATTTGGCAGGTAGTCGATTCATTGCTCCAACAAAGGATGCGACGAAAGCACTTGTTGGACTTGAATAAACAATGTTTGGTCTATCAATTTGTTCTAATTTTCCATTTGACATAACACCTACACGATCAGCCATTGCCATTGCTTCTTCTTGATCGTGAGTAACAAACAATGTAGTTGTACCAACTTCAATTTGAATTCTTCTAATTTCATCTCTTAATTGAGTTCTAACTTTGGCATCAAGTGCTGATAGTGGTTCATCTAATAGAAGTACTTTTGGTTCAATTGCTAAAGCTCTAGCCAATGCAACTCTTTGTTGCTGCCCACCTGACATTTGGTGTGAAAATCTATTTGCTTGTGAGGACAATCCAACAAGTTCTAGAAGTTCGTTGGCTTTTTTCAAACGAGTGTTGGAATCTTGACCTCTGACTTTTAATCCAAATGCCACATTTTCGATTGCAGTTAAATTTGGAAATAATGAATAAGCTTGGAAAACCATGCCCATCTCTCGTTTATTTGCTGGCAGGCTAGTTATATCTTTTCCATCTACATAAATTTTTCCACCATCTGGCATATCTAAACCCGCTAGTAAACGAAGTGCAGTTGTTTTACCGCAACCAGAAGGTCCAAGTAGTGCAACTAGTTCACCGGTTTGAATTTGTAAGTCAAATCCATCTAGGGCTTTAACTTCGCCAAAAAATCTTTGTAAACCTTGCATGTCTACATATTTGTTATTTGACAATGACATTTAGGAAACTCCTCCAATATCTATGCGAACTTTTCGCTTTCTATCAAAACTTGATAACAACATCAAAAGTAACCAAACAAAAACAAGACTCATAACACTTAGCGCTACAGCCCCTTCAGGATCTGCCATTCCAACTAGTGCCATCCAGACAGGAAGTGTTGACCAAAGTAAAAGATTTGAAATTACAAATTCTCCTAATACAAGTGCAACTGCTAAGAACACTGCACCATAAATAGAACTTTTCACATTTGGTCCAATAATTGAAACTAACACTTGTCTCCAACTTGCACCTAAACCTCGAGCTGCATCAACTAAAGTTTTAACATCGATTGCATTTAAACCATTATCTAAAGATCTGAAAACATAAGGAAGAGTTAAGACTGCATATGCAAAGACCAACATATAAATACTGTCCTTCATCCAAAGTGGCATTGAACCAAGAAATCCAAGTGCAATTACTACAGGCGGAATGATTAAGGGTAAGAGAGTAATAAACTCGACAACTCGTTTTAATTTTTGAGCTCTAATATGAAGCCAGGTCACTGTTGGAAGCATTAACCCAATTGAAAGTATTACAGTAAATATTGCTAAGCGAGCAGAAATCCAAACTGCTTCTCCAAAACCTGGGTCGGAAAGCATTCTTTGGTACGCACCAAGGGTGTACGTGCCATCTCCTAGTTGAATTGAAAATAAAAATGCTGAAAACATTGGAACAATAAAGAATAAAAATCCTGCAATTAACCAAGCGTTTAATCCAAGACCATTTTTTGGAGCAACTGTTGAAGTTCTAAAATTCTTCCTACTCATCTTTTACGCCACCTTGATGCTTTTTTATCCAAATAGGTATACAAAGACATTGCAATGGCAACTACCACAATCATTTCAAATCCCATTGCGTATCCAACATTAGATTGATCAGCCACCACATCACCACTAACTAATGTTCCAACTTGCAAAGGTAACAAAGGTATGGTTCCTTGAGTGAGCACATTTGCAGTTGCATAGGCGGCGAAAGCGCTAGCAAATAAAAGAAAAAAGGAACCTAAAACTGGTGGGAAAAGAATTGGGATTCCAATGTATCGCCAATAAGAAAACTTACTAGCTCCTAAATTTGAAGCTGCTTCTCTCCATTCATTTTTTATACCCTCCAGTGCGGGATAAACCACAATTATCATCAATGGAATTTGAAAATATAAATAAACTAATACAAGCCCAGAAAAGCCAAACAAAGTAAAAGTTCCCGCATAAATATCAATACCAATTTTTTGTAAAGCAATTGTTACTAATCCATAATTTCCAATTGCTGCAATAAAGAAAAAAGCTAATGGAACACCACCAGTATTTGCAAAAACTCCACTGGCTGTAGCCACGACTTTTTGAAGTCTTTTCATTCCAGAAACAAAAACTGCATAGGCGATCATTAAACCAATGAAAACACCACTTACAGCAGATGCTAATCCTAATTTTAAAGAACTAATTAAACTTAAATAATAAACATCAGTAAATGCAAGTTGCACATTTGAAAGAGTAAAATTTCCTTCATTTGTTTTAAATGCATTAAAAATAACAGCAAAAGTTGGTAACCCTATAAAAAGAATCGCAAATATAAAGAAAGGAAACAAACCGCTGTAATCAAATATGATTTTTTTAAATTTTGAATGCTGATCACGATAACGATAGTCGCCATCATTATTCATGATGGCGACTTCGCTAAGTGACTGATTTGAGTCAGTCATTAATTATTTATCAACAACTAGTTCAACTTGCCCCAGAGCGTAGCTAATTTAGCTGTCGCATCTGTTTGTTGTTTTAGTGTTGGGTAAACAACTGTTACACCAGCTGGCAGTTTAGGAAGGTTTGCAAGATATTTCTTATTTGCAGTTCCTGCCTTTTGCATAGCATCCAATCTGATTGGACGTGCTCCGCCTGCTAACCACAAGTTTTGTGCTTGATCGCTATATAGATATTCCATCCATAAACGAGCACATGCTGGGTTTGGTGCAGTCTTTACAACTGCTTGTTGGTAGTAACCACCAATTGCAACTTCACTTGGGATTACTTTTTTCCATTTAACCTTTGTACTTGATTTGGCATATTTATCTTGTAAATAATCCCAATCAAGAGTTATTGGAGTTTGACCATTTGCCACTGTTGCACTTGAAGCTTGAACTGGAAGGAATGTTCCAGCTTTTTTCCAAGCTTTAATTGCATCTACACCGTATTTAATATCGTCCAAACCTTTTTTACCACCGGCATATGCGTAAGAGATTGCGAACAATCCGTTACGTGCAGCAGATGCAGAACTTGGGTTACCGTTCAAAGCAACTTGGTTCTTATAAATTGGATTTGCAAGATCTTTAATTGATTTTGGTGCAACTTTTACTTTGTTTGCATCATAACCAATTGCAATCACACCACCGTAATCTGAAAAATAAAGACCGGTTTTTTCTTTTGCACCAGCAGGAATGGTATCCCATGTTGCAACTTTGTATGGAGCAAATAATCCTTCAGCTGCACCTGCAACTGCGAATGGCAAACCAACATCCACGACATCTGGTGAACGGTTAGAACCTTTTAGCTGACGTACAGCAGCAAGTTCTTGTGCACTAGATCCCTCTGGATTCTGGCTATCAATGTTTACTCCAGGGTATTTTCTTAAGAAAGTATCAATTACTTCGCCATAGTTTGCCCAGTCGCGAGGCAAAGCAATTACGTTTAATTGACCTTCTGCTTTACATTTTGCTTCTAATCCTGCAAGACCACCAAAGTCTGCAAGAGAAGTTGCGGTACTGCTATCGGCTGCTTGTACTGGTGCCAACATCACTGATGCTGCTAGTGCTGTTGCAATACCAGAAACAAGAAGACCTGAGCGACGACTAATTCGCACAGCGAACCTCCATATGGTTTTGGGTAGGTTTACCCACCAGTAAGAATGCCACTTTCTAGAAAATTTTTCTACAATTTTCATGAAACAAATCAATAAATTTTTGCCACGATTTAGGCAGATATATAGTGAAATTTTGAACTTATGTCCCACAAATAACAACAGCCCCAAGGAAAATTCCTTGGGGCTGTTGGGGGAGCTTTTGTTGATTTAGAACAAGGTTGTGTTGCTTAAAACCAAACCAACGCTTTCGCCATGCTTTGCAAAAATGTAGAAGAATGCAAGTGCTGCACCTGCAAGTGCAATGTCTTTATTAAATGCAATCATTTCATTCATCTTTGCCATCGCATCAGATTCTTTCCAATATGGATGCATTAAAAATGCAGTTGGAACTAAGAAAATGAAGATTAATAGTGCACCAAGATCGCCATAGAAACCTAAAGCAATTAATGCTGCGCCAACTAAAATCATTAACCCGCTTATTACTGTTGAAGCTTTTGCTGCGGGCACACCTTTAGATGCTGCATATCCTGCCATTGCTGCTGTTTGACGGAGGTGACCAATTCCTGAACCGATAAACAACAATGCAAAAAATAATCTTCCAACTAATAACAATATTTCCATCTATTTTTTCCTAACCTAATCTTTCTTTGATGATCTATTTGACCATCTGGTCAAGAATAAACCCAACTTTTAAAATCTGCTTGTTAAAAAGTGGATTTTTTAATGTGTGTCTAATAGAAAATTCCCCTCAAGGAAATAAATCCTTGAGGGGAATTCTTGCAATTATTTTGCAATTACTTGATAGTTACTTTTCCGCCCGCAGCTTCGATTAATTCTTTAGCTTTGGTTGCTGCTTCCTTGTTAACTTTTTCAAGTACTGGTTTTGGTGCACCTTCAACTAAATCTTTTGCTTCTTTCAAACCAAGATTTGTTAAGGTACGAACTTCTTTAATAACTTGGATTTTCTTATCTCCACCATCTTCCAAGATGACATCAAATTCATCTTGTCCTGAAGCTGCTGCATCTGCGCCTGCTCCACCTGCTGCTGGTGCTGCTGCAACTGCAACTGGTGCTGCTGCTGTTACGCCAAATGTTTCTTCGAATTGCTTAACAAAATCTGCTAGTTCAATCAAAGTCATTTCTTTGAAAGCACTTAACAAATCTTCATTTGCTATTTTTGCCATTTTTATTTTCCTTTTCTTTTCTTAGTTCTCTTGTGACTTCTGTTGCTGCAAAGCTCCAAGTGCTCTTGCGGTCTTTGACAATGGTGCAGCAAATAAATACACAGCTTGTGAAAGTGATGCATTCATCGCACCTGCCAATTTGGCAAGGAGTACTTCTCTTGATTCAAGATCTGCTAGACGAAGAATTTCTTGGCTTGATAAAACTTTGCCATCCATGTAAGCACCTTTAATAACAAGTGCAGGATTTTCTTTTGCAAAGTTTTTTAAGCCTTTTGCAGATTCAACTGCGTCGCCTTCAATGAATGCAATGGCGCTTGGGCCTTTAAGCATTTCATCAATTCCTTCAACTCCAGCAGCTTTTGCAGCCAAACGTGACAAAGTATTTTTTACAACCGCATAAGTTGTTTTAGGACCCAATGCACGACGCAATTCTTTTAATTGCGTCACGGTTAGTCCGCGGTACTCGGTCATCACAGTTGCAGATGATTTACGAAAGTTTTCCGTCATCTCTGCAATAACTGAGGACTTTTCAGCACTCGCCATTGAGACTTCCTTTTCTTTTATCAGGCTGATTTTTAAGATTTCAATTTAGAAATAAAAAAACCTGGATGCACAAATGCTCCAGGTAATTTAGAAACAAATTTAATTTGCTTCTAACACTTACTTTTCACACCTGCGCGGGCTCTCAAATTTCTTTTGAGTCTTAGTTTTCTTCTAGTTTTATCTAGTTGAAAAACCAGCGGTCTTCGGCTTCTTGCTTTCTTAAAGATTACCTAACTTGCAAATATGGGTAACTTCCAGGCTAGGTAATCTTTCAAGAAATCTAATTAGTCTTCTGAGTCAGCTGCTCCAGAAGCGCCTACTTCTACAGGAATTCCAGGTCCCATAGCTGAAGACATAATGGCTTTCTTTATATAACGACCCTTTGCTGAAGCTGGTTTAGAACGACCAATTTCATCAAGAGCTGCTAAATAGTTTTCAGCCAATTGTTGTTCACTAAATGAAGATCTTCCAATTGGAAAATGTAAATTTGAATTTTTATCAATTCTAAATTCGATTTTTCCACCTTTAATGTCTTGGACAGCTTTTGCGACATCCATAGTTACAGTTCCTGTTTTTGGATTTGGCATTAAACCTCTTGGTCCAAGCACTTTACCTAAACGACCAACTTTTCCCATCAAATCTGGAGTTGATACGCATGAATCAAAATCTGTGTAACCGTTGGCAACTTTTTCAATTAAGTCATCGCCTCCGACTTCATCTGCTCCTGCAGCTCTTGCTTCTGCAGCTTTATCTGCATTTGCAAAAACAATTACGCGGGCAGTTTTACCTGTTCCGTGTGGCAAGTTAACTGTGCCTCGAACCATTTGATCAGCTTTTTTAGGGTCAACACCTAATGCCATGGAAACTTCAACTGTGGCATCGAATTTAACTGTGGTGGTTTTTTTCGCTAATGTTGCTGCATCAAGTGCTGAATAAACTTTTGATTTATCAACTAACTTTTCTGCTTCTCTATATTTCTTGCTGCGTTTCATACTTGCTGCTCCTTAACTATGCAGTTTGTGGTTTTACTGAGCTCGCAGAAGCTCTCCCACTCTTGAAAAACTGATTTAGTTTTTCAAGAAATCTTTTTTAGTCAACGACTGTTATACCCATGGAACGTGCAGTTCCTTCAATAATGCGAGATGCTGCTTCGACATCATTTGCGTTTAGATCAGCCATTTTTGTTGTTGCTATTTCTTTTACTTGAGCTTTGGTAACTTTGCCAACCTTATTTAGAAGTGGGTTGTCAGTTCCTTTTTCAATTCCTGCTGCCTTTAGTAACAATCTTGAAGCAGGAGGAGTTTTAGTTACAAAAGTAAAAGATCTATCTTCATAAACCGTAATTTCAACTGGAATTACTTGACCTTTATGTTGTTCGGTTGCTGCGTTGTAAGCCTTGCAAAATTCCATGATGTTTACACCATGTTGACCAAGGGCTGGGCCTACTGGAGGTGCTGGGTTTGCTTGACCTGCCACGATTTGTAATTTAATAAATCCAGATACTTTTTTCTTTGGTGCCATTATCTTTTCCTTTTACTAGTTCTTCTGAATCTGACTAAATCCGAGTTCAACTGGAGTTTCACGTCCAAATATTTCAACCAAACCGGTGACTTTTTGTGAATCGGTATTGATTTCTGAAATTGTTGCTTGCAAAGTAGCAAATGGACCATCTACCACTGTTACTGAATCTCCGACTGCAAAATCCAAAACTTGTACTTCGCGAACTGTAGTTGTTTGACCAGTTGTTGGAGAAACAATTCTTTTTTCAATTCGTGGAGCAAGAATTGCTACAACTTCTTCAAGTTTTAATGGTGAAGGTGTGTGAGCATGACCTACGAAACCAGTAACACCTGGAGTATGTCTTACTGCACCCCATGATTCATCAGTTAATTCCATTCTTACTAAAACATAGCCTGGGAATTTATTTCTTTTAATTTGTTTTCTGTTACCACCTTTAATTTCGGTGATTTCTTCAACTGGAACTTCTACTTGGTAAATGTAATCTTCCATATTCAAAGATTGAATACGGTTTTCCAAATTTGTTTTAACTCTATTTTCTAAACCTGCATAAGAGTGGATTACATACCAGTCTCCTGCTTGAAGTCTTAAAGATTCTGCAAATGCAGTTACTGGATCAACATCTTCTGCAACTGGAGTTGATGTTTCAGAAGTTTCTTCTGGTTTGGTTTCAACTAACTCCACATTTTCAGCTGGTGTAGTTTCTGCAACATCTGCTAAAGCCACAGTTGTGTTTTCTGTTTGAGCAGGTTGAGTTACATCTTCAGCATGTGAGAATGGTGATTCAGTCACTATTTATCCTTTTCCTAGTTTCCAAATATTCTGATTGTGATTTGGGTGAAACCGAAATCAAAAGCGGCGATAATTAAAGCAACGATTACGACGAAAACTAAAACAATAATTGTGTAATTAATTAATTGGCGTTGAGTTGGCCAAATTACTTTTTTTAATTCTGAAATTACTTCACGAATAAAGTTACGAGCTCTGACAAAAGGATTTTGACGCACAGCATCCAATGACACATTGGCAGTCTTTTCAGTCATACTTCGTCCTTTTTTATTTTTTTGCTAGAAGTTTCTTTTTGCAGGGGCGACAGGATTTGAACCTGCAACCGCCGGTTTTGGAGACCGGTACGCTACCAGTTGCGCCACACCCCTAAGCGCACCAAAAGCTGCCGATCACGCTAAAGATTGGCATTCTTCGCACAGCGTCTTCACGCTTGAATAACTTTACGGGGACACAATATTAATCAGTCCTACTGGGTGAAACCTTGAGAAGAACATCCTGACAACATTGGCTATATGGCCAAAGAAATCTCAGACCGCGTTTTAGCAATTGCCGAATCAGCCACCCTGGCAGTTGATGCCAAAGCCAAAGCGCTTAAGGCACAAGGTCGTTCGGTAATTGGTTTTGGCGCAGGTGAACCAGATTTTCCAACTCCAGTACACATCGTGGAAGCTGCACAAAAAGCAGCAAGTGAAGTTTCTAATCACAGATATTCTCCAACTCCAGGTTTAGCAAATTTAAGAGAAGCAATTGCAAATGCTGCAACTAAAGATGACGGTTTGGAATTTAAAGCTGATGAAGTAGTTGTAACAAATGGTGGTAAACAAGCAATTTTTAATACTATGGCTACTTTAATTAACCCTGGTGATGAAGTTTTACTACAAGCCCCATATTGGGTTACCTATCCTGAAGCTGTTCAAATTTTTGGTGGCAAACCAGTTGTAATTAATTCTAATGAAACTACAAACTACAAAATAAATGTAAATGATTTAGAAAAAGCTTACACAAATAAAACAAAAATGCTTATTTTTGTTTCTCCATCAAATCCAACTGGCACTGTTTACACACCGCAAGAAGTTAAAGAAATTGGCCAATGGGCAAAAAGTAAAAATATTTGGGTAATGACTGATGAAATTTATCAACATTTAATTTATGAAGGTTCACAATTTTCTTCAATAGTTGGTTTAGTTCCTGAATTAAAAGACAAATGTGTCATTGTTAATGGTGTGGCAAAAACCTATGCGATGACTGGTTGGCGAGTTGGTTGGACAATTGGGCCAAAAGAATTTACAAAAGCATCAATCAATCTGCAATCTCACATGACAAGTAACGTAAACAATATTTCTCAACAGGCAGCATTTGCAGCTTTAACCGGCCCGCAAGATATTTTAAAAACAATGTTAAATGCATTTAATAATAGAAGAAAAACAATTGTGAAAATGCTCAATGAAATAAATGGATTTATGTGCCCTGAACCAGGTGGTGCTTTCTATGTTTATCCATCTGTAAAAAATGTTTTAGGAAAAACAATTAATGGCAAAACGATTAATTCATCCCTTGATCTTGCAAATATTGCCTTAGAAGAATCTGATGTGGCATTAGTTCCAGGCGAAGCTTTTGGAACTCCAGGTTATATAAGAATGAGTTATGCCTTAAGTGACAAAGACTTAATTGAAGGTGTAACCAGATTACAAAAATTATTTAACTAATTTTAAGTATTTTTGGTTCTATTTGTAATTCAATTTTAAATTTAGCTAAGACATCACTTCTGATTTTTTCGGCTAGAGCAATAATTTCTTGAGCACTAGCATTTCCAGAATTACAAATTGCCAAAGTATGTTTATTCGAGATGTAGGCATTATTAAATTTATATCCTTTGTTGAATCCAGCTTGTTCGATCAACCATGCTGCACTTGTTTTAAATTTTCCATCTGGTGCATCATATGTAGGTGCATTTTCTGGAATTTCTTCTTTTGGCATTACGGGATTTATAAAAAATGAACCAACACTATAGGTATCTGAATCCAAAGGATTTAGAACCATTCCTTTAGATTTTCTTATCTCTAAAATTGCTTTTCTCAATTCTTTTATTGGTACTAAACTTCCAGGATTTACATTTAGAAAGTTAGCGACCTCAGGATAATTAGTTAAATTTGATTCTTTGGTTTTTTTAAATCTAAAAGTTACATTTTCAATTATAAATTTTGATTGCATATTTTTTAAACGTGAAGTTCTGTATCCAAATTTAAGTTCTTCATTTGTAAGTTGTCTTATTTTGCCAGTTGACCCATCGACAATTTGAAGTGATTTGATTGTGGACTTAACTTCACTTCCATAAGCTCCAACATTTTGAATAGGAGTAGCGCCAATAGTTCCTGGAATTCCTGAAAGTGTTTCAATTCCTGCAAAACCTTGATCCACGACATCTTCAACAAATTCATCCCAACTAATTCCTGCTCCAGCAGTTATTTCTATATAGTCATTATCAAGTTTGGTTGTTTGCTTAACTATTTTCATTAATGCAATTGGTGTATTTATTTCATGATCTGGGGCAAGAATATTTGATCCCCCGCCAAGAACAAAAAAATCTTTATTGCCAAATTCTAAAATGAAATCTTGAATATCAACAGGACTGGTAATTTCGCAAACTGTATGGGCGATTCCGCCTATTCTTAAACTCGTATGATCTGCAAGTTTAAAATTTTTTAACTTCTTCACATTTGACATGTTAATCAATCATTTATCTTCTAGGACTTAAAATTTCAGTTTTTCCTCTGAAATTTTGAAGTATTCGATCATAAGTTTTCCTGGACTCTTTATCTCGGTATTCAATATCAGAATCATGGTAACCATGATGTCTTTTTTGCTCAATCTTTAAATCCTTTGAATAAGCAATTAATTTGTAACCTTCTGTTCTTAGTGAAAGGGACCACTCTAGATCTGCATTTCGATAAAATTTAGCTTTTGAGTTAGCTGGAATTTGTTTAGCAATTTCTGTTTTGATTATGAAAAAGTAACTTAAAAGTATGTCGACTTCGCCATCGCCTTTATCTTCGACGCTTCTCCATTGATCTTCGAGATTTACTAAAGCACCTTTCCAGCCCACCGCTGCAACTTTTTCATCAAATTTTTCTAATAGTTTAGTAAAAACATCTTCAGCGATAATTGAAGATAAATCCATAATCACACTGTATGGATTTTCATTAATTTCAATTAGTTTATTTATTGAATTAGCCCAGCCAGCTTCTTGTACAGATTGGCTAAGGTGAATAACTTCTATTTGATTTTGGGATTTTGCCTCTTCATTTAAATAGTTTCCGACTTTTTCTTTATTAGCAAATTCAAGAATCAGGATTGAAGTTTCTTCATTTAAATATTTTAATAAGGATTGCAGGCACTCTTTAGTGTCTTCTAGCCAACCATCTACCAAAAGTAAAACTGTAACTTGGCATTTATTTTTTTGCTTATATTTAATTGAATTTAAATTTTCAAACACTTCAAACTCAGGTTTTTCAACTAAATCAAAACCAGTGGCAGTATCTTTTACTAAGTATCCTTTTTTCGCAATCTCATCCCGTAATTGATCTGATAGTGAATAGTCTTTATTTTTTCTTGCTTCAACTCTTTTTTGTGCTAAATCAATTACTTCTTGAGGAATACTCATAAGTTATGAAAGTTGAGCAATAATGATTGAACGACCCAAAACTTTTACACCTTGGCATCTTGCTTCTAATCCAATTTTTATTTGTTTATTATCAATTTTTTCTTCAATTTTTCCACTAAATTCTACAAGTGTTCCTTCACTGTTATTTGGAACTACCACTGGAGAAGAAAATTTTACGGAAAAACTTTTTATGGCATTTATATCTTTTAGCCAATTTGTCACAACATTTCCAGCTATAGCCATAGTTAACATTCCATGCGCTATGACATCTGGAAGTCCAACTGATTTTGCAAATTCTTCGTCCAAATGAATTCTATTTTGATCCCCGGATGCATTTGCATAATCTACTAAATCTTGGCGCTTATAAGTATGAGTCAGTTTTGGTAATTCAAACCCCACTTCAACTTCATCGAATTTAATAATTGTCATGATCAACCAGTTCCGCGAGCAATAAGAGTAGCTCTTAGTGTTGCAACATCTTTATTATTTAAATCTTTAACATCACTTCTAATAGTGATGAAATCATTTCCAACTTTCGTCTTTATATCCTCAATAGTTGAAATGAAAGAAAGTTCGTCTCCTACTTTTACTGGTTTTTTATATTCAAAACTTTGCTCACCATGGACAACTTTGTTCCAATCAAGACCAAGTTCGGGATCAAAAAGTGCTACTTGCATTGCACCCATTTGTATTGAAATTAAAAAAGTAGGACTGGCAAATCCTTCAGAGATATATAAATTTGAATCCCCAATAGATTTCGCAAAATTATCTATCTGATCTTTGGTAACTTTAAAAGTTTCTTTCGAAGGATAAGACCTATTTAGAAACGCTTGGTTTAGAGCCACGTTTGAGACTTAGTTAATCTTTTTTTCTTAACGAGTTTCTTTGTGTTCAGTGTGCTTATTGCAACGTGGACAAAACTTTTTAACTTCTAAACGATCTGGATCGTTTCTTCTATTTTTTCTTGTAATGTAATTGCGTTCTTTGCAATCAGCACAAGCCATAGTAATTTTTGGACGTACATCGCTTTTTGCCATTTCACTATCCTTTCGTATTCAAGTTTCTTACCTTGTAGCGGAGGCGGGAGTTGAACCCGCGACACAGCGATTATGAGCCGCTTGCTCTGCCACCTGAGCTACTCCGCTTTATT
>CAZZKM010000005.1:0-22815 GCA_964655115.1 uncultured Bifidobacterium sp.
CCATCACAATTGCTGATTCAGAATTTCCGACAATTTTAAAACAAAAATTAAAAGATCATTGCCCACCTGTAATTCATGGATTTGGAAATAAATCGATATTAAATAATAATAATTTTGGTGTGGTTGGTTCACGAAAAATAACTGAAGAAGACCAAAAAATTTCTGAAAATGTTGGTAATTTATGTGCAAAGAATGGAATAACTTTGGTTTCAGGAGGAGCAAAAGGTGTTGATATTAGTTCCATGAATGGTTGCATTAATTCTGGCGGCACAATTATTTGCGTTTTAGCTGACTCTCTTTTAAAAAGAGCAAAAGACCCAACCTCTCAAGAATTAGCATTAAATGATCAAGCTGTTTTCATAACAAATTATTCTCCTGAAGCCGAATTCAGTGTTGGAAACGCTATGGGTAGAAATAAAATTATCTATGGATTATCTAACTCTGTTTTAGTAGTAACAAGTGATTATCAAAAAGGTGGAACTTGGTCAGGTGCAACTGAAGCCTTGAAAAATAACTACTCAAATGTTTTAGTTTGGGAAGGCACTCAAATTACACGAGGAAGTAAAGAATTAATTAGACTAGGTGCCATACCTATTTCAAAATACGAAAACGTATTCTCATCAAAAATTGAAAATAATAAAATCGAACAAATGTCTTTAGAAATTTAATCAAATTCCTTATTCTTCCCCCTTTGCTACTCTATTTATATGTCCCACAAAAGGTACAAATTCTCTCTTCTTTTATCAATCCTTTTTGTCCTTTTTTCTTATCCCTCTCATGCTGATTCTTTAACAGATCTTGATTCTTTAAAAGTAGAAGAAGAATCAACAATTACCTATCAAAGATCCTTATTTAAACACTGGATAGATAGTGACAAAGACTGCTTTGACACAAGATCAGAAGTACTAATAGAAGAATCATTAACTTGGCCAAGTTTTAAATCACGCTGCAAAGTAGCAAAAGGTGAATGGTTTTCAAAATATGACAACAAAACTATTACTGATCCTTCCTCTCTAGATATAGATCATCTAGTCCCCTTACAAGAAGCTTGGCAATCAGGAGCTCATTCTTGGACTAATAAACAAAGACAAGATTATGCCAATGAATTAAAAGCAGGAAATACTTTAATAGCAGTAACTAGTTCAACAAATAGATCAAAGGGCAGTAAAGAACCACAATCATGGCTGCCAAATTCTGGTTATGTCTGCCAATACTTAACTGACTGGGTTGATGTTAAAAAACGTTGGGGTTTAAGTGTTGATAAAGGTGAAAAAGAATTCTTAAAAACCTCTTTAACAAGTTGCCTTAACGGTCAAACCCCAATAACTACCACTAACCCATCATCAAATAATCCAAATCCCACAAAAACTAAAACATCAGGCCCTGTGGTTTCAGAAACTGGAGCACCAGCTGGATCAACAGCTAAATGTAAGGATGGAACCTATTCCTTCTCTAAAACTAGAAGTGGCACCTGCTCAAGACATGGCGGAGTTGCTGAATGGTTACAGCAATAAGTTTTAAATTTTAATTTATTCTTAGTCCTGATTTTGCATCAAAATAATGATGATCTTCGATATTGGTTTCTATGGAAATATTTGATTTATCAGTTATCTGCTTTAAATTTTCATTATCTAAAACAGCGGTTATTTGTTGAGAATTTGCTTGAAGTGTCAAAATTGCTCTAGGTCCAAGTTGTTCAATAATTTCAACTCTTGCCTTTGATGAATCTGATTTAACATTTGTAACCTTGATATCTTCAGGTCTAATTCCCAAAGTTATTTCCCCGTTTAGTGAAGAGTTCACTTTTATTTCAAATCCTTTTTCAGAAGTGAATAAGCCATTTTTTGCATGTCCTTTAAGTAAATTCATTTTTGGACTTCCCACAAATTCGGCTACAAAAATATCTTTTGGGGTCTTATAAATTTCTTCAGGTTTTCCCATTTGCATGATTAATCCATCTTTCATGACAACCATCACATCTGACAGAGTCATGGCCTCTTCCTGATCATGCGTAACATACACAGCTGTTGTTCCCAGTTTTCTTTGTAATCTAATAATTTCTGTTCTCATCTCAAGTCTTAATTTTGCATCTAAATTAGATAACGGTTCATCAAATAAAAAAACTTGAGGATTTCTAATAATCGCTCTACCAATCGCAACTCTTTGTTGCTGCCCGCCTGATAATTCTTTAGGTTTTCTGTTTAATAAATCCTCAATACCAAGTGATTTAGCAACTTCAATTACACTTGTAGAAATTTCTGATTTTTTGACACCTTTTGACTTCAATGGAAAACCAATATTATCTGCAACACTTAAATGTGCATAAAGTGCATAATTTTGGAAAACCATTGCAATATCTCGATCTTTTGGTTCTAATTTCGTTACAACTTTTTCCCCAATCATTATTTCGCCATTATCTACAGTCTCTAGACCTGCAATCATTCTTAAAGTTGTTGTTTTCCCACAACCAGAAGGTCCAACTAAGACCGTGAATTGTCCATTGGGGATTTCTAAATTTAATCCTTTGACAACATCAACGTCTCCAAAAGATTTTTGAATATTCTCTAATTTAATTGATGCCATTTTTCTCCCTAGTATTTAACTGCGCCACCACTAATTCCTCGCACTAATCTTTTTTGAATAAAAAAACTTACAATTAAAACTGGTACGACAGCAACCAAAATTGCTGCGCACATTGCTCCAAGTTCTACTCCTCTAAAGGTATTAAAACTTGCTATTTTTACAGGCAGTGTTGCAGAATTTCCTGGCGCAAGAATCAATGCATAAAAAAGATCGTTCCAAGAAAGAACAAATCCGAAAACTGCTGCAGCTCCGATTCCTGGCGCTACTTGAGGAACAACTACTTTTCTAAAAGCTTGAAATTTTGACAAGCCATCAACTAAAGCTTGCTCTTCGACTTCTTTAGGTGCTGCATCAAAAAAGCCAATTAAAAACCAAGTAACCACAGGTAGTACAAAACTTAGATGAGAAATTATTACTGCAAACAAAGTGTCATTTAGTCTAAATTGATAAGACACTTCAAGAAAAGGAAAAACTAACACGGCAGGTGGTAAAACTTGTGCAGCTAAAATTCCAAATCTAGTTGCGCTGCCTCCTGTTTTATATCTGCTTATTGCATAGGCTCCCATCGAGCCAATAATTATGGAAAAAACTACAGTCACCAGTCCAACTACGGCACTTCTCCAAGCTGATTCCAAAACTCCACTACTTAAAACTTCTTTCCAATTATCTAAAGTTGGACTAAAAAAAATTAATGCTGGGTTATTTAATTGTGCACCTGTTTTAAATGATCCCAGAGTTAACCAGAAAAATGGTAAAAAAACAGATAAAGCCATTAAAACTAATAAACCATTTCCAACCTTTGTCCAGGTAGGTTTAAAATCAATTATTTTTAAAGTGCTCATGGATTTCTTCTATTTGCTTCTATTCGTTTAAATAAAATAACCACAATTATCATCACGATGATCAATAACAAATAAGACATCGCAGAAGCTAACCCTAGACGATAAAATTGAATTCCGGTTTGATACGTGTAGTACTGAATAGTTACGGTTTCAATCGCAGGTCCTCCTCTTGTTATTGCAAAAACATACTCAAAAACTTTCATAGCATCTAATGACCTGATTAATACTGCTACAGAAATTACTGGCAAAAGCATTGGAAGAGTAATTTTTCTAAATGTGAAAAAAGCACTTGCTCCATCAACTTTTGCTGCCTCAAAAGGAGATTTTGAGAGTCCCTCTAAACCTGCTAAAAGTAGTAACACCATAAAAGGAGTCCACTGCCACACATCAATAAGAACAATTGAGAATAAAGCTTTTCCAGGTCCAAAAAAGTCATAGCTCAGACCAAATCTGTCTAAAAATGTTGGAATCACTCCTAGTTGCTGATTTAGTAAAAATCTAAACATCAAACCGATTGCAATTGGTGTAACAAACATAGGAGTTAGTAAAAAAGATCTTGTTAAATTTCTAATTCTTTTCTGTTTTTGTAAAGCTAAAGCAATAAATAATCCTAGCCAAAATTCAATAAACACAGCCAAAATAACAAATGTGGCTGTTACTTGAAGAGCGCTCCAATAATTAGGGTCTTGCAAAGTTGTTATGTATTGTTTTAACCAAACAATTCTAGTGTTATAACGTGCAGTGATCTTGTAATTAGTTAATGATAAATAAAAAGCATAAAGGAGTGGGTATCCAACACTTGCGGTAAAAACCACCAGTAAAGGCAGCATCAACCTCAAACGAAAGGACATTCCCACTCCTTTAATACTTTAAAGAAGAACTTTAAACAAAATTATTACTCAGCTTGAATTTTGTTTGCTTGTTCTTCAGCTGCAGCTAATGCGTCATCCACTGATTTTTCACCAGCAAAGGCAGCATTTAACTCTGTTCCAACAGCATTGATCATTTCATCGCAATTTGAACCCTGGCATAGCGGTTCTGCATTTGAAAGAATCTTTGAAATTGTTTCAAAGTAAGCAGGATCTTTTGCGGTTGCAGCTGCATCACTAAACACACTTGTACGTGTTGGTGCGCCACCTGCAGTTACGCGTTTTGCTTCACCAGCTTTTGATGAAATCCAAGAAACAAATGCCCAAGCGGCATCACTAGCACTTGAATTGGTTGGGATTGCCCAATGCCAAGATCCAAGAACTTGTTTTCCACCTGGCATGGTTGCAAGTTTGAATTTGCCAGCTAATGCTCCTGAATCTCCTTCAGGATTATTTAAAGTTGGCAACATCCAGTTATAAGAAACCATCATTGCTGATTTATCACTTGATACAGATCTCAATGCATCATCGAATCCCCAGTTAAGAGAATCTTTTGGTGCACTTGATTTGTACATCGCAATGTATGTTTCTAAAGCTTTCTTTGCTTCAGGAGTTGTTAATTTAACTTTGCCATCTGTGTAAAGAGTTCCACCTGCGGCAAATAAATAGTTACCCCATTCTTCAAATGCTTTGTAACCTTTTTGAGGTTGCATTGCGATACCGGCACGATCAGCAGTTGTTAAAGATTTTGCAGTAGCTGCTAAATCATCAAGTGTTGCTGGTTCGGTAGTTACTAGATCAGAACGATAGATAAGTCCAAGTGCGTAGTTATAAAACGGTACGCCGTAAACTTGTCCATCAGATTCACCAATTGCACGCAATGGTGCGGTGAAGTCTTCGTAGTCATAGCCATCAGTTGCTGCAATTAGATCATCAAGTGGTTTAACAAATCCTGCTTTTGCAAAATCGCCAACCCAAGGATTATCAAGAATTGCTAGGTCATATGTTGGTTCTGCCGCAGTGAAAGATGCAACGTATTTATCGCGCATTTGATCATATGAAGCAGTTTCAATTTCAACCTTGACATCTGGATATTCAGCATTGAATTCTGCGAGCAAACCGCTCACAATATCAGTGTCTGGAACACCTTCCATCAAAACGCGAACTGTTCCACTTACTGCACCTGTTGCAGCACCTGTATCAGTTGCGGTTTCTTCTGATGAGCTACTGCAACCAGCTAGAACTACAGCAACTGCTGCGCTGATAGCTGCTAACTTGGCTACTTTACTTAGCTTTCTCATTTACACCCCTTCTCATTTATTGCGTATGGATAAATTGGAATTTCCAATTAATCCATAAATGCACCACCGTTTACTGCAATTGCTTCACCGGTGATGAATTCGGCATCCTTACTTGTAAGAAAGCCGACAACTTTGGCGACATCTTCTGGAAGTTCTAATCTTCCAAGTGGAGTGTCATTGATCCACATTTTTTTAACATCATCTGGACTTACTCCGCGAAGTTCTGCTTCCCAAGCAAGTTCTCTAACTTGCATTGGAGTGCTCACAAATCCTGGACAGACACTATTTACTCTTATGTCATCTTGGGCTAATTCGTAAGCCATCGCTTGAGTTAAACCCACAACTCCAAATTTGCTAGCTACATAATCAGCTAAAAACGGCACTCTGCCAGCTTTGGCTGCCATTGAAGCTATGTTAATTATTCGTGCATCTTTTGATTTAAGTTCAATCATTACGCGTGCACCTGCTTGACTTGCAAAAAAAACACCTTTTAGATTTACATCAAGTGTGAAATCATACATTTTTTCATCGATATCTAAGAATCTTGCCATTTTTGACACACCTGCATTTGAGACCCAAACATCTAATCGTTTTTCTAAACTCTTTACAGAATTTGCAACAGCTAAACTCTCTTCTGGCTTAGTTACATCACATTTAATAGCTCTTGCAGAAGTTAATGATGTAGCAACTTCTTGGGCTGCTTGCTCATTTAAATCGGTAACAATAACGTGAAAATCTCTTACACTTAATTCCTTTGCAATAGCTCTTCCAATTCCAGAACCTGCTCCGGTTACAACTGCTACTTTTTTATCCACTTTATGCTCCCCTAGATAATGAATGAGAAATTTCAGTCATTTTTGTAGCCATTAATAAATAGTCACTAAATCTTTGTTCATAGATGTCCTTAGTAAATTTATTTGGTAATACAGGTTCATCTGATTTTAAAATTTCATTCGCAATAGAAAAATCTTTAAATATTCCAACACCTATTCCAGCAATTAAAGCTGCCCCTAATGATGCGCCTGGATGATCAACCACCGGAGAAAGTGGTTGATCAAGCACGTCGGCCAAGATTTGCTTCCACAATTTAGATTTTGAACCACCATTTGTTACCTTTATATTTTTAATTTTTAACCCTCGTTGATTAAATATTTCTATATGTTGTCTAAAACCGTAAGCAATAGCTTCTAAAAATGAACGGTGAATATCTGCTCTTGTAGTTCCAAGGTGTAAACCTGCAATTGCTCCTCTTAAATTTGGATCATGAAGTGGAGATTTTTCACCTAAAAAATAAGGCAAAGTTAAAAGTGAACCTGCTTTAGAGTTTTCAGATTCTTTATCCAATGAAACTAAATCGACGTTATTCAATAATGATTGTTCCCAACGTAGAAGAGATCCACTTGTAGCCATGCATCCATTAGGTAGCCATTTATTTGGAGCCGGATGAGCATCTAGATAAAGTCTTTCGTCAAGAAATTTGCTATCACTGACTGCTAAAACGTCACCAGCGCCGCCAAGTTTTACTAAACAATCTCCTTCTTGAATCAATCCAGCTGCATATGCAGACAAAACATGATCTGCTCCACCAACCACAATCTTTGTTGAAGTACTTAGACCTAACTCAATTGAAGTATTGCTTGTAATCTCTCCGACAACTATCCCAGGTTTTAATGGTTTAAGTAATTCGGGAAATTTAATATTTGTTGCATTAATTACTTCGTCAATTGGTGAATTATCCCAATTATAAAGACCGCTTTCGATTGCCCAATTTTGTTCAACATGTGGACTTGCCCCTAATTGAATAGAAAGCCAATCATATGAACCAACTACATATTTAATTTGTGAGAATATTTCTGATTCATTTTTTGATATCCACAATAAAGTTGGGGCAACTGATTGCTGAGTTAATTTAGATCCAGTTAAAGTTAATAAATCAACATCAAAAAGTTTTTCATTTAAATTTTGAATTTCTTCAGTGGCCCTTGCATCATTTTGAAGTATGGCAAACCTTAATGGAGAGCAATTTTTATCTAATAAAATCACGGCTGGCACCATACCTGCAACAGAAATTGCAGACACAGCATCAACAGAGTCAATACTTTCAATTAATTTTGAAACTGTTGATTTAAGGCCGCTCCACCATTGTTTGGTATCTGCTTCTGCCCAACCTGGAAATTTTGAAAAAAGATCAACTGGATAACTTGCAATCTTTACAATTTTTCCAAATTCATCAATCAAAGTTGCCTTGACACCAGAGGAGCCAAGGTCAATTCCGATTAAATATTTAGTAGCCAAATTAAGCACTTCTCGCATTATCAATAAACTTTTTAGCTCTGTTTGGATCTACAGGATTCCAGGTATATCCATCTACTTTTAAATAACTACCGACGATACATCCGTCTGCATACTTCAAATAATCTGCAATTGTTTCGGCTTTTGCGCCAGTATTTAAAAGAACAGGAACATTTTTATCAACTGCTTCTCTAACTTTGGCTAGCGTACTAATTTCTGGTTCTGCTCCAGCCATTGGACCTGATACAAGAATTACATCCGCCAGACTCGACACAACCGTGGATTGAGCCATTTGTGCAGGTGTTCTAGTTCCAATTGGAGAGGCAAACTCTGGGGTTATATTCATAAAAATTGCTAAATCGTCACGAGAAAAATTTCTCCTATTTCGAAGAATGGTAGCCGCGTCTGTATTCCATAAACCCATATCAGATTCCCACACCCCTGTCACCACTTCACGCATAAAATATGCATCTGTTGCAACAGCAATAGCTAAAGCACAATTTGCATCCCAAAGAAAATCCACTCCATATGGTCGATCCGTTGGTTTACATTCAGTGACAACTCGAGCCATAACTGCTGAAGCTTCTAATCCAGCTTTTAATTGATACGGACGATCTCCTTCATTACAAAACATCACAGCATCAAATCCAGCATTGAGTAAATGTTCTGTATCTCTTTTTACTTGATCAACTAGCCCTTGTACTCCTTGTTTTTCGTCATATAACGGAGTCCCCGGAAGTGGTGGAACGTGGGCCATTGCAATTAATGGTTTCTTAATATTTGGAAATATTTTCTTAAATCGATCTGACATTATTTCTCCTCTATTTGTTCATTTTGTTCTACATGGATAACTTCAACACCCAAGTTTTCTAACTCTCGAATAACTGGATTACTTGGCTCAGCATCTGTAATCAAAACATCAATTTCATCGGCTGTGGCAACTGAGGCAAATGCAACTTTCCCTAATTTACTTGCGTCTGCTAAAACTACGCATCTTCTTGATGATTTGATTGCCGCTTGCTTTACCTGTGCATCTTCTAAATTAAATTCAGTCAAACCTTTATCGGCTGATATTCCTCCTACGCCTAAGAAAACTGTGTCACAATTAAAACTTGAAAGAGTATTTTCAGCAGTATTTCCTATCATGCTCATTTCACCCGTTCTTAAAACTCCACCCGTGACAATTGTTCTTATTTCTGGTTTTGTAGAAAGTTCAGAAGCAATTTGAAGTGAACTTGTGATTGCAGTTAATTTCAAATTTCGATTCAATGCTTTAGCTAATTCAAGTGTGGTTGTTCCAACATCAATTATTACCGTTTCATTTTCATGAATTAAATCAGCAGCGGCTCGTCCAATAAGTTCTTTGACTTTATTTGAGATGCCTGCTCTTAAGGCGATAGGTGGTTCAAAAGAACGCCCGAGAGATGAGATTGCTCCACCTCGAACTCGCCTTGCCAAACCTTCCATCTCTAAGAACTCAAGATCTCGGCGAATAGTCATCGATGAAGTTCCAAATTCATCTACTAAATCTCCAATGCTGACTTCCCCAGCGTTTTTAAGCTTCGTAAGTATTGCCCTACGACGGAGATCTGTTGACATAAGCACAAAATATCGTCCAATTGCGCTAAAAGCAATATTTTTTTGTTATTTTTTGTTAATTTGTAACATTTCTATAACCTTTCTCTTCATACAAGATTTTTTGAACAAAGAAGACTTTTGGACTCTTCCGCCTTTTGTCCGATCGTTGTGTTTACGCTAGTGCTTGGTAAAAGTACTTGAAAATTAAAAACAAATGTTTTTTTACAAATTTAAAAATGTACGAATTTACCTAGTCCCCTGTAGACTCAATCAACAATAAAAAGGAGATTCGTGAAAAATACACTAAGAAGTCTTTTTTTCACTCTTTCATTGATATTTTCTTTTCTAGTTAATACAAGTTCTGCTTCCGCTGAAACTGCTGCAGGAGCAGGTGCCAATAACAACTCTCTTGAATTTGGCTCTGCATCAAGCTATTTATCTTTATCCCCTGGTATTAATTTTGGATCCCAAGCCTTTACTTTTGAAACTTATTTTAAAACGGGATCAGTTATCGATAATGGATTTTTTCTCGGAGTAGGTGACGGGAATGGTTTAAGTATAAATATTCATAGTGCGAATGAAATTCAAATCGATGGTTTCTGTATTGACGCAACCGTCTTCGTTCTTGCAAATTCGATTCAAGTAAATACTTGGCATCACCTTGCAGTTGCAAGAGATGCAAGCAATAAAGAAACAGTTTGGCTAGATGGAGTAAGAGCCACAAGTAGTTACAACAGATGGACCAATGCCCCAACTCCTGCAGTGTTTACAGATACCAGAAATTACAACGGAAATACCACAGGAATAAACAAAAGTGATGCTTGTGCACATTGCAATCAACCAGGAGATCGAGACTTTAACGGTGTAAGAATGACAAACTTTAGAGTTGTAGTTGGAAGTAGTGTTTATGATCCAAATTCAGCCACAATAACTTTGCCAACCACTCCACTTACAAATGTGACAAATACAAAACTCTTACTTAACGTTGTTGATTCATCAAGTGCTACAACTGATGCAAGTGGCAATCAGACTATTACTAATACTTCTGTAGTTTTTAGAACACTAGATGCCACAAATCCTGCTGCACCTACTGCTTTAAGTGCCACAGCTGGAGATGGACAAGCAACAATTAGCTTTACTCCAGGTGCTGCCAATGGAAGTTCAATTACTAATTATCAATATTCTCTAGATGGTTCTACCTATACTGCCTTTTCTCCAGCTCAAAGTTCTTCTCCAGTGACAATTACTGGATTAACTAATGCAACTTCATACAATATTTACTTAAAAGCAGTAAATGCCATCGGTGCATCTAATGCTTCAAGTTCAGTTTCAGTAACCCCTGTAGCTAGCAATACTGGTGGTGGCTCTACTGGAACTGGCTTGAACAAATTACCTATAGTTACAACCACGAATAGTTCAAATGGAAAAGTAATTAGTTGGGATTTAGATCAAGATTTAGTCTTAACAACATTTAACAAAACCACCAAAAAAACGAAAACCTCTAATTTAACTGGAGGAGAAGTAAATCTTGCTAATCCAAAGCCAGGACAAAGTGCCACCTACACAATTTCAACAAGTAATGGAGAAGTTTTAAAAACATTTACCATCAAAACAAAACCAGAAGCCCCTAAAAAGGTAGAAGTTGCTCTTCAAGCAACCACCTTAAATGCCTCTTGGGTTAAGGCTGCTGGGGCTAAAAAGTATCGGGTAACAATAACTCCTGAAATTGGAAAACCAATTGTTTTAACCACAACTGATCCAAATATTTCAATTGATTTAGAAAATAGCGCCAAAGCAACAATAAAAGTCGTAGCAATTGGTGCTAATGGCCTTACTTCAAAAGCAATAAAGAAAACAATTTAAGTAATACTTTTGGATTACACAACTTGACTTTAAAAACCAATTAATTTATATTTTTAATAAGCAAACATAGGTTGTCAGAAATGACAATTAGCATCGATGTTGATAAAGGGGCCAAGAAATTGGCCCCTTTTAATATTTAAAGTATGTAACACTTATTTATTCTATGCGCCAACAAACTGTTTAAAATTTTAAGACAATTTCCTAAAATTCTTTCTTTATCTCTTTTCAATAAAACTTTTCCACAACCCTTGTTCATCCAAAATTTCTTTCCTTTACCAAATCTGGTGGTCTTTAAATCATTAATCATGGATTATGGACAAAAACTTACCTAACTGCTATATTTATGTCGGACAGTATTCTTGAGAAGAGATCCACTTAAACCTCTCAAGTTTGCTCAATCCTCTAGAAAACACAAGATTGGTCGAGAACGAATTACGTATGTGATCAACACATATGAAGGCAGTTACTTAACCAAAAGATTCTTTGAGCAAAAAGTTATTTGGGTAGGTCATGATTTCAAAGGGTTAGAACTTGAAGTAATCGCTGTTGAACTAAAAGATTACTACTTAGTAATTCATGCCATGCCGAAACTGTTTAGGAGGAAAAATGGCTAGAAAATCTGCATATGTTGATCTCAAAAAAACAATTGTGAGAGATTCAAAAGGTAGAAGAATAACTGATGAGTACATTAGAAAATCCTTAAAAGAATCTGAAGAAGATATCAAACAGTTCTATGCTGGAAGACCATCTCTATCTGAAGAAGGAGTTATCTCTCCTAGAGTTTCGGTGAGACTGCCTGTAAAACTTCACAAATTAGCAAAGCAGAAAGCTAAGCAAAAAGGATTGTCTTTGTCTGATCTGACTAGAATTGCGTTGGAAAAATACTTAAAAGCAAGTTAGTTAAAAACAAATAATTTAGTTTAAATATTATTTCTTATAACTTTTTATAGCTTTATCTAAATCCTTATATTCAGAACAACTTGTGCCGCAATAAGTTTTTAATAACTCCAGATTATTTTTAGCTTTATCAACTTGTTTTAACTTTAAAAAGAGTTCTCCTTGATATTCAAGTGCTCCTAAATGCTTTGAATCAATACTTAGAGCTTTTTTGTAATAAGTTGCAGAATTCTTTAAGTCTCCTGAATTTCTTGAAGCAAATCCTAATAGATTCCATACATCAGCGTTTGATTTATTTGTTTTGGATAACTTTTTTAATTCAGATATAGCACTTTTCCACTTTTTTTGATCAACTAATTTTCTTGCTTTTTCTAGCTTTGTTTCAAAAGATTCGGTAGTAGTTGCATCATTACTTGTGGATGGACCTGAATTATCTGCTGCAAAACTTGAAACTGAAGAAAAACTTAGAATAAGTGTAAAAAATACTGCTATAAATCTTTTCAAAAAGAGATCCAATCTTTAATCGACTATCTAAAAACGCTCTTCTTGTAATAGTATTAAACAATTCACGAAAAGGAAAATGATAAAAAATAATGCACCCTTTAGACCCCTTAAGCGCTCACGAACTTGAAAAAGTGGTGCAAAATTCAAAGATTGTCTGGGACCTAAAACCCCATCATTTATTTGCCATGGTGCAACTAAATGAACCTGATAAAGAAACTTTGTTAAGTAATAAAGCTGTCGAAAGAAGTGCCAAAGTAACTGTTTTAGATACAAGTACGGCAAAAGTGTATGAAGGAATAATTACTGTAAATGGTCAATCATTAAGTTATAAAGAAATAGAAAATGCTAAAGCACCAGTATTAAGTATTGAATCAAAAAATGCCATAAAAGCTGTTTTAGAAAATAGCGAAGTAATAAATGCGCTAAAGGAAAGAGGAATTAAAGATCCTCAAAATCAGGTACATATTGAAACTTGGCCAATTGGTGCTCAAATTCCAGAATTTTTAAATGATGGCCGAAGATTAATTTGGACTCCAATGTGGTTTCGACCAACTAAAGAATCAAACATGTATGCCCATCCCATAAATGGACTTTATGCAATTGTTGATTTGAAAACTTATGAAGTAGTTAGTGTTGAAAATACTGAAAAAACTCCCATTCCTCAAACCCCAGGTGATTATCGTTTAAGTCAAACCGGCGGTGAAGTTAAGTTAAATAGTTTAGAAATTGTTCAAAAAGATGGAGTTTCTTTCAAATTAGATGGTTGGAAATTAAATTGGGAAAGATGGAATTTAAGAATAGGTTTTGATCAAAGAGAAGGTTTAACTATTCATGATGTTAACTTTTTAGATGGCAAAAACACAAGAAAAATAGCTCATCGAATGTCAATTGCTGAATTAGTAATTCCCTATGGAGATCCAAGCCAAGGAACATATAGAAAAAATGCTTTTGATACAGGTGAATATGGTTTAGGAAATTACACAAATTCACTACTTCTTGGTTGTGATTGTTTAGGTGAAATTGTTTATTTAGATGTTTCCTTAGTAGAGCCTGAGGGAAATGTGAGAACTATTAAAAACGCAATTTGTTTACACGAAGAAGACTTTGGAATTCTATGGAAACACGTAGATACCGATGGTCATGTGGAAGTTAGACGTTCTAGAAGATTAGTTATTTCTTCAATTGTCACAATTAATAATTATGAATACGGATACTACTGGTATTTCTATCAAGATGGATCAATTGAATTTGAAGCAAAATTAACAGGAATCGTTTTAACAATTGCAGATACTCCAGGAAAACCTCATCCTTCTGCAACAGAAATTGAAAAAGGATTATGGGCTCCTTATCATCAACACACTTTTTGTGCTCGACTTGATTTAGATATTGATGGAAATCAAAATACTGTTTTAGAAGTAGATTCAATAGCACATCCCATGGGGCCAGAAAATATTCATGGTGCAGCTTATGTCACAAGTGAAAGAGTTTTTGAAAAAGAAAGTGAAGCAACAAGTTTAATAAATATTGAAAAATCAAGATATTGGAAAATAATTAATGAAAATAAAAAGAATCATTTAGATAAACCTGTTGGTTACAAATTAATTCATAACACAAATACAATGCCCTTAGCTTCAAAAGATTCAGTTATAGGTCAACGAGCTGGATTTATGTATAAACATTTATGGGTCACAAAAAATGATCCTTCTGAAAAATATCCAGCTGGAGATTATCCGTTCCAAAGCAAAAAAGACGAGGGTCTTCCAACTTATGTAAAACAAAACAGAAATATAAAAAATACGGATGTGGTGCTTTGGTATGTATTTGGGCTAAACCATATTCCTCGAACAGAAGACTGGCCAGTAATGCCTGTTGAAAGATTAGGTTTTACTTTGAAACCAGTTAACTTCTTTAGAAGAAGCCCCGCAATGGATGTTGCTCCCAATGAAGCAAAGTGTCATTGCGGATCAAATTGCAACTGCAAACACTAATTTAATTTAGCTAACAGTTCTTTCATCTCGACAATTTCTGCTGTTTGACTATTTATGATGTTATCGGCCAAAGTTTTAACTTCGATATTGGAACTATTGACAATCATTTGAGTCATACGAATAGCACCCTGGTGATGTTCAATCATTGCAGTTAAAAACATTTGATCAAATTCTTTATTTTTTAAAGTTGCAAGTTTAGCTAATTCTTCTTCACTTAACATTCCACCCATGTCATGATCTGAATGATCCATCATGGAATAGCCACCATCAAACCAGGTATATAACTGAACAATTTCTGGTTCTTGAGCAGCTTTAATTCTTTTTGCCAAATCTAAAACTTCTTCATTTGTTGTGTTCGTTAATGCTAGCTTTGACATGGTTACAGCTTGTTCATGATGAGGAACCATCATGGCAGCAAACATAATTTCATTTTGTGAATATTCCCTATTTTGAGAGTTATTCATCATCGATCCCATATTGTTGTTATTTGATCTGTTGTTAATTAAAAATCCCGCTAAAAATGCTAGTAACACAGCAATGATTATTAAAATTATTGTATTTGTATTATTTTTTGAATTAGTTTTATTTGACATTATTACTCCTTTTAACCAACGCTAATTTTAGTGACGATATCTTTTTCAATTTCCACATTAATTCTGGTTGGTGAATAATCCATAGTTAAAGCATAGAATTCGCCATCTCTTGCTGCAACTCGATAAGCTAATCCCTCAAAAGCTGCGCAATATTCAACATTTTTCTCACTTTTGCCGATTAATTCATTTGTTGACTCTTGAACAAGTTTTGCCACTTCATCCAAATATTGAGCAGAAGTATCATCCACTGCAATTGTGGATAAATCTAAATTAGGACAGTTATCAAAAGTAGTTTGTTCACTTGAGGTGGCAGAACAAGCAGTAAGAATTAATAATGAAGTTGTAAGAATAATAAATTTTTTCAATTTAATTAACTTCAAAAGTTACTGAAACAACAGCTCTAACACTTTTTTCTATTGTGGAAGTGTCATAACTACCATATTCAGATTCAACTGAATCTGGTGGATTTACTTGTACAGAACCACTTGATCCAGAAATTGGATTTCCAATTTCTCCACCTAAAGAAGAAACCATTGCTTCTGCTCGCTGTTTTGCATCTTTAACAGCTTCTGCAATTACTTTTGGTCTAATACTTGCTAAATCAGATAAATAATATTCAGGAGAACCAGAAGAAGCAGCAATACCTGTTTGCAAAACAGATCCGATATTTTCAGAAGCTGTTTTTATTTTTTGAACATCTTTAGTTCTTACCTTTATATTGTTATTGGCGGTATAGCCAATGATGTTTGAAGTTTGGGCACCATTTACTACTTCAAAAGCTGTTGATGTGGACACTCCCCCAACTGTAATTTCTGAACTAGAAATTCCTTGAGAAGTTAAATAATCAGTAATTGCTTTGGTATCTGCTTCTACTTTTTTAACACTTTCAGCAATTGATGGAAGTTGAGTATTTACATAGATATACCAAACTGCAGTATCTGCTACTTCTGAAATTTGAGCAGAACCTGTAACAGTTATTCCTTTTTTGCCACGATCACTTAGTCCACCGGAGACAAACCATAACCCAAAAAAGATACCTAAAGAAACTAATAATGAACTTAAGAAAATAGAGATAAAGACTAAACGTGACTTCATATATTTACTTTATCGTCTTGATTTAGATGGCTTTTTGTTAGCCAATCTCCAATGGACAAGAAATAGAGGTATTACCACCAAAAAAGCAGTTAAGTTTCCAATTAGCCCAGTAATGCCTGTTCTAAATTCAGTTTGAGCTTGTTGTTGTTTAAGTAACTCAACATCAACTTTCATTGGTTGACTCATGTATGGATCAAGGTAGGCAGGATTTGGATAAACCAAGCGCATGATGTTATCTACTAACGAAAAAGTAGTAAAAATTATGGTGATGATGCAGATTAAACAAACTGCATATAGATAAAGAGAGCGCCAATCCGTTAACGAAGGTTTTTGCATATTTTAAGTTTAGCACTTTTTAGGTTGACGAGTTTGATAAAAGCATTCCAGAAAAATCCTCACGAGTTAACCAATGACAAAAAGGCTTATTGCCACTTAATGCAAGCCTTAACTGATGACTTCGATTAGTTCTCCATGCAATCACTTCTGCTTTTACATCTAAATTGTTCTGGCAAACAAATTCCGATGCGGGTTTTAGATCAGAATCTAAACTGAATAAAATTCCAATTTCGTATTCTTTTTTTATTGCCATAGTTACGAAATCAACTGCGATTTTTACGTCTATACCTTTCTCGCGAGGTTTATCTCCAGGCATAGATTTATTAGGCCAACCCAAAGGATATGCAATCGGTCTGCTAATAACTGTCACCTTTGGATCTAATTTCCATTTAGAAATTCTTTTATTAAAACTTGCATACGACTTTGCTTGTCTTCTTTTACTTGGTATGCCTGTATAAACTCTGATTTCTTTAATTTCTCGCGTCTCTTTAAACCTATTTAATAAGATTTGTCCCAAATCTGTGGGACTAATGTGGGTCAGTTGATTTAGATTGAAAAATTGTTTACTTGTTTTAATAATATTTTGATAATCTAAAAAAATTACAACTTTTGACTTCAAATGTGTTATAAATAATAAGCCTCACCATTACGGTTTCCCGCAAGGTGAGGAGCAAAAATTACGTCTCTAAGTTTACACTTAATATTAATTAATTCAAAATCCTTTGAAATCTTAGGCTTCAAGAATAATATTTTCATTACATCAAGATTGACATATTTTAAAATTTATTGCTAATGAGCTAAAAAATATGTGGATAACTTTATATATTATTGAATAACTTTAATACTTTTGGATTACAAATTATGAGTTTTTTTACACTCATCAATCATTTCTTTCTGATGAGGATGTAATTTTTGATCTTTTCTAGTTGAAGCTTCGCTAGCTTCTGCTAAATAATCAGGAACACCTGATGATTTATTTAAAAATGATTCCAAAACTGCAACGCCACAAAATGGCACATAAACTTCTGAATATCCACCTTCATGTGTAGCCACCACTCTGCCGTTTGCATGTTTATCAGCTAATTTCAAAACTTCATCTGCCATCCATTTGAAGGTGTAGGCATGAAGTGCCATGCGTGATAATTGATCATAATAAGAAGCATCAAATCCTGAAGCTATAAAAATAAATTCTGGTTTAAATCTATCTATGGCAGGTTTCACCACATTTTCAAATGCATATCTATATGCACCATCTCCACTTCCTGCAGGAATTGGAATGTTTATATTAAAACCAACACCAGCACCTTCACCAGTTTCAGTAATTTTTCCTTCATGTCTTGGATATAACTCATCTTGATGTAAGGAGATTGCTAAAACATTTGGATCAGAATAAAAAACTGCTTGGGTTCCATTTCCATGATGAACATCCCAATCAATTACTGCAAATTTAGTTAAGTTAGTTGTTTTTCTTAAATGTTCAATTGCCACACCAATGTTGTTGAACATGCAATAACCCATGCCACGATCTCTCACAGCGTGATGTCCTGGTGGTCTTATCAATGCATATGCAACATCAACTTCTTTTTTATAAACTGCATCAGCAGCCGCTATTGCTCCACCTGCTGATAAACAACCAATCTCATAACCAAATGGGCCAAAGGTTGATTCTTCATCGCCCATTAAACCTCCGCCATTATCGGAGAGCTCTTTCATATTTTTAATATGTTTTGGATTATGAATTCTTTCTAGTTCTTCTACAGTTGCCATTCTTGGTTCAATATGAATAACTTCATCTTTTAAATCTGAAACATCAACAAGGCTTTTAAATCTTCTTTTAGATTCTGGGGATTCCCAATGTTTACCCGCTTGGATATATTTTCCTGGTTTATAACTTCCTGCGTAGGTTCCTGTGTCATGCCAAAAGTAATACTCGTGGGTTACAAATCCAACTTTTCGATTAGTCGCCATAGTGGACTAAATCCTATTACTTTATTCCTCTTAAACACAAGAGAATAAGTATTAGGATTATTGAATGGATATAGATCTAATCTCCAGTGTGGGCACGAAATTCGACTCCCCCAGCAGAAAAAAGCCTAAAGACAGAGATTATTTAAGGCTTTGCGTCATCCAAGATAAGTGGAATTTAAGTCTAGATAAACAAAAAGAATCTTTTAGAAAATTATCGGAAGTGGCTAAAAAAGAAAAACCTCATTTAATTTTATTTCAGGAATTAACTTTAAATCCTTATGCGTGCAGTATTCCTAGAAAAGATAATCCAGATTGGCAACCTGAAGATTTAAATAGTGGTGAGACTATAAATTTTGCAAAAGAAATAGCAAATCTAACTAACGCTTTTGTGATTATGTCTTTATATGAAAAAATAAATGATAATAATGAAAAAGGTTATAACACTGCAATTGTAATTTCACCAAAAGAAGAATTAGTTTCAAAAACCAGAAAAACGCACCTTCCTGTAACTGCAGGTTATTATGAAGATACTTATTTTCTAAATGGTTCTGATAAAACTCCGATAATTGAAATTAATAATGCAAAAGTAGGAACTCCTACATGTTGGGATCAGTGGTTTCCAGAATTAGCTAGACTTTATGGACTTAATAAAACTGATTTAATTTGTTATCCAACTGCAATTGGTTCTGAACCAGATCATCCAAACTTTGATACTAAAGATTTATGGCAACAAATGATGGTTGCTCATGGAATTGCTAATGGAATGTTTGTGGCCGCGAGCAATCGCATCGGCATAGAAAATGGAATAACGTTTTATGGATCCTCTTTTATTGCTGATCCTTTCGGCAGACTTTTAGTCCAGGCCTCAAGAGATAAAAGAAGCGTTTTAGTTGCTGATTTAGATTTAGACCAAAAAAGAGATTGGTTGGAACTATTTCCATTCTTTGAAACCAGGCAGCCTCACATGTATGAGGAAATTGTTAAAAAAGACTATTAATGTAGTGCAATTTATTTACTAAAAATGTGACAAAAAGCCCAAAATTCGGGTGTATCCTTTAACCCAATTAGAGCCAAAGGCTCTTTTAGGGAGGGAATAAATGGCAAAAAATGTTGGTAATCCAACTTCAGTTGAACAAAGATCTGTTGACTGGGTTCCTCATTCAGAGCGTCACGGAAAAGTTCGCGATCTTGGAAACGTTTGGTTCGTGGGCAATGTGAATTTAACAGCAATGGCAACTGGTGTTGTTGCGTTGTCAATTGGTGCCAATTTAATTTGGACACTTATTGCAATTGTTTTAGGTTCATTATTTGGAACGTTTTTTATGGCGTTTCACTCAGCTCAAGGTCCACAACTTGGACTTCCACAACTAGTTCAATCAAGAGCACAATTTGGTTACATTGGTGCAGCAATCACTGTTTGGATTTTTGCACTTGTTAACTATTGGGCATATAACACATCTGATGCAATTTTGTCAGGTGGAGCAATTAATGCATTGATTCCAAGTATTCCAACTAGTATTGGATTCATTATTGCTGCTTTAGTTGCATCAGTTATTGCAATTTATGGTTATGACCAAATACATGCTGTTAACAAAATTTTGTTATGGCCATCTGTAATTGTTCTTGTATTACTTTCTGTAGGAGTAATTACTAGAGGATCATTTCCTGCCGGTGCATTTGATTTAAGTAATTTCCAACTTGCACCATTTATGACAGTGTTTGTGATCATTGCAGGTTTCCAATTAGGTTGGGCACCTTATGTTTCTGATTATTCAAGATATTTACCAGGAAACATTGGTGTAGGACCAACATTTAAATGGACTTATTTACCAAGTGCATTAAGTGGTGTGTGGGTGTTTGGAATGGGAGCATTAGCTTCAGGACCAGATGGAACACTAACTCCAATTGCAGCATTTAAAGCAGTGGGAGATTCAATATTTAATGGATTTGGATTAATTGCATTATTGATTCTCTTACTTGGATTACTTGCTGTGATGGCAATTAACGCTTACGGTGGATCATTAGCTTTAATTTCCATGCTTGATTCATTCAAACCTGTTAAGCCAACAAAAACACTTCGTATGGCTGCAGTCATTTTGATGGGTGTTGCTGTTTGGGCAACTGCTGCAATTGTTGGTGAAGCAAGATTTAATGTGTTTTATGGAAATGCTTTAGTGTTCTTGGCATATCTATTCACACCTTGGACTGCTATTAACTTGATTGACTATTTCTTTGTCAGAAAAGGCTCTTATGTGATCAAAGAAATATTCAAAAAAGATGGCATCTATGGCAGATGGGGCTGGCGCGGAAACCTTGCATATTTGATTGGAATTGTTGTGATGATTCCATTCTTTGTAACAACCCCATATGTTGGTCCAATTGCTCAAAGCTTGGGAAGTGTTGACTATTCAATATTTGTTGGCCTTCCAGTTGCAGCAATTGTTTATTTACTTCTAGCCAAAGGTATTGATTTGAAGAAAGAAGAATCAATGGCAAGAGCTGAAGGAAATTTAACTACTAAACACTAATTAATTTGGTCAAAGTAGCAGTTGCCCAGGCACATCTTCAAGTTGGAGATGTGCCTGGCAACATTTTAGAAACAGTTAAATTAATAAATGATGCCGCAAAACAAGGTGCACAAATTGTAGTTTTACCAGAATTATCCAATACTGGCTATGTTTTTGAAACAATTGAAGAATTAAGAAATATGTTAAAAAATGATAATTGTTTAGAAGTTTGGCAAAAAGAATCAAAAGAAAAACAAATTATTATTGTGGCAGGATTTGCTCAAGAAATAAATAATAAATTTTATAATCAAAGTGTCATCATTGAAGATGGTGAGATAAAGACAATTTATTCAAAAATTCATTTATTTAATACAGAGAAAAACTATTTTGAAGAAGGTAATAAAAATCCTGAAATTATAAATACAAAATATGGAAAAATTGCCACCATGATTTGTTATGACTTAGAAATACCTGAATTAGTTAGATTTGTAGCTGAAAAAGGTTGCGAACTTTTATGTGTGCCACTTAATTGGCCAACAGGTTCATTTAATAAGCCAGAAAAAGAAATTCGTCCTATGGAATTAATAAAAGCTATGTCAATGGCAGCAACTTTTCGAATCTGGATTGCTTTAAGTGATAGATCGGGTAAAGAAAGAAATGTTGATTGGCTGCAATCCTCTAGCATTCTTGATCTAGATGGCTGGCCTATTGCTCAAGTGGGCAAAGGTCCAGGAGTAGTAATCGCTGACATAGATTTAAGTCTTGCTCAAGATAAAACAGTAAGTCCAAAAAATCATGTTTTTAAAGATTTTAAAAGAGATTTATATCAAAGTTAACTTCAAATTCAATTAATAATAGAATTGAAGTTATGAAATTAAAGCAAACTAAATTAATCCAAATCTTTGTCAAAAGAAAAGCCTGGATTAGACAAGTTTTAGTCGCTTCAATTGCGGCAAGTTTTGCTTGGTTTTTAGGGGATGCTTTAGTTGAAAATGGTGGCTTAGTAGCAGCAATTATTTGTAGTTTAAGTATTCGAATCTCAATGTATAAATCTGTTCGTGAAGGCTTTGGCCAAATCATCGGTACAGCAATTGGTGCAGCAGTTGCTTTAGCAACTGTTTACTTTTTTGATTTTGGATCTTTAGCAATTGGAACAACAGTTTTATTTTGTGCAGTAGTAGCAAGAGCTTTAAGACTTGGTGAAGTAGCTTCTGTAAACGTTCCAGTAACTGCATTAATTGTTATAGGGCCTGGTCTTGATCAAAACTTAGCAATTCATCGTTTAGGGTCAACTTTAATTGGAGCAGGAGTAGCAATTGCTTTCTCCTATTTTTCTCACGCTAAAACTCCAGCGGGAAGAACTCTTGATCAATTAACTAATTTGGGCAAGAAAATATCAGCCTTATTTATAACTATGTCAAAAGAGTTAAATGAAGGTCTTAATCAAATAAATGCAAGTAATTGGCTTACCCAAGCAAGATTACTTGTGGAAGAAATACCTAAATTAAAAGCACAAGCTTTAGAAGCAAAAGCTTTTGCTAGATGGTCACCTTTAGAAGAAGTTGATGAAGCAGAAGATTTATTTTTAAAAGCAGTAGC
>CAZZKM010000005.1:22915-47397 GCA_964655115.1 uncultured Bifidobacterium sp.
CAGCTTTAATTAGTAATAAAGAATTAACTCAAGATGATCTAGTTAGAAGTATTTCTATAGTTTCTAATCTAGAAATTATGGCTGATTCCTTAGATGAATCAAGTCCAGCTTTGCGAGAAGTTATGACTCCAGATGAAGCCCCTGAAAACAAAGTATTGAAAGTACCCGTGAAAGTTCAATCACGAACCTTTTTACAAAGGATCTGGCGCTTGGTCAGGATATTTCTTCGTCGCTAATTTAAGACTAGACTTATCCCAAAAAGTAGAAAGTCAAAGTCTTGAAAACTGTGATTTTGATCGGCACCCTCGATACCAAGGGTGTGGAGTATCAATTTGCTAATGAAAGATTTAAAAAAGCTGGATTAAACACAATTCTTATTGATGCAGGAATTATTGGAAATTCTTTAGTTAAAGCTGATATTTCAAATGAAGAAGTGGCCCGTGCAGGTGGTGAGGAATTAGCTACTTTAAAAAACTTAGGTGATCGTGGATTTGCAGTTTCAGTAATGACACAAGGTGTTAACCAAATTGTGCAAGATCTATTTAAAAAGAATCAATGTGATGGCGTATTTGCCTTAGGTGGAAGTGGTGGTTCCACCATCTCTTCTTTTGCGATGAGAAATTTACCAATTGGAATCCCAAAAGTTTTAGTTTCAACCCTTATTGCAAGTAATGCTTCCTCATTTATTGGGGAAAGTGATATGGCACTTTTTGCCTCCGTTGTTGATATTGCAGGAATTAATTCAATTTCTGCCAAAGTTATTGCTAATGCTGTGGATGCAACTATTGGCATGATCAAGGGAGAAAAAGTTGAAATTACTAATAATAAAAAGCTAATTTCTGCATCCATGTTTGGTGTCACTACAACTTGTGTAACAAATGCCAGAAAAATATTGGAAGAAAATGATTTAGAAGTAATAACTTTTCATATGACCGGCAGTGGTGGAAAAAGTATGGAAAATTTAATCCGACAAGGATTTATTAATGCAAGTCTTGATGTCACAACCACAGAATTAGCTGATGAAATAGTCGGTGGAACTTTAACTGCAGGACCAACCCGATTAACTGCTGCCAGAGATAAAAAAATTCCACAAGTAGTTTCAGTTGGAGCTCTAGATATGGTCAACTTTGGACCAAAAGAAACTGTTCCAGAAAAATTTAAAAACAGAAATCTTTATGTGCATAATGAAAATGTCACATTAATGAGAACAACTGCTGAAGAATGTGAAAAAATAGCTTTTGATATTTGTGAAAAATTAAATCAATCAACTTCAAAAGTTACTCTTATGCTTCCCCTTTTAGGAGTTTCTGCGATTGCCACCAAAGGTCAAGTCTTTTATGACCAAGAAGCAGATGAAGCACTTTTTTCAACCATTAGAAAAAACCTCAAACCAAATGTGGAACTAGTGGAACTAAATTGTGCAATCAATGATCAAGAATTTAGTGATGCACTAGCATTTAAACTACTTTCCTTGCTCAAATAGAAAGAAGAGAAAATGCCAGCTATAAAAAGAGTAGATGCTCTAAATAATTTAAGAACTCAAATCAAGAATAAAAAAGCTGTCATTGGAGCAGGAGCAGGAACTGGCATAAGTGCAAAATGTGCTGAAGAAGGTGGCGTTGACATCATCATTATTTATAACTCTGGTCGCTATCGAATGGCAGGAAGAGGATCTTTATCAGGACTTATGCCTTATGGAGATGCCAATGAAATCGTGATGGAAATGTCTCGAGAAGTTTTACCAGTAGTTAAAAAAACTCCAGTGCTAGCAGGAGTTTGTGGCACAGATCCTTTTAGACAAATGCCAATATTTTTAAAACAAATAAAAGAAATAGGTTTTTCCGGAGTACAAAACTTTCCTACCGTTGGTCTTATTGATGGAACCTTTAGACAAGGTTTAGAAGAAACTGGTATGGGATACGACTTAGAAGTGGAAATGATTAGAAATGCTCGAGAACTGGATTTATTAACAGCCAGTTATGTTTTTGATGCTAAAAGTGCTGAACAAATGACAAAAGCTGGCACAGATATTTTAGTGCCACATATGGGTTTAACTACTAAAGGAATGATTGGAGCAACAACTGCACTTACCTTGGATGATTGTGTTCCTTTAATTCAAGAAATGACAGATGTTGCTAAAAAAATTAATCCTGAAGTAATTGTGATTTGTCATGGTGGCCCAATTGCAGAACCAGAAGATGCTAAATATATTTTAGAAAAAACTAAAAACGTAGAAGGTTTCTTTGGTGCTTCTTCTATGGAAAGACTGCCAACTGAAATTGCTATGACAGAAAACATGAAGAGATTTAAATCTTTAAGTATATAAAGGAGAAAACAAAATGACTAAATTATTCTATAAAAAACAAGAACTTCCAGTTACTTCATTTGACTGGGGTGATGTTGTAAATAGGCTTGAACCAAAAGCTTCAGGTTGCACCACCTTTGTCGTAATGGATGTAACACTTGATCCTGGTGGCATGCATAACTTTCATAAACATGTTGATCAAGATGAAATCATCATTGTTTTGAAAGGAAAAGTTGAACAATGGGTTGGCCAAAATAAGCAAATTCTAGAAGCAGGAGATTCTGCTTTTGTACCAAAAAATACCGTTCATGGCTCATTTAATACTTTTAGTGAACCAGTCTCTTTGCAAGTTGTGCTAGCTCCTGCCCAAGGTGAATCAGGATATGAACTAGTTGATGTGGCTGAAGAAGAACCGTGGAAATCGATTAGATAATTAATAGTTTTTATTAATTATCTTTTGTTTTATCCAGTTGGCTAAATCGTTTTCTTTAATTTCACCACTTGCTACTTTAATTATTGTTTCAACAGCATCATCTTCTGTAGTTACCAAATCAAAACTATTGATTCGACAAAACATAACTAAAGATTGCCAAGCCAATCTTTTATTTCCATCAGGTAAGGCATGATTTTTAGCAATCCTTGAACATAATACTGCTGCTTTTAATTCAAAAGTTTCAAAGAATTCTTGTCCATCAAAACTACTATTTGGAGCTTCAACCGCTGAAGACAGTAATTCAACTCTTGAGATTAAATTTAAAGTTTTAGTATCAATTCCAGTGACTAGTTCTGCCAAAATCATTACCTGACCAAGGGTCAGATAATTCATTTAGCCAATCTGTCCAAAATATTTTTATCTCTTTGAACTAGTTTTTTAGCTTCGTCCATAAATTTTTTATCCTTTCGAACTTCTTCGATTTGTTGTTCTAAAGCTTGGACGATTAATTGGTTCAAACTGGTTCCCTTGATTTCAGCAATTTTTTGAGCTGCTTCTGCGACATCTTGTGGCAGTCTTACCGTAGTTTGCTTATTCATGACATCATGATATCACGAAATCACTTTAGAGTCAATCCTTGTTTGAAACGATGCTTTTATATCCAAGGCTAAAAAATATAAGCGCCAAGATTGCTGGAATCATCATCAAAAGTGGTGCAAAACTTGTGCCAAGTGAATTCATGTAATTACCAATTAAGTACGGGAAAACCATTGATCCAGAAATTGAGGAAAAGAAAATAAAACCGGTGATACGTGCATTACCAGGACTAATTTTTACAACCCAGGCAAATGCCATCGGAAATACTGGAGCACAAAATATTGCTAAAAGAACTATGGCCAAAATATAAAAACTTGTTGCATATAAAAGAAAAAGTGCTGGAACTAGTAATAGTGTTGAAACCACTACTAATAATCCAAAATTAATATTATGAATAAATTTTAGAATTATTAACCTTACAATTAAAAGAACTACGAAAAACACTGATAACCCAAGAGAGCTTTCAGAGGTTGACCAGCCTTTATCTAATAAATATGTAGGAATCCAGCCTGTAGCTGCCGATTCAAGACCTACATAGGTTGAAATTCCTAAAAGTAATAAGGCAATAGAAAAATTATGATTTGCTTTTTTATGTTCATGTTCTGGTTTATGAACTAACTTTCCCTTTGTATTGAAATAAAAAACTAATGAAGTAATAAATGAAGCTATGGCAAATGCAATCATCAGCAAGGTGTAACTTTTTACTAAAAGTAAACCAAAAATAATTGGCACCACAATTGAAGACAAAGCAAAGGCAATATTGTTTTTATTTGTTCTACGTGCCGCTTCAATTCCACCGATGTCAACAACTAATTGACTTACCCCCACTTGTCCTGCACCAAAACCAGAACCAATTAAAAATACTCCAAATAAAATAGTGTTCCAATTATTAGCAAAAGCAAGAATTAATATTCCAACTCCAGTTAAAAATGTGCCTAAAGATCCTGCAATAGAAGCTTTGACTTTATCAATTAAATATGAAGTTATAAAAACTCCAACAAGTCCACTAAAACCAGTTAACGCAAAAAGTCTTCCCCCAATTTCAATATCTAGAAGATATTTATCAATATAGAAAGGAACTAATACGCCATAACCTGAAACAAATCCACCAATTATTCCAACTGTGGCAATTCCTGCCCGAACACTATTTTTATTTAAAGTTAAATTTGACATCTAAGTTTTATCAAGTTGCGTCTTGATCAAACTTTTTCTGTTGAGCAGGTTTTGAATCCGGTTTATCTTCAAAAACATTATCGGCTAATTTCTTTGAATCTAAATTCGATAAATTCTTCAAATCCATATCTTTAATTCCTGCTGATTCCACAATGTCATCTTTTGCTTTTGTGGCCATATCTCGAACATTTCTTAAAGTCTTTATTCCTTGGGCAATATATTTAGGCAGCTTTTCAGGTCCTACAACTAAAAGACCAATAATGGCTATGACTAATAATTCAAAGAATCCGATATCTAACAAGAATTAGACCTTCTTTTAAATAGGTAAATCTCTTAGGTTTAAAGATACTAAAGAGGAGACCACCAAGGTATGGGTAGCACTTGAAACACTAAAATTAAGAGGGCCTTAAATAGGTTTCTAGAATGTAAAAGCCAGGAGTAGTGAACACCCCCTTTGAGCGAAAAAATGATTGTTTCCGTCTTACTCGGAGGCAGAAACTCAGAAAATTATCGATCCTGCCTTTCAGCAAGAGATGTGATCGACGCTTTGGAAACAAAAGGCTATTTAGTCAAAGCCTATGGAATGACGATGGAATCTAATTGGGTCGAATTTAATGATTTTACTTCCCTACGAAATGCTTTAAATACTGAAAATTTTGAACTAACAGATGAATCAATAAAAAATATTACTGCTAATTCTGTTTCTATATTGCCACCTGGCTCTTTACTTGAGTCTCCACTTGTTTTTTCAACAATGATGGGCGCTTGGGCTTCTGATGGAACAATTCAAGGTTTACTTGAATCTGAAATTGTAAGATTTGTCGGATCAGATACTTTAGGTGCAGCAATTTCATCAGATAAACCAACAGCCAAATTATTAATGCAATCTGTTGAAATTCCTACTCCAGCTCTTTCAATTATTAATGATAAAAATTGGCGCAGAGACCCATTGTCTTGTGTGGCAAGAGCAAATGCATTGAAAATGCCTGTAGTTGTGAAACCTGCCAGAGGAAGTAATGGAGTTGGAATTACTTTTACTAGAGTTCCAAGAGATTGGAAGAAAAATATTGAAATTGCCAGAAATTTTGATGGCAGAGTAATAATTGAAAAATATCATGAACCAGTTAAATTAATTGAATGCAATATTATTGAAGATACAAAGCGTAAAACTATTACAAGTGAAATAATTGAAACAAAATTGGATAAATCTGAAAAATTATTTAATTTTATTGCAAGAAGTAATAAAGAAAAGTATTCTTTTGAAAAAGCAAAAGATATAGAAGATGAAGTTAAAAAACTAATTCACGATTACGCCCAAAAAACATTTGAAGTTTTGAAACTTTCTGGATATGCCCAAATCGAAATGATGATTGATAAGGAAGGCGAATTACTTGTTATTGAAGTTAATTGCCAACCGTATTTAGCTAAAGATGGAACCTTTGCTATGTCTTGGAAAGAAAAGGGTATGAAATATGAGGATTTAATTGATCAAATCGTTCAAGAAGCTCTTGAACGTCCTGTTGGATTAATTTGAACTTAGTTCTTCCTCTTGATTTAGGAATTATTGGCTTTCTCATAGCTGCTTTTGCAGTATTTGTCATAGGTTTAGCCAAATCATCTGTTCCTGCTGCTGCCACAATGCCAGTGGGTTTATTTGCCCTAGTTATTCCAGCAAAGTTATCTGTTGGAGCAATTCTTCCTTTACTAATACTTGGTGATGTGATGGCGTTACTGGCTTTTAGAAAAGCGGGCCGTTGGGATATTGTGGCAAGAATTTTGCCATCAGTTTTTGTGGGAATGGTGATCGGATATTTTCTTTTATCTTGGTCAACTTCAAGAGAAGTAGCATATGTAATTGGAGTTATTTTAATTTTTACTGCAATTTATGAGATAAGAAAAAGACTCAAACATGAAAAATTGGCAGAACATGAAAAATTAAATATTAAACAACGAAGTAAATTAAGTGCTCAATTAATGGGAGTCTTAGTAGGAATAATGACGATGACAGCTAATTCTGCTGGCCCTATTTTTTCTCTCTACCTATTACACTTGCAGCTTCCCATGCAAACTTTTGTTGGAACTAATAGTTGGTTATTTTTTATAATAAATACTTCTAAAATTCCGTTCAATACTCATCTTGGAATAATTACTCAACAAACACTTTTTCTAGCTCTTCTACTTGCGCCATTTGTCATTATGGGTGCACTATTTGGACAAAAAATTATGAAAAAATTAAATCAAAGAGCTTTTGAATATTCAGCACTCATATCAACTTTAATTGCTGGACTTTTGCTCTTTATCCCCCGTTGATTCTTCGATTTCTTTAACAACATTTGAAAAAACTTTTGAAATATCTTCCAATGAAATACTTCCCTCTCTGACTAAAACTGGTAATTCGGTAGTTAAATCTAATATTGAGGAAAGTGAATTAGGCTTTAATTCACCTGCATCTAAATAAACTGAAATATCATTTCCAAATTGTGCTTTTATCTCACCTATATTTGTCCCCAAACTTTGACCAGCTTTATTTGGCGATGTTGTAGCAAGAATTTCTTCATCTCCCATAATTTCAGTAGCTATTGGATGAAGCGGCATTCGAACAGAAACAACATTAGGGATGATACTTTTATTCCAATACAAATTATTCAAACCTTTATTTATAATTGTCAAAGATCCTGGCCAAAAATTTAAGAATTTATTTTTTGTTTCATCAGTTATCCCTGCACAAAACTTATGTAACAAGGAAATATTTGAAACAAAAATTGTCAAAGGAGTTTTTGGAGTTTGATTTTTGATTTTCCACAATAAGTTGACCGCTTTTTCATCCATTGCTCTAACTGCAATTGCATAGCTTGTGTCAGTTGGAAATACCACTGCTCTTCCAGCAGCTAAAGCTTCTTTGGCTGCTTTAATCCCGTTTTCTCTGGGAGTTTGATGACTTAATGAAAAAACCCGTGCAGTGACAAACATTTTTAAATTTTAAATTCTTGACCTGTAGCCAGAATGTGCTTTTTCGTAAACATTTCTAAATCCATCTCTGCTCCATGCACTTCTTCCTACAAATAATCCATCACAATTATCTAACGAGGCTAGTTGTTTGGCGTTTTCCATGTTTACACTTCCTCCATATAGAAGGGGGAAATTATCAACTTTTCTCTCTAATTCTTTCAAACATTCTTTTATCAATTCAAAAGATTCCTCAACATAATTTGCTTGTGCAGGAGTGCCTTTTTCCCCAATAGACCAAACAGGTTCATATGCGATAATTGCTTTTTCAATAAAAAGATCTCTTAAAACAACTAATTGCTTTTTAAACCAATCTTTTCTTTTCACTTTATCATTTTCTAAATGTTCCTCACCAATACAAAAAAGTATTGGAAGTCTAACTTCAATTAAAGCTTTTAATTGATTAATAATTTCTGCATCACTATCTTCTCCAAAAGCTCTTCGTTCAGCATGACCAACCATTACAAGATCTAAATCAGAATCTGCTAATAATTGAGCAGAAATTTTTCCTGTGATATTTTTTTGTGTTCCTGAAACTCTTTGGGCACCTACCCAAAGACCTGTGCCATGGGAAGCCATTTTTAGTTCTCGAACTAACGGCATTGTGGGCAAAACAAAAAATTGAGTATCTTTATTGGTTTTTGCTAATAGAGACGCTATTTCGACAATATCTTCATGCGATTGAATATCTAATTGTTGTTTTGTGTTAGTGCCAAAGTAAAACATATTTATCACTTACTTTAATTGTAATTTTTTACAATTTGAAGTTTTCAGAGCGCCTTACCAGATTTATTAAAGAAAGTAATACTTTCAGATTCAATTGTGGTCCAGACAGAATCTTTTGCTTCTCGTCCAATATTGTGTGAAACCCTTGCCTTGATTAGCAAATTATCAACTGCAAGATCTAATAAATATTGTCCCCCTGCACCAATTGACTTACGGGTTACTCTTGCCTTAACTCCACCTTTAACTTCTGTGTTAGAAACATTTATTCCTTCTGCTCTAACCCCAAAAGTATCTGCTTGAGAAGCTTTAGAGCCTAAATCAATACTTTGAGAAAACATCTTTGACGTTACTTTTGAACCTGAGACAGTTATAAATTGTGGTGGCACAAAGTTCATACCAGGATTACCCAGGAACCAACCAGCAAATTGGGAGTTTGGATTTTCATAAATTACTTTTGGTGAATCACTTTGAGTGATCACCCCATCTTGCATCAAAGCGATTTGATCAGCCAAAGTCATTGCTTCTGTTTGATCGTGTGTTACATAGATAATTGTTTGTTGCAGGCGACCAAAAAGTTCCTTCAAACTTCGTTTTAATTCTAATTTTGAGGTCAAATCAATATTGGTAATTGGTTCATCAAACAAAATAATTCTTGGTTGACGAGCAACTTCTCGGCCCACCGCAATTTTTTGTCTAGTTCCATTATCTAGTTCTTCCACAAATTTCTTTAAAACATCTGTTAAGCCTAGAATTTCAGCAACTTCATCCACTCTTTTATCTAATTCTTGTTTAGATAATTTTTCAGAAAGTAATGGCAATTCTAGATTTTTTCTTACTGAAGTATTTCTATAAATAACTGGATATTGGAAAACCATTCCAATATTTCGTCTTCTTGTTGGAACATTTGTTACTTCATGTTCACCAAAATAAACTTTTCCAGTAGTTGGTGACTCTAATCCCGCAATCATTCTCATTAAAGTAGTTTTTCCACATCCAGATGGTCCAAGTAAAACCGTTACAGATGATTTTGGAATCGTGAAAGAAATATCATTAACAGCTGTAAAATCACCAAATTTTTTGGTGACGTTTTCTAAACGAATGTCATACATGAGAAACTCCTTGGCCCACTCTCATTCCAGTCTCTTCATCAAATAACACCACGGCATCTGGTTTATAAGTTATTGAAACAGTTTTTGATTTAAGTTTTGCTAAGGCATCATTATCAGTTCTTGAAACTACAGTTACTAAATTTGTATTTTTAACATTAAAGTAAACGGCAAATTCTGAGCCAAGATTTTCCATTAATCCAACTTTGGCATCTACTGCTCCAGATCCTGTGCTTATGGAAAAGCCTTCTGGTCTTATTCCTGCTACAACTTTAGAAACGTTTTTATCCATTTTTACTTTTACTTGACCAAGCACTGAAGTAAAGGTTGTCCCAGATAGATCTCCTGGCAAGACATTTGCTTCAGGAAAACCAAGGGAGTTCATGCTGGCAATTGAATTCGGTGCATCATAAACAACATCAAGGGAATCTTGTTGAACTATTTTGCCATTAGCCAAAATCATTACCGTTCTTGCTAAAGATAAGGCTTCTAAAGGATCTGAGGTTAAATAAACAAAGGAAACTTTTAATTCTTCTTGAGTTTTTCTTAAATCATCTATTAATCTTTCACGAAGTTTAAAATCTAATCCCACTAGTGGATCATCCAAAACATATACATCTGTTGATTTAGCTAATCCTCTAGCAATAGCCACACGTTGTTTTTGACCACCAGATAATTGATCTGGTTTTTTTTGCAATAAATCTTTAATTCTTAAAAGTTCAGATACTCTTTCAACTGCTTCTTTCTTTTCAGCATCACTTGATTTTGACAAGGTAAGTGGATATTCAATATTTTCCTGAACTGAATAGTGAGGATATAAAGCAAAGCTTTGGGGCACATAACCAATATTTCTTTCTCCAGCAGAAACTTGGGCGACATCTTTTCCTCTAACCACAATTGAGCCTGCGTCAACAGTTTCTAGACCCATAATTGTTCTAACTAAAACTGACTTACCATTTCCAGGTTTTCCACAAATTACAGAAAAGTCATTCATTGAGGCAGTAAAGGATAAATTATCCAAAACTACTTTGCTGCCATAAGACTTTGATAAGCCTTTGACATCAAGAGCTAATTGGGCCATTTAATTTTTCCTTTTTCTAGTATTTCTTCGCAGCTCTACCAAGTTCAATCAAATACGGAGTTACTACGATTGAAAATGCAAAAATTACCACGATAATTAAAAGAATCACTAATGTTTTCTTTAAAGTTTTTTTGCCATCCCAATCTGGATTGATATTTCCCAGAGCAACTTGAATTGTAACCACTACAAAAAGTAATCTGAAGCCCCAAACATAAATTGTGTAAGTAAATTGTTGAGCCAACATCAATAGTGCTGCAAGCAACAGGTAAATATTTATTCTTTGAACTCTTGAAGCAAATGGTGCTTTTTTAGTTTTTACAGCGGTCGCCATTTATACCTCACCTCTAACAGTTCCAAAGGTAAGTCCTACAAGTAAGTATTTTTGAAATGCATAAATAACAATTACCAAAGGCAAAACATACAATGTTCCAATGGAAGCAACGAATGCCCAGTCAATTGCTCCACCTTTAGTAGAACCTGTGAATAAACCGACTGGAATACCAAATGTTTTTGCCCCACCTAATTGGAAGTTGAATAAGAATTCATTCCACACAAACAAAATATTGAAAACAAATGAGGCAACTAAACCTGGTTTAACTTGAGGTAAAATTACTTTAAACATAATGTGCCAGCGAGAAGCACCGTAAACTAAGCCTGTTTCATCAAATCTTTGTGAAACACCATCCAAAAATCCTTTTAGAATCCAAACTGAGAATGGAATAGAAAACATTGCATAAAATGCAATCAATCCAACATAAGTATCTTTAAATTTCAAAAGGTTAAATAATTGAAAATATGGAATAACAAACGCTGCCGCAGGAACGAATCTTGTGGAAAGTAATAAGAACATTAAAAAGTCTGTTCCAGCCGGCTTAAATCTAGAGAAAGAATAAGCAGCTAAGAAAGACACAAAAATTGCAATTATTACCGATCCAAATGAGTAAACAATAGAGTGAATAAAATAAGTCGGTGTTTGTTCGAAACTAATTGCATCGATGAAATTTGTTAAGGTTGGTTTGAAGAAAAATACTGGTGGAGAAACCAAAATATCACCTTTTGGTTTGAAAGCAGCAGAAATAATCCAAGCAATTGGAAGGAAGAAAAAGATTGAAACAGCCCACCCGCCAATAGTGGCAAGTTTTATGGGACCTGATTTACGTTTTGGCTTGAAAGATATTTGATCTGACATTTATTCCTCAGCCTTCTTTCTAGCATTCAAAATATAAAGATAAATCGAAGTCAAAGCAATTGCGATAAACATCAAAAATACTGATACCGCTGAGGAATATCCTAATTTAAAAGACTTAAAGGCGAAACGATACAAAGATATTGCGATTAGCTCAGTTCTATCTCCTGGTCCTCCACCTGTCATAACGTAAGCCAAGTCCATGGTTTTGAAAGCATCAATAGTTCTTAACAAAATTCCTAAACCTAAAATAAATTTTGCATGAGGCCAAATAACTGTTGCAATTAAACGATGTAGTGGCAAGCGATCGACTTGTGCTGCTTCCAATTCTGCTTTAGGTACTGAACCTAATGCTGCCAAAGTCATCAGGGTCATGAATGGAGTCCACATCCAAGTGTCAACTAAAACTAAAGTTGGAAACGCAAGTGCTTGATCAGTCAAAGAATCAAATCTTGCAAAACCTAAACTTTCAGCAAAATAATTAATAATTCCAAGTGTTGGATCCAAAATAAATTTCCAGAATAATGAAGTTGCAATCGGTGTCACAACCATTGGAGTAAAAAATAAAGTCAAAGCTAAACGACGACCTGGCATTTTATCGTTCTTCCAAAACAAAACACCAATTAATATTCCTAGAAATGTTTGTAATAAAACTGCGCAAATTAAAAATATAAATGTTCTAGAAACTGCACCAGATAACTGTTGGTTAGCTAAAAAATCAAAAAAGTTTTTGAAACCAATAAATTGAGCTTTTTTTGCTGAAGTTAAAGTGTAATCATAAAATGCTAAACCAAACATCCAAATAGTTGGTAAAACGCTCATTAAAATAAAGAAGAATAAAACTGGAGCTAAAAGTCCCCAAGAAAATAAATTTTTTTGTTTTGCTGGATTTACTTTTTTACCAGTAGCCTTGAATGACTTTTCTAGAGTCTCAACACTCTTGGCCATCTAAAGAAATCCCCTTAACTAATTTAAATAAAACTTATTTGACGACAATCATAGAAGTTGTGTTGGTGCCCCCGTAAGGGGACACCAACACAAATGACTTTTCTCTGTTAACTCTTAGAGAGTTAGAGAGTCCACATTGTCTGGTGGAGGGGTCTGGGTACGACCTGCGTTGAACAGAATTTGTTGTTGCTTAGCAGCTGCGTATTCCAAAGCTTCCTTTGAAGTCTTAACCGTTCCGGTTGCAACTCCGTTGAATGCTTCTTGTTGTACAGCTAGCATTTCTGCGTATTCAGGTAAGTGCCAGAAGTCTTGTGAACGTCCTTCCTCCAACATGTAGAGGAATGGTTTCACATAGTGTGCAACTCCCAAATATTCTGGGTTTGCTGCGCCTTCTTTGCTCCATGGCAAGCCACCGTTTTGTTTGATGAACTTGTCTTGAGTTTCCTTGGTGTACCACCACTTGAGAACGTCAATTGCGACTCTCATGTGATCGTCATCGTTGTATGCGTTGATAACCCATGGTTGACCACCCATTGCACCAATTAATTGGCCGTTCCACTTAGGAAGTGGCATGGAGATAACCATGTCTGGTTTAACAACTGCATCAGCTCCACCCATGAATGCACCAACTGCTAGCCATTGCCAAGCAGAGAATGCTTTTCCGGTGTTGAAGATGTCAAGGATGCTACCGATACCAAAAGATGCTGCGTCAGCTGGTTGATATTTCATCAAGCCAACGAATTCATCCATAGCTTTTGCGTTTACATCAGAGTTCAAAATTCCGTAAACATCTGAAGTTGCTGGATCCCAAATTTTTCCGCCTGTTGAGTAAGCGAATGGGTAATATGCACAGCTGAAGAAATCGTATTCTTTTGAATACATGATTGCTGTTCCATATAGACCCTTGTCTGGGCGATGGAAGAAGTCGATCATTTCAACAAGATCGCTATATTCCAAGTTTTCCAATTGTTCATATGTTGTTGGAAGATCTTTACCAGTCTTTGCTTTGAATGCAGCTTGTTCGTCTGCATTTTCTAGCAAGTCTTTACGCAAGAAAACACCTTGGGTATCAGGCATTTGTGGGAAGCCCCAACGAATTCCTGAACCGTCTGGATATACCTGGTAAGTGTTTGTTACCAAACTTGAGAATGGTTCAATGTCTAGTTCTGGGTTTGCTGCGAAGACATCGTCTGCCTTTACAATCCAACCTGGTTCTGACAATGCACCTAACCATTGTGAGTCAACGATCAAAAGATTGTAATCTTGTGATCCTGAAGCCAATGTTGGTGAAACTTTTTGGAAAAGTTCTCCGAAACCTGCTTCAATGAAAGTAATATCGTTAACTGTGTAACCATATTTTTCCTTAGCAAGTGCTTGGAAATCTGCCCATTGTGTAAATGGAGCAGCGCTTGGTGGCCATCCAGCTACACGTGAGTATGCAAAGTCAATTGTTTTTCCTTGCATATTTGTATCGTTACTGCCATAAAGTGGTGAATCTGCTGCTGGTGTTCCACCTTCAGCTGAATCGCTTCCACCACTGCTGCAAGCTGCCAACAGACCTGCTGCTGGGATTGCAACGCCTGCCGCGGCGCCAGCCTTAATAAGGCGACGACGGTCAAGCTTCATTTTTGTCTCTTCTGACAAGTGAGCTCCTTCTCAAAAAAGATCGACCAAGGAGTGGTCGGTCTTACGCCCTATCCTTGGACAAAACACCCTCCTACGTCAAGATAAAAGAGGGTTTTTACGTAACGATTTCATAACAGGATTCCCCTCTTAGTTATAGTTGAAGTCTTAACTTTCATCCCACAAGTCCCAGGTAAAACAGGAAATGGAAAACATGAAAAAGTACAAAATCGCTGTTGGTTCAGATTTTGCGGGTTTTGAATTGAAATCAATTTTGAAAAATTATTTAGAAAAAGATAATCGTGTTGAAAAAGTAATTAATTTAGGTGTTAATTCACTTGATGACAAAACAGATTATCCAAATATTGGTTTTGCACTTGCTACAAAAATTGCAAATGGTGAAGCAGATCGTGGATTATTAGTTTGTGGCACAGGAATTGGTATGGCAATATCTGCAAATAAAGTTCCAGGAATCAGAGCAACCACTGTGCAAGATCCATATTCTTTAGAAAGAGCAATCTTAAGTAACAATTGTCAAGTAATAACAATGGGTGCAAGAGTTATTGCCAGTGAATTAGCACTTAATTTAATTAAGCCTTGGCTTGATTACAAATTTGATGAACAAAGTTCAAGTGCGCCTAAAGTAAAAAGAATTAATGAATTAGAAGAACAACAAAAAGGATAAAAATGAGTAAAGGAACAATTGCATTTCCAATAGCAGATGGTGTTGAAGATTTGGAATATCACGTAACCAGAATGCGTTTAGAAGAAGATGGTTACAAAGTAGTTAGTGCTGGCTTAGATAAAAAACAAATCATTGGTAAAAATGGATTAAAGATTGATATTGATGTTTTAATTTCAGATTTAAAAGCAAATGATTTAAAAGGTTTAGTTCTTGCCGGTGGATGGGCTCCAGATAAATTAAGAAGATATGACAATGTTATTAATTTAATTAAAGAAATTAATTCACAAAATAAAGTTATTGGAATTATTTGTCATGGTGGATCATTAGCAGTGTCTGCAGATATTTTGAAAGGTAAAAAAGCAACTGGATCTTTAGGAATAAAAGATGATCTAGTAAATGCTGGTGCTACTTGGGTTGATGAAGCTGCTTTTAGTGAAGGAAACCTAGTCTGGGGAAGAGTTGTTGCAGATATTCCAGATTTTTGTAGAGAGTTAGTTAAGACTTTAAACAAGTAATCTTAAGTTTCATATTCTGAAACTAGGTTTTTAATTTTTGTTGCATATATATAGTGTGATTTCCCCACGAAATTAATCCTTGACCAAACTATTTATCACCCAGTAATGTCCATACTTGTATACAGACTTGCATACCAAGATGAGGGATAAACAGACATTTCATGACTAACGAAACCAGAAGCCAATATTTAATTAGCCAAATTGCTCGCGAGCTAGGTGCCATTGTGGGCCATGACCAAGTAACGCTGGACAAAGAAAAAAGAGTAGAGCAAGCAAGTGACTGGTCTTGGATGAGTAAATATTTAATTTCTAAAAATCACGAATTGCCAATTGCAGATTTAGTAGTTTCACCAAAATCAAGTGAAGAAGTTTCTAAAGTAGTTGCTCTTGCTAATGAATATCGAATGCCAGTAATTCCAAGAGGTGGAGGTTCAGGAACTCAATCTGGAACTTTTGCTCTTTATGGTGGAATCGCACTTGATTTAAGAAGATTAAACAAAATTGTTGACATTGATGAAAACTCAATGATTGTCACAGTTGAAGCAGGATTAGATGGATCTGAATTAGAAAAAGTTTTAAATGCAAAAGGTTTAACCATGCCGCACTATCCTGGTTCACATTTTTTTGGTGCAACTATTGGTGGATGCTTAGCTGCAAGAGGTTCAGGAGTTGTTTCAACTAAGTATGGCAAAGCAGAAGATTTAGTTTTACAAATTGAAGCAGTAATGGCAAATGGAAAAGTAATTGAAACTCTTCCAGTACCAAGTCATGCATCCGGTCCTGGAATTATTCAAACTTTAGTTGGAAGTGAAGGAACACTTGGGGTAATTACCAAAGCTGCAATGCGTTTAGAAAGATTACCTGAATCAAGAGTATTTCTTTCTTACGGATTTAAAGATGTAAACACTGGAATTGAAGCAGCAAGAAAAATAATGACAGAAAGATGGCGTCCTGCAGTTATTCGTTTATACGACGAAGCAGATACTGCAAAACTTTCAAGTTGGTTAAACCTTGGTGTGCAAGGAGTATTAATGGTGATTATGTGTGATGGCACAAAATCATTAACAGATTTAGAAAGTAAAGAAATTCAAAGAATTTGTGAAGGTGTGGGCGGTAAACCACACGGACCTGAAGTAGGTCAAAACTGGTGGGACGGGAAATATGAGCCATTTAAACATGGCAATATTCCTGCCCCACCAATGATTTATGGCACTACCGATACTTGTGCCAAGTTCAATGATTTGCCAGCAATCTATAAAGCCAAGAAAGAAGTGGTGGAAAAGCAGTTTGCTCACCACAAAGCTAGATACACCGCACACTTTTCTCACTGGTTTCCTTGGGGCGGCATGATTTATGACCGCTTTTATGTAGATAACCCACCTGCAGATATTGACGAAGCGATGAAATTGCATGACGATTTATGGAATGCAGCAATTGATGCGTCTTTGAAAAACGGAGGAACCTTAAACGAACACCACGGTGTTGGTTTAAAACTAGGACGTTTCATGAAAGACCAACATGGCTCAGCATGGGAATTCATGTTGAGTTTGAAAAAAGCGTGGGATCCAAACGGCATCATGAATCCAGGAAAACTTGGATTTGGTCCGCCGGGTTCTACGAATTAAAAAGGTTTAGTAACTAAGACTTAGTTACTAGAAGGGAAAAGCAATGCATTTATCTATGCATAACTGGATGCGTGCCGAGCCGCTGGAAACAACCATCGCCCGACTAGCAAAATATGGTTACAAGAGTATTGAAATCAGTGGTGAACCAGAAAAGTTCCCATCTTCAACTACTCGTGATTTATTAAAGAAATACAACTTAAAGTGTTGGGGTTCTGTAACTCTAATGCTTGGTGAAAGAAATCTTGTTGCTAAAGATGAAGCAAAAAGAGCAATGAGTGTTAAGTATGTAAAAGACTGCATCACTATGGTGAAAGAACTTGATGGAACAGAAATGACAATTGTTCCTGCCACTGTAGGAAAAATTACTCCAGATGCATCTCCAGAAGAAGAATGGAGATGGGCAGTTGAAGGCATGAAAGATATTTATGCTCATTCACAAGCTGCTGGTGTAAAACTTGCAATCGAACCTCTAAACAGATTCGAAACTTACTTCATTAACCGTTGCGAACAAGCACTTGCTTTAGCTGAAGCAACTGGACCAGATTGTGGTGTTTGCTTAGATGCATTCCACATCAACATTGAAGAAGAAGATCTATATGCAGCAATTCGTTTAGCTGGAAAGAAACTAAACGACTTCCACGTTGCAGATAACAACCGTATGCCAGCAGGTCACGGTGATTATGACTGGAAGAAAGTTGTAGCCACTTTGAAAGAAATTGGTTATGACGGTGCCTTAACTGCAGAGTTCGTTGCTCCAATAGATAGAACTCCAGCAAACAAATTCAAAAATGCTTTGGATATGAATCCACCAGGAATCGATCCAGAACAATTGAAGTTCATCATTGATCACGGTTCATCAATTCTTACTGAAGAATTTTATGACTGGTTGGTTAAAGAGAACTCAGATCATCTACTACCTCTTATTTAATTAATAAGAGAAAAATATTTAGCGACTTCGGGAGTCTTTAGTGAAAGAGTTAGTGCTGGTAATTGGCACACTTGACACTAAAGGACCCGAAGTTGCTTATTTAAAAGACAAATTAAAAGAATACGGACTCAATCCCTACGTAATTGATGTCGGAATTTTAGGTGAACCAGTAGGTATCACTCCTGATTTTTCTAAAGCACAACTTGCCCAATTTGGTGGCACCACAATTGAAAAAGTTCAAAACGCAGGATCTCGCGGTGCTGCTGTTGAACTAATGCGTGAATTTGTAGTTAAAAAAGTTAAAGAAATGGTTTCAAATAATGAAGTTGTAGGAGCAATTGGCATTGGTGGTGCAGAAGGTGGAGTAATGACAGCTGCTGCATTAATGGCCTTACCAATTGGTGCACCAAAAATAGTTATCTCACCAATTGCATCAGGTAAACATGAATTTGCACCCCTTGTGGGCACAACTGACATGATGACCATGCATTCGATCGTAGATATTTTAGGATTAAACGATATTTCAAAAACAATTTTTGATAACGCAGCTGCAGCAGTTTATGGCATGCTACAAAAGGGTCATCAATTACAAAAACCAAAACCTGGAACTAAAGCAGTTGCTGTCACAATGCTTGGAAATACCAATACTGCAATTACTGCAATGCAACCTTTAATGAAAGAAAAAGGTTATGAATTAGTTGTCTTTCATGCCAATGGTGTTGGTGGACCTGCAATGGAAGAACTTGCTGAAGCTGGACAATTTGTAGGAATTATTGATTTCACTACAAATGAAATGGCTGCAAATTTAGTGGGCGGCATACATGTGGCAAATGAAAATAGATTAAAAGTGGCAGGTCGTCTTGGAATTCCCCAAGTAGTGGTGCCAGGTTGTGTTGATTTTGTGGTGTTTCATGCAAACACAGTTCCAGATAATTTAAAAGATCGACCACTTTATAACCACAATCCTGAATATTGGTTAGTAAGACTTGATGGAAACGAAATGGAAAAGTTAGGTAAAAAATTTGCTGATTCTTTAAATGAAGCAAAAGGTGCAGTAAAAGTTGCTATACCAACAAAGGGAATTTCAATTCCTAATAAACCAGGAGGTGTTTTCTTTGATCCAGCAGCTGATAAAAGATTTATGGATCAAATGAAAACTAATTTAAGAAAAGATATTGAAGTTTTAGAACTTGAATATCACGTTAATGACCCTGAGTTTGGAATTGCGGTCGGTAAACTCTTTATCGACCTTTTAGAAAAGGAGAAATAAATGGCAAAACATCCAATAAGAAAGTTTCAAAGATTAACAACTGGGGATGATGCATTTAGAGCAAAATTTAGATCCTGGGACATGACTGAATTAAGTTATGTTGATATTAAAGAATATTTAAAAGATAAAGACACAGTTTTAGTACCAATGGCCTCTACTGAACAACATGGTCCACATTTACCTCTTTACACAGACACCATTACTGCAATTGAAGTTGCTCAAAGAGTTTCAGAAGCAATTGCTGTGTTTCACACTCCACCTATTTGGACAGGTTATTCACCACAACATATGCATTTACCAGGTGAAGGTAGAGGAACTATCACAGTTAGAGCAAGCACTTTAACTAACTTGATGTATGACGTTGCTCGTTCATTAATTCATCATGGTTTTAACAGAATCATTTTCATTAATGGTCATGGTTCAAATACCAAAGTTGTAGATCCAGTATTAAGAAAACTACGTTATGAAACTGGAGCTCTCATTGGTTTTGTTCGTCCATACATGGAACGCTACGTGGGAGTTTTACAAGGACTAATGGAAAATCCACCAGAAGAAACTCCAGGTTGGCATTCATCTGAATTAGAAACTTCACAAGATATGGCTTATGACCCAGACTTAGTCAGAATGGAAAGGGCCTATCCAGAAAAAGCACACATTCCAGCATTTTTACCAAAGAGTTTTCAAAAAAATGATGGAATGCCAGATGTGGAATTTGAAGGTTATCAATATTTCACCTTCCCAATGGATCACCATGAATTCGTAGAATCTGGAACTATTGGAAATCCAATGAGAGCAACAATTGAAAAAGGTGAAGAAGCATTTAGAAGACTAAGTGAACACACTGCTAAAGCAGTTTTGGAATTAACTAAAGTTCCAGTAACTGTGACTAACAGAGAATTTGTTGACAGAGTTTAAATATGAAAACTGAAACTAAATCGTCGCAGGCATCATCTTTAGTTACTGATGCCTACGACTATTTAGTTGAAGCTATTACTTCATTTAAAATTCCTTCGAATTCGGCAATTAGTGAAAATAAATTAGCCACACAACTTGGCATTTCTAGAACCCCAATTAGACAAGCTTTGCAAAGACTAGAAGCAGAAGGATTAATAACTAAAACAGATTCTTCTCGCTTTACAGTAGCTCTTTTAACTCCTAAACAAGTTGAAGAAGCATGTGATTTATTACAAATTATTGATACTTATCTTTTTACAAAGGCTGCTAAAACTTTAACTAAAGAAAAGAAAGAAGAATTACTAAAAGTTACCCAAGAAATGATTTCAGCTGCACAAAAAAATGATCGAGATAATTGGAGTAAAGCAGATACTAAATTTCATGATTTAGTAATTCAAGCTGCTGATAATCAAACAGTTTCTGATTTAGCGTTAGTTACGAGAAGAAAAATTCAAAGATTTTGGACTAGATCTGCACAATATGAAAATAGGTTAGAAACCTGTTCAAAAGAACATGAAGTATTGGCAAAAGCTATTGTTAATCAAGATTTAAAAGCAATTGAGCCTGCAGTTATTGAACATATGAATCATATGCGATCTAGTATTTTAAGAATCTTAAATTCTGCAGCTAGTATTTTAGGTTAATTAGAAACAAATACCTGCATCATCAACGCAACTAAATACAAAGCTTGAATTCTCTTCATCCATTTCAGCAATAGTTTTAAATTCAATAGAAGGCTCATTTGATATATCTTGATCAGGGCTTCTATCTAGATAAGTTACTTGAAATTTTCCATCAGCAAATGTTAAATCTTTGACTACTACTCGATCTCCAAAATTATAAGTATTTTCTACTACTTGGGTTCCTGAAGTAAAAATTGATAAGTAATAAAAAGTTCCAGATTCCCCAGTGTCATTTGTAATTACCACTGCCACATCATCTGTTCCATCTTTATTTAAATCACCTGTTGCTTTGAAATCAAGAAGTTTAAATTTATTTACCAGATTTGATTCTTCAATTGGTTGTTCTAATTCACCATTTACTAAGGTATACAAAATTCCATCGATGTAATAACCGGCATTTGCTGGATCTTGAGCAGCTTGAGCAACTTCTTGAGAGTTTTCAGTTTGATTTTCTGATGATGTAACTTCTGTTGATGAGCCACATGCTGCCAAGATTAAAGTTGCAACACTCAAAAATACATATTTAGTTTTCATTCACCTAATCATATAGACATTTAACATAGAATCCAAACATGTTTAAAAGAAAAGTAAAATCATTTGAATTACCATCGATGACTATTGCAGGTCTTGAATTAGTCACAGATTCCATAATCATGCCTAATGCAAATTATGATTCAAATGAAATTGCTGCTTTATGGGAAGAATTTTGGGCAGTATTTCCTCGATTAGGTATAAAAGTTTCAGGAACTACTTTTGGCGTAAGTGTTGCCATGGATCAAAATCAATATCCAGGAAAAATCAAATATATGGCTGGTGTTCAATTCAATCGTGGAGTTGCTCCCGGTTTGGAATTTAAATCAGTTGTTGTTCCAAATGGAAAATATGTTAAATATACCCACCGAGGAAGTATGGATCAGTTAAAGACAAGTTATTTAAAGGCTTATACAGAATGGTTTCCTAACACAAAAATGGAAATGAGAAATGCTCCACATCTAGAAGTTTATGACGAAAGATATATTCCTACGAGTAAAAAATGTGAAATGGATATTTTAATTCCAGTTAAATAAATTTATTTAGCACTTATGTTTACAGAATCTCTTTTGTCAGCAATCCAGTCCATTAACGCGAATAAAACACCACTTGCCACAAATGTTAAGTGAATAAATATTCTCCATTTAGTGCCTTCTCCAACTGTGGCATCCCCTGATAATTCGATGAAATCCTTTAACAGCTCAATTACTGAAATTGCTACTAAAGAACCAATTAATTTAATTTTTAAACCAGAAAAATCAATAGTGCCCATCCAATGTGGTCTATCAATTGAATCATGGGCTGCATCAATTCTTGAAACAAAGTTTTCATATCCTGCAAAAATTACAATCAAAATTAAGTTTGCTAAAAGTGTTAAATCAAGTAATGCAAGAATATCTAAAATAAATTCTTGTCCAGATTTTTCACCAAAATGAGTAATTATCTTTATGAATTCTTGTACAAATCGAATCGCTAAAAGAATTAATGTGCCAACAAGTCCTACATACATAGGAGCTAACAACCATCTTGATCTAAATAAACCTGTTTCAACCATATGTGCAATCTTGGACATTTAATCTCCTTAGCCTGACTATTTTTAACTATAAACTAAGTCAATTAAAAAACCTTGATCTAAAATGTTGTTTTGCTAGAGCAAATTTAAGAAATATTGATCAAAAATCTGACCGTTTTAAATCCATAAGTTGGGATTAAGCCTTGAGTTAGATCAGGTTGTTCAGTTATCACCAATAAATATTGGCCTTTTTGCATAAATTGAATTGTATGCAAAAAAGCAGCTGTGTCTGTATATAAAGTAATAAAGGATAAGTCATGCCAGTTACCATTTGCAGTTTTTATAAAACCGTGAGCATTTGACTGCAAAGTAAATCCACCAACTATGAATTGAATAGGTTTGTTTAATTCATATTCAAGAAATCTGTCACTGCAACCAAAATCTGGTAACACATAAGTTGTAGTGTCAACAACTTTTGATACAGCATCAAAGTAAATTCCACTTTCCCCAAGTTCTATTAAATCTTTTTCTAAAATAAATTTTCCAATTAAATTATCTTCATTTGAAGTAAGTGGTATTACTTCATGGGCTATTTCATTTTTTTCATTAACCCAAGGATTTGCTTCGGGGCAAGTTATGTTGGATGCTCCAATCCAAACATGATCTGCGGTATTAACAGAACCTAAAGTAAACATTAAAAATGGAAATCCATTATTCGAACTTGCACAAATTGCCCAAATTGAATTTGTTGGAACACTGCAAACACTTTCAATACTCCAAGAATTAAAAGTTGAAATATTTCTTAATTCATCAGCAATTTTTGCCTCACCAAAAAGTCCTGGTAAATAACTTGAATTAGGAGTTGAATTCCAATACGTATTTGTAATATTTAAATTTCCACCAGATTGTCCTAATAAACCTCCACCTGCACCACCTGAGTGAGAAATTGTTCCTGAAGCGTAAGAATTAATCACATTTAAAGAAGTAGCTTCTCCAAAAAGACTTCCAACTTGCCATTTACCTGTGACGTTTCCTGAAGCAAAATTATTTTGAAGCGTCATCAAATTTGAAGCACTTTGTCCAGAGCATCGACCAATTAATCCTGCTATGTAGTTTCCATTTGGGGCATTCACATTTCCCGTGGCATAAGACTGAGAAACACTTGAATTTGTAGTTCCATTTACACCTGCTCCCCCAACTAATCCAGCCATAAGTTGCACAGTTGTTGATAAATCATTTATTTCAGTGACATTTCCTGTGGCATAAGTTCTAAATAAAGTTGACCCACTAATGTCACCACCTAATCCACCAGCTGCATATTTTGCATTTACAGCACCAGCTGCATAAGAATTTTGGATAGTAGCTAATTCTGCATAACCAAATAATCCCCCACAATAGTTATCACAAGTAATTGCTCCTGTAGCAAAAGAATTATCAATAGTTGATGAAGCATCTATTTTTGCGACTAATCCTCCAGCTTGTGATGAACCAGTAACAGCACAATCTGTTGAGGAATTAGTAATTTGAGTTCGATCTGTGGCATAACTAACTAATCCACCCACAATATTTGAAGATGAATTATTAATTGTGCAAGATCTAATTTTTAAATTCCTAATAGTTGCAGTATCTGCTGCTGCAATTAAACCTCGAGAAGCAATTAAGCCAGAAATCGTAAAATTATTTCCTTCGATTGTCCCAGTGAAATAAGAAATTGCGATTTGTCCAACTGAAGTCCAATTTGAAGTTAAAGTAATATTATTTTTTAATGTAATTGTTGTGCATGCATTGATCTGTGCAGACCTAACATGATCACCAAAAGCATTGACTAAATCAGCTTCTGTGTAAATGTCACAATTTACTGTTGCATTTGAATTTATATTTTGAAAGTAAAGAATAGAAAATATCAAGCCTAGAGTTAAAAATATTCTTGACAAAAAAATAAGGACTAGGTTAACTTTCATAAAATTTTTAACCTAGTCCTTTAAATTTGTTACTAACCTTTTTTAACTCCGTCAGCAAATCCCTTTAGCACAACAGCTAAAGATGTAGCTCCTGCATCTTGATGGCCTTTAGCTCTATCCCCTAAACGAGAAGC
>CAZZKM010000006.1:0-13174 GCA_964655115.1 uncultured Bifidobacterium sp.
CCAATGCTAAAAAAAGGAGAAGAGTACTTAATTGGAGTTTCTTATTTAAAGAATCATCTTTTAATAGGACCGTGGAGAACACACAATATTAAAAGGTTAAAAAAGGAATTATCTGGTTACAAAGTGAACAAGAAAACTATACAAGTCCCAAACGATTGGAAAGTGGACACTAAATTATTGGTCGAACTAGTCAAAGATAAGTAAATCTATATCTTTTTTGATATCTAGAAAATTTTAATTATTTAGTTGAAAAATGTAGAAGAATGTTCAGCAAAACTTGATTTATTGAAAATTATTAACAAATTCCTATGTTTGTCCCACTTTTTTAGTAAGTCCACTTATACATTTATCCCATGATTGAAATCTTGGACATAATTGCAACATTCGCATTTGCTTTAGTAGGAGCTCGAGTAGCAGCAGATCGTCAGATGGATTATGGCGGAATTTTGTTAATAGCAACTGTTGCCTCTTTAACAGGAGGATCGCTTCGAAACGTATTTCTTGGAGAACGACCAATTTGGTTACAAGAGCCTTGGTATTTCTTATCAATCCTTGTTGCAGTTGGTTTAACTATCGCGCTTCGAATTACTAAACCAGTTGGAAAATTTGTTTTGGCACTTGACACTTTAGGTTTAGCAGTAGCTACAGTTTCGGGTGTTGAATATTCACTAAATCAAAATGTTCCAAGTTTTGCCGCATTAATTCTGGGAGTTTTGACTGCGGTTGCTGGCGGTTTAATTCGAGACGTACTGTGTCGAGTTGAACCTATTTTGTTACATCGCGAAACAATTGGAACTGCTTGCACAATAGGTGCTCTTGTGTACGTATTTTTAGAACCTACTTCATTACCAAATGAAGCAGTAGCATTAATTTCTGGATTACTAATTGTGTTAGTTCGCTCAATCTCGATCAAACAAGGTTGGAATCTTCCAAAAGTTAAATAAGTAAAAATATTAACAACATTATTAATAATTTTATTTCTATATTGTGGTCGATAGAGGGCTCGAACCTCCGACCTCATCCATGTCAAGGATGCGCTCTAGCCAACTGAGCTAACCGACCAATATTTAATTTTGAGGTGGAGACGGGATTTGAACCCGTGTACGCGGCTTTGCAGGCCGCTGCCTCGCCTCTCGGCCACTCCACCGTAATTTAATTTAAAAAAATATTTTTAAATTATTCGAGCGGACGACGGGACTTGAACCCGCGACCCTAACCTTGGCAAGGTTATGCGCTACCAACTGCGCTACGTCCGCGTAACTACCAATATTTATTAGTTGGACAATTAAATATTGATTCGTACCCATTAAAGATACCTGAAAGCCAGAATTCAGGCTTGCGCCGAGTATCGAATGACTCAAAACGAAGGTAATCTCTCAAGTTATGAATGAAAAAAATCTTCAGCAAACTCAGGTTGCATTTGCAGAGTTTGGGGATAAAAGGTTTGAAAATTTATTAGACGTAACAGTTGATCTGGAAAGACTAAGTGAACCAGGTTATTGGGTAGTAATAGGAAGCTTTGAACAATCTTGGTTACTTCTAAAATTTAAAGATTTAACAATTAACAAACAACATAACCACCAATGGAGGGGAATAAATAAAGATTCATGGACATCATCATTAAATGAAAATCAATATATTGATGCTGTTAATAAATTAAAAGACCATATAGCTCTGGGCGATGTCTACCAGGCAAATATTTGTAGAGTGCTTAAAACCAAAATTAACAAAACAGACTTTGACATAGAGAGTCTTTTTTCACTTTTAAAAACTGGAAATCCTGCCCCTTATTCAAGCCTGATAAAAGTTTCAAAAGAAAGTCATGAACGACTCAATAAGGATATTTTAATTACTTCTGCTTCACCAGAACTATTTCTAGAACGCGATAAAGATCATATTTATTCATCACCTATAAAAGGAACTGGAAAAACAGAAACAGACTTGACTGAAAAAGATAGAGCAGAAAATGTCATGATCGTAGATTTAGTCAGAAATGATTTATCTCGGGTTTGCCAAACCGGAAGTGTAGAAGTGCCAAAATTACTCGAAGTCCAGTCTCATCCTGGTTTAGTTCATCTGGTTTCTACAATCCAAGGAACATTAAAAGCACAAACCAGTTGGAAAGAGATTTTTGATGCCACTTTTCCTCCAGGTTCAGTAACAGGAGCGCCAAAAATAAGTGCATTAAAACTAATTAAAAAACTTGAGCGAGCAAATAGAGAAATCTATTGTGGCACGATTGGCTGGATCGATAACTTTACACAAAGAGCTAGCTTGTCTGTTGCAATTAGAACATTTTGGATTGACGGGGATTATTTATATTTTGGAACAGGTGCTGGAATTACTTGGGGATCAGATGCAAAGAGCGAATGGCTAGAAACAGAATTAAAGTGTGCAAATTTGTTTGAAATTGCAAGTAAACAAGTAGTGACATCTAGCCCCAAAGTTGTATAAAGCATCAAATAGAATTACGCTTAAGTTATGGGTGATAGACCAACAGGTCCGATAAAAATTATCAGAGCAACAATTAGAGCAAATAGAATTGCTAATGCTTTTTGGAGAACTGCGATATTTTTTGTTGGTTTCTTTTTAGTGGGTGTGGGTTTAGTGCTTTTAGTTTTACCAGGACCGGGTTGGTTATTAATTTTTTTGGGATTTGTAACTTTAGCAACTGAGTTTGCTTGGGCAAGTAATTTATTAGCACCTTTGAGAGTCAGATTAGAAAGAGCAAAAATTGCTGGCAGAAAACCTGCTTGGTGGATTTATGTCATGTTCACAGTTTTTGGAATTTTGACGTTTATCGCTAGTTGGTGGGTTTGGACCAGATTTCCAAGATAAAAAATCTTTCTTAAATCATTGTAAGTGTAGTATTTGATGCGTGAGTGATGTAAAAGTTGATCTTTATTTATGCGGTGTAAAAGGTTTTGCCGCAGCAAAATTTTTATTGGAAAATCATAAATCACTTATCTCAAATGTGACGTTAGCTCCAGATACAGGCACTGTGGATGACCCACTTGAAGCAATGGTGAAACTTTTTGAACAATCAAATATTAGAACTACTTTGAATGATCCTGGTCGAATTTCAGAATTAGCAATTGCTGTCGGTTGGAAAAAATTAATTGAAGCTAATTACTCTCAAGTTATTGTGATTCATGATTCTTTATTACCAAAATATAGAGGATTCAATCCACTGTTAACGGCATTAATTAATGGAGATACTCGAATTGGCGCCACAGCACTTATTGCAAATGACGAAGTCGATGCAGGGCCAATCGTTGCCCAAGAATCAAAAAGCATTAAATATCCAATCAAATTAGAAGAGGCAATGCAAATAATTTCTTCTTTGATTGAAAAACTTCTAAGAAGAGTTTGTTATCAAATAGAAAAAAGTGGAAAAGTTAGTGGAAAACCACAAAATCATAGAATCGCTACATATAGTTTGTGGCGAGACGAAGAAGATTTTCAAATTGATTGGAACAAACCTGCCGAAGTAGTGGTTAGACACATTCATGCTTCAAGTTATCCCTATGCTGGAGCAAAAAGTTTTCTAGCAGAAGAAGAAATACGAATTTTTGACGCAAAAGTAAGTAAAGATAACCCTACAATTGTAAATAGAACTCCAGGAAAAATTTGGAAACTAAATAATGGAGTGCCTGTAGTAATTTGTGGCAAAGGCTTAGTGGAATTGACAAAAGTAAGTGGCAATAACGGTCGTTCAGTTTTACCTATAACTAAGTTAAAGCAAAGATTTAAATAATCGAAAGAGGTTTTTGTGGGTGACATCAAAGTCCGTGTAGACGGCAAGGATGTTTCTATTGCAGAAAACTCAAACATAATTGATCTATTTAAAGAAGATAAAAATGTTGTAGTTGCCAAACTAAATGGAAGATTGGTAGATCTTGTAACCTCACTGAAAAATGGTGACGAAGTAAATTCAGTATTAGCCAATTCTGATGAAGGTTTAAGCGTAATTAGACATAGCACCGCTCATATCTTGGCTCAAGCTGTTCAAAGTATTAACTCTCAAACAAAACTTGGAATTGGACCACCAATTAAAGATGGTTTTTATTACGACTTCAAAGTTCAAGATAACTTTACTCCTGAAGATTTAATCAAAATAGAATCAAAAATGAAAGAAATTATTAAAAGTGGACAAAGATTTTCTAGAAGAGTAAGTGACGAAAAGTCTTTAAAAACTGAGTTGTCAAATGAACCTTTCAAGATTGAGCTAATTGATTTGAAAGGAAATCCAACAGATGAAGTTATGGAAATAGGCGGAACTGATTTAACAATTTATGACAACATAGATTTTCGTTCAGGAAGTGTAGTTTGGTCTGATTTATGTCGTGGACCACATGTTCCATCAACTAAATACTTGGGTTCTTTCAAATTAATGAGAACAGCTGGAGTTTATTGGAGAAGTAATGAGAAGAATCCTCAATTACAAAGAATTTATGGCACAGCTTGGGCGAGCAAAGAAGATCTTGAAAAATATTTAGAATTTTTAGTTGAGGCAGAAAAAAGAGATCATCGCAAACTAGGTGTGGAGTTAGATTTATTCTCATTTCCAGAAGAAATAGGTTCTGGACTTGCCGTGTTTCATCCAAAAGGCGGAGTAATTAGAAAAATCATGGAAGATTACTCTCGAAAAAAGCATGAAGAAGCAGGTTATGAATTTGTTTATTCACCGCATATAACTAAGTCTTTATTGTTTGAAACTTCAGGACATCTTGAGTGGTACAAAGAAGGAATGTTTCCACCAATGCAACTTGATGCTGAGTTTAATGATGATGGAAGTATAAAAAAACCTGCTCAAAATTATTATTTGAAACCTATGAATTGCCCGTTTCACAATTTAATTTATAAATCAACGCCCAAATCTTATCGAGACTTGCCGATTCGTTTATTTGAATTTGGAAGTGTCTATCGCTATGAAAAATCAGGTGTTGTTCATGGTCTGACTCGTGTTAGAGGCATGACCCAAGATGATGCTCACATCTATACAACTTTAGAAAATATGCCAAACGAATTAGATTCATTATTGAAATTCGTTTTGAATCTTTTGAAAGATTTTGGCTTAGATGATTTTTACCTTGAGTTATCTACAAAAAATGAAGAGAAATTTATAGGTAAAGATAGTGAATGGTCTGAAGCAACTGAAATTTTAAGAAAAGCTGCCAATGCCCAAAATATTCCTCTTGTAATGGATGAGGGCGGTGCTGCATTTTATGGACCAAAAATTTCCGTGCAAGCAAAAGATGCACTTGGTAGAACTTGGCAAATGAGTACAATTCAAGTTGATTTCCAATTGCCACAAAAATTTGAATTGGAATATAAAGATAAAGATGGTCAAGTTAAAAGACCAGTAATGATTCATCGCGCGTTATTTGGCTCAATTGAAAGATTCTTCGGAGTTTTACTTGAACATTATGCGGGTTCTTTTCCAGTTTGGTTGGCACCTGTTCAAGTAGTAGCTATTCCTATTGCTGAGACTCATAACTCGTACATGGAAGAAATAATAAATAAATTGAAAAAATTGGGTGTACGAGTTGAGTTAGATTCAAGCGATGATCGAATGCAAAAGAAAATACGTAATGCACAAACTCAAAAAGTTCCTTTCATGTTAATTGCTGGTGATCAAGATGTTGCTTCAAATGCTGTGTCATTTAGATTTCGAGATGGAACTCAAGAAAACTCGGTGCCCATAGAAGACGCAATAAAGAAAATTACCTCAGCAATTGAAAATCGAATTCAGGTTTAAATGAATACTCCACAGACTGGGTTACCTGATGCTTGGATTCGTTTGTGGACACCACATCGCGGCCAATATTTATCGGATGTTCGTTCAGATGGAACTGTCGAACAAAGTTGTCCATTCTGCTCAGCCCCGAATGCAACTGAAGAAGATTCATTAGTTGTATTTAAAGGACAACTTAACTACGTTGTTTTAAATTTGTATCCATATAACGCGGGTCATTTATTAATTGCACCTTTTAGACATTTTGCTGATTACACTTCAATCACAAAAGATGAATCAGTTGAAATGCATGAATTAACTCGTAAAGCAATGTCGATTTTAAGAAAGGCAAGTGGAGCGCAAGGTTTTAATATCGGAATGAACCAAGGTCCAGTTGCTGGAACTAGTGTGGCTGATCATCTTCACCAACATATAGTTCCACGATGGGGTGGAGATACAAACTTTATGCCAATTATTGGAAGAGCTAAATCAATACCTCAACTTTTAAAAGATACTCAAGTTTTATTAGCAAAAGCTTGGAATGAATAATGCTAAGTAAAACTAAAGCTAGAAATATCTCAACTGCCATAGCGCAACCTTTTGCAATTCTTTTTATCAAACTAAAGATTTCAGCAGATGTAATTACTTTTATTGGAACTTTAGGTGTATCGATAGTTTCTATTGTTTATTTTTCTAATGGGCAATTTCTAATAGGTTCCTTGCTTTTTACTTTTTTTGTGGGATTTGATGCCTTAGATGGAACTATGGCTCGAATGTTGAATAAAAAATCAAAATGGGGTGCTTTTTTTGATTCGGTCATGGATCGTATTGCAGATGGAGTAGTTCTGGCCTCAATTGGTTTTTATTTCCTAACTCAAAAAGATTCAGTTTTATTTTTAGTTAGTTTATTTGCACTAATTTCTAGTGAAATTGTTTCGTATACAAAAGCTAGAGCTGAAGGATTAGGTTTAAATTGTGATACCGGAATTGCGGAAAGGCCTGAGCGAGTTTTAATTATTATTTTTGGAACTTTGCTAACTGGGCTTGGATTAACTTTGGCGATTGAATGGGCGATTTGGATTCTTGCAATTGTAAGTTTTATTACAGTTATCCAGAGAATGAATTTTGTTTATCAACAAGTTAAAAAGTAATAAGTTGAAAGTTTTATGAGTTATTTTGCTAATTTTGCCTACGCGTTGGCTTGGTTTTTAGTAAAAAGATTTCCAAACAAACTTAGCCTTAAAATATTTAAAAATATTGCAGATTTTGCTTACCAAAAAGATATTAAAGGTGTTCAGCAATTAAGAGCAAATTTAAAATTTATGATGCAACTAAATGATGATACTCTTGAATTAGAAAAACTTGTTAAAGATGGAATGAGAAGTTACTTAAGGTATTGGCAAGAGGCATTTCGGTTACCAAGATGGGATAAAAATTATTTAGAAAAAAATATAAGAATAAAGGGAAAGATAAATTTAGATTCGGCACAAAAATCAGGAAAACCTTTAGTTACAGCAATAGCGCACATGGGAAATTGGGATGCCGCAGGATTTTGGTATACAAACACATTTGGACCATTAACCACTGTTGCTGAAAGACTAAAACCAGAGTCTTTATTTAATAGATTTGTTAAGTTTAGAAACTCTTTTGGGGTTGAAATTATTCCAACTTCTGGTGAAACTGACATATTTATGAAGTTGGTGAGAAGAGCTAAAGAGGGTCGAATGATTGCTTTGGTGGCAGATAGAGATATTTCACGAAATGGGATAGAAATAAATTATGGTAATTCAAAAACCACTTTTCCCGTTGGACCAGCCGCAATTGTTTCAACAGTTGATGGACTGATTGTTCCAATGTCTTCTTATTACGATTATGACGAAAAATTAACTTTTGAATTTTTCCCCCCTCTTTCACCAAATAAAAATTTAAACAGAGAGCAAAATGTTTTAAATTTAACTCAAGAATTAGCGAGTATTTTTGAAACAGAAATAAAAAAACATCCTAAAGATTGGCATTTGCTGCAAAGGGTTTGGAAAGACGTTGGACCATTAAAACGAATAAATAATGAATTAGTTGGAAAATAAATGCGAATTGGAATAGTTTGCCCATACGATTGGTCTGTTCCAGGGGGAGTAAAACAACACATCCAAGATTTAACCGAATCACTTTTAGATTTAGGTCATTATGTAAATGTTTTAACTCCAACAAGTGAAGAAGAAAATCTACCAATTTATGCAACAAATGCAGGTAGCACAATTGCACTTCCATATAACGGCTCGATTGCCAGAATAAAATTTGATCCAGCAGCATTTGCTAGGACTAGAAATTGGTTAAGAAATGGCAAATTCGATATTTTGCATTTGCATGAACCAACAACTCCAAGTCCTTCAATAATTGCTGCATGGTCAGCAAGAGGACCAATTGTTGCAACGCATCATACTTCCAATGACAACATGTACGCGGTTAAAAATATGCAATTTTTATTACAGCCCATGATGGAAAAAGTTATAGCAAGAATTGCAGTTAGCGAAGACGCTAAAAAGACTATGATTGATCATTTTGGTGGTGATGCGGTAGTTATTCCAAATGGAGTACGAGTAAGTAATTTCAATAACGCTACGACTCTTGAAGGATTTGAAAAAGATAAAACTGTAGTTTTTTTAGGTCGATTAGATGAGCCAAGAAAAGGATTATCAGTCCTGATTGAAGCAATTCCAGAAGTTTTTGAAAAGTTTAATGATTTAAAATTACTTCTTGTTGGACCTGGAAATGAATCAGAAATTTTAGAAAAAATCGATAAAAAATATCATAAACAAATAAAATTTAAGGGACTTGTCTCAAGTCAAATCAAAGCTTCCTGCTATGCAACTGCTTCAGTTTATGTTGCTCCTAATTTAGGTGGAGAATCATTTGGAATTGTTTTACTTGAAGCAATGGCAAGTAAGACAACAGTTTTAGCATCGGATTTGCCTGCTTTCAAAAGAGTTTTAGATGATGGAAAATATGGAAAACTATTCAAAACAAACGATTCAATAGAATTGGCTAAATCACTGATTGAACTACTCAATGACAAGCAATTACGTGATGATTATGTGCAAAAAGGTATCGAAAGAGCTAATCAATTTGATTGGTCTGTAATTGTCAAACAAATCCTTGATGTTTATGAATCTGTCAAAAGCGTTGAAGGAAGAAATGTTAGAGAAGACTTTAGAGGCCAACTTTACGGAAGATTAACAAAGACCGGAAGACTTGACCGAAAAAGAGTCAAAAATACTTTTCTGACAGAATAGCGGGTGTGCAGACAAGTTACTGGATTGTTTTAGTTCTAGTTTTGTTTATTTATGCAATTTATCTATCTAATGTTGCAGGTAGACTAGACCGACTTCATCTAAAGGTAGAAAATGCTAGACAAGCACTAGATAGACAACTTGCTCTTAGAACTTCAATTTGCAAAGAAATCATTAAATTATCTGTACTTGACCAGAATTTGGTATCAGAATTAGAAAATGCTCTTAAGGATTCCATTCAAGAAGAATCTTTAGAAATTCACACTCAACAGGAATGGGAAATTGAAACTAGAGTTTCAATTGCGCTTTCAAACATTTTTGATGATGAAAAGATTACAAAAATCATTAATGATAAAAAACTTTTAACAGAAATAGCAGCAGCTATTAGACGAGTATCTTATGCTCTGACTTTTTATAATGATGCTGCAAAAAGTGCTATCAAAGTAAGAAAGCGTTGGACGGTTAGATTTTTTAGACTCTTTGGTAGAGCGGCTATGCCAGAAATAATCAGTTTTCAAGTCCAAATCCCTCGAGGCATTGAACACTATTAAGCCTTAAATTGTGAAAAACTGGACTTCGGTTAGAATTTAGAAAACCAAATCACAGGAATAAAAAATTGTCACAAAATAACAGCGTTGGAACACCAAGAGTTAAGCAAGGCATGGCAGAAATGCTTAAGGGTGGCGTCATCATGGATGTCATCGATGCAAAGCAAGCAAAAATTGCAGAAAATGCTGGCGCAGTTGCCGTAATGGCATTGGAAAGAGTTCCTGCAGATATTAGAAAAGATGGCGGAGTAGCTCGAATGAGTGATCCGGACATGATTGATGAAATTATTAACGCTGTATCTATTCCAGTTATGGCCAAAGCAAGAATTGGTCACATAGTTGAAGCACAAGTTTTACAAAGTATTGGCGTTGACTACATTGACGAATCAGAAGTTTTAACACCAGCAGATGAATCAAATCATATTGATAAATGGCAATTTACAGTTCCGTTTGTTTGCGGCGCAACGAATTTAGGTGAAGCTTTAAGAAGAATTGCAGAAGGTGCAGCAATGATTCGATCTAAAGGCGAAGCTGGAACCGGAAATGTTGTAGAAGCTGTAAGACACATGCGCACCATTCGTGGCGACATTGCAAAATTAAAAGGTTTAAGTAAAGAAGAGCTCTACACTGCAGCAAAAAATTTACAGTCTCCTTATGAATTGGTTGCACAAGTTGCAGAACTTGGAAAGTTACCAGTTGTTTTATTCACAGCGGGTGGAATTGCAACTCCAGCAGATGCTGCATTAATGATGCAACTTGGAGCAGATGGTGTATTTGTTGGTTCAGGAATTTTCAAATCTGGAGATCCAGCACAAAGAGCAAAAGCAATTGTTGATGCGACGACTAATTTTGATAATCCAGATGTTATTGCAAAAGTTTCTCGTGGGTTAGGTGAAGCAATGGTTGGTATTAACATTGACACACTATCTGCTTCTGAAAGGTTTGCCGGACGCGGCTGGTGACTTCGTTTGTTACGAGTCGGAGTTTTAGCCCTTCAAGGCGACGTTAGAGAACATATAAATAGTTTAAGTTCGCTAAATGTTGCTGTGCAAAAAGTAAGAAGTGTTGAAGAACTAGAAACTGTAAATGCACTTGTAATTCCAGGTGGTGAATCAACCACAATTAGTATGCTGTGCAAACGAGTTGGACTTATGAAAGCATTGAAACAATTCGTCAAAGAAAAAAAAGCTGTTTATGGTTCATGTGCTGGGATGATAATGCTTGCCGATGAAATTTTAGATGGAAGAAAAGATCAAGAAACTATTGGTGGGCTAGATATAACTGTTAGAAGAAATGCATTTGGACGACAAGTTGATTCTTTCGAAACTGATTTAAAAATTAAGAATCTAGATCAAGAATTTAGAGCTGTGTTTATACGAGCACCTTGGGTTGAAAGAATTGGATCTGAAGTAGAGGTCTTAGCCTCAGTAAAAACTTCTGACAATAAAGATCACCCAGTGATGGTTCGACAAGAAAATTTATTAGCAACAGCTTTTCATCCTGAACTAACACCTGATACTCGTGTACATGAATATTTTGTGCAAATGGCAAAATCTGCAGTAAGTGTGAGAAATTAAGGAAAAAAATGTCTGGGCATAGTAAATGGGCAACTACAAAACATAAGAAAGCTATTATTGATTCCAGACGAGCCAAATTGTTTGCCAAACTTGTTAAAAAGATTGAAGTGGCGGCACGTTTAGGTGGACCAGACGTTGATGGAAATCCAGCATTATTTGATGCGATTCAAAAAGCAAAAAAGAATTCAGTGCCCAATGACAATATTGATAGAGCAGTAAAACGTGGCGGGGGACTTGAAGAAGGTGCTGCTGATTATCAAACAATCATGTATGAAGGTTATGGTCCAAATGGAGTGGCAATTCTAATTGAATGTTTAACAGATAATAGAAATAGAGCCGCAGGCGATGTAAGGCTTGTTATGTCTTCTAATCAAGGAAATATGGCCGATCCCGGATCTGTTTCATATATGTTTTCAAGAAAAGGGGTTGTAATTATCCCTAAAAATAATGCTTTAACTGAGGATGAAATTTTAAGTTCTGTTCTTGATGCAGGAGCTGAAGAAGTAAATGATTTAGGAGAGGCTTTTGAAGTAATTAGTGAGCCTAACGATTTAGTGAATGTTAGAACTGCTCTACAAAATTCAAAAATTGAATATGATTCTGCAGATACCTCATTTGTCCCATCGGTTAGTGTTTCATTAGACGCAGAAGCTGCTAAAAAAATATTTACCTTAATTGAAGAATTAGAAGATCTAGATGATGTTCAAACAGTTTGGGCAAATTTTGATGTTTCTGACGAAGTTATGGCACAAGTTGGATAAAATTAGTTAAAAATTACTGAAGGGTCCATAACTCATAATGAGAGTTTTAGGTGTCGACCCAGGTTTGACAAGGTGTGGTTTAGCCATTGTTGATGAGTTGCCTGGCAGAAAAGTATTGCTCAAAACGGTGATGGTTTTTAGAACCGATGCCACAAATGATTTATCGCAAAGATTATTAGAACTAGATGAAGCATTGGTTAAAGTTATAAAAGAATTTAAACCAGATTCAGTCGCAGTGGAACAAGTATTTAGTCAACACAATTTAAAATCTGTCATGGGCACTGCCCAAGCCGCAGGACTTGCGATTTTAAATGCAGCAAAAGCCAACTGTGAAGTTTTTACTTATACTCCAACTCAAGTTAAGGCTTCTGTAACTGGTTCTGGAAAAGCAGACAAACGCCAAATGGGTCGAATGATTCAAAAAATTTGTAACTTATCTTCACCGTTATCCCCACCAGATGCTTCAGATGCAGTTGCTTTAGCGGTGTGTCATTTGTGGAGAAACAGTACAGTGGAGAAAATAAAGAAAAGAAAAGTCTCATGATTGCATTTGTAAAAGGAAAACTGACAGAAATATCTGCACTAGGTGCAGTAGTTGAAGTTGGTGGAGTTGGCATGAATTTAGTTACATCAGCTAATGCATTGCATGGGAAAAAAGAAGGCGATCAAGTAATTGTTCCAACTGTTTTAGTAGTTAGAGAAGATAGTTTCACTCTTTATGGGTTTGCTGATGAGAATGAAAAAGAAATGTTTTTACTTCTACAAACAGTTTCAGGAATAGGACCCAGAATGGCATTAAATGCTATTTCTGTCATGGGAGAAGAAAAATTAAGCCAAGCAATTTCTAATTCTGATGTCGTTGCTTTAACTACAGTTCCTGGAATTGGTAAAAAAGGAGCCCAAAGATTAATTCTTGAATTGTCTGACAAATTAATTTCAAGTAATTCAAATAAATCAACTTCAGTTAAAGATTCTTTAATTTCAGCATTGATGGGACTTGGATGGAATAAAAAAGATGCTCTAAACGCTGCTGATCAAGTTGAAATCCCTGCAAATGAATCAGAACTTTCTATTGCTTTAAGACAAGCACTTCAAATATTGAGTAAATCTAAATGAGTTCAGATAAAGATTTAAGTTCAGATTTAGGATTAGAAATTATCCGACTAGATTTAAATGATGAAGATCGTCAAGTAGAAGGTGCATTAAGACCAAAAAATTTAGAGGAATTTATTGGTCAACATCGAGTACGAGAACAGTTGGACTT
>CAZZKM010000006.1:13274-45839 GCA_964655115.1 uncultured Bifidobacterium sp.
ATGGAAGATTATCGAGTTGATGTAGTTGTTGGTAAAGGCGTAGGCGCAAACGCAATTGGATTGGATTTACCAGCCTTTACTTTAATTGGTGCAACAACTCGGGCAGGTTTATTGCCAAGTCCTTTACGGGACCGATTTGGTTTTACAGCTCATCTTGATTTTTATGAATCTAGTGAAATTGAACAAATAATTAATAGATCTTCAAATTTATTAAAAATTGAAATAACTGAGGATGCTGCAAATGAAATTGCAAGAAGATCTAGAGGAACGCCTCGCGTTGCAAATAGATTGCTAAGAAGAGTTAGAGATTATGCTCAAGTAAATTCAAACGGCAAAGTAGATTTGGATGTTGCGAAAAAAGCTTTGAGTTTATTTGAAATTGACGATAAAGGTTTAGACAGAATAGATAGATCTGTTTTGGATGCCTTAGTAAATAAGTTTGGGGGAGGGCCAGTAGGTTTATCAACTTTAGCTGTTGCAGTCGGTGAAGAGCCTGAAACTGTTGAGGATATGTCAGAACCATATTTAGTAAGGGTTGGATATATTTCACGTTCGCCACGAGGACGTATTGCAACTGCGATGGCATTTAAATTGTTGGGAAAATCTGTACCAGCGCAACAAATACTCGATATAAACGAGTAAACCTGACCAGTTTGGACTTATTTTTTAGTCATAGGCAATACTTGAATTAATAAAAATAAACTTGCAATTTAAATTAAATTTTATAGGAGTTAAGACAAATTGTCTGCCGCAAATAAATCTAGACCAGGAAGATCACTATTTTTATTACTAATTGTTAGCGCTGGATTATTTTTATGGGGATATTGGCCAGGTGCTTCACACGAAGCAAGACTTGGATTGGATTTAAGAGGTGGAACGCAAGTAATTCTTACACCTGAATTAGCTCCAGGCACACAAGGAACTTTAACTCAAGATCAAATTGATCAATCTGTAGAAATTATTCGACAAAGAGTTAACGGTTTTGGTGTTGCAGAAGCCGAAGTTACAGTTCAGGGAAGTGGCACAAATGCTGCAATTGTTGTAACAGTTCCTGGAGTAAATCCTGAAGGAATTACTAATCTATTAAAGCAAACCGCACGTTTAGATTTTCGCGCAGTTTTAGCAGCAGCAAATGGTTTTGAAGTTATTTCTCCCGAAACTAATGCTTCTCCTTCAGCTGAGGCAACTCAATCACCAAGTCCTGCGCCAACAACTAAAAAACCAACCCAACTTCCTATCCAAGCTGCAACTTCAGATGAAATTTATGATCAATATTTAAATTTGAATTGTTTAGATCAAGGACTTCTCCAAGGCGGAAAAGCAGATGATCCAACGAAATACACTTTGACATGTTCGAAAGATGGATTTGAAAAATTTGTTTTGGCACCTTCATTTATTACAGGTGATCAAGTAAGTGACTCTCAAGCATCTTTACCGCAACAAGGCGCTGGAGGTTGGATGGTTTTGTTGGATTTTGATTCAACTGGAGCCACTAAATTAACTGAAGCCTCTACTAATTTAAGTAAATTGCCTTCACCACAAAATCGATTTGGAATCGTACTTGATGGACTTGTAGTTTCAGCACCATTCTTTTCTGAACCAATTCTTGGTGGTAAAGCACAGATTGAAGGAAGTTTCAAAGCAGAAGAAGCTAAACAACTTGCACAAGTTTTAAGATACGGGGCTTTACCTGTAACGCTAACTATCGCAGAATCTACTTCAATTAGTCCAACACTTGGACAAGATCAATTAAGTGCTGGATTATTAGCTGGAGCAATTGGTTTAGGTCTAGTGGTTGTATATTTATTAATTTATTATCGTGCTCTAGGTTTTGTTGCGGTATTTAGCTTAGTGGTAGCAGCAATTTTTACATGGGTTTCAATAATTGCCTTAGGAAGAACAATTGGTTTTACTTTAACTTTGGCTGGTATTGCCGGAGCAATTGTTGCAATCGGTATTACAGCTGACTCATTTGTGGTTTATTTTGAAAGAATTAGAGATGAAATTCGTGATGGAAAATCTTTGAGAGTTGCAACTGAATTAGGTTGGATTAGAGCTAGAAGAACTCTTCTTGCCGCAGATTTTGTTTCACTTTTGGCAGCAATAGTTTTATATGCACTAAGTGTGGGAAGTGTTAGAGGATTTGCTTTCACATTAGGGCTAACCACGATTATTGACGTGATTGTGGCATTTTGGTTTACTCATCCATTAGTTACTTATTTTGGTAAATCAAGTTGGGCAGAACGAGGCGGAATTTTAACCGGAGTATCAAAGAAAAGATTGACTGTAGGAAGTCAAATACTTTCAGGTGGTGACAGATAATTGAATTTTAGTGCTCTAGGAAATCGACTTTATACGGGTGAAACTTCTGTAGATTTTGTAGGTAAGAGAAAAATTTGGTATTTAATGTCACTATTGATTGTTTTAGTGGCAGCAGCTGGTGTTTTTGTACGTGGAATTAATTTAGGAATCGAATTTGAAGGTGGAGCAAAATTTACTGTTCCAAGCACAACAAGTGTTGAAAATGCAAGAAATATTGTTAAGGATGCAGGAATTGAGACAGCATTAATCGTTTCTGTCGGAAATGAACGCTTAGAGATTCAAACTCCACCACTAGAACAAGACCAAATTGAAAATTTTATATCAAAAATCTCTACAGATTTTAAAGTAGATAAATCAACGATTACTACTCAATCAGTAGGTCCTTCATGGGGTGCAGATATTACAAGACAAGCTCTTATAGGCCTTGGAGTATTTCTTCTTTTAGTTATTTTATTTTTAACAATATATTTTGAAATTAGAATGGCAATGGCTGCAATCGTGGCATTGTTGCATGATTTGTTAATTACAATTGGTGTTTATGCGATAACTGGTTTTGAAGTAACTCCAGCAACTGTGATTGGAGTTTTAACAATTCTTGGTTATTCGCTCTATGACACCGTAGTAGTTTTTGACAAAGTTAAAGAAAATACTAGAGGAATTCTTGCTCAATCAAGATTGAATTATCAAGAAGCTGCAAACTTAGCATTAAATCAAACACTTATTAGATCAATTAACACTTCGATTGTTGCATTGTTACCAGTGGCAGCTATTTTGATAGTTGGCGTTGGAATACTACAAGCTGGAACATTAAAAGATTTAGCACTTGCTCTTTTTGTAGGAATTGCTGCAGGAACGTATTCTTCTGTATTTATTGCTACTCCTTTATTAGTTCAACTTAAAGAAAATCAACCAGAAATTATTTCTCTTAAAAATAGAGTTCACGCAAGACGAGCAAATGCAGGCATTACAGGTACTGAGAGTGTTCAAATAAGTGTCAGCACAACTTCAACTACTGTTATGCAAGCTGGTCCAAGATCGCAACCCAAACGTTTTTCTCGTTCTAAAAGAAAGAAATAGTCACTCTTAATTCGTGTAATTTTGTTATCTTGATAAACTAAAGAGCCAACAGTTGAAGTTTTATCTGGGAGGCGTCTTACATGTCAGACGCATCCATCACGCGCAGTAGATTCGCAAAATTAACTGGTTGGAAATCTGAAACAAAAGAAATAGATTATTTAATAAAGACTTTAAAAAAATATCATTCGAAAGATAATTTTGAGTTAGTCAATAAAGCTTATGAAGTTTCAAAGAGACAGCATGATGGGCAAAAAAGACAAAGTGGCGAAGAGTATATAACTCATCCGATTGCAGTTGCCCAAATTTTAGCGGATTTAGGTTTATCAAGTGAAACATTGGCAGCCGCACTTTTGCATGACACAGTTGAAGATACAGGTTATTCAATTGAAAAATTAGAAGAAGATTTTGGACCCGAAGTTGCCAGGTTAGTTGATGGAGTTACAAAGTTAGACAAAGTTAAGTATGGAGAATCAAGTGCTGCAGAAACCGTTAGAAAAATGGTTGTGGCAATGGCTAAAGATATTAGAGTTCTCTTAGTAAAACTTGCAGATCGTTTACACAACATGCGAACTTTAAAATATTTGCCATCGCAAAAACAAGAACAAAAAGCAAAAGAAACGCTTGAAATTTTTGCACCTCTTGCTCACCGCTTAGGGATGAATGCAATCAAATGGGAATTAGAAGATTTATCTTTTGCCACTTTGTATCCAAAAATGTATGAAGAAATTGTTAATTTAGTCAGTCAAAGAGCCCCACAAAGAGATGGAGAAATCGCTGAAGTTGTAAAAATTGTAGAGAAAGATTTAAGTGAAGCAAAAATTAAAGCAGAGTTAAGTGCCAGACCAAAACATTATTACTCCGTATACCAAAAAATGATTGTAAGAGGTAGAGATTTTAACGAAATTTATGATTTAGTTGGAGTAAGAATTCTAGTTAATGATGTCAAAGATTGTTACGCCACTTTAGGAACAATTCACTCTCGCTGGAATCCAGTTCCGGGAAGATTTAAAGATTACATAGCAATGCCAAAATTTAATCTTTATAAATCACTTCACACTACTGTAATTGGAACCAATGGTAGACCAATTGAATTTCAAATCAGAACTTTCGACATGCACAAAGAAGCTGAATATGGAGTAGCAAGCCATTGGCGCTATAAGGAGAAACAAAATAAAGAAGGATTACGACCAGCAGATGAAATGGCTTGGCTCAAGCAATTGGTTGATTGGCAAAAAGAAACAGAGGATCCTGACGAATTTTTAGACACACTTCGTTACGACCTAGGTCAACAAAAAGAAATATTTGTATTCACGCCAGCAGGAGATGTTATTGCACTTCCTCATGCAGCTACTCCAGTTGATTTTGCCTACGCAGTACACACCGAAGTTGGCAATCATTGCGTAGGAGCAAGAGTTAACGGCAAATTAGTTTCGTTAGATTCAAATTTGGAAAGTGGAGATAACGTAGAAATCTTTACAACCAAATCTCCTGGTTCGGGACCATCTCAAGATTGGTTAAATTTTGCTGTTTCGACAAGAGCTAAAAGCAAAATCAAAGCTTGGTTTACAAAAGAACGACGCGAAGAGTACATAGAACAAGGTAAAGAGCAGATCTCTAAACAGATTCGAAAGCAAAATTTGCCAATTCATCGTTTAATGGCAAATCAGTCTTTAGTTGCTGTGGCTCATGAATTAAAAATAAAAGGAATTGAAGACCTTTTTGTGTCAATTGGTGAAGGAAAAGTAAGTGCGCAAAGTGTAGTGAATAAATTAATCCAAATTCACGGAGGAGAAGAGGGAGCAAGTGAAGACCTGGCAGAGGCAATTGCTCCTACAAAAATTAAAAACACTCCAACGACTACTAGATCTCCATCGGTAATTGTTAAAGGCATTGAAGATGTTTACACACGTTTAAGTAGATGTTGCACCCCAGTTCCGGGAGATGAAATTTTTGGTTACATAACCAGAGGCGGGGGAGTCTCAATACACAGACAAGATTGCACAAATGCTCTCGATCTAAAAAAGGAAGAAGAAAGAATCGTTGAAACTAATTGGCCAGAAAGTGGAACAGGAATTTACTTGGTAAATATACAAGTTGAAGCAATAGATAGAAACGGTTTACTTTCAGATGTAACAAGAACTTTGTCAGAACATCATGTAAATATCCTTAACGCATCTGTTTCCACAACTAGAGAGAGAATTGCATTTTCGAAATTTACTTTTGAAATGGCAGATCCCAAACATTTAGGCAGTGTTTTAGCAGCTGTAAAAAATATTGCCGGTGTTTACGATGTATATCGCGTTTAGCGAGTAAATTCAGCCAAGGTATTTTTAGTAGCTTCAAGAAGCATTTTTTGAGATTCAATTGTTTTTGTTAACGAATCAACCTTTTTACTATCACCTTTTACTGAGGCTTCTTGTAATTCTTTTTCAGTTTTTGCAAGTTTATTTTCAATTAGTTCTACTGTCGATTGGGCTCTTGCACTTTTTGCTGGATCTGTTCTATCTAGTTCTTTTCTTTCTGCTGATTTGATTGCGTCCTCAACAGCTTTTAGTCTTGATTCAATTTTATTTTTCTCATTTCTAGGCACATGACCAATCTTGCTCCATTCATCTTGGATTGGTCTTATTGCTGATTTTGCTGATTTAAAGTCAGTGATTGGAAGTAGAGCTTCTGCTTTTTTAGCAAGTTCTTCTTTTAAGGCTAAATTCTTTTTATGTTCTTCATCTAAAACGGATAATGCTGCAGTTCTTGCTGCAAAAAATGCGTCTTGAGCAATCTTAAATTCTTTCCATAACTTTTGTTCTTCTTTTCTTTCAAGAATTGGTGCAGATTTCCATTTGGACATTAAATTTCTAAATTTATTAGCTGTATCGTTCCAATCTTTCGAGTCTGATATTTTTTTTGCTTGTTCAACAATTTCAGATTTAATCTTTGTAGCTTCTTTTCTTGTTGATTCTAAAGTTGAAAAATATTGTCTTCTAGCCTTATCAAATGATGATCTTGCGGTACTAAATCTCTTCCATAAAGCTTGTTCATCAGATTTTGATCCATGAGGAAGTTTCTTCCATTCCTCTACAATGTCTTTAAAACGTTGTGTTGTATTTTTCCATTGCTTGGAATCGATAAGTTTTTCTGCCTCTTCGACTAGTTGTTTTCTTTTTTCCATTGCTTTTTCTTTAGCAATAGCCTTTGCTGCAGAAAACTCTGCCTTTTTCACAGCAGCCACAACTTGAAGTTCATCTAACTTGTTTGTTAATAGAGAAATATCGCCTACAAAATTTGGAGATATTAGAGCATTTTTGACTCGTTCAACTAATTTAAGTGCTGTTTCTGCGTTACCTTTATTATCTTTTAATCTTTGTAAAGTTAAAGATATTTCGTTTTCTAATTCTTGAAATTTTCTAATATAGAAATTAAGTCCATCATTTAAATCTCCTGCTGCCCATTGTCCAACTTGTTTTTCAGAACCATCTGGCATTTTTACTAAAACTGTGCCGTCAGTTTCAACACGACCAAATGTCGTATCTAGATTGGCTGTCATTTGTAAGGAGATCTACTTTCTATTTCAATTAACCAATTGTTACTGCTACAGACTCAATCGTGACACTCTGGGCAGGTGCACCATCAGAGCCCCCACCATTTACGCCTTGACTTGCGACTGATTGAACAATTTGTAATCCTTTTGTTATCTTTCCCCAAATTGAATAATTTGGTCCAAGTGTTGTGTCTTGATAAACCAAAAAGAATTGAGATCCAGAAGTTCCAGGTCCTGCATTTGCCATTGCTACAGTTCCTGCTGGGTAATTGTTTTCAATTGGTTGTGGCAAATTTTCATCTGGAATATAAAAATCAGGGCCACCAGTTCCTGTTCCAGTTGGATCTCCACATTGCAAAACAAAAATTCCTTCAGTTGTTAATCGATGACAAATTGTGTTGTTGAAATAGTTATCTTGGGCAAGTGAAGCTAAAGCGTTTACAGTTAGAGGGGCTTTATCGGGAAAAGTTTCGATAACAATTTCACCAAGATTTGTAATTATCGAAAACTCAGCAGAATTATTTGCACTAATTCCTGCATTGGGTAGATCAGAATTAACTGAAGTTGAAGAGTTAGAGCCATTAAAACCAAGAATTACTGAACCAATAATTATGGCAATTGCAGTAATTAAAGCGATATAAACAGTAGATTTCTTTGCATTACCTGATTCGCCTCGCGATGACATATCAGCCTCTCATCAATTTTTGGTTTAGAATTAAATAGTTAATTTAATTGTAGTTAACGAGATTCACATGAATAAAACTGACATTGAGGCCAATTCGCATGCTTATTAAATCATTTCCAGCAGGGCCATGGGCGACTAATTGTTATGTCGTAGCAAATGAAGCTAACTCTGAGTGTTTAATTATTGATCCAGGCTATGACTGCTTGCCTGAAACAGAAAATATATGCAAGCAATTTAACCTTCACCCAGTAGCAACTCTTTTGACTCATGGGCACATGGATCATGTTTGGTCAGTGATACCACTTTGTAATAATCATCAAATCTCTGCCTACATTCACTCTTTAGATGAATGGATGTTAACTACGCCAGAAAAAGCCTATTCCACTTCTAGTTGGAATGAATTGATCAAATTAAATTCGGGTGTTCCCGAATTTCTACCAAAAGAATTGCAAATTCTTAAAAACAAAACTAATTTGGATTTAGCGGGATTAGAAATTACATGTCATCACGCTCCAGGTCATACTGAAGGTTCAACTGTATTTAGTTCTAAAAACATTTTATTTTCTGGAGATGTTTTATTTAATCGAGGAATCGGAAGAACTGATTTACCCGGAGGAAATCCAAAGGCAATGATGGAAAGTCTGAAAAATGTGATTCTAAAATTTCCAGATGAAATGAGCGTATATCCAGGACACGGACCAAGTACCACAATTGGAGATGAACGATTTAAGAACCCTTACCTGCAAGACTTAAGGTAATCAATCAAGGAGTTTTGATTTAGATGGCTGGTTTGTTTCAAGCACCCAAAGGTGTGCCAGATTATTTTCCACCACGTTCTAATTCTTTTTTAAAAGTTCAAGAAGTAATTGGAGAAAGTGCATCATTGGCCGGATATGGCTACGTTGAATTACCAATTTTTGAAGATGTAAATCTATTTGTTCGTGGAATTGGTGAATCAACTGATGTCGTAAGTAAAGAGATGTATGTATTCGAAGATCGCGGGGAAAGAAAACTTGCTTTAAGACCCGAGGGAACAGCTGGAGTTGTTCGATTAGTTATTGAAAATGGATTAGACAAAGCACAACTTCCTGTAAAACTTTGGTACAAAGGTCCTTTCTTTAGAGCAGAAAGACCACAACATGGAAGATATAGACAACTACAGCAAGTTGGAATTGAAGCAATTGGTGCACCTGATCCTGCACTTGATGTTGAAGTAATTTGCGTTGCAGATGATTCATTTAAAAAACTAGGTTTGAAAAAATTTAGATTGTTATTAACATCTTTAGGTTGCTCAAATTGCCGGCCAATTTATCGAGAAAAATTAACAAAATATTTGTCTAATTTAAATCTTGATGAGGAAACTAAATCAAGAGCTAAATTAAATCCCTTAAGAGTGTTGGATGACAAACGCGAAGAGGTGCAAAAGCAACTGTCGCAAGCCCCATTAATGATTAATGAATTGTGTTCAGAATGTAGTAATTATCATAAAGATGTTGAAAATTTACTTCAAAAAAATGACGTGGACTTTATTCCAAGTCCTAGATTGGTAAGAGGTCTTGATTATTACACCAAAACAACTTTTGAGTTTGATCATCCAGATTTAGGAGCACAATCTGGAATAGGTGGTGGAGGGCGATACGACGGTCTGATGTCAAGTCTGGGCGGAACTGATTTAAGTGGAATTGGATTTGGTATCGGAACTGATAGAACGCTTATGGCTTGTGAAGCTGAAAAATTAAATATCTCTAAAGAAAATTTAGTTGATGTATATATAGTGCCAATTGGTAGAAGTGCTCAACATTTATCGGTTTCACTTTTAAAAAATTTAAGAAGTGCAAATATTGCAAGTGATATGGCCTATGGCGATAAGGGATTGAAAGGAGCAATGAAAGCAGCAGATAAAAGTGGTGCTCGCTTTGCTGTGGTGCTGGGAGACGAAGAAGTTTCAAATGCTCAAGTCCAAATCAAGGATTTATCCAATTCTTCTCAAGTTCAAGTTTCAATAGGTGACATGGTTAAACATCTAGAACAGGCCTTACGACAGAATTAGGTGTCTTGGAATAATAGACAAACTTTTGGAAAAGTCTTGAAAAGGAATATTTTGTGTTAAGAACCCACGTAGCAGATGCATTGAGAGCCATTGATGCTGAAGTTAAAGTCACGTTGGCAGGTTGGGTTGGAAACAGAAGAGATCATGGTGGAGTTGCCTTTATTGATTTAAGGGATGCTTCAGGAATTGTTCAAGTTGTCATTCATGATGAAAAATTAGCTCATGATTTAAAACCTGAGACTTGTGTGCAAATAAAAGGACAAGTAAAACTTCGCCCTAAGGGAAACGAAAACAAAGATTTACCAACCGGTGATATTGAAGTGTTTGCCCTAGAAGTAAATGTGTTATCACAATCTGGAGTTCTACCATTTCAAATCGATAAAGATATAGATGTAAACGAAGAGACCAGACTTAAATACAGATATCTAGATTTAAGAAGACCATTTGGTCCAGGAAATGCTTTAAGAATTAGAAGTAAAGTTAGCCAATATGCTCGCGATGTTTTGTTGAATCATGACTTCATTGAAGTTGAAACTCCAACCTTAACTAGATCAACACCAGAAGGTGCAAGAGATTTTCTAGTTCCAGTTAGATTGCAACCTGGTTCTTGGTATGCCTTGCCACAATCACCTCAACTATTTAAGCAACTTTTAATGGTGGGTGGCTTAGAAAAGTACTTTCAAATAGCGCGTTGCTACAGAGATGAAGACTTTAGAGCGGATCGTCAACCAGAATTTACCCAACTTGATATCGAAATGTCTTTTGCTGATCAAGAAGATGTCATTGCTGTTGGAGAAATGGTAATTAAAACTTTATGGAGAGAAATTTTAGGATATGAAATTGGGGATATTCCAAGAATTACCTATCACGATGCTATGAATAAATATGGTTCTGATAAACCAGATTTAAGATTTGATCTGCCACTAATTGATTTAACTCAATACTTTAAAAATACTCCGTTCAGAGTTTTCCAAGCTCAACACGTTGGCGCAGTTGTAATGCCAGGAGGAGCTGAAACTCCAAGAAAACAATTTGATGCTTGGCAAGAATGGGCAAAACAACGTGGCGCAAAAGGACTTGCTTACGCAGTATTTAATACAGATGGAGAAATAGCTGGACCTGTTGCAAAAAATTTGAGTGAAGAAGAAAGAAATGGGTTATTAGCAGCAACCGGTGCAAAGTTAGGTGATGCAGTATTTTTTGCAGCTGGATCAAAAAATGAAAGTCTTTCATTACTAGGTGCTGCTCGAATTGAAATTGCCCAAAAATTAAAACTGATTAATGAAAAAGAGTGGAATTTTGTTTGGGTGGTAGATGCTCCAATGTTTGAACAAGTGCAAAACGAAAAGGGAGAAAATGTTTGGACAGCAGTTCATCATCCTTTTACTTCGCCTAATTCTGAATCATTAAAAACTTTTGCTCAAGATCCAGGAAATGCTTTAGCTTGGGCCTACGATCTAGTTTTGAACGGAAATGAAATTGGTGGTGGATCTGTACGTATTCATCAAGCAGATATTCAAAAACAAGTTTTCAAAATATTAGGCATCACTGAACAAGAAGCACAAGAAAAATTTGGATTTTTATTAGAGGCATTTAAATATGGACCACCTCCTCATGCAGGTATTGCATTTGGTTGGGATCGAGTTGTGATGCTTTTAACTAATTCTTTAAGCATTAGAGATGTAATCGCATTTCCAAAAAGCGGTGGAGGACAAGATCCTCTTACTGGTGCACCAACTCCGATAACACCTGCACAAAGAAAAGAAGCTGGTGTTGACTTCAAGCCGGAAAAATAAACATGGACGATGCGCTTTTTGACGCAGAACCCATAGAAATTCCTGCGAACAATAAACAAGTAAAAGCTCCACTTGCTGCACGAATGCGACCAACTAACCTAGACGAGGTTGTTGGGCAATCTCAGATAACAAAAAAAGATTCACCTTTAAGAGCATTACTCAATCCAAGTGATGAAAATAAATTAGCTGCAACTTCTTTAATCTTGTGGGGTCCACCTGGTAGTGGGAAAACCACTTTGGCTCATGTGGTTTCTAATTCAACTGGAAGATCTTTTGTTGAACTATCGGCAACTTCAAGTGGAGTAAAAGAGGTAAGAGAAGTCATTGATTTAGCAAGAAGAAGATTTGCAAGAGGAGTAGGAACAGTTCTTTTTATTGATGAAATACATAGATTTTCTAAATCACAACAAGATTCACTATTAGCAGGAGTAGAAGAAGGCTGGGTAACTTTAGTTGCGGCTACTACTGAAAATCCATCAGTTTCAATTAATTCAGCTTTAATGAGTAGATCTTTAGTTTTACCATTAAATCCCTTAACCCATGAAGATATTAAAGAGTTAATTGAAAGAGCAATTGTAAGTGAAAAAGGTTTAGCTAATAAATATCAAATTGAAGATTTGGCAATAGAACATATTTCCAAAGCAAGCGCTGGTGATGCTAGAAGAGCATTAATTTCTTTAGAAACTGCTGCTTTAGTTGCAGAAAGTGAAAGTAAAAATCAAATAAGTATTAAAAATGCAGAAACTGCTGTTCAAAGAGCAGCTCTTAGATATGACAAATCTGGGGATGAGCATTACAACGTAATCAGCGCTTTTATTAAAAGTGTTCGAGGAAGCGATGTTGATGCAGCAATTCATTACCTTGCTCGAATGGTTGAATCAGGAGAAGATCCTAAATTTATTGCAAGAAGATTAGTAATTCTTGCTAGTGAAGATATAGGGATGGCAGATCCAAATGCATTATCTGTGGCAGTTTCAGCCATGCAGGCAAGTCAATTAGTTGGTTGGCCAGAAGCAAGAATAATTCTTGCTCAAGCTGCAACATATTTATCTCTTGCTCCAAAATCAAATTCTGTTTATTTGGCAATTAATGAAGCCATAGAAGATGTGCGAAAAGGCGATTTTGGACAAGTTCCTTCACATTTAAAAGATGGTTCATTAAGCGCTTCTCGCCAAACAGGTGCAGGAATTGGCTATAAATATGCACATGATTTTGAAGAAGGTGTGGCAAGTCAGCAATATTTGCCAGATAACTTGAAGAATAAGACTTATTACAAACCAGGAATTCGTGGAGCAGAACAACGCTTTAGCGAATTGTGGGAAAGAATTCGGCAAGTACTAAGGTCAGTTAAGTAACTAAATAGAAGCAAGAGGAAAGAAAATGGATTCGGCAGAAATTAGACGCAGATTCTTAGATTTCTTTGAAAAAAATGGCCACACTGTTGTGCCTTCTGCTTCATTAATTGCAAATGATCCAACTTTACTTTTAGTTAACGCTGGCATGGTTCCTTTCAAACCATATTTCTTAGGTGAAGCACCAGCCCCTTATAAAAGAGCAACATCAGTTCAAAAATGTGTTAGAACTCTTGATATTGAAGAAGTTGGAAAAACCACAAGGCATGGATCATTTTTTCAAATGGCAGGAAATTTTTCTTTCGGTGATTATTTCAAAGAAGGTGCAATTACACTTGCCTGGAAATTATTGACCTCTTCGGTTAATGATGGAGGTTATGGATTTGATCCAGAAAAATTATGGGTCACAATTTATTTAGACGATGAAGAAGCATTTGAAATTTGGAAAAACAAAGTAGGTTTACCAGAAAATAAAATTCAAAGAAGAGGTATGGCTGATAACTATTGGTCAATGGGAGTTCCTGGACCATGTGGGCCATGTTCTGAAATTTATTTTGATCGAGGTCCTGCTTATGGAAAAGAAGGAGGTCCAATTGCTGATGAAGAAAGATATTTAGAGGTTTGGAATTTAGTTTTCATGCAATATAACCGTGGCGAAGGTGGCACAAAAGAAAAATTTCCAATTTTAGGTGAGTTACCTGCAAAAAATATTGATACAGGAATGGGTCTTGAAAGAATGGCTGCTATTTTGCAAGGTGTTGACAATATTTATGAAATTGACACGACCAAAATAATTTTAGATAAAGCTACTGAAATTGTGGGTATAAAATATGGAGAAAATTTAAGTTCAGATGTTCGTTTACGAGTAGTAGCAGATCACACTAGAACTGCAGCATTTTTAATTGCTGACGGAGTTATTCCTGGTAATGAAGGAAGAGGATATGTTCTTCGTCGCATGATGCGAAGAGTTATTCGCAATATGCGAATTTTAGGAGCAGATAAACCAGTTATAAAAGATTTAATTGAAGCAAGTATTAAAGCCATGGGACCTCAATATCCTGAATTACAAAGTGACAAGGCAAGAATTTTAGAAATTGCAATTGGAGAAGAGTCAACTTTTACACAAACTTTAAAAACTGGAACTCAATTGTTTGAAGAATCTGTAACTGAATTAAAGAAGACAAAATCAAAAACACTTTCTGGAGATAAAGTTTTTGAACTTCACGATACTTATGGATTTCCATTTGATTTAACTTTAGAGATGGCAGCTGAAAACAATGTAGAAATTGATGCTGATGGTTTTAAAAAATTAATGCAAGAACAAAAAAATAGAGCAAAACTTGATGCTAAAGAAAGAAAGCAAGGATTAGCAGATGCCCAACAATATAGAGTTCTTGCAGATCTTGCAGGCATTACTGAATTTATTGGTTACAGTGAAACAAAAAGTGAAGTGACCTTAAAAGGACTACTAAAAAATGGAGAAGTTTCGAAATCTGCAAATGAAGGTTCAAGTGTTGAATTTGTTTTAGACAGAACTCCTTTCTATGCAGAAGGCGGTGGTCAATTAGCAGATGCAGGAAAAGTAGTACTTGCAAATGGATGTGAAATTCAAGTTGAAGATGTGCAGCAACCAGTTCCTGGTTTATTTGTCCATAGGGGAGTTGTTAAAAAAGGTGAGGTTGTAACAGGATCAAAAGCAATTGGTGAAGTTGATTTATTAAGAAGAAAAGCAATTTCTCGAGCTCACACTGCAACGCATTTAATTCATAAAGCTTTTCGTGAATTCCTGGGAGAGACCGCAACTCAGTTAGGAAGTGAAAATTCACCGGGAAGACTTCGTTTTGACTTTCCTTCACCAAAACCAGTTGATCAAAAAGTGTTACAAGATGTTGAACAAAGAGTTAATGAAGTTTTGCTAAATGATTTATCTGTTAGTGCAAACTTGATGAGTCAAAATGATGCCAAAGCAATGGGAGCGATGGCTTTGTTTGGGGAAAAATATGGAGATGTTGTACGAGTAATAAGTGTGGGAGATTGGGCTCACGAATTATGCGGTGGTACTCACGCCAGAAGATCAGCTCAGCTTGGATTAGTTAAATTTTTAAGTGAGTCAAGTATTGGTGCAGGGACTAGAAGAGTTGAAGCTTTAGTTGGAGCAGATGCATATCAATTCTTGGCCAGAGAGCATTTAATTGTTTCTAATTTGCAAGAAATGCTTAAAGGAAAAGCTGAAGAACTTCCAGAAAAAATTTCAAGTTTAATGCAAAAATTAAAAGATACTGAAAAAGAAATTGAAAAATTTAGAAAGAACCAAATTCTTTCAAATGTTTCAAAATACTTACAAAAGGGTCATGATTTAAACGGAATAAGAGTAATAAATTTCTATGTGGAGGAAGAAATTAACGCAGGTGATTTAAGAGATCTTGTAACTAATGTCAAAGGTCAATCTGGTACAGGTTCATCTGTAGTGGTTGCAGCATCAGTATTCGAAGAAAAAGTAAATGTTGTAGTTGCGGTCAATGAAGCTGGGCAAAAAATGAATCTAAACGCGGGAAATATTTTAAAGGAAATTTTGTCAAAACTTGAAGGAAAAGGTGGCGGAAAAGCAGATCTTGCCCAAGGTGCTGGAACTAAAACATTTGAGGCTAAATATGTAATTGAAAATATTGACGGGTTTATTAAATAACTATTGTGCGAAAAGGTATTCGATTAGCTCTAGATTATGGCGACAAAAGAATTGGTGTTGCAAAATCTGATGCTGATGGAATTTTGACTTTCCCGATTGCTACTTTAAAAAATTCAAAAGATGTTTTTTTCAATATTTCAAATTTGATTTCAGAAACAAATTGTATAGAAATTTATATAGGTTTTCCAAAACATTTGTCTGGGGAAAAAGGAAGTAGTGTTTCTAAGGTAATTTCTTTTGCCCACGAATTATTTTCAAATACAGGTTTTTCAGATATCCGATTTATAGATGAAAGACTCACCACCTCAAGTGCATCCTCAGTATTACGTGAGAGTGGGTTAAGTGCCAAAGAACAAAAAGGTGTAATTGACCAACAAGCTGCCGTAGAAATATTAGAAATTGCGCTAGATTTTGAAAAGAGAAATAATAAAGTTCCAGGCGTATTTTTTAGGGAGGTTTAACGTGCCTTCTATTTTGGATGAATTCAAACGGGAAGAAGAAACTTACAAATCTGATTTACACCCTGCGCCCTATTTAAGAATTGGTTTAGTTATTTTCACGGTTCTTTTAGGAATTGTTATCTATTCATTTATTCCAAGTGGCAGTGTAAAAATTCTTGATGGCCCTGGAGGCACCGGACCTGTTCAAGTAACCATTAATCCTGGAGCATCTTTAACTGAAATTGGAAAAGTTTTAGCAAATGCTGGAGTTGTTAAAAATTATGCCGAGTTTGTTAGTGCAGCAGAAGACATTCCACAATCAAGTGCAATAGGTCCTGGAAAATATAACTTAATTAAAAGTATGGGCGCTAAAGAGGCAATATTTGCTCTGTTAGATCCAGAAAGCAAAGTAAGCATCAAAGTAGTAATTCCTGAAGGTTCAAGATCAAGTTATGTTTTTGCAGCTGCAGCTCAAGCTCTGGGAGTATCAGTTGGTGATTTTGAAAGTCTTGCCAAAGATCCTAAAGATTTAGGACTTCCAGAATATGCAAATAACAATGTGGAAGGTTTTTTATATCCAGCAACTTATCGTTTCGATGAGGGGATAACTCCAAAGCAAGTTCTTCAAGAAATGATAAAAAGATTTCTTCAAGCAGCACAAGAGCAACAACTTGAAGCAACTGCTAAAGCTAACGGCTTAAAACCTTATGAGGTAGTAATTATTGCAAGTATTATTGAAAAAGAAGTTGCCCCAATTGATCAACCAAAAGCAGCACAAACAATTCTTAACCGTTTAGCAAAACCAATGAGATTACAACTTGATAGCACTCTAAATTATGAATTAAATTCAAACACCATAATTCTTACTGATGAGCAACTTCAACAAGATTCGCCTTACAACACTTATACCAACGATGGATTACCTCCAGGACCAATTTCTAATCCATCAGAAGCAGCCATCAATGCGGTGTTAAACCCAGAGGAGGGTGATTGGATTTATTGGGTGACTGTAAATCTTGACACCAAAGAAACTAAATTTTCAAACAACAACGATCAATTCTTAAAAGATAAACAAGAATTCTTACGTTGGTACAACCAGAATCAGTAAGTTATGAAACACGCTGGAGTTGCAGGTTATCCAATAGAACACTCTTTGTCCCCATTGATTCATAAAGCAGGTTACCTTACTTTAGGACTTGATTGGAATTATGAAAAGTATTTACTAAAAGAAGATGAATTATCAAATTTTGTAAATAATAGAGATAAGGATTTAGTTGGTCTTTCATTAACAATGCCATTAAAAGAAAAAGCAATTCAAATTTCAGATGTTGTTACAGAAATGGCTCAAAAGGTAACTAGCGCTAACACTTTAATCTTTAAAGAAGGCAAAATTTATTCCGGCAATACCGATATTTATGGCATCGTGCAAGCATTAAAAACAAATAAAAAATTGGATTTATCAAATCCAGCAATCATTGGCAGTGGAGCAACAGCTAGATCTTCAATTATGGCACTTAAGAATCTTGGAGCAAAAAATGTCGTGATTTGTGCCAGAAATGATTCAACTTCGATTCAAGTTAATGATTTAGCAAATTCACTGGGATTAAAAAGCCAAATAATTAACTGGAGCGACTTAGCAAAGGCTATGAATGCTTCAACTTTGATTTCAACTTTGCCAAGTCAAGCTCTAGATAAATTTGCAGCGCTTGGTCCTGAAAATCCTGGAACACTATTAGATATTGCATACGACCCATGGCCTTCAAAAGTTGCATTGGAATGGATCTTTCGCCGAGGTTTTGTCGTCTCAGGTTTAGAGATGCTTTTGCATCAAGCATGCATGCAATTTGAATTAATGACGGGGTTAAAAGCTCCGATAACTCAAATGAGGCAGGCATTATTTAAGAATTGAGGATCAATTGTTTTGGCAATACCTGATCCTCTTAAACACCGCATTTTTTGCAACGCTTCTTGCCATAATTGACTATAAAACTCAATTGCTTCCTAATAAATGGGTATTTGCTCTCTTATTGAGTAATTTATTTTTAATATTATTTACTGATAATTTCACTATTTTACATCTGTTTAATTCAATTATTAAAGCATTTATTGTTTTTCTGTTTTATTTACTGATTTATTTTCTATCTAAAAAAACTTTTGGCTTAGGAGATGTTAAATATAGTTTTGCACTGACATTGCCACTTGTCTATTTCTATGATTTATCTCAAATAGTTTCTCTTCACTTTTGGGCATTTATTTTAGGGGGAGTGTTTTCAATTTACTTAATTATTTTTAAATCATTTAAGTCAAATCAAGCAATTGCATTTGGACCCTTTATGACAATTGCATATTTTTTATTTCTTGTGCTTAATTTATAGGGTGATGTATAACCAAGAGAGTTAATAATGAAACAATAGATGTATGCTTCGATGGTTAACTGCAGGCGAATCACACGGTCCTGCACTCATTGCCACAATTGATGGCTTACCTGCTGGCATTGAAATTACTTCTCGAGAAATCCAAGATGAACTTGCTAGAAGAAGACTTGGAGTTGGCAGAGGAGCAAGACAAAAGTTTGAAAAAGATGAATTAGAAATATTAGGTGGAATTAGACACGGAGTTTCTATTGGTGCACCTATTGCTATAAAAATAAATAATTCCGAATGGCCAAAATGGCAAGAGGTCATGTCAGCCGATCCAGTTGCAGAAGAAGTTCTAAAAGATTTGGCTAGAAACGCACCACTTACAAAACCTAGACCAGGTCATGCTGATTTAGTTGGAATGCAAAAATACGATTTTGAAGATGCAAGACCTGTTTTAGAAAGAGCAAGCGCCAGAGAAACAGCCGCAAGAGTTGCACTTGGATCTATTGCAAAGAAATTTCTTCAACAAATTTCAAATGTTGAAATTTTAAGTCACGTAGTTCAACTTGGAATGGTTAAAGCTCCTGAAGATTTATATCCAAGTCCAGGCAGTTTAAACCAAATTGATGATGATCCAGCACGTTGTTTTGATTTAGAAACTAGTAAAAAAATGCAAGCAGAAGTTGAAGCTGCGCATAAAGACGGAGACACTTTAGGTGGAGTAGTCGAAGTTTTGGTTTATAACTTGCCTCCAGGACTTGGTTCATATGTGCAACATGATCGAAAAATTGATGCCAAACTTGCTTACGCATTAATGAGTATTCAAGCTATAAAAGGTGTTGAAATTGGTGATGGTTTCACAACTGCATCTAGGCGAGGTTCAAAGGCGCACGATGAAATTGTTAAAACTGAAAACGGAATTAAACGATTGACTCATCGCGCAGGTGGTACTGAAGGTGGAATGACAACTGGCGAATTATTAAGAGTAAGAGCTGCCATGAAACCAATTTCAACAGTTCCAAAAGCATTACAAACTATAGACACAAAAACTGGAGAAGTTGCTAAGGCTCATAATCAAAGATCAGATGTGTGCGCTGTTCCTGCAGCTGGAGTAATTGCTGAATCAATGGTTGCATTAGTTCTTGCTGAGGCTTTCTTAGATAAATTTGGTGGAGATAGTGTTAATGAAACTAAGAGAAATATTAAAAACTATTTAGAAAATTTAAAGGTCTACTAAATATGTCTCCCCGATTAATCTTTGTGGGAGCTCCCGGTTCAGGGAAAACGACCATTGGTAAGAAAGTTTCTGAAAAACTCCAAGTTGAATTTATCGATATTGATAATGAAATTGAAATGGATGAAAAAATCAGTATTTCTGAAATATTTATTCAAAAAGGTGAGGGCTATTTCAGAAAATTGGAAAAAGAGAAAATTGCTAAACTTTTAAATGAATTCAATGGAGTTTTGTCTTTAGGTGGCGGAGCTGTTTTAAATGAAGAAACTAGGCAAGCACTATCTATTGCTCCAGTTGTTTGGTTAACTGTTTCTGCTCAAGAGGCGAGTAATCGAGTTGGATTGGGAGCTTCAAGACCTGTTTTGATGGGAAATGTTAGATCTAAATTAGTGAAACTATTGGAAGAACGTACTCCGATGTATGAAGAAGTGGCAGACTGGCAAATTGATACTACAGATAAAAGTATTGAAGAGGTAGTCAATGAAGTTTTACTGCAAACTAGTGAGGTCAATTAAATGAGTTTGCATAAATCAATAACTGTTAGGGGAGATGTTGATTATCAAGTCCAAGTTGGCTTTGATCTATTAGATAATTTAAATGAAAATTTGCCGCAAAATGTGGACAAAGTTGCTTTAATTTTTCCTAAGGAAGTTTCAAAAACTGCTAAAAAAGTCCAAAAACAGTTATCAAAACTTTCTTATAAAGTTATCGAAATTAAAATTCCAAGTGCAGAAAATGCAAAAAACATCAAAACAGTTGAAAAATGTTGGGATATTTTAGGTAAAAATAAATTCTCTAGAACGGATTTAATAATTGGAATTGGAGGGGGTGCAACCACTGATTTAGCTGGATTTGTTGCAGCAACTTGGCTTAGAGGTATTAAATTTATAAGCATTCCAACAACTTTGTTGGGAATGGTTGATGCAGCTGTGGGTGGCAAAACGGGCATTAACTCCAAGTCGGGTAAAAATTTAATTGGCTCATTTCACAATCCTTCTTTTGTCTTATGCGATATCGAATCTTTAAAAACCTTAAAAAAGCACGATTTCTCAACTGGAATGGCAGAAGTTATCAAATGTGGATTTATTCAAGACCCGCAAATTTTGGAAATAATTGAGAAATATCCAAATGAGTGTAAAACATTTGAAGGTATTGAAATTCCTGAATTAATTACCCGCTCTATTCAAGTTAAGGCAGATGTGGTGGGTAAAGATTTTAAAGAAATTTCAAGTTCAAAAACTGGCAGAGAAATACTAAATTATGGTCACACTTTAGGTCATGCCATTGAAAAAATTGAAAACTATAAATGGAGACATGGTGATGCTGTTTCAATTGGTATGGTTTATGCCGCAGAATTAGCGCATGCTCAAGGATTACTGAAAAAAGATGTGGTTCAACGCCATAGAGATGTAGTAAATCTTTTCAAACTTCCAACCTCATATAAGAAAAAGAATTTCAAAAAACTTATTGAAATTATGGCTATTGATAAAAAAACTCGATCTGGAAGGTTAAGATTTGTCGTGCTAGAAGATATTGCAAAACCAACTAGACTGGAAAATCCAACTTTTAAAGTCTTGAACCAAGCATGGGAGAATATTTCTAAATGAAAGTCTTAGTTCTTAATGGACCAAACTTACAAAGACTTGGAACCAGAGAGCCAGAAATTTATGGCACAGATACTTTTGCTGATTTAAAAAATTCTTGCGAATTTTTTGGAAAAAATATAGGTTTTGAAATTGATTTTCGCCAAACCGATGATGAAGCAACAATGATTAAGTGGTTTCATGAAGCAGCCGATAATAAATATCCTGTTGTCATAAACCCTGCTGCCTTTACTCATTACAGTTACGCTATTCGAGATGCCGCGAGTATGAAAACTGCTCCATTAATTGAAGTTCATATTTCAAATCCAAATGCTAGAGAGGAATTTAGACATTTTTCGGTTTTAGCAGGTGTTGCAGATGGCGCAATTGCTGGTTTTGGAATTGAAAGTTATCACCTTGCTTTGACGGCATTAAAAAATAAATTAAATAATGCCTAATTTTCTAGAGCGCAGGAATAAATTAAGAGAAATTTTTGCATCAACTTCTAACGCTGCATTGTTTTTTGATGCAGTAAGTATTCGATATTTAAGTGGATTTTCAGGTTCTAATTCCGCACTTTTAATTGGAACTGATGCAAATGACGATTTGTTATTAACTGATGAAAGATATACCAAACGGGCTAAAGATGAAGCTATAGATATAAAAATTGAAATTAATAGAGATTTTTTCTCTATTATTAAAAGTCAAGTACTTCAGTTAAAATTAAGTAAAATGGCAATTGACCCAAAATTACTTACTTTTGCTCAAGCCGAATTCATTCAAAAAGACTTAAATCTTGAATTAGTAAAGTTTAAAGATTTCTTAAGTCCATTAAGAATGATTAAAGATGAATATGAAATCAAACAAATTAGAAAAGCTTGTGCAATTACAGCCGATACTCTGTGGTTTTTGATAAATGATTTAAGACCAGGAATGGACGAAAAACAAATCGCAAGACTCTTACAAGAGGGATTTTTAAAAAGAGGTGCAGATGGTTTGGCGTTTTCTTCAATTGTGGCAAGTGGGATAAACAGCGCTACGCCACATCATGAACCATCTAATCGTGTTTTAGAACGAGGCGACATGGTCACTATTGATTGTGGAGCAATGGTTAATGGTTATCACGCAGATATGACTCGAACCGTGTTTATTGGAACATGTGCTGATTGGCAAAAAGAAATTTATGACACAGTTATGAATGCTCAAATGCTAGGCAGGAAGAAATTAAAGATTGGAGTGAGTGCAGAAGAAGTAGATCAAGAATGCAGAAAATATATTGAGGAGGCAAACTTTGGTTCCTATTTTGTTCATGGCACTGGCCATGGAGTTGGACTTGAAATACACGAACCCATGTTTTTAGCTAAAGAGGTTAAGACTAAACTTTCGAGTGGAAATTGTGTAACCGTTGAACCAGGAATTTATCTACCTGACAAAGGTGGAGTAAGAATTGAAGACACTTGCTTGGTCACAGATGGTGATGCAGAAGTTTTAACCCCAGGATCTCACGAAATAATTTGTGTGGCATAAAAGAAAGCAACTAGGAGTAATTTAACGTGGCAACGACAAATGACTTAAAAAATGGCATGGTTTTAAATATTGATGGTCAATTATGGAATGTGATTGATTTTCAACACGTAAAACCAGGCAAAGGCGGCGCTTTTGTTAGAACTAAATTAAAAAATATTTTAAGCGGCAAAGTTGTAGATCGAACCTTTAATGCTGGAGTAAAAGTAGAAACGGCACAGGTTGATAAAAGAGATATGCAATATCTATATAGAGATGGAGATGGCTGGGTATTTATGGATACATCTAGCTATGACCAAATAACAATCAGCAACTCAACAGTTGGCGATGCAGCAAATTACATGTTGGAAAATCAAGAAGTAATGGTTGCAATGCATGAAGGAAACCCTTTATATATAGAAATGCCAGCAAACGTGGAATTAACTATTGAATACACAGAACCAGGTTTACAAGGGGATAGATCAAATGCAGGAAGTAAATCTGCAAAATTAGAAACTGGATATGAAATTCAAGTTCCACTTTTTATAAACCAGGGAGAAAAAGTTCGAGTAGATACTCGTGACGGTTCTTATCTTGGCAGAGCTTAAATAATTAAATGAGTGCTAGGACTAAAGCTAGAAAAAGAGCACTCGATGCTATTTTTCAAGCTGATTTAAATAATAAGCCAATTACTGAAATCCAAGACGAAAGTGACGTTGAAGATAAGAAATATTCAGATATTTTAATTAATGGAATAAATGAGAATCAAGCACAAATTGATTCTCTTATTTCTGATTCTTTATCAAATTGGACCATAGATCGAATTCCAAGAGTGGATAAGAATATTCTTCGAGTGGCAGTTTATGAACTTTTATTTCAAAAAGATGTGCCAGTAAACGTTGTTATAAGTGAAGCTGTAAAACTTGCTGAGGATCTTTCCACTGATGATTCTGCTTCATTTGTAAACGGAACTTTGGCAAATATAAGTAAAAAAATTTGAAATGTGCCCCGGGTGAGATTCGAACTCACACCGGTACGAGTTTGAGTCGTATGCCTCTGCCAGTTGGGCTACCGGGGCCAAAAACAACAATTTAACTATTTAACTCTACGACACATTATTTAGAAAAAGATCTTTCGCCTAGGCTATAACCACACTTATGAGTACAAAGTTAAAAGTTGTCGTTGCTGAAGACGAAGCATTAATTCGACTTGATTTAGTAGAAATGCTGATCGAGTCTGGATATGAAGTTGTTGGTCAAGCTGGTGATGGATTTAAGGCAATCGAATTAACTGAAAATTTTAAACCAGATTTAGTCATCATGGATATAAAAATGCCAAAATTAGATGGAATTTCAGCTGCAGAAAAAATTGCTTCTAATCGTATTTGTCCCGTGGTGATCTTAACTGCATTTTCGCAAAAAGATTTAGTTGAAAAAGCAAGAGATGCAGGTGCGATGGCGTATTTAACTAAACCTTTTTCAATGGATGAATTAATGCCTGCCATTGAACTTGCTGTTTCTAGATTTCAAGAGATAAAGCAATTAGATAGTGAAATAAAAGATCTCCAAGAGCAACTAAAAGCTCGAAAAGCCATTGATCAAGCAAAAGCCCTATTGATTAAACATCTAAAATTATCTGAACCTGAAGCTTTTAAATGGATGCAAAAAACTGCCATGGATAAAAGACGTTCCATGCTTGATGTTGCAACTCTAGTTATTGAGGAATATAAAAACCGCTAGTCAGCAGTTCCAAATAATCGATCTCCGGCATCTCCAAGACCTGGCACAATGTAGCCGTGCTCGTTTAATTTTTCATCTAAACCAGCACATACAACTTTTATATTGACACTTTTTCCAAATGATTCTTCAAGTTTTTTTAATCCTTCAGGTGCAGCTAAAAGACAAATCGCCACTACATCTTTAGCACCTCGATCAATTAATAACTTAATTGCAGCAACTAATGTTCCACCTGTAGCAAGCATTGGATCAAGAACAAAAACTTGTCTATTTTTTATCTCCCCAGGAATTCTTTCTGCATAAGTTGAAGGTTGTAGTGTTTCTTCATTTCTAACCATTCCCAAGAATCCAACTTCTGCAGCTGGCAAAATACGCATCATTCCATCTAACATTCCAAGTCCAGCTCTTAAAATCGGAACAACTAGTGGTTTTGGTTCTGCAATTTCGTAACCTTTTGTTTTGGTAATTGGTGTTTCAACAGTTTTCTCAACAATATTTAAATTTCTTGTAGCTTCATAAGATAAAAGTGTGACTAGTTCTTCAACTAAGTGACGAAAAATTAAAGAATCTGTATTTTTATCTCTTAGTAGAGTTAATTTGGTCGAGACCAGCGGATGGTCCAGAATCACTGTTTCCATGCATCAGACAATATCTATACAAGCCCCTTTGTGAGGACATAATGCCTATTGGTGTCAGGGGTCACATCCAAATTTGAACACAAAATGAACCTCAGGTATCCTCAAAGGAAACACAGATTGATGAATGCATTCATCATGTATTTCTGTGCCCTAGGGAAAAACAAGAAAGAGGAAGAATGTCATTAGTTAAGAGAAGCATCGGTATTGCAGCTTCTGTTGCTGTTGCATTTGCAACTTTTGTTGCACCTGCACAAGCAGCACCAACAGGTTGCTCCGGCGATCTTAAATTGGTATTCCAAGGTGGTTTGACTGGCCCAGCCGCTCAAACTGGTATTGGCGAATACAACGGTTTTAAATTAGCCGTATTGCAATACAACGAAACACGTGGTTCTAATCCAAAAGTTGAACCATCATTTATCGATACACAAGCAGATCCAGCACAATCACCTGCACTTGCATTAGCAACAGTTAATGATGCATGCGTAATCGGTGTTGTCGGTGGTATGTATTCAGGTGAAACACGTGCAGCGCTACCTATTTATCTAAAAGGTGGTTTGCCAGTAATTTCTCCATCTGCAACTAACGCAACTTTGCCAACAGTTGGTGGAGACGTTTTCCACCGCGTTGTAGCAAATGATGACGTACAAGGTCCAGCTCTTGCAACTTTGTCAGGTAATCAACCAAATGCGAAAGTCTTTATTGTTGATGATCAATCAACTTACGGTAAAGATTTAGCAACTACCGTTAAGAAGAAACTTGCAAAAGCAAAGCAAGCTGGTTCTGATTCAGTAACATCTGGAACAACCAACTTCACTTCAGTTGTTGCAAAAGTTAAGAAGTCTGGAGCTAACACTGTATTTTATGGTGGTTACTACCCAGAAGCTTCTAAGTTCGTGAAAGCACTTCGCGACAATCCAGCAACAAAGAATGTTAAATTCATTGCTGGTGATGGTGTACTAGATAACGAATACATCAAATTGGCAAAGAAGAACGCTGAAGGAACTTCTATGACTGCTCCATACATTCCAATGGAAAGAGCAGACAAGAAACTTACAGCAATTTACAAGAAAGAATTCGGCGTTGCTCCAGCTGTTTACACACTTGAGGCATACAACGCAGCAGGATTCTTCCTTGCAGCTGTTAAAGCAGGTAAAACCGATAGACCATCTATCTTGAACTACATCAACACTTCTTCATATAAAGGTGTTGGTCAAACTCTCAAGTTCGATGCTAAAGGTGAACCAGCCACTAAGGTGATGAACGAATTCATCGTCAAGAATGGCAAAATCGAATACGTAGGCGCAATTAAGTAAATACGTATTTAATAGTTGTAGGGTGAGGTACATTAAGTACCTCACCCTCATCATTAAGGAGTGTTAGTGGATTTCTCAATTCTGTGGACAGAGTTTGGATCCCTTCTATTAGATGGCATTGTTGTTGGTGCAATTTATGCACTCATCTCACTTGGTTACACGTTGGTTTATGGAGTATTACGTTTAATTAACTTCGCACACTCTGAGATATTTATGCTCGGAACTTTTGCTTGCTTAGGTGTGACAATGTCTTTAGGTTTCACAGGTTTTGAAGAACCTTTAGGCATAGTTTCATTTCTGGGAGTATTTCTTTTAGTTGTTTTAGTTGCAGCAATAGCAAGTGGAAGTTCTGCAATGTTGTTAGAAGTAGTCGCATACAGGCGTTTAAGAAGAAAAAACGCTAACAGACTTTCATCTCTTATTTCAGCAATTGGTGCTTCATTTTTCTTAGTAGAATTGTTCAGATTAATTTCTGATTCTAAAGATTGGGATTTCCCGCGACTTTTAGAAAAGAATTCATTATTTCAGATAGGAACTGCATATTTTACAATCGATAAGATTGTTGTGTTGGTGGGAGCAATTGGATTAATGATTATTTTGGATCGAATTATTCAAAAGTCCAGATTAGGCAGAGGAATCAGAGCAGTTTCACAAGATGAGCGGACCGCCATTTTGATGGGAGTAAATGTTGATCGAGTAATTGGTTTTACTTTCTTACTCGGTGGAGTTTTAGCAGGAGTAGCGTCAGCCTTTTATATGTTGTTTTACGAAGCTACAAAATTTAATGTTGGATTTCTACTAGGTATTTCAGCATTTACAGCTGCAGTGCTTGGAGGTATTGGAAATATTCGGGGAGCTCTCGCTGGCTCTTTTGCCCTTGGAATTATTCAACAATTTTCTTCAGCAGTTCTGGGATACAACTGGAGAGATGTTGTGACATTTTTAATTCTGGTTTTAGTTCTTCTCTTCAAACCAACAGGTTTATTTGGTGAAGCATTGCAAAGGGCTCGAGTATGAGTACAAATACTTCAAAAAAGGTTCGTTTTAACTTAAGAGATAAATTTGGGGATTGGTGGGAGACCACGACTCGAACACAACGAGTGATTTTTAGAGTGGCTGTAATTGGTTTGCTATATGTTCTTCCTTTTTTAGACAACCCTATTTTGGGAACTAATGAGTCAGATTTTGCTTCTGTGCTTTTTTACCCGATGGGTATGTATGCAATCATGGCAATTGGCTTAAACATCATTGTTGGTAAAAGCGGAATTCTTGATTTAGGTTATGTGGCATTTTTTGCAATAGGTGCCTACACTCATGCTATTTTCAGTCTTAATTTTGGATTTGATTTTTGGGAAAATGTTTTACTTGGCATGGCATTTGCAATGTTGGCTGGTCTTTGTCTAGGACTTCCTGCCCTTCGACTTCGTGGTGATTATTTAGCGATTATCACTTTAGGTTTCGGTGAAATTGTTCGCATTGTCGCAATAAACGTGAATGTAACTGGCGGCGCAGCTGGATTAGCTGGCATTCCAGCACCTCCTTCAATTTTTGGATTGGAATTTAGAGTTGACGATCCGAAACCTTTTTATTGGCTACTACTTACACTTCTGCTTTTAGTCGTTTGGGCATATTTACGTTTAATTGCAAGAAGACCAGGAAGAGCATGGGAAGCAATTAGAGAAGACGAAGACGTAGCAGAATTTATGGGTGTAGCAACCATGAAATATAAATTGTGGGGATTTATTTTAGGTGGCGCTGTCGGCGGCGGAGTAGGCGCAGTTTATTCATCACAAGTAACTTCGATTGTTCCTGAATTATTTACCTTGAATGTTTCCATCATGATTTTGGCTTGCGTTGTTTTCGGTGGAATGGGAAATATATGGGGCGTTGCATTAGGTGCTGCATTATTAGGATACTTTCCTGAAAAACTAAGATTTTTATCTGATACAAGAATTTTATTCTTTGGTCTGTTAATGGTTGTAATGATGAACATTAGGCCTGATGGATTAATACCACGTAAAAAACGTGAAAAAGTTTATGACAAGAATACAGGTCAAGAGGTAACGCGATGAGCGATCGTTTACTTGAAATAAGAAATTTAACAATGCAATTTGGAGGCGTTACTGCACTGTCTGAAGTTAATTTACATGTTTCAGAAGGTGAAATTGCGGCACTAATTGGTCCAAATGGTGCCGGTAAAACTACAGTTTTCAACGTTGTAACTGGTTATTATCAACCAACTAAGGGTGAAGTGTTACTCAATAATGAATCGATTGTAGGAGTAAAGCCATACAAAATCGCCAGACGAGGACTTGCCAGAACTTTTCAAAATGTGAGACTTTTTGGTGACATGACTGCGCTAGAAAACGTAATGACAGCAGCAGATGCAAAAAACAAAGTTGGACTAATTGGATCTATGTTTGGAATTGGCACCAGTAAAGCTGATGAATCAAGATCTCATGCAAAAGCTGCTGAGCTATTAAATTTCATGGGAATTAGTCATAGAGCTGGTCAATTGGCAAAAAATTTGCCTTATGGTGATCAAAGAAGATTAGAAATCGCAAGAGCACTAGCCCTTGAGCCTAGAGTGTTATTACTTGATGAACCAGCTGCAGGATTTAATCCTCAAGAAAAAGTTGAATTAGGTGAACTTATCAAAAAAATTCGCGACGCAGGTTTTGCAGTTCTTCTAATTGAACACGATATGAGTTTGGTTATGAAGATATCTGATCGAGTTTCAGTTTTGGATTTTGGTCAAAAAATAGCAGAGGGAACTCCAAAAGAAATTCAAAACAATCAAAGAGTTATCGATGCTTACCTAGGAGTTGCAGATCATGCTTCTTGAGGTTAAAGATTTAAGAGTTTCATACGGCAAAATTGAAGCAATAAAAGGGATTTCTTTGCATGTTGAAAAAGGCGAAATTGTTACTTTAGTGGGAGCAAATGGAGCTGGAAAAACTACATTATTAAAAACAATTTCTGGAATATTAAAACCATCACAAGGTGTTATAAATTTTGAAAACAGAGATGTCCAAACTATTGCTCCCCATGACAGAGTTTTAGAGGGACTTTGCCAAGCACCTGAAGGCCGCGGAATATTTCCTGGTATGAACGTTTTGGAAAATCTAGAGATGGGTAAATTTGCCAGAAAAGATTGGAAAAAAGAATTAGACGAAGATTTGGAAAGAGTTTATACACTTTTTCCAAGGCTAAAGGAAAGACAAAATCAAGCTGGAGGAACATTATCTGGTGGAGAACAGCAAATGCTTTCCATTGGTAGAGCATTGATGGCTAGACCAAGACTTTTACTTTTAGATGAACCATCAATGGGTCTTGCCCCAATGTTTATCCAACAAATTTTCAAAATCATTAGAGAGATTCAACAGCAAGGCGTTTCAATCCTTTTGGTTGAACAAAACGCAGCTCAAGCACTAGCTTGTGCTAATCGTGCATACATTTTAGAAACTGGAAACATAGTTAAAGAAGGTTCTGGAAAAGAGCTTCTTAAAGATGATGCTGTTAAAAAAGCATATCTTGGCACTGGCGCTTAAATCTATTTATTTATAAATGTCTAGATTTACTAGCATTGAAATTTGTATCGATTGTAATGATTTAAATGAAATGTTTGATTTCTGGCAAAAAGTGCTTGATTATGTGCCTGGAGTAAGCGATTTAGAGCGATATGACAAAAATGATCGAAAATATTTGTCATTAATTGATCCAAATAATAAATTTGTAAAAATTATTCTACAAAAAGTTGACGAAAAAAAGATCATTAAAGATCGAATTCATCTTGATTTACACTGTGACGATATTGAAAAAGAAGTTTCTAGGTTAGAACAAATTGGAGCTACTCGCATTGATGTATTACCAATTACTGAGCAAGGGACAAGTTGGATTCGAATGAAAGATATTGAAGATAATGAATTTTGCGTTGTTTTATCGAATTAGAATAACTAAATAAACAAAGATTGGTGCAAAAAATAACGCTGGTAATAAATTGGCTACTGGTACTTGTTTAATCTTTAGTAATCTAAAACTTACTCCGACAAGTAAAAGGCCACCCGTAGCAGTTAATGCTAAAACTTGAGCTTCGTTTAAAACATCTCCTAAAAAATAACCAAGAAGAGTAAAAAGTCCTTGATAAATTCCAACAGCTAAAGCTGAAAAAGCAACTCCAATTCCAAGTGATGCAGCAAAAGCAATTGAAGCAAAAAAGTCTAAAGCAGACTTTAATGCTAATTGTTCAATGCCTTTTCCTAAGCCATCAGAAATTGAACCAAGTATTGCCAAAGGACCAACAACAAAAACTAAGGATGCGCTAACAAAACCTTCAACAAAATTTCCTTTATTAGACTTAACTTTCTTTTTTAAAGATTTCTTCAATCTTTTGCCTACAGTTTCGAATCTGTCTTCTAATTTCCAATATGATCCAAGAATTCCACCAACAATTAAGGCAGCTAACACAATTAAGACACCTATGCCTGAACCAACTGCTTCGGTAAGTTTTTGATTAGTCACATCAATAACAGAAAGACCAGCAATAAGTAAAGTAACAAGACCTAAAGCATCAGTAACTAAATCTCTTGTTTTATTTTTTAATTTGTCACCTAATAAAGTTCCAATAAAGGCCCCAGCGATAATTGCTAAGACATTTATCAATGTTCCTAAACCAACCAATTATTTATTCTTTTCTCTAAAAAATAAACTCAATCTTGCAGTTGCCGTCTTTTCATTTTTATCATTAAAAATTTCTATGGTGTAGTTTCCAGTCGATTTTCCTAAGTGATTAGCCGTTGCTATACCGGTGATAACTCCTTCTTTAACACCTTTTAAATGAGAGACATTTATATCAACGCCAACCGCAACGCGATCTGGATAAGCTGCCACATTTGCAGCGATTGATCCTAAAGTTTCAGCAAGTAAAGCATTTGCTCCACCATTTAATAATCCAAGTGGTTGACGATTTCCTTCAACTGGCATGGTGCCAATTGTTTTTTCGGCACTTACCGAAGTTAATTTAATCCCAATTTTTTCTGCTAATTCACCTAAACCGTATTCATTTAGAGCGTTCTTTAAATCTTCTGGACTAAGTTCTGACATTTTTATGTCCTGACGAGATTTTGCGTCTGAAGCGCTATTCTGATTATTCATATCAAAAGCCTAGGATCTGAACATATGGTCGAAAAATCTGACCCCAAACATCTTCTTTTAGTTGATGGACATTCGTTAGCCTATAGAGCTTTTTATGCACTTCCTTTGGAAAGTTTTGCAACAAGTTCTGGACAACCGACTAATGCTGTTTATGGATTTACATCAATGTTGTTAAACGCATTAAAAGATGAAAAGCCAACACATATTGCTATAGCGTTTGACGTTTCGCGAAATACTTTTCGAAAAGAATTATTTACAGAATATAAAGCTAATAGAGCCAAAACTCCTGATGAATTTAAATCACAATTACCCTTAATTCATCAAGTGATTGATGCTTTAAAAATACCTGGCTTACAAGTAGAAGGATTTGAAGCCGATGACATCATCGCAACTTTGGCAAAACAAGGTGAAAAAAATCAAATGAGGGTTTCAATTCTCACAGGGGATAGAGACACTTTTCAATTAGTTAATAAAAACATAACAGTTTTATATGCAAGAAAAGGTGTGAGTGATATTGCCAGAATGACTCCAGATGCGGTGAAGGAAAAATATGAATTAACTCCAGAGCAGTATCCAGATTTTGCTGCACTAAGAGGTGATCCATCAGATAATTTGCCATCGATTCCAAGTGTTGGAGAAAAAACGGCTGTTAAGTGGATTAAAGAATATGGAAATCTGGATGAATTAATTAAGCATGCGGATGAAATATCTGGAAAAGTAGGGGATTCATTAAGGCAAAATTTAGATCAAGTAAAACTAAATCGAAAAATGACCGAATTAGTCAAAGATGTAAAACTTGATAAAGAAGTTAAAGATTTAATTGTTCAAAGAATAGATGAAAATCAAGTTAACAAAGTATTTACTGAATTAGAATTTAAATCACTTCGTGAACGTTTATTGGGGAAAAATACAAATTCAAATGTTGAGAAAACTAGCAAAATTTCAAATGTAAAAGGTAAAAAATATTCAAATGGAGATTTAACCAAATTTCTTGAAAGAAACAAAAAGAATTTAATAGCCCTTGATCTAGATTTTGATGGTCATTTTCAAGGTATAACTAATATTAAATGGGGACTTTCTAATGAAAATGAGTCCATT
>CAZZKM010000007.1:0-2850 GCA_964655115.1 uncultured Bifidobacterium sp.
TACTTAATAACTGCCACTAAAGCGATATTGAAACATAAAATAAAGACTAAAGAGACAATAGACTCTATAAATTTTAAACATCAAATTTATAGCGTTTGTGTGTTAACTGAATTGATAAATGCAGGAATTAGTCCAAAGCAGGCAATAGATGAATGTTTATTAGTTTTACCAAAAAATCATCAAGAATTATTTAAAAAGCAAAATATTAAGGCTGATTTTTTAACTTCAAGTATTAACTTAGTTTTGCAAGGTTCTTTTGAAGGAATGAAAATAGTAGATTCTTTAAGATTAAATATTTTAACCTTTCAAAGACAGCATAAATTCAAAGTCTTAAAACAGATAAAGAGAATTGAAGTCTTACTTCTAGCACCCCTAGGATTTTGTTTTTTGCCGGTTTTTATGTTGATAGCGATAGTGCCTTTAATAGGTTCACTTATTGGTGGATTTGTAAGTTAATTTATCCACAGAATCAAGTTATCCAGAAATTCTTAGAACTTATTAATTCAAGGTCAATTTTTGAGTCAAAATCAAAGTCGACTAATTAATCGATTAGTTCAATTTAAAGGGAGATAAGAGTGAAATTAATTAAGGAATTATTAAAGAATCAAAGCGGACTTGCAACTGCTGAATATGCCGTTGCCACAGTTGCAGCATGCGGATTTGGTGGAGTTTTATTAAAAATCCTAGGAAGTGCCACCATTACTGAATTATTGACAGATTTATTAAGAAAAGCTCTTGGATTGGTGATGTAACTAATCCATGAAGAATAAATTGCGGCAAGTTAAAGTTTCCTTCCTCAAATTCTTAACTTGTCGCAACTTTATTTCTGAAAATGGTCTGGTCACCGCTGAATCAGCAATTGCCATGATGAGTCTTATGACTGTTCTTGGAATGTGTTTATCAACTCTGTTTTTAGTTTTCAATCAGTTTCTTTTATTTGAATCAGCAAAACAAGCTTCAAGACTACTTTCAAGGGGAGAAAGCGAAGCGTATGTAACTTCTAAAATTTTATCAATGACTCCTTCTACAAATATAGATTTTATTTATGAAAACGATTTAGTAACAGTCTTAGTTCAAAAAGATTTTATAAATTCATTTAAATTTTTTAATATTAGATTATCTGCAGATTCGACTTCGACCTTGGAAAATTATGAATGAGAAGGGTTTTGCCACAATTTCTGTCATTTATTTATCAATCATCTTAATATTTGTGACTTATATTTTGGTAAGTATTTTATCAATTTTTTATAATCAAAATGTTGTTCAAAATAGCGCTGATCATGTTTCTATAAGTCTTGCTATAAATAAAGATTGCAACAGTTTAAATAGGTTATTGATTTTAAATAAAGTAAGTCTTGAGGAATGTGAAGTAAATGAAGATTCTGTAAAAGTGAAGGTTAAAAAAGTATTAAGTGAAAATATTTATAACAATTTATTCAAATTAGGTTTGAATTTAAGAGAGATCACGGCAATTTCAAGAGCACTTTAAGTTATTTAGTAAGGTCAAGTTGTGCTTGATTATCTTGTGATATTTGCGTTTTTCGTAGTAGCCCTTCTTTACTCCTCTGTGGGCCATGCAGGAGCATCTGGATATTTAGCCATTATGGCAATTGCAGGTTTAATGCCAGAAGTTATGCGACCAACTGCACTTGCTTTAAATATTTTAGTTTCCTCAATTGTTACCTACCGATTTTCAAAAGCTGGATTAATTAAGTGGAATAAATTATTACCTTTGATCATTACTTCTATTCCATTTGCTTTTCTTGGCGGAACAATCAAATTACCTGATGAAATATATAAACCAATTCTAGGAATTGTGCTAATTTTTGCATCAATTAGATTATTTTTAACATTTAAAAAAAGCAAAGTTGCAGTTGATTACTTAAAAAACATTTCAATTTATGTTTTATTAATCATTGGTGCAGTTTTAGGTTTACTTTCAGGATTAACTGGGACAGGTGGTGGAATTTTTCTTACCCCACTATTACTTTTTGTAGGATTTGCAGGCCCTCGAACAGCAGGTGGATTATCTAGTGCTTTTATTTTGTTTAATTCAATTTCTGGACTACTTGGACAAATTTCAACAGTTAAATCTTTACCAGATAATTTATTTTTAGCTTTAATTGTTGTGGCAATTGGTGGGTTCATAGGCTCTGGTCTTGGCACTAGAAAATTGGGAAATCCTGGTTTAAAAATTCTTCTAGCCGTTGTTTTAGTGATTGCAGGAGTAAAATTAATATTCCTATGATAATTAATTTAATTTTTTTTGCCTCAGCAAAGCAAGTTGCAGGAGTCACTGAAAAAAAATTTGAAATATCTTCAATTGAGGATTTAAAAAATCAATTAATAGATTTAGGTGGGCCAAAGCTAGTAAGAATTATTGAGGTTTCTTCCATTTTGAGTAATGGACAAAAGATAAATATTTTTGACTATTCACAACTAAAAAATGAACAAATTTTAGAAGTATTGCCGCCTTTTGCCGGTGGCTAGTTAGCCACCAATAGCTGACATTGGTCTAGGTGGTTGAACAAAAGTTGGCTCACCAATTCCATGTCCTGCTTTTTTTGCCTTAACGCAAGCTTGTATTTGAAGCGTTAATTCTTCTTTGCTTCGGTTTTGCCGCAAAGGTGTTCTTAAATCCGATTCTTCAAGTGAAAATAAACAATTTCGAAGTTGACCATCAGCTGTAAGTCTTAATCGATCACAAGCAGAGCAAAAAGGTTTTGTTACAGAGGCAATAATTCCTACAGTTTGATCTGTTCCTACAATTTCATAAAGTTCAGCTGGATCACTTCCTCTATCTCCTAATTGTTTTAATACATACTTATCGGATAATTTTTCTTTTATTTG
>CAZZKM010000007.1:2950-20355 GCA_964655115.1 uncultured Bifidobacterium sp.
ATTCTTTTTAAACCAGCTTTAACTAAGTCATTTGCAATACTTGCAAGTCTTATCCCATTGGTAGTTAAAGAAATTTCAGGGGCGTTTTCTAATTTAGAAATTGAAGAAATTATTTCAATAATGTCTGGTCTTAAAAGAGGTTCTCCACCAGTTAAACGTACTTCTTTTATTCCTAAATTACAAAGAACAGAAATAATTTTGGTAATTTCTTTAGCAGTTAAAATGTGTTGACTTGGAAGCCATTCAACACCTTCAGCAGGCATGCAATATGTGCAGCGCAAATTACATTTATCGGTTAAAGAAACTCTTAAATCTGTATGTTCTCTACCAAATGCATCAATAAGTTGAGAGGTCATGGGGAATTAACCCATTCATTTGAACCATCTGAAAAATATTGGTTTTTCCAAATTGGAGCATTTGATTTGATTGATTCAACTAAAGCCCTGCAGCAATTTAAGGCTTCATCACGATGAGCACTTGCAGTTGCAACTACAAAAGCAACGTCTCCGATATTCAAATTACCTACACGATGAAGAGTTGCAATATTAACTTCAGGAAAAAGTTGTTCAATAATTTGAGTTATTTTTAATATTTGATCATCAACATCAGGATGAGCTTCATAAATTAATTTCTCAACATTTTTTTCGTTATCATGATTTCTAACCCTGCCAACAAAAGTAACATCAGCTCCATTTTTGTTGTTTAAAACTAATTTTGTGACTTCGTTTGGATCTATTTCTTTGTCAGTAGATTTGGCTATTAATATAGGCACTTATATTCCTGGATCTGGAGAATAAATTGTTGCTTGTCCATCACGAGCAAAGCCTAAAAGAGTTAAATTGAATTCTCTTGCAGTTTCTACAGCTAATGAAGTTGGTGCAGAAACAGAAATCATTGCAGAAATTCCTGCAGCAACTGATTTTTGTACTATTTCAAACCCACCACGACCAGAAATAGTTAAACTCCAACCAGTTAAAGGAATTAAATCTTGCATTAATGCCCAACCAATTACTTTATCTACGGCATTGTGTCTTCCCACGTCTTCTCTGATTACTTTAAGATTTCCATCACTATCAAAAAGTGCCGCAGCATGAAGTCCACCGGTTTTATCAAAAATATTTTGGCGTTGTCGCATTAAATCTGGAAGTTTTGCTAATTCTTCAATTTTTAATTTAGGTTTTTGAAGATGAGTGCATCCTCTATTTTTTAAATCATCTATTTGATCTGTACCACAAATCCCGCAAGCACTTGAAATCGTAAATCTTCTTTCAAGTTCACGAGTTATAGCTGGAGCATCCTTTGAAACATGACAAATAACAATGTTTTCTCTTTCTCTTTCGCTAAGGGAATGATCTTTACAGGAGGTAATTGAGATTAAGTCTTCTCGATTTCGCAATAATCCTTCAGACCATAAAAATCCAGCAGCAAGTTCCAAATCATTTCCAGGAGTTCTCATCGTGATTGCAAGACGAGAGTCACCAGAGCCAGAATCAATTCTTATTTCAAGAGGTTCTTCACTTACTATTTGGTCAGTTTTTACTTCATTTTGATTAGATTTTTGAACTTTAAACCGAGTAATTGCATTTACTGCTAAATCTTTATTCAAGAGTGATCACCACTGTTTAATTGATCAATTGCATGTTTAATTACTGGACTTAAAATCTCAACAGCATCTTTAACAGCTCCTTTTGAACCTGGAATATTAATAATTAATGTTTTGTTAATTACTCCAGATAGTGACCTTGAGAGAATTGAAGTTGGAACTTTTTCAAAAGATTTAACTCTTAAAATTTCAGAGATTCCAGGAATTTCGTATTCTAAGATTTCTTTAGTTGCTTGAGGTGTTTTATCTTTAGGATTAATTCCTGTTCCACCTGTGGTTATTACTAAGTCATGTTTTTTTACTGATTTAAGAATTGCTTTTTGAATTTTAGAAACTTTGTCGGGAATTAAAATAACTTCACTGCAAATGCCACCTTTTTCAGACAGTAATTGTTTTAACAAAGAACCTGATTCATCTTCATAAATACCTTTGGAAGCACGATCCGAAACTGTTATTACTTGAATTTTTATATTTGATAAATCGTTTGTCATTTAGGGTTTATCCAATGGCCACTTTTGCCACCAGTTTTTTCTAATAGTTTTACTTCGGTAATTCTCACACTGGGATCAACACTTTTAATCATGTCTATTGCGGTTAAACCCGCAACTGTAACTGCTGTTAAAGCTTCCATTTCCACACCAGTTTTATCTTCAATTTTTACATCACTTGTAATTTCTAAAGTATTTTCTTTGTGCTCTATTTCTATTGATATTGCATCAATAGAAAGAGGATGACAAAGTGGAATTAATTCAGATACTTTTTTACTTGCCATAATTCCTGCAATTCGAACGGTAGCAAATAAATCACCTTTAGGTAAATTATTTTCTTTAATCAATTTTGAAACTTCATTACTAAACTCCACAACACATCTAGCTTTTGAAGTGCGAAGGGTTAATTCTTTTTTACTCACATCAACCATATGGGCATTACCTTGATTATTTAAATGAGAGAAATTATTTGTCATTATTTTTTTTCTTGCCATTCTTTTACAGACTGGTTAATTTTTTCAACAAGATCTTCAATTTCTTTTTTTGCTAGATTACCTTTTCCAGCGGCATAACCTAAAAGAAATGTAGTTAAAGGAGCAACTTTTCTTTCCACATTATGTGCAACATCTCTTGTTAAATCTAAAATTTTTTCAACATCTAAAACTTCATGATTAAGATCTAATTTTTTCGCTATATTTTTAATCCATGCATCTGTCATATTTCCACTTTCTCTCATAACTTTTGCCACATCTGCCCAGGTATCTAAATCCTGTACAACTTCATCTGTAACTGTTATTGGAACTAAATCCATTTTGCCCAGTATTTGTCTTAGAGAAACATTTACTCCACCTGTTTCCTCTAGTGAACTTTTTAAAGCACTAACTTTTACACAACTTGCTAAGGGATTTCCCATACCTTCTGAATTAACTAACCAGGAACCATTACCTCTGGCTTTTTCACAAAGCTCAGTCACATAACGACCAATAAATGGTTGATCTCCTGCAAGGATTAATACGTATTCACTATTTATTTCTTGTAATCCAGACCAAACTCCAACCCCAGGTCCTCCATTTTTTACTAAATCATTTATCCAAGTTACATTTATTTTGGTAGGTCTTTTATCTCCAACAACATAAATATTATTTATTCCATTTTGAATGACTAAGTCTAGAATTTTTTCGTTATTGATTTTTAAATCTAATTTGTCAACAAAATCTAATCTGGAAGATTTTCCACCGGCAAGAATTAAGGTATCAATATTTTTCACGGTCTTAATAATTCCAAAAAGTTGAACTTAAATAAATAGTTAAGGAGTAGGAACTGGCGCAGGAACAGCAGGGGGAATGAAAGTTGGTGCAATTCCCTTATCAACAAGTTGCCAAGATGGTTGTAGTTCCAATGAAGTAGCTGGTGATCCAGCAAGAGCTCCTAGCATTGCTTCTTTCCAAATTGGTCCAGGTAAGGAACTTCCAAAAACTTGTTTATATTTTTTTCCATTAATAGTTATGTTTTTCATTGGATATTTGTAACCTCCACGAGGATCTCCCACCCAAACTGCAGCAGAAATATCAGGAGTAAATCCAACAAACCAAACTGCAGCAGAATCATTTGTTGTTCCAGTTTTTCCACCAGCTGGTCTTCCCAAACTCATTCTGGCACCCGTTCTTCCTTCGATTGATCCATCAATAACATTGGTCAACATTAAAGCTGCAGTATCTGCAGTGCCAGGATCTACTACCGAACTACAAACAATTTTTGATAAGGGAATTTCTTCTTGATCTCTTGTCACAATTTGTGAAATAACTTTTGTTGGGCAATGTGTTCCATGATTTGCAAAAACTGAAACTGCTGAAGCCATCATTAATGGAGTTACAGGTGCTGTACCTAATGTAAAAGAGGGAACTCTTTCTAAAGGTTGACCTTTACCAGTTCTTACTCCAAGTCTTTCTGCAATTTCTGCTGGTCTGCATAAACCAGTTAATTCTTCTAAACCAACAAAGTATGTGTTAACGGAATAAGCCAAACCTTGATTCATATCAAAAATTCCACTTCGAGTGGAGTTATTAACTGTGTAAGGTTCAAAAGCTGGAGCACCTTCTTCACAAGCTGTGAAATTAGAAAAAGTTTTTGGAGTATTTGAATCTAAAACAGTTCCTGGTCCATAACCTTGTTCAAGTGCTGCTAACAAAGTAAAAACTTTAAATGTAGAACCAGCTTGCATTCCTGCTGTTCCACCATGTTGCGCATCAACGTTGTAGTTATAAGTGGTGTTTCCTAAACCATCTGTGCCCCAAGTTCTATTTTGGGCCATGGCAATTACTTCACCAGTTTTTGAATTCACCATTGAAATTGCTGCAGCTTTTTGACTTGGATCATCTCTTGGAATGTATTTATCAACTGCTAATTGAGCAGCTTCTTGAGCTTTTAAATCAAGAGTAGTAGTGATTGTTGCACCTGATTCTCGTAAGAAAGTATCTCTATCTTCTTGAGATTCTCCAAATGAAGGATCATTTCTAATTATTTGCACAACATAATCACAGAAATATGGAGCAATAGAACCTGTGCAACCATTTCTAATTGGGGTTGGATTCAAATAAGTTTTTACAGATATCTTTTTTAATTTTTCTGCTTCACGACTATCAAGAAATCCGTTTGAAACCATGCGATCTAAAACTTGATTTCTTCTATTTTCATTTCGCGCAGGATTTCTAATCGGATCAAAACCAGTTGGTTGTTGGACGATTCCTGCAATAGTTGCTGCTTCTATTACTGTTAAATCTTTTGCTGATTTTGAAAAATATCTTTTTGCTGCAGCTTCCACACCGTGGGCCCCTGCGCCAAAATATGCAATATTTAAATAACCCGCCAATATTTCGTCTTTGGTATTAATTCTTTCTAAAGCTAGGGCATAGCGCATTTCACGTAATTTTCGAGAAATAGTTTTTTCTTTAGCAGCAGTTGCTTCTTCAGGAGTTTTCGCAGATAAAACTAATGTATTTTTTACATATTGTTGGGTTAAGGTTGATCCACCTTGGACAACTCCACCACTTATTTGGTTTGTGACATAAGCTCTTATAGTTCCGCGTAAATCAATTCCATTGTGATCAAAAAATCTTGCATCTTCAATTGAAATAATCGCATCTTGCATCGGTTTTGAAATTTGATCAATTGATACTTCAACTCTGTTTTGTTGATAAAGATCAGCAATCGGTGTTCCATCAGAAGCTAAAATTCTGGTGCTCTCAGGAAGAGGAAGAGTTTGTAAATTCAATGGCAAAGTATCAGCTGCCGCATTTGCTTCTTTAATTGTTTGAGATGCAATAGCTAAAGTTGGAAAACCACCAATAAATAGTATGAGTCCAAGAAAAAGTGTGGAAATTGCTAAAAGTTGACCTATGCTTGAAAAATTCTTCGGTTTCTTACGCCAAAAATTCCCGTATAATTTATTCATCATTTCTAATTTCATTGTAACTAGAGCAGAAGGTAGAGTCGACTTATGACCAAATGGGAATACGTCACCGTTCCAGTATTGGTGCACGCAACCAAGCAAATATTAGATAACTGGGGCAGTGAAGGCTGGGAATTAGTTCAAATAGTGCCTGGTTTGAATCCAGAAAATCTAGTGGCATATTTCAAAAGACCGATAGGACAATAAGTGGGAAACATAGAAAATAAAATCAAAGAATTAGGTTTACAACTTCCAGAACCACCAAAACCCTTAGCTGCTTATATTCCCGCAAAACAAGTTGGCAACTTAGTTTTTACAGCAGGCCAACTTCCAATGGTCAATGGAGAAATAATTCTCAAAGGTTTACTTGGTCAAGATGTGGAAATTGATCCTGCATATAACGCTGCAAAAATTTGTACTCTAAATGCACTTTCAGCAATTAAAGGTGTGATTGGTGATTTAGACAAAATCAAACAAGTTGTAAGAGTTGTTGGTTATGTAGCAAGTGTTCCAACATTTACGCAACAACCTGCTGTGGTAAATGGCTCAAGTGAATTGTTATTAGAAATTTTTGGAGAAAACGGGAAACATGCAAGATCAGCTGTTGGTATGGCTGTTCTGCCATTAAATGCTGCAGTTGAAATTGAATTAACTGTAGAAGTTTAATTAATGAAAAATAAAAAAATTTTTTTTCCAAAATTAATTATCACCGATTTTGATGGTTGTTTAACAGATGATCGTGTTTGGTTAAACGAACATGGAGAAGAATTTGTTGCCGCGAATCGAAAAGATGGTTTAGGAATAAAACGAGTTAAAAAACTTGGGATTGAAGTAATCATTGCAAGTACAGAAGTCAACAAAGTTGTATCAGCTCGCGGTAAAAAACATAACTTGGAAGTACTGCAAGGATTAGAAGACAAAAAGGTAGCTTTAGATACTTATCTTGAAAAAAGAAATATTAAATGGAAAGAAGTTTGGTATATCGGAAATGAAGTTAACGATTTAGAAGCACTTGAAAGCGCTGGTTTCTCAGTCTGCCCAAGTGATGCAGTTGCAAAAATTAAAAAAATATCTAATTTGGTTTTAAAAACCAAGGGAGGATATGGAATATTTTCTGAAATTGCAAATATTTTAGAAAAAATGGTTTCAAATAAAAAAACAGGCAAAAAATAATTTTGAATAATCTAGTAGAGCCCGATTGGTATTTAGCAAGACAAAAATCTTTTGAAGTTGCAAACCAATTAGATTCGGTTTATTTACCGCTAATTGAATGCCTCAATAAAACTTTGGCAAGTAATTTAACTTCTCTTCATCCGCTTCCACCATTCGATACTTCAATGATGGATGGTTTTGCAGTTACAGGAAATGGACCATGGCAAGAAATTGGAAAAATTCTTGCCGGAGGAAAAGATATTTCAATAAGTGATGGGCAATGTGTGGCGATTGCAACTGGAGCAAAAGTTCCAGAAAATACTTTTGCTGTCGTAAGACATGAACATGCTGAAGTCATGAATAATTTAGTTAAATTAAAAGATGGTTTTAGTTTAAAACAAAACCAAGATATTAGAAAAACTGGAGAAGAAGCTCAAACTGGAATTGAAGTACTAAAAAAATCAACAGCAATAAATCCAGCAGTTTTAGGACTTGCTGCATCATGTGGGCATGATGAATTAAATGTAATAAAAAATCCAAAAATTGATGTCTTAGTTTTGGGGGATGAATTATTAGATGAAGGATTACCAAAGGATGGAAAAATTAGAGATTCTTTATCAATGCAAATTCCAGGGTGGATATTGAATTCAAATGCTGAAGTAGGAGCACTTAAAAGAGTTTCAGACAATTTAGAGGAAACAAAAAAAGCAATTTTTGAAAGTGATGCAGACATAATTTTGACAACTGGAGGAACCGCTAAAGGTCCAGTTGATCACATTCATCCTGCAGTAAATGAACTAAATGGTGAACTCGTAATTGATGAAGTAAAGGTAAGACCAGGACATCCCATGTTGTTAGCAAAATTAAAAACTAATCAATTCTTAGTAGGCCTTCCTGGAAATCCATTAGCTGCGTGTGTGGCATTTGTTTCATTAGCTTTGCCGGTAATTAGAAAAATGCAAGGAAGAAATTTAGAAAAATTAGAGCAAGTAGTGGTTAATAAAGATGTGCCAGCACCAGATCATGAACACAGACTTTTCCCGGTATTTATTGAAAATAATGAAGCAACACCAGTTGAGCATTGGGGCTCTGCCATGTTAAGAGGAGTTGCTCAAAGTAATGCATTTGTCATAGTTCCACCAAAAGGAGCTTTAAAAGGAACTAAATTAGATTATTTAAAAACACCTTGGTAATCATTTAGTTTTTAAAATTTTAACTGCATCAACTAATTCTTGCGAAAATTCTGATTTATTGTTTTCTAAATATTGAAAAAATTCTTCTCTCATCTTTGGAGTCCAAAAACTCTTTAAATGACTTGCTATTTTTTCTGCCCTATTTTCTTCTCCAGGCATATTTAAAGAAATTTGTTTGCCCATGCGAATTAAAGAAGAAAGTTCCATTTAAATTTTTTTCTTATTTACTAACCATGTCATCAGAATTAACAAGTAAAGATTCTGGGCCACGTAAACTTGGTCGGCATTCAACTGCAGTTACTTTATATTCTGGACAATTTGTTGCCCAGTCTGAAAATTCTGTAGTAATAACGTTTGCTCCACTTACTGGATAATGAAATGTTGTATAGACAACCCCTGCTGGAACTCGATCTGAAATTTTTGCTCTTAAAACTGTTTCTCCAACTCGACTTTGCAGATGAACCCATGAATCATCTTTAATGCCGCGAGATTGAGCATCTGCTTCATGAATTTCTAAAACATCCTCTGGATACCAAGCAACATTTGCTGTTCTTCTAGTTTGAGCACCCACGTTATATTGCGAAAGAATTCTTCCTGTTGTTAATAGGAGTGGGAATTTTCTATTTGTTTTTTCTTCAGTTGGCACATAAGGAGTTTCTACAAAGTTTCCTTTACCGCGTACAAATTGATCCACGTGCATGATTGGAGTTCCTAGAGGTGCTTTTTCATTACATGGCCATTGCACCGAACCGACTTCATCAAGAAGTGCAAAACTTACACCTGCAAATGTTGGAGTTAGTTTGGCAATTTCATCCATAATCTGAGCAGCATTTTCATAATCCATTTCATAACCCATAGCTTTTGCTAAATCACAAGTTGCTTGCCATTCTGATTTGCCAGTTTTACTTGCAATAACAGGTCTTACTCTGTTAATTCTTCTTTCAGCATTAGTGAAAGTTCCATCTTTTTCTAAGAATGATGTTCCTGGTAAAAATACGTGAGCAAATTGTGCGGTTTCATTTATGAATAAATCTTGGACTATAACCATTTCCATGGAAGCTAAAGCTTCTTTTACGTGTTTAACATTTGGATCAGATTGGGCAATATCTTCTCCTTGAATATAAATTCCTTTAAATTCTCCAGCAATTGCTGCATCTAACATGTTTGGAATTCTTAAACCAGGTTCTGATTGCATTGGCGCATTCCACATTGATTCAAATAATTCTTTAACTGAATCGTCTCCTACATGTCTATAACCTGAATATTCATGTGGGAAAGATCCCATGTCACAAGAACCTTGCACATTGTTTTGTCCACGAAGTGGATTTACTCCCACTCCTTCTCTACCAATATTTCCTGTTGCCATTGCAAGATTTGCCATTCCCATAACCATGGTTGAACCTTGTGAATGTTCTGTAACACCTAAACCGTAATAAATTGCAGAATTTTTTGCTGTTGCATAAAGTCTTGCTGCATTTCTTATTTCTTCTGCATTTACACCAGAAATTGTTTCTACAACTTCAGGTGAATTTTCAGGTAGAGCAATAAATTCTTTCCAGGCTTCAAATGCTTCTAAATCACAACGTTCTTTTACAAATTCTTCATCAAGTAATTTTTCAGTTACTACAACATGAGCTAAAGCATTTATTACTGCAACATTTGTTCCAGGTAGAAGTTGTAAATGATGTTTTGCTTCAACGTGAGGATTTTTAACGGTTTCTGTTTCTCTTGGATCTAAAACTATTAATTGAGCACCTTGTCTTAATCTTCTTTTCATTCTGGATGCAAATACTGGGTGAGCAGCAAATGGATTTGCACCAATGACCATGATTACATCTGCTTTTGCAACGGATTTGAAATCTTGAGTTCCAGCAGAAGTTCCAAAAGTTTGTTTTAAGCCATAACCTGTGGGGGAATGGCACACTCTGGCGCAAGTATCAACATTGTTGTTGCCAAAGGCTGTTCTAATCATTTTTTGCACCACGAATACTTCTTCATTCGTACAACGTGATGAAGTTATGCCACCAATTGATTGTTTGCCATATTTTTGTTGAACGTTTTTTAATCCAGTTGAGGCAAAATTAATTGCTTCTTCCCATGAAACTTCTTGCCAAGGATCAGTGATTTTTTGTCTGATCATTGGTTTGGTTTTTCTATCAGGATGAGTTGCATAACCCCAAGCAAAGCGACCTTTAACGCAACTATGTCCTTCGTTAGCACCACCATCTTTATAAGGAACCATTCTGACTAATTCATCACCACGAAGTTCAGCTTTAAAGGAACAACCAACTCCGCAATAAGCACAAGTTGTTAAAACAGTTCTAGTTGGCATTCCTAAATCAATAACATTTTTTTCTTCCAAGGTGGCAGTTGGACAAGCTTGCACGCATGCACCGCAAGAAACACATTCACTACTCATAAAGTCTGTGCCACCAGCTGAAACTCGGGAATTAAATCCGCGACCTTGAATTGTTAAGGCAAGAGTTCCTTGAATTTCATCACATGCTCTTACACATCTATTACAAACTATGCATTTACTTGAATCATAAGAAAAATATGGATTAGAAGAATCTGTTTCTTCATGTAAATGATTATTTCCTTCGAAACCGTAACGAACATCTCTTAAACCAACAACTCCTGCCATGTCTTGTAATTCGCAATCACCGTTTGCTGGACATGTTAAACAATCAAGTGGATGATCTGAAATATAAAGTTCCATAACTCCACGACGTAATCTTTCAACTTTTGGAGTTTGAGTTTTAACCACCATGCCTTGCTCGCAAGGAGTTGTACAAGATGCAGGTGTTCCTTTTTTGCCATCAATCTCAACTAAACACATACGACAAGAACCAAAAGCATTTAAAGAATCTGTTGCACAAAGTTTTGGAACTTGAATTCCAGCTTCTGCAGCTGCTCTCATGACCGAAGTTCCAGCAGGTACTTCTACGTCAATGCCATCAATTTTTACTTTGACACTTTGATCATTAGAAACAGCGGGTGTTCCATAATCTGGTTCTCTAAGAATTGTCATATCTATATCTATTGTGCTGTAACTGGAGCAGAAATTAAAGAGAAGTCTTCGGGAAAGTTTTCTAACGCGCTTCGTACCGGAAGCGGTGTTAGGCCTCCCATGGCACAAAGTGAGCCTTCAGTCATGACATCTAGTAGATCAAGAAGTAGATGAACATTGGCGGCTTTGTTTTCACCTTTCACAATTTTGTCTATTACTTCAACTCCTCTAGTTGATCCAATTCGACAAGGGGTGCATTTTCCGCAAGATTCTTCAGCACAAAATTCCATTGCAAATCTTGCTTGTTCTGACATGTCAACTGTTTCATCAAAAACAACTACGCCACCATGACCTAACATTCCACCAGCTAAAGCTAGAGATTCATAATCCATCGAAGTATTAAATTTATTTTCTGGTAAATATGCTCCAAGTGGTCCACCAACTTGAACAGCTTTAATTTTTTTACCAGTTAAAGTGCCGCCACCAAATTTATTTATTAAATCATTCAAAGAAATTCCAAATGAGGTTTCAAATATGCCACCATGTTTAATGTTTCCTGCTAATTGAAAAACTTGAGTGCCTTTTGATTTTTCTGTTCCTAAAGATTTATAAAAACTTGCACCTTTTGCTAAAACCATTGGCACACTTGCCAAAGTTAAAACGTTATTAATAATTGTGGGTTTTCCAAATAAACCTTCAATTGCTGGAAGTGGTGGTTTTGCTCTAACTACGCCACGTTTTCCTTCTAAACTTTCAAGCATTGCAGTTTCTTCACCACAAACATAAGAACCTGCACCACTTCTTACTTCAATTTGAAATTCTTTATTACTTCCTAAAATATTTTTTCCTAATAAACCAAATTTATTAGCTTCAATTATTGCTTTATTCATAGTTTTAATTGCTGCAGGATATTCAGAACGAATATAAATAAATCCTTTTGTTGCACCAACTGCAATTGCAGCAATGGTCATGCCTTCAATAAGAGTGAAAGGATCTCCTTCCATAAGCATTCGATCTGCAAATGTTCCTGAATCTCCTTCATCGGCATTACAGCAAACATATTTTTGATCACTTTGAGTATTTAAAACGGTTTTCCATTTAATTCCTGCAGGAAAACCTGCACCACCTCTACCTCTAAGCCCTGATTCGGTTACTTCATTAACTATTTGGGAATCGATTAATTTTAAAGCATTTTTTAAGCCAATAAGCCCGCCATGATTTTCATAATCTTTAATATTTACTGGATCAATTATGCCAACTCTTTGAAAAGTAACTCTAGTTTGATTTTTTAGCCACTCATGATTTTCAACTTCACCAATTGAATTAGGGTGATTTTTATTTGTTAAGAAATTTGTTTCAAATAGTTCTTTAACTTTATTTTCATCTAAATTTGCATATCCATATCGCACATTATCTATTTCAACTTCTACTAATGGTTCAAGCCAAAGCATTCCTCTAGAACCATTTCGAACAATTTCAATTTCTAAATTTTTAGATTTAGCTTGATTTTGAATTTCTTGCGCAACTTCATTTGCTCCAACTGAACATGCAGCATCATCGATTGGCACAAAGACTTTAATCATCTAATTACCAACCTTATGCACTTGTTGATTTTTTTGCATGAACTCATATACATATTTAGCAAAAGATAGAGAACATGTCCATGCTGGAGAGACAGCATTAAGCACATGGGTGGAATTTCTATCTCCTTCGAGCACAAAATCCATTTCTAATTTGTTTTGTTCAACATCAAAAAGTTGCGCTCTGATTCCAGCTTTGCCTCGAACATTAAAATCATCAACATTTATTCCTTCAGCTAAAAGGGAAGCTTGGTTAATTAAATACTTTCTGGAATATTTTGGTAATTCTTGTTTCAGTAATTCAAAAAAATCGTGATGAGGGGATAATGCCATTTTCGGTAAATCTGTTGCAACTTGAAGTAATTCTTGAATTCTAAAGTTTTTAATTAAGCGATAATTTTCTCGCCAAAGGGCTGGAATTGCAGTCGGGCCAATTTTTACTTTTCCTTCATCTGTAACTGTTAGATGAACTCCTAAAAATGGATTTCTAGGATCTGGTACCGGATAAATGTGTCTCGTTAATTTATTGGTTTGATTTGGCGCATACCAATAAAGACCTTTGAATGGAAGCATTCGATATTTATGACCAAAGCCAAATTTGTGAGCAACTTTATCGGCATAAAGTCCTGCAGTATTAACTATGTGATTTGCCGTAATTTTTTGATTCTGTAAAAAAACTTCACCGTTTTCAACTTTGACAAAACTTTGCTTTAACATCATTTGACCACCTAGTGAAACAAATGATTTTTCCATGGCTTTTATTACTTTGTAAGGGCTTGCAGATCCTGTATTTGGTGACCACAAAGCTTTATTAAATGTTTTTGCTCTAGGTTCTAATTCCTTTAGTTGATTTTTATCAACGATTTCAATTTCGACACCATTTTTTATTCCACGATCATATAAATCCTGTAAACGATCTTCTTCTAACTCACTTTTTGTAACTACAACTTTGCCAACATTTTTTACTTCTACATTATTTTCGTTACAAAATTCTCTAAGTAGCTTATTTCCATCTCGAGTAAGCTTTGCTTTCAAAGAATCTGGTGAGTAGTAAAAACCAGCATGTAAAACTCCGCTATTTCTTCCTGAAGCATGAAGTCCAACTTCTTTTTCTTTATCAACAACAATTACATTTGCATTTTTTTGATTTAATAAAATTTCTCTTGCAATACTTAACCCAATAATTCCTGCTCCAATAATTAAGTAATCGCAAGAATTACTTTTCATGAATATTCTTTCTTTTTCTTTTCTACTTCTTTCAAAACCTTTTCACCAGTTGCTCTGCCAATTAATTTTTGATCAACCATCACAGCAGGAGCAAGAGCGCAATTTCCTAAACAAAAAACTTGATTTAGTTGCACACTTTCATCAACAGATTGAGAATGCATTTTTGTATTTAAAGCTTGTGAAACATCGTTAACTAATTTTCTAGAACCTAAAGATTGACAAGCTTCAGCAACACAAACTTTCACATCAATTAATGCAGAAGGAGTTGTTCTAAAGTCTGTGTAATAAGTAAGAACTCCATGAACTTCAGCAATTGAAACATTGCAAACTTGTGCAATTACTTCAACTGCATCTCTATCAACATAGCCAAATTCATCTTGAATTTTTTGCAAAGCTAATAAAACTGGACCCTCGACACGCGCAAAGGGTTCAATCAGTTTTACAGCTTCTTCTTTATTAAAAGTTTTATACCGAGTCTTTGAATTCCCCACAGAATAAAGAGTATTGCACCCTTAAATACTCTTTATTTATGCGTGAATTAGACCCCAAGGGGTGGGCTATACATATTTATTAGGCAAATATGTGTCTAAACTCGCGCGAAGGAAGAAAAACAAGGAGAAAACGTGTCCCACACACTAATTGCATCAGGCGCCAGCGACGTCGCCTTGAGCTCATCAGGTCAAAGCCTGGTCACGATAGTTGCAATCATTGCAGTAGCAGCATTGCTAGTTGCAGGTTATTTAGTTAGAGAAGTTTTAGCAGCATCTGAAGGTACAGACAGCATGAAAACAATTGCTGCAGCTGTACAAGAAGGAGCATCTGCATATTTAAATAGACAATTTAAAACTTTAAGTATTTTCGTTGTATTAGTTTTCTTTGTTTTGTTTGCACTTCCTGCAAACTCCGGTAGTGAACGTTTAGGTCGTTCAATTTTCTTTTTAGTTGGAGCAGCATTTTCTGCTTTAACAGGTTACTTTGGAATGTGGCTTGCAGTTAGAGGAAACGTACGCGTTGCTAATGCTGCAAGAGAAGGAAACGAAAAACTTGCAACCAGAATTGCATTTAGAACTGGTGGCGTTGTGGGCATGACAACAATTGGTTTGGGACTTCTAGGTGCCTCAATTGTGGTTTTGGTTTATTCAGGTGAAGCACCAAGAGTCTTAGAAGGTTTTGGTTTTGGTGCTGCGTTACTTGCAATGTTTATGCGCGTTGGTGGAGGTATTTTTACTAAAGCTGCAGATGTCGGTGCTGATCTTGTTGGAAAAGTTGAACAAGGAATTCCAGAAGATGATGCAAGAAATGCTGCAACAATTGCTGACAACGTTGGCGACAACGTAGGTGATTGTGCAGGTATGGCTGCAGATTTATTTGAATCATATGCGGTAACACTTGTCGCTGCACTTATTTTAGGTAAAGCAGCACTTGGTTCATTAGGTTTAGCTTTCCCATTAATTATTCCTGCAATTGGTGTAGTAACTGCAGTAATTGGAATTTTTGCAGTTGCACCAAGAAGTGGTGATAAATCTGCAATGTCTGCAATTAATAGAGGATTCTTTATTTCTGCAATTGCTTCAGCAATTTTGGTAGCAATTGCTTCTTATCAATTCTTACCAGCTTCATTAGCTGAATTAGTAGACGCTGATGTAGTAGCTTCAAAACTTGGTTTAGATGCAGCACAAATGGCAGCATTTAATCCACGCACAATGGCAATTGGTGCAGTGGTAATTGGAATTGTTTTAGCCGCACTCATTCAATTGCTAACTGGTTATTTCACAGAAACAAATAGGAAACCAGTTGACACAGTTGCTGCAACTGCCCTTACAGGTCCTGCCACAGTTATTTTGTCAGGAATTTCTGTTGGTTTGGAATCAGCAGTTTATTCAGCCCTTTTAATTGGTGCTGCAGTTTTTGGAGCTTATTCATTAGGTGCAGGATCAATTACTCTTTCACTTTTTGCAATTGCTTTAGCTGGAACAGGTTTATTAACCACAGTTGGCGTAATTGTTGCAATGGATACATTCGGACCAGTTTCAGATAATGCTCAAGGTATTGCTGAAATGAGTGGTGATGTTCATGGAAACGGTGCAGTAATTCTTACATCTTTAGATGCAGTTGGAAATACCACAAAAGCAATTACAAAAGGTATTGCAATTGCAACAGCAGTATTAGCTGCAACAGCTTTGTTTGGTTCATATCGCGATGCAATTACTGAAGCTGCATCACTTGCAGGTATTTCTGGAACAACAATTGGTGAATATGCAGGAGTTTTAGATATTTCTAATCCAAAGAATTTAGTTGGATTAATTATTGGAGCTGCTGTTGTGTTCTTATTCTCTGGTCTTGCAATTAATGCGGTTGGAAGAGCAGCAGGTGCAGTTGTGTTTGAAGTTAGAAGACAATTCCGTGAAAATCCAGGAATTATGACTGGTCAAACAAAACCTGAATATTATCGCGTAGTTGATATCTGTACTAAAGATTCATTACGTGAATTAGCAACACCAGGATTATTAGCAGTGATGTCACCAATCGCAGTTGGATTTGGTTTAGGTGTCGGTGCTCTTGGTGCATTTTTAGCTGGTGCAATTGGTGCTGGAACTTTGATGGCAGTGTTTTTAGCAAACGCAGGTGGTGCTTGGGATAACGCAAAGAAATTTGTGGAAGATGGACATCACGGCGGTAAAGGTTCAGAAGCACACGCTGCAACAGTTATTGGAGACACTGTGGGAGATCCATTCAAAGACACCGCAGGGCCTGCACTTAATCCATTACTAAAAGTAATGAATTTAGTTGCATTATTAGCAGCTCCAGCAGTAGTTCAACTATCTGTTGGTACATCTGCAAACTTCACATTCCGTATCGCTTTGGCAATCGGAGCAACATTAATTATTGTTGCTGCAGTTTGGTGGTCAAAACGTAAAAGTGTTGCGGTTGCAGCATAAATAAAAATTAAGCGAGAAGATGGCTGAAACCCAAGTAAAAAAACTAGTAATAGTTGAATCCCCTGCGAAAGCAAAAACTATTGAAAAATACTTGGGTGAAGGCTTTGTAGTACAAGCAAGCGTTGGTCACATTAGGGACTTACCACAAAGAGCTGCTGAAGTTCCTAAAGAATTTAAAAAAAATAAATGGGCATCTTTAGGAATTGATATTGAAAATGATTTTGAACCACTTTATGTAGTTGATTCAGCAAAACAATCAAGAGTAAATGATTTAAGAAAAGAATTAAAAGAAGCAGATGAATTAATTCTTGCAACGGATGAAGACCGTGAAGGCGAAGCTATTGCTTGGCATTTACTAGAAGTTTTAAGACCAAAAGTTCCTGTAAAAAGAATGGTCTTTAATGAAATTACTAAAGAAGCAATTCAAAATGCAGTAAATAACACTAGAGATATAGATCAAAATTTAGTTGATGCACAAGAATCAAGAAGATTAATTGATCGTTTATATGGTTATCAAGTTTCACCAATTTTATGGAAAAAAGTTGGTAGAGGTTTATCTGCAGGAAGAGTTCAATCAGTTGCAGTAAGACTTGTAGTGGAAAAAGAAAGAGAAAGAATTGCATTCAAGGCTGCTGACTATTGGGATATTGATGCAGTTTTTGATCCAGGTTCTTTTGAAGCAAAACTATTTTCAGTTGATGGGAAAAGAATTGCTCAAGGTCAAGATTTTGACGATAAAGGAAATTTAACAAAAACTGATGTTGT
>CAZZKM010000007.1:20455-45310 GCA_964655115.1 uncultured Bifidobacterium sp.
ACTTTGTCAGAAAGTGCGTTAAAAGCAGCAAGAACTCAAGCAAAAGAATTATTCGGTGCAGATCATGTTGCAGCAGAACCAAGACGTTATGAAAGAAAAGTAAAAAATGCGCAAGAAGCTCACGAAGCAGTAAGACCTGCAGGAGATGTTTTTAAAACTCCAGCAGAACTTTCTAGTGAATTAAAAAGTGATGATTTTACTTTGTATGAAATGATTTGGCGAAGAACAGTTGCTTCACAAATGGTAGATGCTAAGGGAACAACAAGTACCGTAAAAATTACTGGAAAAACAAGTTCTGGAAAAGTTATTGAATTTTCTGCATCTGGAACAGTAATTGAATTTTTAGGGTATAAAGCTGCATATGAAAGTGGCGAAACTGATGAAGCAGATGAAGCTGAAGAAAAAAGATTACCTAGTTTAAAAAAATCTGATGTTTTAACGAGTAAAGAAATTAAACCATCGGGTCATCAAACAACTCCACCTGCAAGATTTACTGAAGCTTCTTTAGTTAAAGAATTAGAAGCAAGAGGAATTGGTAGACCTTCAACTTATGCAAGTATTTTAGGAACAATTGTTGATCGCGGTTATATTTTAAGAAAAGGAAGAGCTTTAGTTCCATCTTGGACAGCTTTTGCAGTAATTAGATTGTTAGAAGAATTTTTCACAAATCTTGTTGATTATGCATTTACTGCACGTATGGAAGAAGAACTAGATTTAGTTGCAGCAGGACAATTACAAAGATCACAAGCATTAAGAGATTTTTATTTTGGTCCTGAAGATCTATCTGCAAAAGGTTTAGTAACACTTTTAGAACAACTTCCAGATATTGATGCCCGAGGAAATTCAACATTTGAAGTAGCAGATTCAGGAATCAGTGTTCGCGTTGGAAAATATGGTCCTTACTTAGAACGTGGTGAAGAACGAGCTTCAATTCCACCAGATGTTGCACCTGATGAATTGACTCCTGAAAGAGCTTTGGCAATTTTGACTGCACCATCAACTGATCGAGAATTAGGAGTTCATCCTGAAACTGGATTAACCATCATGGTTAAAACTGGCAGATATGGCCCATATTTCACAGAAGTTTTACCAGAAGATAGTACCGAAAAACCAAGAACAGCTTCCCTTTTGAAATCAATGGAACCAACCACAGTTACTTTGGATGATGCTTTGAAACTTTTTGCATTACCTCGAGTTGTTGGAATTGATCCAAGTGACAATTTAGAAATCACGGCTCAAAATGGTCGATATGGTCCTTACATGACTAAAGGAAAAGATTCTAGAAGTTTAGATACTGAAGAACAAATTTTTACAATTACTTTAGAAGAAGCATTAGCAAAATATGCATTACCAAAAACAAGAAGAGGAGCCGTTGTTAAACCTCCACTTCGAGAAGTTGGGCTTGATCCTTCAACTCAATTAATGATGGTTATTAAAGAAGGAAGATTTGGTCCTTATGTCACAGATGGTGAAACAAATGCATCGTTAAGAGTTGGTGATGATATTCCAACTATGAGTATTGAAAGAGCATCAGAATTATTATCCGATAGAAGAGCACGTGGACCTGTTGAAAAGAAAAAAAGAAAAACTGCTAAAAAAACCACAGCTAAAAAAACAGCTAAGAAAAAATCTAAAGAAGCCAAAGTAGAAGAAAATACTAATGACGAAGTCAGTGTCTAATTATCCTGGTTTTTTCATTGTTTTTGAAGGTGGCGATGGAGCCGGTAAATCAACTCAAGTAAAAAAACTTGAACAAAGTTTAAAAAATTTAAATGAAACAGTGATTTTAAGTAGAGAACCAGGTGGCACTGCCCTTGGTTTAAAAATTCGAGAAATTTTGTTAGATCAAACTGAATACGAAGTTACCCCTCGAATGGAAGCTCTTCTTTTTGCAGCAGATAGATCAATCAACATGAGTCAAGTTATTAAACCTGCTTTAGAAAAAGGTTATGTAGTTATTGCTGATCGTCATATTGATTCATCAATTGCTTACCAAGGAATTGCCAGAGGTTTAGGAGAACAAACCATTGAAGATATTTCTAGATGGGCAGTTCAAGGAGTTGTGCCAGATTTAACGATTGTTCTAGATGTAACTACAGAAACTGGACAATCTAGATTAAAACAAAAAGATCGACTAGATAGAGAATCAGAAGATTTTCATAACAAAGTAAATAAGGCATATCTTGATTTAGCCAAGAAAGATCCTGCAAGATATGTAGTTATTGATGCTTCTAAACCAGTTGAAGAAATAGCAAAATTAGTTTTAGATGCATTTTTAGCGAAAAGAAAAAAATAAATGTGGGAAGAATTAATTGGTCAAGAATTTAGTGTTAAAGCATTAAAGCAAGCAGCAAGTGATGCTAAAAGTTCAATAATAAATAAAGTATTACCTGGATTTTCCCAAAGTTGGTTAATAACAGGTCCTCCTGGAAGTGGCAGATCAACTGCGGCAAGATTATTTGCAGCAACTTTGCAATGTGAAGAAAATGGTTGTGGAAAATGTGTTTCTTGTATTTCAGTAAATAAAGGTACACATCCTGATGTGCATGTAATTACTCCAAACGGATTAAGTTATGGAGTTTCTGATACTAGAAATTTAGTTAGAGAATCAAGCATGATGCCAAGTTTGGGTCAATGGAACATAATAATTTTAGAAGATGCAGATCGTTTAACTACAGAAGCAGGAAATGCTTTATTAAAAGCAATTGAAGAGCCTGCCAGATTTACGATGTGGATTCTTTGTGCGCCATCTAGTAAAGATGTTTTAATTACCATCAAATCAAGATGTCGAGTTGTTAGTTTAAGAACTCCACCAGCAGAAGAAATAGCTGAACTATTAATTTCAAGAGACAAAATTGATAAAGCAACTGCATATTTTGCAGCCCATGCATCTTTAGGCCATGTGGGAAGAGCAAAACTACTTGCTACAAATGAAAGAGTTAAACAAAGAAGGACTCAAGTTTTACAAGTTCCATTTGAATTAAAAGATTTACCATCTTGTTTTCAAGCAGCACAAAAAATAGTGGATGCCGCAAATGAAGATGCAGAAGATGAAACAAATGAGATTGATGAAAAAGAATTAGATTCTTTAATGAAAGCCTATGGGGAAGGAGCCGTTGGAGTTACTCAAAAAAAGATTGAAAGATTATCCAGTGGGGCAAGAAAAGAACTAGAACAAGATCAAAAAAAGAGAAGTAAAAGAATTACCAGAGATCGATTAGATCTAACTTTGCAAGAGTTAGCTGCTTTTTATCGAGATGTTTTGGTGCTACAAACTGGTGCTCAGATAGAGCTTTTCCACACAGAAATGAAAGCTTCAATAAAGAAAATGGCTGATTCAAGCAGTGTAAATTCAACAATTAAAAAATTAGACACAGTTGAAGCAACAAGAAGAATGTTGCCAAGTGAAGCAGCACCTCTTCTGGTTCTAGAAGCAATGACCGTCTCACTTGCTAGAGCGTAATTTAAAGTAATATCAAAAGTAATGAAAAAAATTTTTTTTGTTTTATTTTTATCGGCTTTTCTAATTTCAAGTTGCACTACGCAATCTGAGCAAAAAACAGAGGTTGAATTACCAAAAGTTAGTACTGATTTAGAAAAATTTTACTCTCAAGAACTAACTTGGGAAAAATGTGAAGATACTAAATTTGAATGTGCCAAGATTGAAGTTCCAGTTGATTATGAAAATCCAAGTGGCCCAACTTTAACTTTATCGTTAAAAAAACTTTCAGCTAAAAAGGAAAAAATTGGAACTTTGTTAATTAATCCTGGAGGTCCAGGTGGTTCTGGGACTGATTTTGTTACGTATGCAGAAGATGCGTTTGGGAAACGATTAATGGATTCATATGACATTTTAGGTTTTGATCCACGTGGTGTTGCTGAATCAACTCCACTTGATTGTTTAACCGATAAAGAAGTTGATGAGTTTATTGCATTTGATGGAACCCCAGATAACGAAACGGAGATAACTCAATCATTAGAACTTTCTAAAAATATGGCTCAAGGTTGTCAAAAAATTGAAAATAATTTAATTGCTCACATCGGCACGCAAGATGCTGCAAGAGATATGGATGTAATAAGGCAACTTGTAAATGATCCAAAACTTAACTATTTAGGTGCTTCATATGGAACTTATCTTGGTGCTACTTATGCACAACTTTTTCCAGACAAAGTTGGAAGATTAGTTTTAGATGGAGCAGTAGATCCCTTATTAAGTGGAGAACAACTTTCATTTGATCAAGCAGTTGGACTAGATCAAGCTTTAGAAAGATTTGTCGAAGATTGTCCTAAGCATAATGATTGTCCTTTAACAAAAACAGGAAAAGAAGGAATACAAGAAATTAGAGACTTTCTTGACTCTCTTGATCAAAAGCCTTTACCTACTCAAGATCCAAACCGATTACTAACTCAAAGTATGGGAGTTTATGCAGTAGCTGGCTTTTTATATAACGATTCTTGGTGGGAATTTATGCGCCAATCTTTAAAAAGTGCGTTTGAAAATGACGGAACAGATTTATTAATAATTGTGGATTTATTTAATGATCGATTAGAAGATGGCACTTTTGCAACTAACTCGACGGAAGCAATTTATGCAATTAATTGTTTTGACACTCCTACTTCAAAAACAGTGGCAGAAGTTCAAGAATTAGTAAAGACTTGGGTAAAAGATGCTCCAGTTTTTGGAGACTATCTTGCTTGGGGAAATCTTGCCTGTTCTGTTTGGCCTGTAAAAGATGAAAAACCATTAACCAGTTTTAAAGCAGATGGAGCAGATCCCATCCTTATTATTGGCACAAAATATGATCCAGCAACACCGTATAAATGGGCAATTGGTTTGAGTAATGAAATTGCAAATAATAAATTAATAACTTTTGAGGGAGATGGCCATACTGCCTATATGCGTGGATCAAAATGTGTTGATAAGTATGTCGAAGATTACTTAGTTGATGGAATTATTCCTGAGAAAAATGAAAGTTGTCCTGCTATTGTTAAATAGCAATGAAAAAATTTAAAAAATTAATAATTTTACTTCCATTAATTCTTACTTCTTGTATTTTTAACACTACAAAAATTTCCTTTTCTCCAATTCCATTTGAAATGAAAGTTGATAAAGAGATTGCACCTCTTTTAAGAGTTGAACCTATGACAGGGGATTATGCAAACCAAATTGCACAAGCCGGAGTAGTTTCTGCATTTACTATGTATTACCAAGCTGAAGATAAATCAGAACATATTTTTATGGGTATTTATTACATGCCAGAAGAAAGATTTGATGCTTCCAAAAATCCAAATGAACCACCCATGTTTGGCCAAGAGGTAGCTAGAAAAGATGGTTTTGTATTAAGTGTGGCTGGACCTCAAGATTCTATTTTTGAACCTTTTACAAAAGATGGTAAAAATATTTCCAAACTTTATGAGGGAATTTATAAAAAAACTACTTATGTGGCAGGTAATTAAGCCTTAAACGCTTGAAAATGTCTAAATTTCAGAGCATGCTTGCACCTAGTAAATAAAACCTAGGGAGGGTTTAATGTCAGGTGCTCTAAAAAGAGAGTTCACACTTTGGTCTGCATTTGCTTTTGCATTTGCATTTATTAGTCCAATTGTGGCTTTGTATGGAATTTTTGGACTTGCATATTCAACCGCAGGGCCAGGATTTTGGTGGAATTTCTTATTAGTTTTTGGTGGCCAATTATTGGTTGCCATGATTTTTGCTGAACTTGTTTCCAAGTGGCCAGTTGAAGGATCTATTTATCAATGGACCAGAAGACTTTCCGGTAAAGGTGCTGGTTGGTTTGCTGGTTGGTTCTATATGTGGACATTGGTTGTTGCCATGGCAACAGTAGCAATGGGTGCTGCAGCATTTATTGCAAACGTAATTGGTTTGACAATTACTCCAGGAATCCAGGCTGTAATTGCATTCATAATTTTAATTTTGGGTACTTTGGTTAATTTGCAAGGTCGCTCAGTATTAAAAGCTTTAATGATTGGTTCAATTGTTGCAGAAATTATTGGATCAATTGGTTTAGCAATTTGGTTATTCCTATTCCACACAGAACAACCTGTTTCATCTATTACTCAAGGACTAGACACAGTTTTGGGAAGTGGATTTACAAATAGCGCATTCTTAATTGCAATGGCATTTGTGGGTTGGGCTTTTGTTGGTTTTGAAAGCGCAGGCTCAATTGCCGAAGAAGTTAAAGATCCACAAAGAACTTTACCTAAAGTTGTTTTGTTCTCTTTAACTTTTGTTGCTTCAGTTGTCGCCTTTACTGCATTGGCTGTAATTTTGGCAATTCCAGATCCAGCCAAAGTTTTATCTGGTGAAGAAACCGATCCAGTATTTTCCACATTGATTTATTCACTTGGAGAAGGTCCTGCCAAACTTGCCCAAATTTTATTTGCAATTGGTTTCTTAGCTTCATTCTTAGCTTTGCAAACTTCTGCAAGTAGAGTTATTTGGGCTTACGCAAGAGATAAAGCATTACCTGCTGAAAAATCTTTATCAGCATTAAAAGGTAAAGCTTCTATTCCGACAAATGCTGTATTAGTTGCTTCAATCGTTGGTGCAATTATGATTTTGGCAAGCCAATTGGCGCCAAACTTCTATGCATTAATGGTGAACTTCACAACTGGTGGATTCTATATTTCATTCTTATTTCCAGTTGCTGGATTTGTTTATGTGTTATTTAGCAACAAATGGAAATCTGGTCCATTTAGTTTTGGAGCAAAAATGAAATTCTTTAGCGTTTTTGCTTTAATTTGGACAATTTTTCAATTCCTAAACATTTCTTGGCCTAGACCTGTCTATCCAGACACTCCACTTTTAGATTGGTCTGTGGCTGTAGGAATCGTTGGTTTAACAATTGTAGGTGCACTTATTTATGCAAGTGTTAATAAGCGCATGACAATTGTTGATGCTGAAGCATTAAATAGAAAAAGCTAACTAAATTGAGTAAAAAAGTTGCTCTAGTAACTGGGGCAGCTAGTGGAATCGGTGCAGCTATTGCCACCCGTTTTAAACAAAACGGGTGGCTAGTTGCCAGCATTGATAAAAATAAAGCAAATACTGATATTTCAATTCAAGCAAATGTTGCAAATTTAGATGAAATTAAAAATGCTGTAAAAGAAATTGAAAACAAATTAGGACCAATTAATTCTGCAGTTTCTAATGCAGGTCATTATGAAATGAAATCAATTCAAGAGGTTGATAATGCAAGTTTAATAAAAATGATGCAAGTTCATTTAGGTGGATTTAGAAATATAGCGCTTTCTGTATTACCGAAAATGCGTGAAAGAAAAGAAGGAACTTTAATTTGTATCGCATCAGAATTAGGAATTGGTGGAGGAGAACTAGTTTCTCATTATTCAAGTGCAAAAGGTGCTCAAATTGGGTTAGTCAAAACTTTATCTTTGGAATATGCACCATTTAATGTAAGAGTGAACGCAGTTGCACCTGGTCCCACTGATACTCCATTAATTCCACTTGATTCTCCGGAAAGAAAGCCAGAATTTTTAAATACTCTGCCTTTAAAAAGATTAGTTAAACCTGAAGAAATTTCACAAGCAGTTTATTTTTTAGCAACCGAGGGAACATTTTTTAGTGGAGAAATCATTAGTCCAAACGCTGGAGCAGTAATTTAAATGAAACTAGCTGGAAAAACAGTTTTGATTACTGGGGCTAAACAAGGCATGGGTTTAGCAATTGCGCAAAAATTAAAAAAAGAGGGCGCAAATTTAATTCTTAACGATAAGTCATTAGATTCAAATTTTGAAAAAATAGCAAAAGATCTGAATGCAAAATTAATGATTTGTGATTTAAGTGATCTTGATAAAATATCAGATTCTTTGAATGAAGTATTAAGTTCAACAGAAAAATTAGATGCATTAGTAGCTCAACATGCTTATATGTCGATGGCTAAATTTGAAGATCATAATAATGATGATTGGTGGAAAGTAGTTGAAACAAATCTTTTGGGAACTTATGTATTAATCAGAGAATCGTTATCTTATTTACTAAAAACTAAAGGAAAGATTGTGATAACTAGTAGTTATTGGGGTTTATCTGGTTGGAGTGAAGCTTCCGCGTATTCAAGTAGTAAAGCTGGATTAATTACCTTAGTTAAATCTTTAGGAAGAGAACTTGCCCCACATGGGGTAAATGTAAATGGTATTGCTCCAGGAGTTATCAATACTCCTCAATTAGAAATAGATGCTAAAAATTTAAATTTAGATTTAAATAAAGTTTTAGAGATGTATGCGCAAAATATTCCATTAGCAAGAGTCGGTGAATCTAGTGAAATAGCAAACGTCGTATCGTTTCTATTAGATCCAGAACAAAATGCCATGGTAGGACAAATTGTTAATGCTAATGGTGGAGAACTTAGGAGCAGAGCATGACTGAAGCAATTGGAGCTGTTCCAATTCAGTGGCCAGCAGGAAAAAAAGCTGCTGCATCATTTTCGTTTGATATAGATGCTGAGTCTGTAATTTTAAATTTTAAACCTTCAACTGCAAATCAAATGACAGTTATGTCTCATCAATCTTATGGACCCCTTGCTGGAGTTAAAAGAATTTTAGAAATACTAGAAAGAAATCAAGTTCAATCAACTTTTTTTGTTCCAGGTTATACCGCAAGAAGATATCCAACAATTATAAAAAACATTGTTGCTGCAGGTCATGAAATTGCTCATCATGGAGACATGCACGAACAACCTGCTGCTGCAACTGTTGAACAAGAAATTCAATACATTGAAAGAGGAATCGAAAGTTTACAAAAAGTAGCAGGTGTTACTCCGATTGGTTATCGAGCACCTTTTTGGGAATTATCTTGGAAAACTCCAGAATTATTAGTTGATTATGGATTTTTGTATGACACTTCTTTAATGGATGCAGATCATCCATATGAATTAGCAGTTAAAGATAAATCTTTAGTGGAATTACCTGTTCAATGGGCTTTAGATGATTGGGAACAATATGCATTCTTGCCAGATATAACAGGAGTGGGATTAATTGAGTCACCATTAAAGGCACGAGAAATGTGGCAACTTGAATTTGATGGATTAAGAAGAGAAGGTGGAATTTTTATTTTGACCAATCATCCATTTTTATCTGGAAGACCAAGTAGAGCTTTCTCCTTGGAAGCACTAATTCAATATGCCCTTTCACATTCTGATGTTTGGGTGACTTCACTGGCAGAAATTGCCAAACACGTTAGAAGTTTGAATTTAAAACCAAGAGTCCTCACAAAACCAGAAATTACTGAATAAAAAAGTTCTGAATAGTCTTAAAATTTGTCTCATTTACGACTAATCTTTCTTCAAGCCAATATGGGAGGACGTTAATGGCCAAACAACCTAGGGCAATGGAAGTCGAGCAACATGGAATCGACACCATCCCTGCAAAAGATAGAACATCAAGACCATTAGATCTATTTAGAATTACTTTTGGTGGTGCAAATACTTTTGCCACCATTATTTTGGGAACATTCCCAATTCTTTTAGGTTTAAGTTTTTGGCAAGCAGTTGCTGCAACAATTTTAGGTGTTGTAGTTGGTGCATTAATTCTTATGCCAATGTCATTATTTGGACCAGTAACTGGAACAAATAACGCGGTTTCATCAGGTGCACACTTTGGTGTTAAAGGACGTTTAGTCGGATCATTCTTATCTCTTTTAACTGCCATTGCTTTTTACTCAATTTCTGTTTGGGTAAGTGGTGATGCACTTCTTGGAGCAATTGCAAGATTCTTTGGATTAGACACTTCTGGTGCATTATTTAGAGGTGTAATTTATGCACTTATTGGAGCATTAGTAATCGTGGTAGTTATTTATGGCTATCAATTTATGCTTCTAGTTAATAAAACAGTAGTAATTGCAAATACTGCTTTAATGCTCGCAGGAATTATTGCTTTTGGTTCAATTTTTAGTGCAAGCTATAACCCAGGACCAAGTGCTTATGCATTAGGAAGTTTCTGGCCAACATTTATCTTGTCTGCATTGATTGTGATGGGAAATCCAATTTCATTCGGTGCGTTCTTAGGTGATTGGGCTAGATATATTCCTGAAAATACTTCTAGAAAATCATTGATGGGTTCAGTTTTCTCAGCTCAATTAATGACTTTGATTCCATTTTTATTTGGTGTTGCCACAACAACACTGGTAAAAGATCCAGCTGCCTACATCGTTGGATTAGTTGAAATTTCACCTGCTTGGTATGCCTTGCCATTAATTGTCATTGCATTTCTTGGAGGTTTATCAACTGGAGTTACCTCTTTATATGGAACAGGCTTAGATTTTTCTAGCGTATTTCCAAAATTAAGTCGTGTGCAATCATCCATATTTATTGGATCTTTAGCATTCATATTTATTTTGGTAGGACGTTTAGTTACAGATCTATTAGCAAGTATCAACGCATTTATTGGATTAATCATTATCTTTACTACTCCTTGGATGGTAATCATGATGATTGGATTCTTTATTCGTTACGGTTGGTACTCCGCTGAAGATGTTCAAGTATTTAATAAAGGAAAAACCGGTGGACGTTACTGGTTTAACGCAGGATTTAACTGGCGTGGTTTATTAGCTTGGATTCCATCAGCAATTTTGGGATTGATGTTTTGCTATTACCCACCACTATTAGTTGGTCCTTGGAGTGCATTAGTGGGAGGCGGAATTGATGTTTCCCTTCCAGTTTCCATGATTTCTGCTGCGGTTTTGTACATATTGTTCTTAACAATTTGGCCAGAACCAAAGAGTGCTTATGGACCAAAGGGTGCACGTTTAGTTAGAACCAAGTAATTTAACAAGCATGAAAAACGAACAAGGTGTGTTGCAAGCCGCAGCACACCTTGTTTCATGTTTTGCTAAACATGATTTTGAAAAATATTTTGAATGCTTTTCTTCAGAAACTGTTTTTGTTTTTTATACCACTAAAAATGTTTTGTTAAACAAAAGTGAATACCAAAAAGAGTGGAGAAACTGGGAGAAAGATTGGGGTTTTCACGTCAAAGACTGCAAATCTACCAATCAACGAGTGCAAATGTTTGATGATACTGCCATTTTTTCTCATGATGTAGCAACCACTTTAGACACAAGTGATGGAGGAAAAAGTTTTGAAGAAAGAGAAACTATAGTTTTTAATTATCAAAATGATAAATGGATTGCAGTACATGAACATTTATCCCCTATGCCAGAATAGAAATTACTTATGACTCATCCTGAAATTAATGATCCATTAAGAAACAATGTAAAAAATAGTGAAAATGTTGGTCCTATTAGTGGATTAGAAGTTCCAAGATTTGCAGGACTTTCTACGTTTGCAAGATTGCCAAGAATTGAAGATGTTTCTAAATTTGATGTGGCAATTTTAGGAGCTCCTTTTGATGCAGGAGTTTCGTATAGATCTGGTGCACGATTTGGACCAAGTCATGTTAGACAAGCATCTCGACTTCTTAGACCATATAACCCTGCGCAAGATGTTTCACCATTTGCAAATAAACAAATTGTTGATGCAGGGGACGCCATTATGAATCCTTTTAATATCCAAGAAGCATTAACTGGTTTAGAAAAACATGCTTCACTATTGATTGAAAAAGAAAAACCATTATTTACTATCGGTGGAGATCACACAATTGCTTTGGCACTTTTAAGAAGTTTAAATAAAGTTTATGGAAAAATTGCGTTAGTTCATTTTGATGCTCATTTAGATACTTGGGATACCTATATGAATGCCTCATTTACTCATGGCACACCATTTAGAAGAGCTTGGGAAGAAAAACTATTAGCAGAAGAAAAATGTATGCATGTTGGAATTCGTGGACCTTTATATGACAAAACAGATTTAGTTAATGATAAAAAATTTGGTTTTGGAATTATATCTTCAATTGATTTTAATAATTTTTCTTTAGAAGAAATTATTAATAAAGTAAAACAAAGAGTGGGAAATACTCCTGTTTATGTCTCAATTGACATTGATGTGCTTGATCCAGGTTTTGCCCCAGGAACAGGAACTCCAGAAATGGGGGGTTTAAGTTCAAGAGAATTATTAGCAGTCTTGCGAGGCTTGAAAGATTGCCACGTTGTGGGTGGAGATGTTGTGGAAGTTGCTCCTGCCTATGACCATGCTGAGATCACAGGAATTGCAGCTTCTCATTTGATTTACGAAATGGTTTCCCTGGTCAATTAAGCCTTGAGAAAGGCTGTTGACCCCCAATTTGCACTCCAAGTTCTTGAGTGCCAAAATTGATTTAGCACTCGATTGATGAGAGTGACAAAGCCTAAAAACCCTAAAGAAGGAATTAAACAATGGCGAAAATGATCGCTTTTGACGAAGACGCAAGACGTTCCATGGAACGTGGCATGAATATTTTGGCTGACGCAGTTCGAGTCACCCTAGGACCAAAGGGACGTAACGTCGTTTTGGAAAAGAAATGGGGAGCACCAACTATTACTAACGATGGTGTTTCTATCGCTAAAGAAATTGATTTGGAAGATCCATACGAAAAAATTGGCGCTGACTTAGTAAAAGAAGTTGCCAAGAAAACTGATGATGTCGCAGGTGATGGCACAACCACCGCAACAGTTTTAGCCCAAGCATTAGTGCGCGAAGGTTTAAGAAACGTTGCAGCTGGTGCAAATCCAATGGCATTAAAACGCGGAATTGAATCTGCTGTAGAAAAAATCGTAGCCAAATTATTAGACATGGCTAAAGATGTAGAGACTAAAGAACAAATTGCCTCAACTGCATCTATTTCTGCAGGTGGAGATTCTGAAGTTGGCGGAATTATTGCTGAAGCTATGGACAAAGTTGGTAAAGAAGGTGTAATCACTGTTGAAGAAAGCAATACTTTCGGATTAGAACTAGAACTAACAGAAGGTATGCGTTTTGATAAAGGTTACATTTCTCCATATTTTGTAACAGATCCAGAAAGAATGGAAACTGTAATTGAAGATCCATACATTTTAATTGCTAACTCAAAAATTAGTGCAGTTAAAGATGTATTACCAATTTTGGAAAAAGTAATGCAAAGTGGAAAACCACTGGTAATTCTTGCTGAAGATGTTGAAGGTGAAGCTTTAGCAACTTTGATTGTTAACAAAATCAAAGGAACTTTCCGCTCAGTAGCAGTTAAAGCTCCAGGATTTGGCGATCGCAGAAAAGCAATGTTGCAAGACATCGCAATTTTGACAGGTGCACAAGTAATCAGTGAAGAAGTTGGTTTGAAACTTGAAAACACTGGTCTTGACATGCTTGGTAAAGCTCGCAAAGTTGTTTCAACAAAAGATGAAACCACAATTGTTGAAGGTGCTGGCTCTGCTGATCAAATTGCAGGAAGAGTTGCTCAAATTCGTACCGAAATTGAAAACAGCGATTCCGATTATGATCGTGAAAAATTACAAGAACGTTTAGCAAAACTTGCAGGTGGAGTTGCCGTAATTAAAGTTGGCGCTGCAACTGAAGTTGAACTTAAAGAACGTAAACATCGCATTGAAGACGCGGTAAGAAATGCAAAAGCTGCAGTGGAAGAAGGAATCGTTGCCGGTGGTGGCGTTGCTTTAATCCAAGCAGGTAAAGAAGCATTAAAAGATGTAAAACTTACAGGTGATGAAGCAACTGGAGTAAATATTGTTCGTGTAGCAATTGAAGCTCCGTTGAAACAAATCGCAGTTAACGCAGGTTTAGAAGGTGGAGTTGTAGCTGAAAAAGTTGCAAACCTAAAAGCAGGCGAAGGCTTAGATGCATCAAGTGGTGAATATGTTGACATGGTTAAAGCAGGAATTATTGATCCTGCCAAAGTAACTCGTTCAGCATTACAAAATGCGGCATCAATTGCTGCTTTGTTCTTAACCACAGAAGCAGTGGTTGCTGACAAACCTGAAAAAACTCCAGCAGCTCCAGCAATGCCAGATGGTGGAGGAATGGACTTCTAATTAATAATTAGAAAATTAAAAGGCCCGCAAAATTTTTGCGGGCCTTTTATATTGTGAAACAAAATATTTTATTGCTTGAAAAAAAGTGTAATAAGGTGAAGAATTGCCCAAGAATCAAAGGAGATTTAAATGAGTAGTCAAGTTGTAAAAATTGAAGATTTTGGAATATCTGAAGAATTTGGCTACATGCAAAATGTTGACCCAGTAACTTCTCTTCCTGCAGGCAATGAAGCATGGGATGAAATGGGAAAAAATTTACCTAAATATTTAATGGGTTCTGATTTTAGAAAAAGAGTAAAAGATTTACCACCATTTAATATTCAAACTTTAAAAACTGAAGGCGAAATAAGAAGAGCAATGTTAGTTCTTTCTTATATTGGAATGGCTTATCAATGGTCGGATAATAATCCTGCATTTGTAATTCCAGAAAGATTAGCAAAGCCTTGGTTTGAAGTTGGAAAATTAGTGGGTAGACCTCCCATACTTTCTTACGCAAGTTATTCAATTGATAATTGGTATCGCTTAGATAAAAAAGGTCCAATTGAATGTGGCAACATTGCACTTTTGCAATGTTTCTTGGGTGGACAAGATGAAGAATGGTTCATTCTTATTCATATTGATATTGAAAAGAAAGCAGGCAAAGCATTAAAAGCAATAGAGGAAGCACAATCTGCTGTTGTTGCAAATGATGTTGAAAAATTAGAAAAAGCTTTAACCAAAATGCGTGATGGCATAAAAGCTATGTATGACGTTTTAGCCAGAATGCCTGAAAAATGTGATCCTTATGTTTATTTTCATAGGGTTCGTCCATATATTTTTGGTTGGAAAAATAATCCAGCATTACCTGACGGGGTTATTTATGAAGGTGTTGATGAATATCAAGGCAAAGGCCAAAAATTTAGAGGAGAAACTGGTGCACAAAGTGCAATTGTTCCTGCCCTTGATGGCGTACTAGGAATTGAACATGAAAGAGATGAATTAAGAGATTACTTAATGGAAATGCGCCAATACATGCCACCAAAACATGTGAAGTTTATTGAAGCAGTTGAAAATGGACCAAGTGTGAGAGATTTTGTTTTCAAACAAAACAACAATGCCTTAAAGAATGTTTTCAACGAATGTGTTTCTCTAGTGGCAGATTTCAGAGCGCTTCATCTTGAATATGCAGGCACATATATTCATGCGCAAGCACAGAAAACACCGGGAAATCCATCAGCTGTAGGAACTGGGGGAACACCATTTATGATTTACTTGCGAAAGCATCGAGACGAAACAAGAAATCAACCAGTTAAATAGGAGTTATTTTGTTAGCAAATATAAATTGGATTGCTGTTCTATTAGCAACTTTAGTTAGCTTTATCAGTGGATTTATTTGGTTTGGACCAAAAACTTTCTATCCAGTTTGGTGGAAGGCAATGGGTAAATCTGACAAAGAGGAGCCAGGTTCACATCAAAATATGGCAATAGTTTTTGGAACCATTGTGGTTGCACTTTTTGTTCAAGCTTTATTTCTTGCAATAGTTTTAAGTTGGTTTGCAGCAAGTAATGGAAGTTTAACTGCAACAAGTGGAGCATTTGCTGGCTTAATTGTGGGAGTAGGAATTGTGGCTGCAACTCCATTAAGTCATCGTTTAATGGGTGGACATGGTTTTAAAGTTTGGGCTTTAGAAGTAGGAAATGATGTTTTAAATTTTGTATTAATGGGCTTAGTAATTGGAGCATTAAGTTAATGCCTACAAAATTTGATCAAACAGATCCAATGTATGAAAAAATTATGACAGCACATGATGCAGCAGTAGCTGCAGGATTAACTGAATATAAAGATCCTAAATCTGGGTTTTCAGTTATGACTGAACCTTTTTTGAAATCAAAAGGTTTTTGCTGCAAATCAAACTGCAGACATTGTCCATATCCTAATTAAAGAATAGAAAACTCTTCTAATTTCTTTTTTAGGTCAATATCAGATGGTTCAACTAAATATGAATCATCTGGAAAAGTAATCACGGGAATTGATTGCTTACCACTTATTTGAATTGCTTTTTCTTTGCCCTCATCGTTATTTTCAACATCTATATAGGTGTAACTAACATTATTTTGATCAAGAAATCTTTTTGACCTTCTGCAATCTCCGCACCATTCGGCACCGTACATCGTTACTTTATTTTCACTCATAATTCCTCTTTTAAATTTCTGCGAGTCAAAGTTGCCAACACTAGTTAAGTTTTAGTCTAATTGATTTCATGATGGGTGATCCTGGACCATGTCCTGCATGTGAAGCAAGTGATCTTGAAAGACGTGGTGGAAAAGATATGTGTCCAAAATGTTTTTACATCCAGCCTTGTTGCGATGGTGGATATTGCGAGTAAATTATCTTCTTTTGCCAGGCAATATTTTATCTACTGCAAAATAAACTATAAATACAACTAAACCAAAAATTAAAGTAAATACAGTTCCTGTTAAAGCTCCCATGTAACCTAGATCTGCAGCATTTATGAATCCATATGGATATTGACCAATTACATAACCTCTAGCAAATGTGTAAACAATATATAAAATTGGAATTACTAAAGCTTTACCAATATTTTTCCAACTAAACCATTTTCTTGGTCCAAATAATAACCAAACCAAAATAGTTAGAGGTGGTGTTATGTAATGAAGTAAGTAATTTGTATAAATATTCCAGCTTTGTGGATTTGCGTCAGGAGCAAGAATTAAAATATAAACAATCGCGGTAACAGTAATCATCATTAAACTTGCAATTCTTAAAACTTTCAACCAATTTTTATTATTATTAGGATTTTTGTAAAGAGCATAAGTTGTAATTCCAACAACAATATTGCTCCAAATTGTGAAGTAACTTAAATTGTCGATAATTCTTGGTAATGCTCCAGCCATCCCATCTGGATGACCGCCGAAAAGAGTGGGTGACTCTTGAGGCGTGATGACAATTCCGAAAGCATCGATAGTCAACGAGCCAAGTGCGCCAAGCCATGCCACTATGGAATTAACGCCAAAAGCGAAACGGGAGATTGATCTCATGAAGAAGATGTTAGCGCTACTTAGCGTTGTTTCTGCACTTATTTTGTCATCTTGTTCAACAACTTCGAATGAAAATCAAGCACAAAGCCAAGAATTAAGTTCACCAACTGCTTCACCTACAAAAGAGTTCCACCCCATTTCTTTGGAGGCTTTAAGCCAACAAGAATTTATTGGAACAGATTTAAAATTAGAAGAAGTACTTGGCGAAAACTCCAAATTTACTCGTTATTACATAACTTATAAATCAAATGGATTGTTAATTTCAGGAATTATGAATGTACCAAAAGGTGAAGGTCCATTTCCTACTTTAGTTTTAGCTCATGGCTATATAGATCCAGAAATTTATACAACAGGAAGAGGTTTAGCAAGAGAGCAAAAATATTTGGCAGAGAAAGGTTATGTAGTTTTACATACTGATTATAGAAATCACGCCGGTTCAGATAAAGATCCAGATAACGATGTGAATTTTAGATTTGGCTATACCGAAGATGTTGTAAATGCTGCACTTGCATTAAGAAATTCTAATTTTGAATTTGTAGACAAAGAAAGAATTGGTTTACTAGGAAGATCAATGGGTGGAGGAATCGCATTTAACACGATGGTTGCCAAACCAGGAGTGTTTGATGCATTTGTTCTTTTTGCACCAACTAGTGCTAATGCAGTTGATAATTTCAATAGATGGACCAGAATGCGTTTTGATGTGGCAGAAAGAATAGAAAAACAATTTGGCTTACCTGATCAAAATCCTGAGTTTTGGAATGGAATTTCTGCAATAAATTATTTTGATCGAATTCAAGAACCAGTTTTAATTTTGCATGGCACTGAAGATGAATCTTGCGATATTCAATGGTCAATAAATGCTGCAAATTCCTTAGAAAAAGCAGGCAAGAAATTTGAATTTATTCAGTATGAGGGAGAAAAACATGCTTTTATTCCTAAGTGGCCAGATTCAATGGCAGAAACAACTAGATTTTTTGAAGAGCACTTAAAGAGTTAGTTTTTATTTTTTCCTAAAGCAAGTGCGACAACATAAAGAGTAGAAAAAACAAAACCAATAATTGCATAAATTATTCTTCCAATGTTTGCTTCACCTGGAGCAAGTAAAGTTACTATTCCTAGTGATAACGAAACAAGTGACATAAGTATTGCAAAAGTACGAACAACATAATTTGATGAATTATTTCTAACCACAATCATTAAGTAACCTAATGGAATTAAAACAATTCCGGTCATTCTTAAACTCCAATAAGCATTTTCTCCGGTAATTCCAATGAATTCTCCAAATAAATCAGGTCTAGAAATTAATGCGATAGCTGAAAGAATAAAAATAGTGCCTCCAGCAAGCATTACTTGGCGTATTCGATATTGACCAAGATTTGTCATAAATTTAGTTTATTTTGAAAAAGAATTAATTTCTAGCGGTTTCAGCAAAAAGAACACCTGTTAAAACCATAATTCCACCCAAAATTTGTATTCCAACCAAAGTTTCACCTAAAAGGAATAGGGCAACCACTGAAGCAAGTACTGGTTCAAGAAGTCCAAAGACAGATGCTCTTTTTGAATCAATGTATTTGAAAGCCATGAAATAAAGCAAAAATGGTAAAACTGTTCCCATAAAAATAATCCAAAAAATTACTGCACCCAATGGAATGTTTCCTACGTTATGTGGAAGCTCAACTTGATTAGAAAGTAAATTCCAAGGAATTGTATTTAAAGGTTGAGCAAAGAACCAAAATATTGCACCAACTCCCATAGCAAGTGTGGTTAATGAGATAGCACTTCTTTTTGAAACTAAAAATTCGCCACCGATGTAATAAATAGCTAAAGCAACTGCTGCCCCAAATGCACTTACAACGCCAAATGAATCTAATTTTGATCCCGTCCAAACTTGAGTAATGAAAGATAAACCAAGTATTGCTAAAAATAGGGATAACCAAACTCGCGCACTTACTTGTCGTTTTAATACAAATCTTAAATAAAGTGCAACCATTATGGGTGCGGTAAATTCAATAATTAAAGCAACACCAACTTCTATTCTTTTTATTGCCACAAAATAAAGAAATTGAGTCATTGCTACACCAAAAAAACCATAACCAATTAAAGGTAGAATTTCTTTTTTCTTTACCCTTAAGCCTTTTCTACCTACAAACAAAGAGACTATTAAAAGTAATAGAAAAGCACCTTCAATTCTTAGCGCAGATAATTCTGAGGAAGAAAGTCCGTTTAATAAAGCTAATTTTGCAACTGGTCCATTAATTGCAAAGCAGAAAAGCCCCAATGTCATTAATCCATAACCAGTTAACTGGTTAGATTTTGTTTTCAATTATTTAATCCCTAATATTTGACTAGCTTCTTCTAAAAGAAATCTATCAGCCTCATAACTTAAAGTTTTTAAGGCATCAGACTTTGATAACCAAAGTAGCTCGTCAACTTCATCATTTTTTTCAAATATTTTTTCAGTTTTATTTTTAGCTAACCAGTAATGAACAATTTTTTCTTTACCCTTTACTTCGTATTCTCTATTTTTTAATTTTTTCTCAAATTCCACTACCAAGCCTGTTTCTTCAAGGATTTCTCTCTTTGCTGTTTGTTCAATTGTTTCGTCACTATCAACTTTTCCTTTAGGAAAAGACCAATCATCATGATGAGGTCTATGAATGATTGCAAATAAATAATCTGCTTCTTTTTTATAAATGACAGCACCTGCTGCAACTATTTTTTCAGATTTCATATGTATTAGAAATATAAAGTTTATCTACTCCCCAAAAGTTAAAACCCAAAGAAGTGTAAAGATCAATCGCGTTTTTATTGTTTGAATCTACATATAACATCGCAGAATCTAGTCCTGCTCTTCTTAAATAATTTAGTCCCCATAAAGTCAATAATTTTCCTATTCCTTTGCCTTGATGTTCTGGATCTACACCTAAAACATAAATTTCACCAATAGGTTCATGGCCATGAGAATGGTGAATGTGACCATCGTATTCAACATGTTCATGATCTTGACCATGTATTTTTGTCCAACAAAAACCAACTAAGTCTTTATTTTTATTTTCTAATAAAACAAAACCATCAGCTTTAAACCATGACTCTTTTAACCTTAATTCTAAATCTTTTAGTGTCCAATTAGCTTGATCCGGTAATTTTGCAAAACACTTTTTATTTAATTCCAAAAATTTTGAAGAATCGTTATTTGCATCAAAGTTACGAAATGTCAAACCTTCAATTTCAAAAAGTGGATCAATTTGAGAGAAAAGAGATCTACGCATTTGAATAACATTTCTAACAGGAACAAAACCTAATTTTGTGGCAAAGTTTCGCGCAAGTTCGGTATCACCATGAGACCAAAGCCTTAAAGGTTGATTACTAATTTGATTTTTCATTTCTTTTAAAAGCAAAGTTGCAATACCTTTTTTTCTTGATTTAGGACAAACCACTAATTCTCCGCTTGGGCCTGCAACTAAATCTGTTGTATCAAGGTGTGCATATCCAACAATATTTTTGTTTTCATCTTCTGCAATTAAATGTGTAACTGGTCTATCGCCACCACTTCTTAAGTGAAGTTCCACGTGTTCTGAGAAAGGTCTAGCTCCATCAATTTCACTAGCACCGATTACGATTTCGAGAATCTGATCAATTTGTCTATTGTTTAATTCTTTTAAAACCAACACCTTATTCATAGGTGTTATCCATTTATCCGGTTATTTACTTCCTCATCAACTGATGTTGAATCTTTTAAATCTCTACTGGAAATAAATTTATAACCAACATTTCTTAAAGTGCTAATAAAGTTTTCGTATTCTGGTCCAAGTTTTGCTCTTAATCTTCTAACATGTACATCAACGGTTCTGGTACCTCCAAAATAATCAAAGCCCCAAACCTCTTGAAGTAATTGTTGTCGGCTAAAGACTCTGCCTGGGTGCTGAGCTAAAAATTTTAATAATTCAAATTCTTTAAAAGTTAAATCAATTAGTTGGCCTTTAATTTTTACAGAATAAGCAGATTCATCAATAACTAAATCTCCTCGTTCTATTTCAGCATTAACACTGTCTTCAGTGCCTTTTAGTCGAGAAATAACTAAACGAATTCTGGCATCAACTTCGGCTGGACCTGCATTTTCTAAAATAACTTCATCTATTCCCCAATCAGAAGTAATTGCAATTAATCCACCTTCTGTTGTTATCGCAATCAAAGGAGCAGTTATTCCTGTTGTTCTAATTAATCTGCATAAACTTTTTGCACCAGGTAAATCTTTTCTGGCATCGACTAAGACTGCATCACAAATTGGAGCATTAATTAAAGCTGAAGGTTCAGCAGGCATTATTTTTACTTGATGATTAAGTAAGGATAGAGCTGGCAAAATATCAATTGAGTTGCCACGAGCATTTGTGACTAAAATGAGATTAGTCATCGTGCTCCTTTTTTGCAGTTGTTTAATTTTACCTAAACTTGAATTGCTGGAACTTATTACCTGAGGAATTTAAGCGCAAATTAGCAGAATTCAATCTAAAAGATAGACTTTTACAAATGAATAAATTACCTTCTGAACTTCCTTCTGAGGTTGTTAGAATTTCATGGTTACTTGGGATGTGGGAGGGAGTTGGCCAAGGCCAATATCCAAATTCCAGTAATTTTTCTTTTATTCAACAAATTGAATTTACAAATGATGGTCAATCTTTTCTTAATTATGAAAGTAAATCTTGGAAATTAAATGAAGATGGAACAAGTGGCGAAGCATTACATACTGAAAAAGGTTTTTTCAGACCTGGAGATGGAACAGGAATAGAAGCAGTTATTTCGCACATAACTGGTATCACAGAAATATGGACAGGATTTAATGAAGTATTAAGTATTGAGGATGCAAAGATTACTTCAGCTAGAGCAAGAATCGCTACTAATTGGGTAGGTAGGACTCCTTCTGCAAAACCAGTTGATGCAGGAGATCGTTTGTATGGATTAATGAATGGTGAATTAATGTGGACTTACGACATGGCTGCAGTCGGTCAAGAAATGCAAAATCATTTATGGGCAAGACTAAAGCCGTTGAGTGAAACAGAAATAAATGAAACCAAGAAAACTTTAAGACCGGTAAGAAAACACCAAATTCCAGAAATACCAGGAGTAAAGAAGTGAACGATTATTTAGAACAGTGGGATAAAAAACTTCGCACTGCCGGTTTTCGAATTACTCCTCAAAGACAACTTGTCTTAGAAGCTGTCACACATCTACGTCATGCCACACCAGAAGAAATATTGGCAGAAGTTCAAGTAACTGCAACTGGAGTAAATCTTTCAACGGTTTATCGAACTTTAGAAGTTTTGGAGCAAGTTGGTCTTGTAACGCATGCACATATTGGTCATGGTGCACCGACTTATCATGTTGTTGATGACACACCACATATTCATTTAGTTTGTTCAAGATGTAGAAAAGTTGAATCAATTGATGGAGCAACTTTTACTAAATTTGCTAGTCAATTAGAAGAAAAAGAAGGTTTTGTTGTCAATGTTTCCCATGTCGCATTACATGGATTATGCAAAAAGTGTGCTGATGGGGGAAATTCCCTTTTAGATCATGAACACTAAACATCAAGTCATAAATATCCCAAATCAAGTAAGAGCACCTGAAAGTTTTATTGATCAAAATGTTGCTTGGCATTATGGGGATCCTTTAAGAGAACAAAAATACTTAACTGAATTTGAAACAACTGTTGATATTTCAAATCGAGGTGTTATAAAAATAAATGGAAAAGATAGAAAATCTTTTCTACATTCTTTATCTTCTCAACATATTGAGAAATTAAAAGACAAAGAATCAACGGTTTCTTTACTTCTTTCCCCAAATGGCCATATTGAACATGAATTACATGTAATAAATAATCCCGATGAAATTTTTTTAATTGTCGAAAGTTCATCCATTAATTCAATTATTGAATTCTTGCAAAAAATGATATTTCTTTCTCAAGTAGAGGTTAGTGATGTAACGAACGAATTAGCTACTGTTTTTGAATCAAAAAGAGAGATTGACGAAAAATATCCAACTTGGCTTACCCCACTAAATTATTCCGGTGAACCTATTAAAGATGCTGGAACAAGTGCTGGGGGAGATCCAAATAAATATGTACCAAAAAGGCCTGGAAAATTTATTGGAAGAGAAATATTAATTCCTAGAAGTGAGTTAGAAAATTATCTATTAAAGGCTAAATATCTAGCTGGTACTTGGGCATTAGAAGCTTTAAGAATTGCCGCAGGAGTGCCCCGAATAATTATTGATGCAGATCATCGCACAATTCCTCATGAAATTGGATTAATTGGAAACGCTGTGCATTTAGAAAAAGGTTGTTATAAAGGACAAGAAACAATTGCTCGAGTTCATAATTTAGGTAAACCACCTAGAAAGCTAGTTTTATTACATCTTGATGGCAGTGTTAACCGTCTACCAAAATCAAATAGTCCAGTAATTGTTGATGGACAAGAAGCAGGTTTTGTATGTTCAAGTGCCCAGCATTTTGAACTGGGACCAATTGCCTTGGCGATAGTTAAAGCTAAAACACAAGTGTTACTAAATATTGCAGTTGATGAGATTCCTGCAACTATGCAAGATATTGTTGTGGCGCAATGACACTTGAACCTGTATTAGTTCAAATGACTAGAGATGGTCTAGTCGAATCCATTCATCGAGGTCATGCAGTTTTAATTGATCAAAGTGGAAATATTGAAAAAGAATATGGCAATGCCAAACAAATAATTTATCCAAGAAGTGCAATTAAATTAGCGCAAGCCACAGCCATGTTAAGAGCAGGTGCCAAATTAGAAAATGAATCTTTAGCAATTTCTTGTGCGTCACATAGTGGAGAAGAAATACATAGAAATTTAGTCGAAAAAATGCTAACAAATGTTGGTTTAACCTTAAGTGACCTGCAAACTCCCCCAGATTATCCACTAGATCCAAAAATTCAAATTGAATACATAAAACAAGGTTTAGAACCAAAATCAGTAACTATGAATTGTTCTGGGAAACATGCAGGAATGCTTACAACTTGTGTAAACAATAACTGGTCAACAAGTGATTATTTAAAAATAAATCATCCCCTGCAAGTAAAAATTATAGAAACAATTGAAGATTTATGTGAAGAAAAAATCACAAAATCTAGCGTTGATGGATGTGGTGCTCCACTTCATGCAATCTCTTTAATTGGACTTGCCAAAATGGCACAAAATGCTGTTCAAGCTGAAATAAATAGTGAAGAAAGAAAAGTTGCAGATGCTGCACGAAAATATCCAATTTATAATTCAGGAACAAATAGAGATGTTGCCCAATTTATGCAATATGTTCCAGGATTTTTTACAAAAGAAGGTGCTGAGGGAGTGCACGTTGGTGCATTAAATGATGGAAGGGCTTTTGCTGTGAAATTTACGGATGGTTCAATGAGGCCAAGACCTACATTTGTTTATTCTGTATTGAAATATTGGGGTGTTGATACCGATATTTTAAATAAGTTAAGTAATTTAGAAAAAAGTGAAGTACTTGGTGGCGGAAAAACCGTAGGATATTTACAAGCACTTCCAATAGAGAGGTAATCATAAATGCCAATGTCAATGTATACCCTAAATGTCATTTTGGGATATTTATTTGTTGCAATAAAAATGTGGGCATTTGTTGATGCCGCTACACAAAAGAAGCCATATTATGAAGCTGTTGGAAGACAATCTAAATTATTTTGGGTCGGATTACTTGGTATTTCAGTTTTCTCCCAATATTTATCTGTGATGCAAGGAAGTTCAAATTATGGTTTACTTCAAGTTGTTGGATTAATTTTGGCTATTGTTTATTTAGTAGACCAAAGACCAAGACTTAATGAATTAAGAAAGTAATTATTTCTTTCCTTG
>CAZZKM010000008.1:0-41892 GCA_964655115.1 uncultured Bifidobacterium sp.
GATTTGGAGTTGCGATCCTTTGTTGATCATCTGAACTTGAACCTTTAGGTCTTATACCTGGAGTAATCAAGACAATATCTTTACCCACTGCATTTCTAATCGAAGCAACTTCTTGGGCGCTACACACAATTGCCCTGGCACCAGCTTCTACTGCTAATTCGGCTAATTTAAGAGCACTTTCTTGTGGATCTAGTTTATATCCAATTTTTTTTATACTTTCTTCATTTATTGAAGTAAGAATTGTAACTGCAGTTATTAAAGTATTTGGTAACGCTTTAACTGCTTCTGCGATCATTTCAGATCCGCCTGAAGCATGAACAGTTAAATATTTTGGATTAAGTTCTTTTATGGAATTACAAGCACCTTTAACTGTTGCAGGAATGTCATGAAGTTTTAAATCTAAGAAAATATCGCAATCTGTAATTGTTCTAATTTCATTAATTGCTGTTTTTCCGTCTCTAAGATAAGTTTCTAGTCCGATTTTCAAAGTTGATACATAAGAAGAGGCTTCAGTTGTCCATCTTTTGGCTGTTGTTAAATCTGGTGCGTCTAAGGCAAGTGCGATTGGTAGTTTCATAATTGTTCTTTATGTGCAGCATTTACTACATCTTTAATGGATCTAATACTTTTTTCTTGCAAAATTTGACTTAGCTCATCATGAATCCTTACGCAAGCTTCTGGGTCATTAAAAACCATTGTCCCAACACTTATTGCATTTGCACCTGCAGCAAAAAATTCCAAGGCATCATTACCATTTCTAATTCCTCCCATACCAAGAATTGGAACTTTAGGTAATGCTTGTCTTATTTGATAAACACATCTAATTGCAACTGGTCTTATTGCAGGACCTGATAATCCACCAGTTTTTCCACTTAACTTTGGTTTCAAAGTGTTTGTGTCAATCACCATTCCCAGCAAAGTATTAATCACGCTTAATCCATCTGCACCTGCACTGACTACTGCTTTTGCAATATGAGCTATGTCAGTTACATCTGGAGAAAGTTTGGCAAAAATAGGGATAGAACTTGAAGAATTTCTTTTTACTGAATAGATAACTTCAGTTGCTGAATTTGGATCGCAGGCAAATACTAATCCCCTGTTTTCAACATTTGGACAACTTATATTTACTTCAATTCCTATGACACCTGGAATATCTCTTAATTTTTCCGCAATTTTGCCAAATTCTTCAACACTATTTCCAGCGATTGAAACAATTGTTCTTGCGCCTTTTTGATTAAGCCAAGCTAAATCTTTTTCAATAAAATCATCAATGCCTGGTCCTTGAAGTCCAATTCCGTTTAACATTCCACTAGGTGTTTCAGCCATCCTTGGTGTTGCTCTGCCAGATCTTGCTTGAAGCATCACACTTTTTGTAACAACTGCACCTATTGAAGTTATGTCAATGAATTGATCTAATTCTTTTCCTGCTGCAGCACATCCTGAAGCAGTAAAAACTGGACTGGGCAAAGTTTTATTCATGAATTCAATCGACATATCAACAGATGATCTTTTTGGAAACCTCTTCATCAATGATCTCCAATTCTTGGAGCACCATAGGTGTCTTCTGGAATAGTTCCGACTTCACTCCAACGCACTTTGTCTCCACGAAAATTTGGACCGTCAACACAAGAACGAAGCATTCTTGTAATGCCATCATCACCAATTACAGGTAATACGCAAGTCATACAAACTCCGATACCGCAAGCCATAGATTCTTCAACACTAGTTTGAGAAACAATTCCGTGCATAGTTGCAACTTTTGAAACTGCTTCAAGCATTTTCATCGGTCCACATGCGTATACAACAGCCGCATTTGTTTTATTTATAACTTCTGGAAGTACATCTGTAACTTTTCCCATTTGTCCTGAAGAACCGTCATCTGTTGTAACCGTTAAAGTTGTAGACAATCTTCTTGCTTCTAACATTCCAAATAATTTTTCAGCACTTGAAGCACCTAAAATAAAATCAACTCTGCAATTTCTTTTAGCTAAGGCTTCAGCCAAAGTAAATAAAGGAGCAGCTCCGTATCCTCCACCAACTAAAATGCAAGGAACAGAATTTTTTGGAAGACTAAAAGGTTTTCCTAACGGTCCGACAAGATTAATGGGATCGTTTCTTTTTAAATTTGCTAAGTAATCTGTGCCAGGTCCATGAGGTGAAACAACTATGTCAACTGTTCCGCCATAAACTCCACGATCATTAACCTGATAAATACTGAAAGCTCTTCTTAGAATTAAGGAACTTCTTTCATCCCCAATAGCAACAGCCACAAAATTTCCTGGTTTAAATTCTTTAGGCATATCGGCAGCAGTTGCTGTAATTACGAAATAACTTCCTATTTTTTTATTGTCAACTACAACGCCTTGGTGAACTATTGGCATTTACGAAACCATTTTTTCTCTTGCCGAATTGATGTCTTTTGCCCACTCTTGCAGAGATTTAACTTTAAAACCAGATGTTTGAAGTGATTCGATTCCAGCTAAAGCTGCCTTTAAACCTTGAGCGGTAGTTATACATGGCACTGACATATCTGTTGCTGCAGTTCTAATTTGATAACCATCGGTTCTTGGGCCAACTCCGTAAGGAGTGTTAACTACAAGATCAATGTCACCATTTCTTATAGCTTGAACCGAAGTTGTTTCGCCTTCAACTTCTCCTAAATGATGTTTGCGTAATTGTTTTGATTCAATACCAAAATTCTTGATGTAGCTTGCAGTCCCGCTAGAAGCAAAAATATTAAAACCTAACTCTTTAAGTTTTTTGATTAAATCAACCATTGATTCTTTGTCTCTATCTGCAATTGACACAAAAACGTTGCCAGCCAAAGGTAAGCCACCTGTATATGCTCCACTTTGTGCTTTTGCAAATGCAGTACCAAATGTTGTATCTATCCCCATAACTTCTCCGGTTGATTTCATCTCTGGTCCAAGAATTGAATCAACACCTCTGAAACGTCCAAAAGGTAATACAGCTTCTTTTACTGCAATTGGACTTTCATTAAACGTTGTAGCGCCATCGCCCTGTTTTGGAAGAACTCCTTCTTTTCTTAAATCTTTTATTGTGGCGCCAAGCATTATTCGAGCGCAAGCTTTTGCCAATGAAATTCCTGTTGCTTTTGAAACAAATGGAACTGTTCTTGAAGCTCTTGGATTTGCTTCTAATACATATAAAGTTTCACCCGCAAGTGCATATTGCACATTCATTAAGCCGATTACTCCAATACCTGTACCTATTGCATAAGTGCTTTGCCTAATTTGCTCAATATGTTTACTTGTCAAGGAAATTGGGGGAAGAGAGCAAGCAGAATCACCGGAGTGAACTCCTGCTTCTTCAATGTGTTCCATGATGCCACCTAAAAACATTTCTTCACCGTCAAATAACGCATCGACGTCAATTTCCAAAGCATCATCTAAAAATCGATCAACCAAAACTGGATGTTCAGGATTTATTTGAGTTGCTTTTTCAATGTACTTAAGTAACATCTCTTCGTCATAAACAATTTCCATTCCCCGACCTCCTAAAACATAGGAAGGTCGAACTAAAACTGGATAACCAATCCTTGAAGCAATTTCTTTTGCCTCTATAAATGATGAGGCCATTCCATGTTCAGGAGAAATTAATTTGGCTTTTTCTAAAACCTCTCCAAAAGCTCCTCTTTCTTCTGCAAGATGTATTGCTTCAGGACTTGTCCCAACAATTGGTACGGAATTATCCTTCAATTTTTGAGCTAAACCAAGTGGAGTCTGGCCACCTAATTGCACAATTACTCCAATTAACTTTCCAGATTGTTTTTCTGCGTATACAACTTCTAATACATCTTCAAGAGTTAGCGGTTCAAAATAAAGCCTGTCTGACGTGTCATAATCTGTTGAAACAGTTTCAGGATTGCAATTAACCATAATCGTTTCAAATCCTGCCAGTTTTAAAGTCTGAGCAGCATGAACACATGAATAATCAAATTCAATACCTTGACCAATTCTATTTGGACCTGATCCTAAAATAATTACTTTATTTTTATTAGACTTTGCAACTTCAGTTTCTTGATCATAACTTGAGTAGTGATAAGGAGTTTTAGCTTCAAATTCAGCAGCACAAGTATCAACAGTTTTATAAACTGGTCTTAAATTTAAACTAATTCTAAAATTTCGAATTTCATCTTCTGTTGAATCTCTAAGTTGGGCTATTTGTTGATCAGAAAACCCATGTGACTTTGCATATTTGAGTAAATCAAAATCTAATTGTTTAGCACTTTTAACTTCATAAGCTATTTCATTTATCAACTTAATTTGATCTAAAAACCATGGATCAATCGCACTTGCTTTATAAACTTCCTCAAGTGCAATACCAGCAAGTAAAGATCTTTGGACTGAATTAATTCTTCCATCTGTCGGATATTTACATTGTTCAATCAATTCTTCTTTAGTTTCTTTAACTTCTGAAAAATCAAATTGAGCATCTTTCTTCTCTAAACTACGTAATGCTTTCTGTAGAGCCTCACTAAAGTTTCTTCCAATCGCCATTGCCTCCCCCACACTTTTCATGTGAGTAGTCAATTTGGTGTCTGCCCCTGGAAATTTCTCAAAAGCAAAACGTGGGACTTTAACCACCACGTAATCAAGAGTAGGTTCAAAAGAAGCTGGAGTTTCTTTAGTTATGTCATTTGGAATCTCATCAAGGGTGTAGCCAATTGCTAATTTAGCTGCAATTTTTGCAATCGGAAAACCAGTTGCTTTTGATGCAAGTGCAGAAGATCTTGAAACTCTTGGATTCATTTCAATAACAATCATGCGACCATCGATTGGATTAATCGCAAATTGAATATTGCAACCACCAGTATCGACTCCGACTTCCCTAATTACAGCTATGGCAATGTCTCGCATATGTTGATATTCGCGATCAGTCAAAGTCATAGCTGGAGCAACCGTAATTGAATCACCCGTGTGCACACCCATGGGATCAAAATTTTCAATCGAGCAAATTATCACCACGTTATCGTGGTGATCTCTCATTAATTCAAGTTCAAATTCTTTCCATCCAATTATGCTTTCTTCCAATAAAACTTCACTTGTAGGAGATGCTTGTAAACCTGTTGCAACAAATTTGATTAAATCTTCTTCGTTATAAGCAATTCCAGATCCGGCTCCGCCCATTGTAAAAGATGGTCTAACAACTAATGGGTAACCAAGTTTTTTTGCCGAATCTAAACATTCTGTTAATGAATGACAAATATCACTTTTTGCAGAGTTACCGCCAATTTTTGCAACGATACTTTTAAATTTCTCTCTATTTTCACCACGTTCAATTGCTTCTACTTTTGCACCAATCAATTCAACTTTATATTTATCTAAGATTCCTTCTTTATGCAAAGCCATTGCTGCATTAAGTGCAGTTTGTCCTCCAAGAGTTGGCAAAATTGCATCTGGTTTTTCTTTTTGAATTATTTTTTCCAAAATATCTGTGGTTATGGGTTCTACATATGTTGCATCAGCAAATTCTGGATCCGTCATAATCGTGGCTGGATTGCTATTAAGAAGAATTACTCTTATTCCTTCAGACTTTAAAACTCGACATGCTTGAGTTCCGGAATAATCAAACTCACAAGCTTGACCAATCACAATTGGTCCAGAACCAATAACTAATACAGAATTTATGTCTTTTCTTTTTGGCATTATTTTTTACTCATCAATTCAGTGAACCGATCAAATAAATAATCTGCATCATGTGGGCCTGCCGCAGCTTCTGGATGATATTGAACACTAAAAGCTTTTTTGTCTTTTAATGCCAATCCTTCAACAACATTGTCATTCAAACAAATGTGGCTAACAAATACTCGTCCAAATTCTGATTCACTTTCTCTATCAATTGGCGCTTTGACAGCAAAGCCATGGTTATGAGTTGTTATTTCAACTTTTCCGGTAGTTAGATCCATGACTGGTTGATTTATACCCCGATGGCCAAAGGTTAGTTTGTAGGTATCAAAACCAACTGCTCTGCCTAAAATCTGGTTTCCAAAACAAATTCCAAAAAGTGGAATGTTCTCTTTTAATATTCGTCTAGTTAATTCAATTGCGTGATTTGCAGTAGCTGGATCTCCTGGTCCATTACTTAAAAAAATGCCATCAACTTTGCTTTTCACAATTTCATCAAAGCTGGAGGTGACAGGAAGAACTTCTAATTCAATTCCTCTGCTGGTTAAGCGATTTAGGATTCCGTTTTTAATTCCTAAATCAAGAGCAGCCACTTTAAATTTTTTAGTTCCTTTTGCCTCAACTTTAAAAGATTTTTCAGTTGTAACCGCTCCGCACAAGTCTGCGCCTTTCATTTGCGGAGAATTTAGTACTTTTTGTATAAAATATTCTTTATTTTTTTCATCAATTTTGTCAGAAAATATTCCTGCACGCATTGCACCTTTATCGCGAAGATGCCTAGTTAGCGATCTTGTGTCGATACCAGAAATTGAAATTATATTTTGATTTCTTAATTCATCTTCTAATGATCTTTTTGATCTCCAATTTGATGAAATTCTGGATGGATCTCTAACCACATAACCTGATACCCAAATTTTTCTTGATTCATCATCCTCATCATTGATTCCTGTGTTTCCAATGTGAGGAGCGGTTTGAATAACAATTTGTTGATAATAAGACGGATCAGTCAATGTTTCTTGATAGCCAGTCATACCAGTTGTGAAAACCGCTTCTCCGAATGTTTCTCCAATTGAGCCATATGCTCTACCTCGATAAATTGAACCATCTTCAAGAACCAGTAATGCAGGTGAGAAACTCATGAAACTATCTCACCGCTTTTAAAAGTGAATTTGCCTCTATGAATCGTGTGAATTACTTTACTTTTGAGTTTCAAACCATCATAAGGATTATTTTTGCTTAATGAGTGAGTTTTATTCGCATCCACAGTCCATTCAAAATCAGGATCAATTACACAAAGATTTGCTATTTCATTTTCTCTAATAGGTCTTCCATGATCTGTTAATTGCGCTATTTTTGCGGGAGTCTCACTCATGACTCTTGCAATATCTGACCAACTCATTTTTTTGCTTTTTAACATCACAGTTGCGACAACTGAAAGTGCAGTTTCTAATCCGGTCATACCAAATGCTGCTTGATTCCATTCTCCTTCTTTGTCTTCTGCTGGATGAGGAGCATGATCTGTCGCGACAACATCAATTACTCCACTAGCTAAAGCCTCTTGTAAGGCAACTAGATCTTCTTGACTTCTTAATGGAGGATTAACTTTGAACCTGGCGTCATATTCACGACAATTGTCTTCAGTTAGAAGTAAATGGTGTGGAGTTACTTCAGCAGTTACTTTGATTCCTTTTTGTTTTGCCCATTTTAATATCTCAACCGTTCCAGCAGTTGATGCATGACAAATATGTAGTTTTGAATCTACGTGTTCTGCTAGTAATACATCTCGTGCCACGATTGATTCTTCTGCAACAGAGGGCCAACCAACTAGTCCTAATTGACCTGAAAGTAAAGATTCATTCATTTGAGAATTTTGAGTAAGTCTTGGTTCTTGGGCATGTTGTGCAATGACTCCATCAAATGCTTTGACATATTCCAGTGCTCTTCGCATTAAAACTGGATCATGAACGCATTTTCCATCATCACTAAAGATTTTCACATTTGCTCTAGATTGCGCCATCGCAGAAAGTTCTGCTAGTTGTTCACCATTTAATCCAACTGTTACAGCTCCTACAGGAATTACATCAACTAAACCAATTCTTTGACCTAAATTCCAAACTTGTTCTACAACTCCTGCCGTATCTGCAACAGGCAAAGTATTTGCCATTGCATGAACTGCGGTAAAACCACCAGCTGCTGCTGCTTTACTTCCTGTTTCAATTGTTTCTGAGTCTTCTCGACCTGGTTCTCTCAAATGTGTGTGAAGATCAACCAGGCCTGGAAGTAAAATTTTTCCTGATAAATCCAAAGTTTGAGCATCTGGTGCAAGAATTGTATTTGGTTTTGCAATTTGTTTTATCTTTTGATTTTCGATTAAAACATCGTGACTACTTTCACCTTTTACATTGATATTTTTTAATAAAATCATGAGTTTACTTTTTCTCCTTCGGTTTGAGATCCACCTAAAAGTAAATAAAGAACGGCCATTCGAACACTTACTCCATTTGCTACTTGTTCGATTACTACGGAGTTTGTGCTGTCTGCGACTTCAGCTGTAATTTCCATGCCACGATTCATTGGTCCTGGATGAAGAACTAAAGCATTTTTCTTCATCTTTTTTAATCTGCCCGAATTCAATCCAAAATTTCTTGAATACTCTCTAGCCGTTGGAAAATATGCCGCAGTCATTCTTTCTTGTTGAACTCTTAGCATCATGACTGCATCAACATCTTCAATAACTTCATCTAAGTTATATGAATACTCACATTCCCAATCTTTTATTCCCTGCGGCATTAAAGTAGGTGGTGCCACCATTACAGGTGTTGCACCAAGTTTTTTTATTAAGAGTGCGTTACTTCTAGCAACTCTGCTATGCAAGATATCTCCAACTACAGCAATTCTTAATCCTGCTAGGTCACCTTGATTATTTTTTAAATGTTTTCGAATAGTGAAAGAATCAAGTAAGGCTTGAGTGGGATGCTCGTGTGTACCATCTCCTGCGTTAACAACAACTGCATTGATCCAATTTCTAGTAGCAAGAAGATTTGGCGCTCCCGAAGCTGGGTGTCTTATTACAACTGCATCAGCTCCCATAGATTGCAAAGTTTGAGCAGTGTCTTTTAAACTTTCACCTTTAGAAACACTTGAACCTTTGGCGCTAAAATTAATAACGTCTGCACTCAATCTTTTTGCTGCAGCCTCAAAAGAGATTCTCGTTCTAGTACTATCTTCAAAAAATAAATTTACTATTGTTCTTCCTCTTAAAGTTGGTAATTTTTTCACAGGGCGATCAGCAATCTGTGCTAATTCTTTTGCAGTATCAAGAATTAAGATTGCATCATCTTTTGTTAAATCATTTATAGAAACAAGATGTCTATTCATTCAGTATCTTCATTCGAAATCGTTACTTTTTCTAGACCGTCATCTAGTTCATTTAAAAGAACTTTTACCTGTTCATTAATAGATGTTGGAATGTTTTTGCCTACATAATCAGCTCGAATTGGTAAATCTCTATGTCCACGATCAACTAAAACAGCCACTTGTACTTTAGATGGCCTTCCTATGTCATTTATGGCATCAAGGGCAGCTCGGATTGTTCTTCCTGAAAATAAAACATCATCTACCAAAATCACTACTTTGTTATCGATTCCGCCTTCAGGAATTAATGTTTGTGCTAATGCTCTTGGTGGTCTAAGTCTTAAATCATCTCGATACATTGTGATATCAAGTGAACCTGCTTGAATATTTGATTTTTCAAATTCATTAATTTTGTCAGCAATTCGATTGGCTAAAGGAACACCTCTAGAAGGAATTCCCAAAATAACAATATTTTGAACACCTTTATTATTTTCTAAAATTTCGTGAGAGATTCGAGAAAGTGCTCGAGAAATATCGGATGATTCAAGAACAATGCGTTCTAGATGACGAGAATTTGCACTCATTGTGCTTCTCGACCTCCTTCTCCGCCTCACGGGACGGTCTTAAAGGATGCCTTACTAAAACTTTAGATTAGCAGATTAAATTAACTTTCATCTGCACCAGTTCCAACTTTATGAACTCGCATGCCATTTGTTGTACCAGGAACTCCAGGTGGCACACCGGCCACAACTACAACTAATTCACCGTATTTTGCATAATCATTTTCCGTTAAATATCTATCAACTTGAGCAACCATTTCATCTGTATGTTTAACAGTGTCTGCATGAAAAACCTGACATCCCCAGATCAAAGATAACTGTCGTTGCACCGATTGTTCAGTTGTAAAAGCAAGAATCGGAGTTGTTGATCTGTGACGCGCCATCAAACGAACACTTCGACCAGTTTCGGTAAAACCAATTAAATATTTTGCATTAATTGCTTTTCCAACAGCTACGGCTGCCGTGGTTAGAGCTCTACCGGTACTTCCTTTTGACTCAATCTCTAATTTTGGTAGTTGCTCTAAGGCTTCTTCTTCTACATGTTCGATAATTTTTGCCATTGTTTCAACCACTAATACTGGATTTTCTCCAACGCTGGTTTCCCCGCTTAGCATTAATGCATCTGCTCCATCAAGAACTGCGTTCGCGACATCACTAGCTTCTGCTCTTGTTGGTCGTGAAGCTGAAATCATTGATTCCAGCATTTGTGTGGCTACGATTACTGGTTTTCCCACTTGTCTTGCTAATTGAATAGCATTTTTTTGCACTAATGGAACTTCTTCTAATGGTAATTCGACACCGAGGTCTCCACGAGCGATCATAATTGCGTCAAATGACTGAAGAATTTGTTCTAGGTTTGAAACTGCTTGCGGTTTTTCAATTTTTGCAACTACTGGAATTTTTCTTCCAGATTTCTCCATAATTTTATGCACATCATCAATATCATTTGCATTTCTTACAAATGAAAGCGCAATAAGATCGCATCCATTTTCTAATGCCCAAACTAAATCTTTTTCATCTTTTTGTGAAAGTGCTGGAACATTTACTGAGACCCCCGGTAAATTAATTCCCTTGTTGTTGGAAATTGTTCCACCTTCAATGACTTTGGTGATGACATCATTTCCTTTGACTTCCAAGGCTTCTAGTCGAATTTTTCCATCGTCGATTAATAAAGCATCACCTTTTTTAACATCTTGACATAAACCTTTGTAAGTTGTGGAAACTTTTTCTTTGTCGCCTGAATAATCATCGGTTGTGATGATAAATTTTTGACCATTTATCAGTGATACTGGCCCATTGCCAAATGTTCCAACTCTAATTTTTGGGCCTTGTAAATCTGCTAGAACTGCAATTTCTTTACCTAATTCTTTTGATGCACTTCTGATTAGATCTAATCTTCTTTTGTGATCTTGATGATCACCATGGGACATATTAAGTCTTGCAACATTAAGACCAGAATTTATAAGTTTTTTAACTACATTAATGTCATCAGTAGAAGGACCAAGGGTTGCAACTATCTTAGCTCTTCTCATATATTCATATTCTATTCAATAGTTTGATCTAAACAGTCAGTGGTCTTGAGTTTGCTTCAATTGGAGTTGGCAAATTAGTTTCACCTATCAAGAATTTATCAACGTGAGCAGCAACAGAACGACCTTCAGCAATAGCCCAAACAATTAATGATTGACCTCTTCCAGCATCACCACACACATAAACAGAGTCAACATTTGTTCTAAAATTCTCATCTCTTGAAATATTTCCTTTACTATCCAGTTCTAGATTTAATTGATCAATAAAAGGAGCTTTTTCAGGACCAACAAAACCTAAAGCCAGCAAAACTAGGTCAGCTGGAATTATTTTTTCAGTTCCTTTTATTGACTCAAATTTTCCATTTTTTACTTCAACCTGAATTAATTCAAGTCCTGAAACTTTTCCATCCGAGCCAACAAATTTATTTGTGTTGACACTGTAAATTCTTTCTCCACCCTCTTCATGAGCACTACTTACTCGATAAATCATTGGATAAGTTGGCCATGGTTGAGCATCTGGACGAATCTCTGATGGCATGGGAAGAATTTCTAATTGCGTAACAGATTTTGCACCTTGTCTATGTGCAGTACCTAGACAATCTGCTCCGGTGTCGCCACCGCCAATGATTACTACATTTTTATCCTTTGCATCTATTGGCGAAACCGCTAACTCACCAAGTGCGACTTTATTAGCAGGTGGTAAATACTCCATTGCCTGATAAATTCCACTCAATTGTCTTCCTTCAATAGGTAAATCGCGCCAAGAAGTAGCACCAACAGCTAAAACAATTGCGTCATATTTTTTTCTTAATTCTTTTGCATCAATATCAATACCAATTTCAATGCCAGTTCTAAATTTAATTCCTTCATTAGCTAATTGTTCTAATCTTCGATCAATATGAATTTTTTCCATTTTAAATTCAGGAATTCCATAACGTAAAAGTCCACCTAATTTGTCTGCTCTTTCATAAATTGCAACCGTGTGACCTGCTCGAGCAAGTTGTTGAGCAGCTGCAAGTCCCGCTGGACCAGAACCAATTACTGCAACGGTTTTTCCACTTAATCTTGCTGGTGATTGAGGAGTTATTAAACCTTGAGCAAATGCTCTATCCGCAATTTCAACTTCGACTTGTTTAATAGTCACTGCATCTTGATTTATCGCTACGACGCAGGCTGCTTCACAAGGTGCTGGGCACAAACGACCAGTAAATTCAGGAAAATTATTTGTTGCATGTAAACGTTCTGAAGCTTCTTTCCAATTGTCTTTGTAAACAAGGTCGTTCCACTCTGGAATTAAGTTTCCTAATGGACAACCGTTGTGACAAAAAGGAATTCCACAATCCATACATCTTCCAGCTTGTGCGCGAAGCTTGTTTGAATCAAATGGTTCATAAACTTCTCGCCAATCCATTAGTCGTAAATCAACTGGTCTGCGTTTAGGGGTCTCTCTTTTTGTATTTATAAATCCCTTTGGATCACCCACGACTTGCCTCCATGATTGCTTTTAGTGGATCAATACCTTCAAGTTCAGCTTTTTGTTTTGCTTGTAGAACTCGTTTGTATTCTTTAGGCATAATCTTGCTGAATTTATTTAATTCACGATTATTCAATATTTTCTTAGCTAATTCAGAATCTGTTTCTTCAACATAATTTGTAATAATTTCTGTTAGAAACTTAATGTCGTCCTGATCTAAATCTTCAATTTCTACCATTTCCGGATTAATATTTTCTGAATTTGCATTGAACAAATAAGCAATACCACCACTCATGCCTGCAGCAAAATTTCTTCCAGTAGTTCCTAAAACAACAACTCGACCACCCGTCATGTATTCACAACCGTGATCTCCTACTCCTTCAACGACCGCAGTAGCACCAGAATTTCGCACACAGAATCTTTCTCCAACCAGTCCATTAACAAATAAAATTCCTGAAGTTGCGCCATATGCTGCAACATTTCCTGCGATCACATTTTTACTTGCATCAAATTTAGAGTTTCTATTTGGTCGAACAATTATTTTTCCGCCAGATAAACCTTTAGCCAAATAATCATTAGAATCTCCCTCTAAACGAAGGGTTATTCCTTTAGGAACAAAAGCACCAAAAGATTGTCCTGCTGAACCGATAAAAGTTAGATCAATTGTTTCATCAGTTAAACCTTTACCTCCATACCTTCTAGTTACTTCACTTCCTAACATGGTTCCTACAGTTCGGTTAACATTTCTGATTTCAAATTGCGCTCTAACTAATTCTTGATTTTTTAATGCTGGTTCACAAATTCTTATTAGTTCCTGATCTAGAGCTTTTTCCAATCCATGATCTTGATTTTTAGTGTGATGAAGTTCGGTGTTATTAGCATTTACTTGATGCAAAATTGGCTCTAAATTTAAACCAGATGCTTTCCAGTGATCAATTGCTTTTTTAGTATCCAAAAGTTCAGAATGACCAATTGCTTCTTCTAATGTTTTAAATCCAAGTTGAGCTAAATACTCTCTTACCTCTTGAGCAATGAACTTAAAGAAATTTTCTACAAATTCTGGTTTGCCGTTAAATTTTTCTCTTAAAACAGGGTTTTGTGTTGCAACTCCTACAGGACAGGTATCTAAATGACAAACCCTCATCATGATGCAACCCATAACTACAAGTGGAGCTGTTGCAAACCCAAATTCTTCTGCACCCAATAAAGCAGCGATTAATACATCTCGACCTGTTTTTAATTGTCCATCAGTTTGAACAACAATTCGATCTCTTAACCCATTTAATAAAAGAGTTTGTTGAGTTTCTGCTAACCCAATTTCCCAAGGAGCACCAGCATGTTTAAGTGATGTAAGTGGACTTGCTCCAGTTCCACCATCATGACCTGAAATTAAAACCACATCTGCATGAGCTTTAGCAACTCCAGCTGCGACTGTGCCCACTCCAACTTCTGCAACTAATTTTACGTGAATTCTTGCTTTGTTATTGGCATTTTTTAAATCGTGAATTAATTGTTTTAAATCTTCAATTGAATAAATGTCATGATGTGGAGGTGGTGAAATTAATCCCACACCTGGAGTGGAGTGTCTAGTTTTAGCAACCCATGGATAAACCTTGTGACCTGGAAGTTGTCCACCTTCTCCGGGTTTTGCTCCTTGTGCCATTTTAATTTGAATATCGTCTGCGTTTACTAAATATTCACTAGTTACTCCAAATCTTCCACTTGCTACTTGTTTAATAGCTGATCGTTTCGAGTCACCATTTGGTTCAATAACAAATCTTTCTGGATCTTCGCCACCTTCACCAGTATTTGATTTAGCTCCCAATCGATTCATTGCAATTGCTAAAGTTTCATGCGCTTCTTGCGAAATGGAACCATATGACATAGCGCCTGTGCTAAATCTTTTTAAAATACTTTCAATTGGTTCAACTTCATCTATTGAAATTGGTTTTCTAGAATTATTAATTTCAAATAATCCTCTTAAAGTCATTAATCTCTTTGATTGTTCATTTACTAAATTCGTATAATTCTTAAATATTTCATATTGACCAGTTTTTGTTGAATGTTGCAACCTAAAGACAGTTTCTGGATCAAATAAATGAGGTTCTCCTTCTCTTCTCCATTGATATTCACCACCAATTGCAAGTTGACGATGTGCTGGTGAAATTCCTGTTGGAGGATAAGCAATTTCGTGTCTTTTAATTACTTCTTGCGCTATCACATCTAACCCAACTCCACCTAAGCGAGAAACTGTGCCAGTGAAATATTTGTCAACTAATTCTTGTGAAAGTCCTATTGCTTCAAAAATTTGTGCACCACGATATGAAGCAACCGTTGATACTCCCATTTTGCTCATAACTTTTAGAACACCTTTACCTAAAGCTTTCACAAGATTTCTAACAGCTTTTTCAGGTGTAATGCCAGTTAATTTATTTTGACGAACCATGTCTTCAACAGTTTCCATAGCAAGATATGGATTCACTGCTGCAGCTCCAAATCCAATTAATAAAGCAACATGATGAACTTCACGAACATCGCCAGCTTCAACAATTAATCCCACTTGCATTCTCTGCTTGGTTCGAACTAGATGATGATGTACTGCTGAAAGAAGCAAAAGAGACGGAATTGGTGCTTCATCTGCATCAGAATCTCTATCACTTAAAACAAGTAAACGACTACCTTTCTTGATAGCCTCATCGACTTCATTAAATATTTCATGAATCCGTTTTTCTAGGCCTTTTTCTCCATCTTGAATTTTGAATAATCCCGAAAATTTCTGTGCTGCAAATCCAGGTTTATCGCCATCTCGGTTGATATGAATTAATTTTGCTAATTCATCGTTATCGATTACTGGAAATGGTAAAACAACTTGTCTGGTATGAGCAGGACTTGCTGAGAGTAAGTTACTTTCTTCTCCAATGGAGGAAGACAAAGATGTAACTATTTCTTCTCTTATTGCATCAAGTGGTGGGTTAGTAACTTGAGCAAATAATTGAGTGAAGTAGTCAAAAATTAGTCTTGGTCTTTTACTTAACACTGCAATTGGGGTATCGGTGCCCATGGAGCCAATTGGTTCTGCACCTGAAATTGCCATTGGAGTTAATAAAATCTTTAATTCTTCTTCTGTGTAACCAAACGTTTGTTGTCTTCGCAAAACGGAAGAATGCGTGTGAACAATATGTTCTCTATCAGGTAGTTCTTCTAAATGAACTAATCCTGCATGTAGCCATTCTTGATATGGTTCTTTGTTTGCTAACTCATTCTTTATTTCATCATCTTCAATTATTCTTCCTGCAGTGGTATCAACTAGAAACATTTTTCCTGGTTGTAATCTTCCTTTTCTAATTACTTTTGAAGATTCAATTGGTAACACTCCAGATTCACTTGCAAGAATTACTAACCCATCATCTGTAACCCAAAATCTTCCAGGTCTTAAACCGTTTCTATCTAATACAGCTCCAATAAGTGTTCCGTCTGTAAAAGTCACGCAAGCTGGTCCATCCCAAGGTTCCATGAATGAAGCATGAAATTCATAAAATGCTCTTCTTTTTGGATCCATATTGGGATTGTTTTCCCATGCTTCAGGAATCATCATCAAAACTGCGTGCGGTAAAGATCTTCCACCTAAATGAATAAGTTCTAAAACTTCATCAAATGATGCAGAATCACTTGCGCCATTTGCACAAATTGGGAAAATTCTAGATAAGTCTCCTGGGATCAAATCAGTTTCCAAAAGATTTTCTCTTGCTTGCATCCAATTTCTATTTCCTTTGACCGTATTGATCTCACCATTGTGAGCAATGAATCGATATGGGTGAGCTAATGGCCAAGATGGAAAAGTGTTGGTACTAAATCTTGAGTGCACCAATGCAATTTTTGATTCAACTCTTTCGTCAGATAAATCTTTATAAAAAGTTTGCAATTGTCCGGTAGTTAACATACCTTTATAAACTAAAGTTCTTGATGATAGTGATGAGAAATAAACTTGAGTTTCTTTCTCCGATATTTTTCTAAACGGGTAAATCAATCGATCTAATTCAAGATTAGATTTATTTTCTAACCTTGATTTGACAAAAATCATTTCAAAAACTGGCATAACACTTTTTGCTGTTTTACCTAATGTTGATGAATCCGTGGGAACCTGTCTCCAGCCTAAAATTTCAATGTTTTCAGCTAAAGCAATCTCTTGAATTTTATTCTTTGAAGTTAAATATAAATCTTTGTCTTGTGGCAGGAATACAATTCCAACCCCATATTCACCCTGTGACGGTAATTCGAAATCTACAACTGAACGAAGAAATTTATCTGGAATTTGAATTAAAATTCCAGCACCGTCTCCCGAATCTGGTTCGCTACCACTTGCACCACGATGATCTAAATTCCTTAATGCTTCTAAACCTTTTTCAACAATGTCGTGATTTGCGATTTTATTTAAAGTTGCAACTAATGCCACACCGCATGCATCGTGTTCAAAGGCTGGGTCATAAAGACCTTGATTTAATGATTGAGGCACTCTTTTGTTCGTCCTTTGAAATATTTTTCAGTGGGACGACTTTGGCCCGATATAGATAAATACTATCTTAAAGATTAATTTACAAAACTGAACCTATGGAATTTCCTAAAATCCATGTGATGGCTGCCGCTCCACTTCCTATGAGTAATTGCCTGGTTCCTGAGTACCACCAAGTGCGTGTGGTCACCACGGAAACAACCGCTCCCGTTATAAAAAGTCCAGCAAGTGACACGATCAAAGAGTATGTCAAATTATTAAAACCAAGCATGTATGGAAGAAGTGGAACCATCGCACCTAGACCAAAAGAAATAAAAGATGAGATCGCAGCTAATTTAGCTGATGGTAAATCTTTGGTAGAAACTCCAAACTCCTCAAGAGAATGAGCATCAATAAATTCATTTTCATTTTTACTTAATTCTTGGGCAAATTTAAAAGCAACTTCGTGACTTACTCCTCTTGAAACATAAACTTGAGCCAACTCCTCAATCTCACGATTTAAATCTTCGTTAATCTCTTTTCTTTCTAATTCAATTTCTGCCATAGCAAGTTCTGCTTGGCTTGCCACCGATGTGTATTCACCTGCTGCCATTGAGAATGCTCCAGCAAGTAATCCTGCAAAACCTGCTAGAACAATTGCTTTTGTATTTTCAACACCTGCAGCTTGTGTTCCTCCAGCCACGCCGATCATTAAAGCAAAGTTTGAAACTAAGCCATCCATAGCTCCAAAAACAGCTGGACGAAGCCAACCACCACTTACATTTCGATGTAAATTTTCAACATTTAGTTTCCTTTGCCCAGATGGCATTTACTATCCCCTAAATATTTTTTGATCTCTTCCAGGTTTAAGCCTGTTAGAAATTATGAAGTAAACAATTCCTCCAACTATAACAACTAAACTAGTCCAGATATTAAATCTCAACCCAAAAAGTATGCGCGATTCATCGATTCTAAAAGTTTCGATAATTAAACGACCTAAACTGTATAAAGAAACATAAAGTGCGAAGACTCTACCGTGGCCTAACTTGTAAATTTTATCAATATATATCAGAGCAAATCCAATAAGCACACTCCAAATTAATTCATACAAAAATGTTGGGTGAAATGTAGAAAACATTTCAAAACCTTGTGGTCTATTTTTTTCAGATATTTCTAGTCCCCAAAAAAATTCAGTTGGTTTTCCAAATAATTCCTGATTGAAATAATTTCCAATGCGCCCTATTGCTTGAGCAAAAATTATTCCTGGAGCAATTGCATCGGCAAATGGTGGGAGATTTATTTTGTAAATTCGACATCCAATCCATGCTCCAAGACCTCCAAAAAAAATGGCTCCCCATATTCCTAATCCGCCGTTCCAAATTTTTAATGCATCAACTGGATTTCTACCTTCACCGAAATACTTTTCAAAATCAGTTGCTACGTGATAAATGCGGCCACCAATGATTCCAAAAGGTACTGCATAAAGTGCTACATCACTTACTTGTCCAACTTTTCCACCGCGAGCTATCCATCTTTTATTTCCTAACCAGATAGCTAAAAAAATTCCGATAATAATAAATAACGAATAAGCCCTTAAAGGTAATGGCCCAAGATAAATAACTCCAGTGCTTGGACTTGGAATACTTAAAGAAATCAAATTCTATTTCTTTGCGGCTGCGACAGCTTCAGCAAATCCAGCAGGATCATAAATAGCTTTAGCGTCCAAGGCTTTGTCATTCAAGAAAATTGATGGTGTTCCTTGCACTCCTCTATCTTTTGCATGAAGTTCAGAGTTTTGTGCCCAAGCTTTATATTTGTTACTTGTATAACAAGTTTCAAACTCTGTAAATGCCTCGTTTTCAATTCCAACTTTCTTTGCTAAATCCAAAAGTTGTTGATCTGAATACCCATCACCTTCACGTGCAGGTTGCATCGCAAATATTCCAGAGTGAAATTCAATTGTTTTACCTGCATCAACTGCACAACCCCAAGCCATAGTTGCTCTCAAAGAAGAAAGTTTTGATTCAGGAAAATTTCTATCAAGAAAAATCATTGGATGAAGAGTTAAATTGATTTCACCTTTTTCAGCAGATGCAAAAACGTTTTTAGCATTTGTTATTTCAAATTGTCCACATGCTGGACATTGAAAATCTTCATATAATTCTGCTCTTGGAGCACTTGGATCTTGTTTTCCAACGGGTACTCCATAACCTTCACTTGCACTAACTCCTTTAGGTAGTGCAGCGCTTGTGTCATATTCAGTTATTGCTTCTGGCACCACAATATCTGTTTGAGATTGATTCTTAGCATAAAAACCAACACCAATAATTCCTACAACAAATGCCGCAACAACTAAACCGCCAATAATTTGAATAGTTTTTGCTTTCTTAGCGTCTGAGCCTGCGTTAGCTCTTACTTGTGCAGCTTTATTTTTGATGTCATCTGGGTTGGCCATTTATTTTCTCCAAGTTTTTCTTTTCAATCTAGTAAATCAATATATTCTTTGCATCTTTTGGTTAGTTTCTATGCATGGATCTGGCCAAATCTTTTGACAATTGACCAACCGCCCCTATCGATTTTGATAGATCTTTCGTTTGCAAGATCAACTTTATAAAAGCACTGCCTACAATTACTCCGTCTGCAAATTTTGCGACTTCTTTTGCCTGTTCTGGAGTTGAAACTCCTAAACCAACGGCAACTGGAAGATCGGTTACTTCTCTAACTCTATTTACCAGTGTTTTCGCACTTTGAGAAATTTCATTTCTGGTTCCTGTAACCCCCATCAAACTTGCGGCATAAACAAACCCCGTGACCTTAGAAGTCACAAGTTTTAATCTTTCTTCACTTGTGGATGGAGCTACCACAAATACTCGATCGATATTTTGTTGATTGGTTTCTTCAATCCATTCAGATGATTCATCAGGAGGTAAATCAGGGGTAATTACTCCATTTCCACCAGAATTTTTAAATTGTTGTACATATTTTTTTATCCCCCACTTTTCTATAGGAGACCAATAAGACATGGTAAGAACCGGTTTTTTATTTTCAGCAACTTTATTTACAACATGCAAAACTTCTTTTATTCCAGTTTTATGACTCAAAGCAATATCAACAGCTTCTTGAATTACAGGTCCATCCATTAATGGATCACTGTAAGGAACACCTACTTCGATAACATCCACACCATTTTTAAACATCTCATTAATAATTTGGATTGATCCTTCAATACTTGGAAATCCTGCAGGTAAGTAGGCAATTAAAACTGCCCTGTTTTCACTTTTAGCTTTTGTAAAAGTTTCTTTTAAACTAGTCATTAATTGATTTTGAACCACTTTGCAGCGGTTTCGACATCTTTATCGCCGCGTCCACTGCAATTAACAATAATGACGGCGTCTTCACCCAATTCTTTTCCAAGTTTCATAGTTCCAGCAATTGCATGAGCAGTCTCAATGGCAGGAATAATTCCCTCTGTTTTAGATAAAATTTCGAAAGCTTGCATGGCTTCTGTGTCGGTAATTGGGTGGTAATTTGCTCTTTTTGTTTCTTTCAACCAAGCATGTTCTGGTCCAACACCTGGATAATCTAAACCTGCAGAAATCGAATGACTTGCCAAAGTTTGACCATTTTCATCTTGCAATACATATGATCTTGTTCCATGTAAAATTCCAATTGTTCCACCAGACAAAGTTGCTGCATGTCTTCCAGTTTCAATTCCATCTCCTGCAGCTTCATATCCATGCAGTTGAACTTGTGAATCCAAAATGAATGGATGAAAAATTCCAATTGCATTCGAGCCACCGCCTACACATGCAGTAACTGCTGTTGGGAGTTTGCCAGTTCTATCTAATATTTGTTGCCTTGCTTCAACGCCAATAATGCTATGAAAATTTCTACCAATTGTTGGAAAAGGATGTGGACCTGCAACTGTGCCTAATAAGTAGTGTGTTGATTCGACATTTGTAACCCAGTCTCGCATTGCTTCATTGATTGCATCTTTTAAAGTTTTAGTTCCTGTTTTAACAGGATTTACTTTTGCTCCCAGTAGTTTCATTCGGGCAACATTTAAAGCTTGTCTAATTGTGTCTTCTTCACCCATATAAATTTCGCATTCAAGTCCGAGTAATGCTGCAGCAGTTGCCGTTGCTACTCCGTGCTGACCTGCACCAGTTTCAGCGATAATTCTTTTCTTGCCCATTCTTTTTGTTAGAAGTGCTTGCCCAATGACATTGTTTATTTTGTGAGAACCGGTGTGATTTAAATCTTCTCTTTTAAGAAATATTCGAGCATTTCCTGCATACTTGGAAAAATTCATTGCTTCTGTTAATGGACTTGGTCTACCAACATAATTTTTCATTAAATCCATAAATTCATTGTTGAACTTAGGATCTGCAACTGCTTTTTCGTATTCTGTTTCTAATTGATCTAATGCCGTAATTAATGCTTCAGGAACAAAACGACCGCCAAATTGACCAAAATGGCCAGTCTCGTTGTCGATTTTTTTTAAGTCGTTTAAAAAAGTTGTCATAAATTACCGTCCATGATTGGTAGCAGGATGAGCTCCTGCTGTAACTAGATCATGAACTGCATTTCTTGGATCTTTATTCAAAACTAAGCTTTCTCCCACTAATACAGCGTGTGCGCCAGCATTTGCATAGGTAATTAAATCGTGTTTATCTCTTACTCCAGATTCTGCAACTAAAACACAACCTTTAGGCACTTTGGGAGCAAGTCTTAAAAACGTATCTCTATCTACTTCTAAAGTTTTCAAGTTTCTAGCATTTACCCCTATTAATTTTGCTCCAGCGTCAACTGCTCTTATTAATTCTTCTTCAGTGTGAACTTCAATTAACGGAGTAATACCGATTGTGTGAGATCTTTCAATTAAGGAAACTAGAGCTTCTTGTTCAAGAGCTGCAACTATCAATAATGCAAGATCTGCTCCATGTGCTCGAGCTTCCCATAATTGATAACTAGAAAAAATAAAATCTTTTCTTAATACTGGAATTTCAACTGCTTTTCTTACAGCAATTAAATCTTCTAGGGAACCTTTGAAGCGTCTTTCTTCAGTTAAAACACTTATGCAACTTGCTCCACCTAATTCATACTCTTTAGCTAATAATGCGGGATTTGAAATTTCTGACAAATCACCTTTACTTGGAGATGATCTTTTCACTTCAGCTATTACTGCAACTCCAGCTTGTTCAAAAATTGGATAAGGATCGATTGCTTTTGATTTTTTACTTACAATTTCTTTCAAAGTTTCAAGAGAAGTTTTTTCTTGACGTCTAATTAAGTCTTCTTTAACCCCAATAAGGATTTCATCTAAGACATTTGACATAAAAATTAATTTCGACTCTTTGTTCTAACTTTTTCCCAAACAATCCATAAAATTGTGCTAAATACAGCTAGAGCAATACCTTGCCAAAACATCATCCAATTATTTTGAGTCAATGCAAAAGTAGAGATGATTGAGGCAGCAATCAATAGAAATGTTCCAGTCCAAGCTGCTGGTGTTTGTCCATGGTTATCTTTTGACACTTTTAAGCTCCTAACTTTTCTAATTTCAGTCTAAAGTGTTGGAAATTGCTATTGCCTTGAGTACTACTGCTGCCTTGTTCTGGCATTCCAAATCCTCATTTTCAGGTGTTGAATCTGCCACAACACCAGCGCCTGCTTGAACATATGCTCTTTTGTCTTTTATTAATGCTGTTCGAATAGTTATAGCCATATCCATATTCCCTGCAAAATCAAAATAACCAAGTGCTCCACCATAAATTCCTCGAGTCACTGGTTCTAATTCATCAATTATTTCCATGGCTCGAACTTTTGGAGCGCCAGACAATGTACCCGCAGGAAAAGTTGACTTCAAGGCATCTAGAACTGTAACTGAATCATTAAGTTGTCCAGTAATTGTTGAAACCAAATGCATAACATGAGAATATTTTTCGACTTGCATGAATTGAGTAACCTCAATTGATCCAGGTTTACAAAATCTTCCCAAATCGTTTCTTCCTAAATCAACCAACATTAAATGCTCTGCTTTTTCTTTTTCGTCATTTAATAAGTCATTAGCTAATTTTTCATCATCTATTTCATTTTTTGCTCTAGGTCTTGTTCCTGCAATTGGATGAATCAAAGCGTGTCGATTATTAATACTTATCAAAGCTTCAGGACTAGAGCCAACTATTTCGAATTCACTGGTTTTAAAATCTTTACTTGGAAAGTTTATGTAATACATATATGGACTTGGATTTGAATTTCGCAAAATACGATAGATATCTAAACCACTTTTTTTACAATCGATTTCAAACCTTTGAGATAAAACTATTTGAAATGCATCACCGGCTTCGATATATTCGATAGCTTTTTTAACAGAATTTTGATATTCATCACTTTTGGTTCGTCTTTCATATTTCAAATCTGAAACAGACACAACATTTAATGGATTTAAAGACTTGGTTGAGGCTAATTTAACTCGCATTTTTTCTATTCTATCTATGCAATCGGCGTAGGCTTCTTCAACTCTTTGGTCAGTTCCGTCGTAGTTGACTGCGTTTGCGATAAGCCAAACAGTTGCATCAGAATGATCTAAAACTGCAAAATCAGTTGTTAATAATAAAAATAAGTCTGGAACTCTTGTTTCATTTGGATTCTTGTTAGGTATTTTTTCAAAAATTCGAACGATGTCATAACTTAAATATCCGACTAACCCACCAGTCAAAGGTGGTAATGCTTCAAAATTTTTTGTTTTGAGAAAATCTAAAGATTGAGTCAAAACTTCCCAAATCGGCTCGTCGTTAATTAAACCTTTTGGTGTTTTTCCACTCCAAAATCCTTTTCCATTTTCTTCACGCAAAACTGCCGCGCTAGAAACTCCCACAAATGAGTAACGTGACCAGTTCTTACCATTTTCAGCTGATTCCAATAGAAAAGTTCCAGGTAAATTTTCGGTCAGTGTTTGATACAGGCCAACGGGAGTAAAAGTGTCTGCCATCAATTGAACTGCAACTGGAATAACTCTTCTACTTTTAGCTAAGTCCTTAAATTCTTCTAAATTTGGAAATATTATGCCAATATTTTTGTCATTCATTTTTTGACCAAATAAGATTTTCGTCAAAACAAGAATGCGCACCAGTGTGGCAAGCATTACCCTTTTGATCAACTTTTAATAAAAGAGTGTCTTTGTCACAATCTAGTTTCATTTCTATTAAAAATTGTTTATTTCCTGATTCTTCACCTTTGACCCATAATTTTTTTCTTGATCTGGAATAGTAGGTAACTTCACCGGTAGTAAGCGTATTTTCAAAAGCTTCTTTATTCATCCAGGCGTGCATTAGGATTTCATTTGATTTAACATCAATTGCAACGGCAGGTATTAATCCTGCTTCATTTAGTTTAAGACTTGTCCAAACTTCGTTAATTTCATGTTTTGACATTAAATTCATAGTTATATTCTCGCTTATTGCATATCCAACTTGTAAGCATGGGTGTGAAGACTTATTCTTTTTATATGACCTCATTTGCAAAAAGAGAAAGAAGTGCGATTTGCCAAACACTTCGCCAACTTGGACCTGATCAATTAACACTTTGCCAAGGATGGACCACTAAAGATTTATTAGTGCATTTAATAGTTAGAGAAAATAGACCAGATGCAGCAGTAGGGCTATTTGTGCCGTTTTTTAATTCTTATACCAAATCTATATCTACTAAATACCAGGATAAAAGTTTTGAAGAGTTAATTTCAATTTTTGAAAATGGTCCTAAATCTCCTTCACCTTTTGCCATCCCAAAAGTAGATGAACTGGCCAATACTTTTGAGTTTTTGGTCCATCATGAAGATATTTTACGTGCACAAGATAATTATCAACCTAGGCAATTCACAGAAGAGGATTCAAAATTACTTTGGTCTAGATTTACTAAATCCGCAGTCTTTTTCATGCGCAAAGTAAAAGTTGGTGTAATTGCAAAGACTGATCAAGGCACTTACACATTAAAAAGAGGAAATGATGCAGTGACAATTTCAGGAAATATTGTTGATTTAGTTATGTTTGCATTTGGTAGACAAAACAAAACCGAAATTGTTTTCGAAGGAGATCCTTTAGCAGTTCAAAAATTGAAAAATTCAGACCTTAGTCTCTGACTTCAAAACCAGACTTTTTCAAATTTTTCTTTACATCACTAATTCGAACTTCTCCAAAATGAAAAACGCTTGCGGCAAGTAGTGCATCTGCTCCGCTTTTAGCCGCTGATACAAAGTCCTCGACTTTTCCTGCTCCACCACTAGCAATTATTGGCACTTTTGCAATCTGCTTGACTTTTTCAATTAATTCCAAATCGAATCCGTCTTTAGTTCCATCTTTATCCATAGAATTCAACAGAATTTCTCCACAACCTCTATCCATAGACTCCTTTATCCAAGAAAAAGCATCAATTTCAGCTGATTTTGTTCCACCATGTGTTGTTACTTCAAAACCTGATTTTGCATAACTTTTATTAGATCTTTTTGCATCTATGGAAATCACTAGTACTTGAGAACCAAACTTATTAGCAATTTGATTAATTAAATTTGGATTTGTAATTGCACTGGTATTGATGGAAACCTTATCGGCACCAGCTCTTAGTAACTGATCTACATCCTCAACACTTCTAATGCCACCTCCCACAGTTAATGGAATAAAAACGTTTTCTGCAGTTTGTCTAACTACTTCAAGAATTGTCTTTTCATTATTTTTAGAAGCTGAAATATCTAAGAAAGTTAATTCGTCAGCTCCACTTTGAGAATAAATTGAGGCAAGTTCAACAGGATCCCCCGCATCTTTTAAATTCTGAAAATTAACTCCCTTTACAACTCTTTTATTTTCGACATCTAAACATGGGATAATTCTTATTGCTAAAGTCATTTCAGCCTGCAACCTCAAGAGCTTGTTTCAAGGTAAATTTATTGGAATAAAGTGCTTTACCAACAATTGCACCTTCAACGCCAAGTGGGACTAAAGTTTTTAATTTAACTAAATCCTCTATTTCAGAAATTCCCCCTGATGCAATAAGTGGTTTTTTTGTAAATTTGGTAATTTCAATAAGTAAATCTATATTTGGTCCAGTTAATGTTCCATCCTTTGTCACATCTGTTACAACATATCTAGAAGCATTATCTTCATCTAATCTTTTTAATGTTTCAAAAAGATCTCCCCCATCTTTGGTCCATCCTCTTGCGGCAAGAGTTCTACCACGAACATCTAAACCAATAGCAATTTTGTCTTGATGTAATTTGATAACTTTTTTTGTCCACTCAGGATTTTCTAATGCAGCTGTTCCCAAATTAATTCTTTTTGCGCCAGTAGAAAGAGCATTATTTAGAGAATCATCATCTCGGATGCCCCCTGAAAGTTCAACTTTAATATCAAGTTTTTCTACAACTTCTTTAAGTAATGAAAAATTATTTCCTTTTCCAAAAGCTGCGTCTAAATCAACTAGATGTATCCATTCTGCGCCTTGTTCTTGAAAATTTATTGCCGCCTCAAGTGGTGAACCATATACAGTCTCGCTACCTAACTCGCCTTGAACTAAGCGAACTGCTTGGCCGTTTGAAACATCGACTGCTGGAAGAAGAATTAATTTATTCATTTAAAAACTTTCCAGCCAATTTTTCAAAAGTAAAATTCCTGCTTCTCCGGACTTTTCTGGATGAAATTGTGTTGCTACCAATGCATTATTTTCGACACTTGCTAGAAACCTTTCTCCATACGTTGTGTAATGCTTCAAAGGTTTTTCAAATACTTCAGAATCTTTCATTCTTAAATCTTTTGCTGCATAAGAATGGACAAAATAAAATTTTTGATCTTCAACACCTTTAAAAATTTTGCTTTTATCATCAACAATTACTTCATTCCAACCCATATGAGGAAGAATCGAATGCTTAATTTCATCTACAACGCCAGGCCACTGACCCAAGCCTGAGGTTGTTTCTCCATGCTCTGTGCCTTGCTCAAACATGATTTGCATTCCTACACAAATGCCTAAAACGTTTCTTCCTCCAGATAGTCTTTTGTCAACAATTTCATTTGCTCTAACATTTAGAATTCCTTGCATGCAAGCTTTGAACGCACCAACTCCTGGAATCACCAAACCATCCGCATTTAAACAATTCTGATAGTCATTAGTTATTTCTGCTTGCGCCCCTATTTTTTGGAATACTTTTTGCGCAGATCTTATATTGCCAAAACCGTAATCAAGAATAACTATTTTTTTAGTCATAAAATTTAATTTTTAACAATAATTACAAGACACCTTTTGTTGAAGGAATTCCAATAGATTTTGCATCTAAAGAAACTGCCTCTCTTAAGGCTCTTGCAACTGCCTTAAATTGCGCTTCAACAACATGGTGTGCATTTCTGCCTTCTAAAACTTTAATGTGCAAAGTGATATCAGAACTATTAACAAATGATTCCCAAATATGTTTAGTTAAAGTAGTGTCATAAGTACCAATCATCGGCGCAATTTCAGTTTCGTGATGAACCAAATATGGTCGTCCTGATAAATCAACTGCTGCTCTAACTAGAACTTCATCTAGTGGCAAAGTTGCATCTCCATACCTTTTTATTCCTGACTTATCACCTAAAGATTCTTTAAAAGCTTGTCCAAGAGCAATTGCTGTATCTTCAATCGTGTGATGTTCATCTACAACAACATCGCCAATTGTTTTTATTTTTAAATCAAAAGCTGCATGTTTACCAAGTTGACTTAACATGTGATCGTAAAAAGGAACACCAGTTTCGATAGAAACATTTCCAGTTCCATCTAGATTTATTTCGACCGAAACATCACTTTCTTTTGTTTTTCGGGAAACTTTTCCAACTCTGTTCATTAATCCTCTTTCTCTGTTTTCATGTTATAAGAAACTTATACACATTTGATTTATTTACTTGTTGTTTTCAAGCCTTATGTCAACTGCTTGAGCATGGGCTGGTAAATCTTCAGCATGCGCCAAAACTCTCAAGTGATTCGCAGCATCCTTCAAAGCATCTTGCGAGTATTCAATTAACTGAACTGATTTAAGAAAAGTCTGCACATTTAATCCTGAAGAATGGCAAGCACAACCTCCTGTAGGTAGCACATGATTGCTACCTGCCAAATAATCACCTAAAGAAACTGGAGTATTTGGACCCACAAAAATTGCACCCGCATTCTCAATTTTAGAAACTACATTTGTTAAATCATTAGTATGAATTTCTAAATGCTCAGCAGCAATATCGTTTATGACTTCTATCCCCTGTTCAACATTTTTGACAATGACTATGGCGCTTTGTTTTCCTTGAAGAGCTTGCTTGATTCGTTCAGCATGTTTAGTTTGTGGAACTTGTATCTCTAATTCTTGTTTTACTTGAATTGCTAAATCTTTTGAATTTGTAACTAAGATGCTGGATGCGATGACATCGTGTTCTGCTTGACTTATTAAATCAGCAGCGATCCATTTAGGATTTCCTGTTTCATCAGCAAGTATTGCTATTTCAGTTGGTCCTGCTTCGCTGTCTATGGCAACTACACTTCTTACTTTTCTTTTGGCAGCAGTTACATAAACGTTACCTGGCCCTGTTATTAAGTTAACTCTTTTACAGGATTTAGTTCCGTATGCAAACATTGCAATTGCTTGAGCCCCACCCGCACTATAAATTTCATCAATCTCTAAAAGTTTGCAAGCAGCAAGAATTGTTTTATTTGGCCAGCCATCATTTTCTTTTTGAGAGGGACTACTTACTGCTATTGATTTAACTCCTGCAACTTTGGCAGGTACAACATTCATCACAACACTTGATGGATAAACAGCTTGTCCCCCTGGAACATATAAACCAACTCGAGAAACCGGAATATATTTTTGGGTAACAAAACCATTTTCTACAACCTTGGTTTGATTTTCACCTTTTAATTGCGATTGATGAACTTTTGTGGCTCTTTTTATTGATTCTTTTAAAGCCTCTAATACGTCTGGTGACATTTCTTCATATGCTTTATCAATTACTGATTGGGGAACTCTAAGCGATTTTGATTTAACTCCATCAAATTTTTCGTTCCAATTAAGAACCGCTTCGTCACCATTTTTTTCAACATCAAACAAAACTGGATTTATTTGATTCAAAGCTGCTTCAACATCAAGTTGCGCTCGAGGCACAACTGGTGATGAAATTTGGTCAATTTCACTCACATCAATTATTTGAATCATAATTCAATGTTACGGGATGCGAAATTTTAAACTTTCACATATTCTTTCATCATGAGAAGTTCTGATTCAGATTCAAAATCGCTTCCAATATTTCCTTTAAGCACTGTTTTAATGCCAGGGCAAGTAATGCCATTGCATATTTTTGAAAACCGTTATCGAGCTTTGATGAGTGACTTATTGGCTTTACCTGAAGTTGAGCGTCGATTTGGAATTATTTCAATTAAAAGAGGTAACGAAGTAAAAGATGAATTACCAGTTCTTGCAGATATAGGTACAGTCGCAGTTTTACGAAAAAGCACCACAAATGAAGATGGTACTTTTGAAATTCTGGTTATCGGTGGCCAACGATTCAATCTTTTATCAGTTTCCAAAGATAAGGCTCCATATCTTGTTGCAGAGATAAAGATTAGAAAAGAAGCAGAAACTGAATTTGATACCGCTTCACTAACTTTGGCAAAAGAAAAATGTGACGAATTTATGATGATGTTTGATGCTGATAATGACAATGCTTCGCAAAAACTTCCCGACTCACCTTCAAGCTTAAGTTTTTTACTGTCAAGTCTTTTACCAATTAATAATTTAGAAAAACAAAATTTACTAGAAATTGATGATCCAAATGTGCGACTTAAAAAAGTTTTAAAAATAATCAATCGTGAAACTATTTTGATGCAAGAAATACCTTCTGTACCCGCTCCATTTTTAACAAAAACTAAAATTAGTCTTAATTAAGCAACCGCACTAGGTCCAAGTAGTGCTTTTAATTCTCCAAATAATGCAGATGTTGGTTCAACTTTTAATCTCTCATCAATCTTCATCACCGTGGTCTTTTCTCCATTAATAATGTGAAGATGAACTTCAACTGTTCCAGGGTGAGTCTGCAAAACGGATTTAATTGAATCAACCATTGGTGGTGTGCATCTGGCGGCATTTAATTTAACTACTACGGGAGAAGTTCTTTGTTGATTTAAATCTGGAACTGAAAAATCCAAAGCAACTAACCTTGGACTTTCCTCTTCTCTTGCATCAATTTTTGCTTTAACAGATAAAATTGCATCTTCATGAATTAAATTTGCGGTATTTGCATAGGTCTGTGAAAAAACCATTAAATCAACTGAACCCGCTAAGTCTTCCAGAGTAACAATTGCCCAATTAGCACCTTGTTTTGTAACTTTTCTTTGAATGTTTGTTACAAGACCTGCGACAGTGACAATGTCTGCGTCGTTTTTATTGCCGTGTGCAATATCTGCAATTTGCGTATCAGAAAATCTTGAAAGTAAATGCTCAATTCCTAAAAGAGGATGGTCACTTACATATAGCCCAAGCATTTGTCTTTCAAAATTTAACAGCGCTGCCTTTTCCCATTCTTCATTTGGAATTACTAATTCAGTGCCAGTAATACCAACACTTTCTTTACTTGAACCAAATAAATCATATTGACCGATTGCCTCTGCTTTTTTAGATTCTGTTGCACTATCTACCGCTTCAATATGGATACTTAATAAACCTTTTCGGGAATGGCTCAATGAATCAAATGCGCCAGCTTTAATTAAGGATTCAATAACTCTTTTGCTACATACAGTTGATTCAACTTTATTTAAAAAGTCAAAAAAGTCTGTAAATCTTTCATGTTTTCCTCTGGAGTTAATCAAAGAATCCACCACATTTTCCCCAACATTTTTAATGGCAGATAAACCAAAGCGAATATCTTTTCCAATTGGCGCAAATTCACTTAAAGATTCGTTTACATCTGGTGGTAAAACTTTTATACCCATTTTGCGGCACTCATTTAAATAAATTGCTAATTTGTCTCTGTCATCTTTGACGCTGGACAAAAGTGCAGCCATATATTCAGAAGGAAAATTAGCTTTTAGATAAGCAGTCCAATATGAGACCAGTCCGTAGCCAGCGGTGTGTGCTCTATTAAAGGCGTAATCAGAAAACGGGACAAGTATTTCCCATAACTTGTTAATCGCATCCTCTGAATATTTGTTTGCTCTCATTCCATCTCTGAAAGGGATAAATTCTTTATCAAGAATTGATTTCTTCTTTTTACCCATGGCTCGTCTTAAAAGATCTGCTTTGCCTAGCGAATAACCAGCTAATTTTTGAGCAATCGCCATTACTTGCTCTTGATAAACAATTAATCCGTAAGTATCTTTCAAAATTTCATCTAATGGTTCTGCTAATTCTTCATGAATTGGCACAACTTTAGTTCGATTATTTTTTCTATCTGCATAATCGTTGTGAGCATTAACGCCCATTGGTCCTGGACGATATAGCGCCAAAACTGCAGAAATATGTTCGAATTGATCAGGTTGCATTGATCTTAAAAGCGCTCTCATAGGAGCACCGTCTAACTGAAATACCCCTAAAGTATCTCCCCTACTTAGTAATTCATACGTTGGTTTATCTGTTAACTCCAAATCTTCTAAAACAATTTCAATATCTTTGTTTCTTTTAATATGTTCCAAACAATCATCTAAAACTGTTAAATTTCTTAAACCTAAAAAGTCCATCTTTAGTAAACCTAAAGATTCACATGCACCCATATCAAACTGTGTAATGATTGCGCCATCTTGTTCACGTTTCCATAGCGGTACAACATCAATTAATGGTTCGCGACAAAGAATTACACCTGCAGCGTGCACCCCAGGTTGACGTCTTAAACCTTCTAGACCTCTTGCTGTATCAACTATTTTTTGAACTTCAGGATCAACTTTGTATAAAGATCTAAATTCACTTGCTTCTGCATATCTTTCATCTTTCTTGTCAAAAATTGCTGCAAGAGACATATCTTTTCCAACTACTGGAGGAGGAATAAGTTTGGTAATTTTATCGGAATTTGCAAATGGATAACCTAAAACTCTTGCAGAGTCTTTTATCGCTGCTTTGGCCTTAATTGTTCCGTAAGTAATAATTTGAGCCACATGATTTGAACCATATTTATCAGTTGCGTATTTAATCATGTCAGCTCGTCTTTTTTCATCAAAATCAATATCTATATCAGGAAGTGAAACTCTTTCTGGATTTAAAAATCTTTCAAATAAAAGTCCATGTTTTATCGGATCTAATTCAGTTATACCTAAAGCAAAAGCCACGACAGATCCACCAGCTGAACCTCTGCCGGGACCTACTCTTATGCCATTTTCTTTGGCATATCTAACTAGATCTGCAACAACTAGAAAGTAACTTGGAAAACCCATTTGGTTAATTACTTTTATTTCATAGTTTGCTTGTTCTTGATGTTGAGCCGAGACTTGGTTTTTAAAACGTTTTTTTAAACCTTGATTAACTTCTTTTTCAAGCCATGACTCCTCGGTTTCATTTTCAGGAACAGAAAATCTCGGCATTAAGTTAGCGCCTTCGAGGAATTTAACTTCGCAACGCTCTGCAATTAATAATGTGTTATCGCAAGCCTCTGGATAATCTTTCCAAATATCACGCATTTGCGCTGGTGTCTTTAGGTAAAAATCTTGCGCATCAAACTTGAATCTGTTTGGATCACTTAGAGTCGTTCTCGTACCTACACAAAGCAACACTTCATGAGAAGCTGCATCTTTTTCATATGTGTAATGAAGGTCATTGGTAGCTACTAAAGGAATCTGTAATTCTTTTGCGATTTTTAATAAATCTGGTCTAGTTTTTCTCTCAATATCTAAACCGTGATCCATCAACTCGCAATAAAAATTTTCTTTACCAAATACTTCTTGAAGCTGACCTGCTACGGATTTTGCTTTATTGAAATCTCCTGCTTGTAGCCATCTATTAACTTCTCCAGAAGGACAGCCTGTTGTGCCAATTAAGCCCTTGCCATATTTTTCTATTAATTCAAAATCAAATCTAGGCTTATAGTAATAACCTTCCAAACTAGCTAGTGAAGAAATTTTAAATAAATTATGCATTGCTTGAGTGCTTGTTGCCCATAAGGTCATGTGCGTATATGGAGATTTACCTCTACCAAATTCTTGATCTTCACTACTTGAAAACCCGAAATCAAGCATTTCTCTTGATTTTCTTCCATTAGGTGCGTAATAACCTTCAATACCAATTATTGGTTTTACACCATGATCTTTTGCGGTTTTATAAAAATCATAAGCACCATATAAATTTCCATGATCGGTTATTGCAATAGCTGGCATCTCTTGTTTTTTTACTTCTGTAATTAATTCATTCAATCTGGCAGCACCATCAAGCATTGAATATTCAGAATGCACATGTAGATGAACAAATGAGTCGCGATTAGACATTAAATGGAAATAGCCCTTTCACGAGTTTTATACAAAGGGGAAGTTTTGTATTACTAATTTAAATCTTGCTTAATAGAGTTTACTTAAAAACCTCAGCAACGCGCTTTAAACTCGATGCCAAATCTTGTGGATATGGTGAGTCAAATGTCACTTCTGCACCAGTTCTTGGATGTTTGAATGTTAAAGATGTTGCGTGAAGCCATTGACGTGTGAGACCTAGTTTTTCAGCCAACTTAGGATCCGCTCCATACATGGGATCTCCAACACATGGATGTTTTATCGCACTCATGTGAACTCTGATTTGATGCGTTCTTCCTGTCTCTAATTCAATTTTTAGAAGCGAAGCATACGGAAAAGCTTCAATCGTTTCATAATGTGTAATGCTTTCTCTTCCTCCTTGCACGACTGCATACTTGTAATTTTCTTGAGGATGTCTACTAATTGGAGCATCAATTGTTCCACTTGAAGGATCTGGATGTCCTTGGACTAGTGCGTGATAAACCTTCTTCACAGTTCTGGTTCGAAAAGATTCTTTTAAGTTTTCATATGCAAAATCACTTTTTGCTACAACCATTACTCCACTTGTACCAACATCTAATCGCTGCACAATACCTTGACGTTCTGGAACACCGCTAGTTGATATTCGATGTCCTTTTGCAGCAATTGAAGCTGTGACAGTTGGTCCTTCCCACCCAGGACTAGCGTGTGCTGCAACTCCAAATGGTTTATCGACTACAACAATGTCATCATCTGAATACAACACTTTTATATCAATAACTTGATCTTTTGGATCAACGATTGATTTTTCAATTGGAATGTAACTAATTTCATCATTTAGATTCAATCGATATGATTTAGATGCAACTTTGTCGTTAACAAAAACTGCTCCTGCATCAATATCTGATGCAACTTTTGTTCTAGAAATTTCAAGATTTGAAGATAAAAATGAATCAATTCTTAATCCAACTTGATTTTCTTCAATATGTATCAGATATTTAGTCATTTAATTTCTTTTTATATGGATCTTTACCCATTAAAGTCATAATGGCAATTGTAGTTGCAGATATGCTCACAGCCATGTCGGCTACATTAAAAATTGCCCAATATGGAATCTGTACAAAATCTACAACTGCTCCACGAAATACACCTGGGCTTCTAAATAAACGATCAATTAAATTTCCGATTGCACCTCCTAGTAATGCGCCAAAGCAAATTGCCCAAACCTTATTTTCAATTTTTTTACCAGTCTTCCAAATAATTATTGAAATCACAAAAGCAAGAATTGTAAAAATTAGTGTGGCATTAGTACCAAAACCAAAAGCAGCGCCGGGATTTCTAATAAAAGTAAATTGAAGTATTGGACCTACTCTTTCACCCAACAAAGCAGGGACCAAAATCAAATTATCTCTGTTTTCCAAAGTAGCAACCGCGATTAGTTTTGTTACTTGATCAATGATGATTATCGATAACGCAATTCGTAGCATTAAGGCTTGTAAATGTGTGCGACTCTTCACCTTGATATCACCACACATTTAAGTTGTCTCATAAACTACGAGAGTACAGTTTTTCTTTTCTCTTATGTGAAAGCAGGATGGTGTAAGCGTGTATCGCGAGGTTTCCAACCGCATCGATTTACCTGCCATGGAGAGAGAAATCATTGATTTCTGGCAAAAAAATGATGTTTTCCATAAATCGCTAAATCAAAGAGATGAAAATAAACGTTGGGTTTTTTATGAAGGTCCCCCAACAGCAAATGGTATGCCGGGTGCTCATCACGTAGAAGCAAGAGTTTTTAAAGATGTATTTCCCAGATTTAAAGCTATGCAAGGTTACTACGTGCCACGACAAGCTGGATGGGATTGTCACGGATTACCGGTTGAATTGGCAGTTGAAAAAGAATTAGGTTTTAGCGGCAAAAATGATATTGAAAAATATGGCGTAGCTGAATTTAATGCTAAATGTAAAGAATCAGTCTTAAGAAATGTAAACGAATTTGCCTTAATGACTTCACGCATGGGTTATTGGGTTGATTTTGATAAAGCTTATTGGACAATGTCTAGTTCCTACATTGAATCTGTTTGGTGGTCATTAAAAGAAATTCATAACAAAGGATTACTAGTTTCAGATTTTAGAGTTAGTCCATATTGCCCAAGATGTGGAACAGGTTTATCAGATCACGAATTAGCACTCGGTTATGAAACCATTACAGATCAATCAATCTATCTACGATTTCCTGTTACCTCAGATTCCTGGAAGAAAAAATACAAAAATCTATCTCTTCTAATTTGGACAACCACTCCCTGGACTGTGATAAGTAATACCGCAGCAGCGGTTGGACCAGAAATAGATTATGTAGTAGTTGCGGTTGAAGATGAGCATTTAATTGTTGCCAAAGAACTAATTTCAATTTTGGGCGAAGAAGTTCAAATTAAAGAACAAATTAAAGGTAGAGAATTAGAAGCCATCACTTATCAAGCACCATTTGGAAATGAATTATTTGAGGATAAATCAAATAAATATTTACATGCAGTTTTACTGGCTGATTATGTAACAACTGAAGATGGAACAGGAATTGTTCACCAATCACCTGCCTTTGGCGCAGAAGATATGCAAGTTTGTCGAAAGTACGGTTTACCGGTTGTAAATCCTGTAAAAGCAGATGGTCATTTTGAAACATATACACCTTTAGTTGCTGGTCAATTCTTTAAAAAAGCCGATAAAGATATTGTTAAAGATTTAAAAAAGAGAGAACTTTTATTTAAAGAAGTTGCATATGAACACCAATATCCTCATTGTTGGAGATGTCACACTCCTCTTATGTATTACGCGCAACCATCTTGGTACATCAAAACAACTGCTATTAAAAATGAGTTAATGCGAGAAAACGAAAATACGAATTGGTTCCCAAACACAATCAAACATGGAAGATATGGCGATTGGTTAAACAATAATATTGACTGGGCTTTATCTCGAAATAGATATTGGGGCACTCCCCTTCCGATTTGGATATGTGAAGAAAAGCACCAAACTGCAATCGGTTCGTTAAAAGAATTAAGTGATTTATCAGGTCAAGATGTCTCTAAAACTGATCCTCATAGACCATTTGTTGATGACATAAAAATTAATTGTCCAAAGTGTAAAAATGTTGCAAAAAGAGTTCCAGAAGTAATTGATTGTTGGTATGACTCAGGAGCTATGCCTTTTGCTCAGTTAAATTATCCTCAACAAAATCAAGAATTGTTTAAAAAGAATTACCCTGCAGATTTTATTTGTGAAGCAATCGATCAAACTCGTGGCTGGTTTTACACTCTTATGGCAGTTGGAACTTTAGTTTTTGACAAATCTTCATACAAAAACGTGGTAACACTTGGACACATTTTGGATGAAAAAGGTCGCAAGATGAGTAAACATTTAGGAAATGTTTTAGAACCTATAGCTTTAATGGATGAACATGGCGCAGATTCATTACGTTGGTTCATGCTTGCATCTGGTTCACCATGGCAAGCAAGAAGAGTGGGTCACTCATCTATTCAAGAAGTAACCAGAAAAGTTTTACTAACTTATTGGAATACAGTTTCTTTTCTTTCTTTATACACACGCTTATCAGATTATGTTCCAGGAACTTTAAAGGTAAATCGAAGTGAAAGACCGGAAATAGATCAATGGCTTTTAGGTTTAGTTGATGATGCCGTTATTCAAGTAACAGATGCATTAGAAAACTTTGACACCCAAAAAGCTGGAAAAGTTTTATTTGATGTCGTTGACGACATGTCCAACTGGTATGTCCGAAGAAATAGAAGAAGATTCTGGGATGCAGACTCTTTGGCTCTAGATACTTTGCATGAAGCTTTAAAAAAGATAACTTTAATTATGGCGCCATTTGTGCCTTTTATTACCGAAAAAGTTTGGCAAGAAATGTTTAAAACTACAACTGACAAAAATATTGATTCAGTTCATTTAGCAAATTGGCCAGTAGTTAATAAACAAGATATTCGCTATGACTTAATCGAAAGTATGGGTTTAATTAGACGTCTAGTTGAGCTTGGCAGAGGTGCTCGTGCAGAAGGAAAAGTTAAGAATCGACAGCCGCTTGCAAAAGCATTAGTTTCTGCCAAAAATTGGGATAAAGTTGCCCAAGATCTAAAAGACCAATTGGCCGAAGAATTAAATATCTTGCAAGTTCAATCTTTGAGTCAAACTCAAGATTTAGTTAATGTAACCGTAAAGGCAAACTTTCGTACTCTTGGTGCACGGTTTAGCAAAGAAACCCCTCAGATTGCTAAAAAGATTACAGAATTAGATCCAGTTGAACTGGTATCTAAATTACGCCAAAGCAATTCTTATGTTGTAAAACTTGAGAGTAGTGAATATGAGATTAATTCAGACGATGTAATCATCACTGAAACTCCAAGAGAAGGTTGGTCAGTAATGACCCAAGATGGAGAAACTATTGCTCTTGATTTAACAATAACTAAAGAACTAAAGAGCTTAGGACTTTCAAGAGAAGTCATAAGACTCATACAAGAAACTAGAAAAAACAGTGGTTTTGATGTCTCAGATCGCATCAAAGTTATTTACTCCTCGACTAATGATGAGCTTCTAAAAGCTATTACAGAACACTTAGAGGTTATAAAAAGTGAAGTATTAGCGATTAATTTTGGTTTAGAAAAAGATTTAAGTAAAACTTCAGCAGTTGATGAGGAACTAGATCTTAAAATTTTATTAAGTAAAAATTAACTATTTTCTGGAGCTGTCGTAATAACGTTTAATGGATTTGTATCTTCTTTTGCCTGATCTAGTTGGACTCCTAAATCATTTAACATTCCAGATAACCAATTCCTTAATCTATTTCGATATTCAATTTCAATTGCTTCAAGTTTTTTGATTTGTGCTTCAATTTGAGCTTTTTCACTTTCCACACTAGAAGAAATTGCAGCTGCTCTGGCTCTAGCATCTCTGACTAGTCTTTCTGCTTCATTAGTTGCAGCAGTTAGTGCTTGTTGGGCCAATGTTAAAACTTCAACAGGTGATCTTGTTTCTATTGTTTGTCCTGAAACAGAAGTATTTCCGCTTTTTGCTAAATCTAATTCATTATGAAGATGCTCTAGTTCACGTTGTACTTTTTCTAGAAAATCATCAACTTGTGAAACGTCATATCCCATTTTGAAACGGGTGGTATCGAAAACAACGTTTTCTACATCCTCTGGGGTCAGTGCCATTAATACTCCGTTGTTTTGAACTAAGCCCTAATCTACCTGATTTTTATTTCTAGATTGCCACTAGAGGGATGCCACAATGCTCATGGCAATTTGAATCAAGATAATTACGATTAAAAAAGATAGGTCAAGTGAAATAGAACCTATACGAAGAGGAGGTACGAATCTTCTAAAAAACTTTAACGGTGGATCAGTTAGTGAGTAAATAAATTCAACTAATACAAGAATGAATCCTGATGGTTTCCAAGATCTAGCAAACATCTGCACATAATCAAAAACTAAACGGCCAATCATAACTAAAAGATAAAGCCAGAGTATTTGATAAAGAAGTGATCCCATTAATTTCTAGTGTAATTAAACTTGATTAAAGAAGCCATCTTGAGCGACTTGTTGGCGAGCTTCTGCCCCTAAGTCAACATTGGCTGGTGAAATCAAAAATACTGAGTTGGTAACTCTTTCAATAGTGCCTCGAAGAGCAAAAGCTAGCCCTGAAGCAAAATCAAGAATTCTTTTTTGATCACTTGGATCCATCTCGGAAAGATTAATAATGACTGGTGTTCCTTCACGATATTCTTCACCAATTCTTCTTGCATCATTAAATGCTCTTGGATGCAATGTCGTAATTCTAGTAACTGGTTCTGCTGCAACAACTGGTTTAACTTGTGGCGCCACACGAACTTCAGTGCGTTCTGCTAACGCAGTTGCACCATTTGTAGAAAATGCTCTTGGAGTTGGTGTCCAGCGAGGAGCAACTTCCTCTTCATAGATCTCTTCAACTTCTTCACTCAATAAATTGTTTTGATTATCTTCAACTAAACCTAAATAGACTGCCATTTTGCGAAAGCCTTGTGGCATCTCTTCCTCCTGTTGTGCCTTAGTTCTCCAGAAGAACCAATGGGACACATGTTGCATTTGTGACTAGAGTCAAAGTTACCCGATTTTTGGTCTTTCCCCGAGTAAGGCAGAACCAATTCGAAGGTGTGTCGCGCCATGCGAGACAGCTTCTTCCAGGTCATCACTCATCCCAGCTGAAAGCATTTTGGCTGTTGGAAAATCCTTTAAAAAGTCGCTTTGGATTTTCTTTAACTTTGTAAATGCTTCTTTTGCTGCCATGTTCAATGGAGCCACACTCATTAATCCAGATAGTTCCAAGTTTGGACAATTTGAAATTTCTTTAGCCAAGTGACTTAATTTGCTCGCGCTAACTCCACCTCTGTTTTCATCTGTTTCTGAATCATCTAGATCTACTTGGATCAAAATATTTTGTTTTTTATTTATTTTTTGACTCATTTTTTGAATTTCTTTTACTAAAGATAAGCGATCTACTGAATGGATAAAATCTGCATATTGCACAACAGACTTTACTTTATTGGTCTGTAATTGCCCCACAAAATGCCAAGTAAACTTATTTTTTACTTCTCTAAATTTCTGACTGGCTTCTTGATCTTTATTTTCTCCCACATTGTCAATACCTATACTTTTGAGTAAATCAATATCACTTGCTGGGTATGTTTTAGTTATAGCAATTACGGTTACTTCAGAAGTATCTCTTCCGGATTCACTGCAGGACTTTAAAATTCTTGATTGAATTTTTTTATAATTCTCTTTTATCTCTAAAAGCCTAAAGTCACTCATTCGCTTAACCAGGCAATTGTTGCGTTTCTTCCAGTAACTGCGTCTCTTCTAAAGGAAAACAATTCTTTATTTTCAAATGTACAAATGTTTAAATCAGTTGTCTTTATTTGATATTTTGCTAATTGAGTTTTTACGCCTTTTCGGATATCAACTGCTAATTCTCCATTGGGAAGTATTACTGCAGCTGATGGTTCTTTTGACTTTACTTCCTCAAATCTTTCTTTTGTTGCCGAAAAATTCTTTGCACTAATTGTTGGTCCAATTATTGCTTTCATATTTTGGGTTTCAGCTCCTAAATCAAGCATTCCTTCAACTGAATTTTCTACAACTCCAACCAGCATTCCTTGCCAACCTGCATGCACAACTCCAACGACATGAGCGATTGGATCAACTAAAACAATTGGAGCACAATCTGCAGACATTATTACTAATCCAAGATTTTTTTCTCTGGTGACTAAGGCATCGGTATCTTTGTGAATAATTGGATATTCAGATTTAACATTAACCACATTTGGTGAATGAGATGCGCCAATAAACACCAAAGGCATCTCTAAAAATTCTGAAAGTAACTCTCTATTTTTATTTACATCTTCAATATTGTCTTCAACATGATCAGCAATATTTAATGTGTCAAAAGGCTTTTTACTAACCCCACCTTGGCGGCCAAAAAAACTCCACTGAGCTTTGCCTTGTTTGCCAGAAGAAATCGGTGTAATCACCGACATATTTTATCTACTTTAGAAAATCCGGTACATCAAGATCATCACTTTCCATGTCGTCAAAGACAACACGTCTTGGTGTTGATGCTGTGGTTACATTAAAAGTTGAACCAACTACAGGTTGTGGACCTGTGTCATCAGATTTTTTTGAGACAAAGGATGGAATTTCAGGTTCACTTCGATCTACCAATGAAGGTGCTGGTCGTTTATTTAATAAATCTTTGTCGGCAAAACCTGCAGCTATTACAGTAACTTTTACTTCATCACCTAATGTGTCATCAATAACTGCACCAAAAATAATGTTTGCTTCTGTAGCTGCCACATTTTGCACAAGTCTTGCTGCTTCATTAATTTCAAATAAACCTAAATCTGATCCGCCAGCTATTGAAAGTAATACGCCTTTTGCACCTTGAATATCTGCCTCAAGAAGTGGTGAAGCTATCGCATTTTGTGCAGCAATTGCTGCTCTGTTCTCACCTCTAGCTGCACCAATTCCCATTAATGCAGTACCTGCACCTGACATAACGCTTCGTACATCAGCAAAATCTAAATTGATTAATCCAGGAGTTGTAATCAAATCTGTAATTCCACTAACACCTTGCAGTAAAACATGATCTGCTTGTCTAAAAGCTTCAATGACTGAAATATTTCTATCTGCAATTGAAAGCAAACGATCATTTGGAATGACGATTAGAGTGTCCACTTCGTTTCTTAATGCTTCAACGCCAGATTCTGCTTGTGATATTCTTCTTTTTCCTTCTAAATTAAATGGTGTAGTTACGACACCAATTGTTAAAGCGCCAA
>CAZZKM010000009.1:0-41495 GCA_964655115.1 uncultured Bifidobacterium sp.
ATGTGATCGGATCTTTGACTAATTTGGAAATTTTGATTTTTGTTACTCGTTAACCATTTTCCCGCTCCTGTATAAATTTGACGAGTTACTAGAAAAGGAATAATCGATTCAGTTACTTTTTGGAAATTAAATTTCCTACTAATAGAATAATTTTCATGACAGCCGTAACTGTTACCGGCCGCATCAATATTATTTTTGAATAGATGAATTTGTCCTTGTATTCCTTCATTATTTAATCTAGTTTCAGCTTCTATTGCCAACTCTTCTATGATTCGATCACCAGCTTGATCTTGACTTATCAAATCTGTGATGTTGTCGCATTCAGCAGTTGCATACTCAGGATGTGATCCAACATCTAAGTAAAGTCGTCCTCCATTAGGCAAAAAAACATTTGAAGATCTTCCCCAAGCAACCACTCTTCGAAATAAATAGCGGGCTACTTCATCTGGAGATAATCTTCTTTGGCCATCAACTACACAAGTTACGCCATATTCAGTTTCTAGCCCAAGGATTCTTTTATTAAGCATCTCAAGAAAGAATCTGACTTAATTCACTTTGGCTCAGTCTAACAAATTTACGTCCAATTTTATTTCTATCTAATAAAGCTACCTCAATAGATTCATTAGTAATTTTTTTATCAGAAGTGGATGCTTCATTCAGCATTTTTAGTGATAACTTTATTGCTTCTTTAGATACAATATTTTTATTCCAACTTTCCTTTAATAATTCATTTATCTTTTCGCTATCACCACCCACAGCTACAAAATTCTTTTCATCAACCACTGAACCATCAAATGTTAATCTGTAAATTTCGTCACTTTCCATAGTCATTCCAATTTCGGCCACCAGTAATTCGACTTCTAAGGGCTTAAGAGCATCAGTAAAAACTGTTCCTAAAGTCTGAGCGTAGGCATTAGCAAGACTTCTAGCCGAAACATCACTTCTGTCGTAAGCGTATCCTCGAAGATCGGCAAATCTAATTCCAGAAACTCTTAAATTTTCGAATTCGTTATATTTACCTACTGCAGCGAAACCAATTCGATCATAAATTTCGCTAATTTTATGTAAAGCTTTAGAAGGATTTTCTGCAACAAACACGATTGCGTCTTGAGCCTGAATTAATACAACACTCTTACCTCTGGCTATGCCTTTTCTAGCAAAGTCAGCCTTGTCTCGAGTAATTTGTTCTGGTGAAACATAAAAAGGAACTGTCATGACATCCTCGCAATTGGCCCATCGGGTCTATTTTTACGCTCTCCAAAAATTTTTGTAGCGATTTCATTTAGTTCACTATCACTAATTCTTCTGAATCCTTGTGAATTAACAATTGAAACTATTGGATAAATTTCCCGGGTAATGTCTATTCCTGCAGTGGCAGAATCTTCTTCGGCTGCATCATAGAGAGATTCTAAGGAGATTCTTATCGCCATTTTTTCATCTAAATTATCAGAATACATTTTTTTCAAAGATGATTTAGCAAAAACAGAACCAGAGCCAACTGCGTAATAATCATGCTCTTCATAACGTCCGCCAGTTACATCATAAGAAAAAACTCTGCCTTTTTTTTGATCTTTGTCATAAGCAGCAAACAAAGGTATCGCAGCTAACCCTTGAAAAGCTAAACCAAGATTTCCGCGCAATAAAACACTTAAACGATTAGCTTTACCAACAACAGAGAGTTGAGTTCCTTCAATTTTTTCATAATGTTCTAATTCGATCTGGAATAGTTTCACAAGTTCTAGTGCGATTCCAGCACTTCCAGCAATTCCTATTATCGATTCATTATCGGCAGGAAAAACCTTTTGAATATCATTTTGCGCCACAAGATTTCCTATAGTTGCTCTTCTATCCCCTGCCATTAAAACGCCGTCTTTGAAAACTATTGACACGATAGTTGTAGCCTGGGGCGACATATTTTCAGAATTATTTGGTAAATCACGAACTAAATACTTCTTTTCATTTATATATTCAGAAAAAGAACTTGTGAAATCAAGAGCCATTTACTGACCGCCCTTTTGAATAAACCCTTTGACAAATTCTTCGGCATTTTTTTCCAAAACAGCATCGATTTCTTCAAGAACAGCATCTATATCTCTTGTGTTAGGAGCGCTAAAAATAAGGTCATTTTCAGAATCTAGCGAAAAATTCGAATCGCTACTTTTCTTTATTTGTTCAGACAAATTGACTCCTTTGCCTAAATATTACCGATTAGAGCTATGGCTGGACAAAACGCTCACCAATTCTTGAATATCTTTAGCCTGTTTCAAAATTTCAGAGTGTGTATCAAAATTAAAACTGTATGGGTCTGTCGTGGGAATTCTTAAAAGTGACTGATTTGGATCTATGTCTAAAATTACGTTATCCCAGGATGCTGCAGATATAAATAGCGGGTATTTTTTTAACATATTTGCTCTAAAAAAAGCCCTGGTGTTTAAAGGTGGATTTATTTCACTTGCTTCGATTTCTTTTTGGTCAAATAAACTAGCAATAATGTTTTTGTTTTTTAATATACTAAATATATTTTGACTATTAGATATTTCCGAGTATTGAAAATCTATTGATTTCGAAATATCTCCTGATTTCGCCGAAACATTTATTCCAAGCTTTTCCATTAAATATTTTTTTGTAATCCAATCTATTTTTCCAATGAGTTTCGAAGGATCTCTTGTCAGATTTTGAAGAGTGAATTTCCACATTTCAATTATTTGTGCAAAATAATTAGATTTAGCAATATTATTGTTAAATTCGATTGCTTTTTGTAAATATTTATTTTGCAATTGAAGAGTGGTGAATAAATTGCCAGATACTAACATTATTTTTTTCTCTAGACTTAAGTCCCTTGATATTTCCTTCAGTGTTTGCACTGGATTGATAATTTCACAATCAAAGCCAGTTAAATATTCTTCTTCTATCATCGTCAGAACTAAATCAGTTGATCCAATTTTTAAAACATTTGCAAAATCACACATATTGGCATCACCAATAATCAAATGCAATCTTCGATATTTTGATGAATCTGCATGCGGTTCATCTCGAGTATTTATTATGGGTCTTCTTAAAGTGGTTTCTAGACCAACTAGCGTTTCTATATAGTCCGAGCGTTGACTAATTTGAAATGAATCATTGTTTGGTATCTGACCAATTCCAATTCTTCCTGCTCCTGAAAAAATTTGTCTTGTTACTAAAAAAGGTGTTAAAAAATGAATTATTTGATTAAATTCAGTGGATCTTTTCATTAAATAATTTTCGTGAGTACCGTAAGAAGCGCCTTTATTATCTACATTGTTTTTAAATATACGGATTGGATCGTTTGGAAATATTTGTTTATCTAACTCGATTGCTTTTTTAATAACACTGTCACCTGCAAGATCCCATTTAACTGCGTCAAAAGCGTTAGTAGTTTCCGGAGCTGAATATTCAGGATGGGCATGATCCACATAAAACCGTGCACCATTGTGAATAACGATATTTGCAATTGTTTGATCCTCATCGGTTAATAAAGATGGGTCAACTTCTGATCGAGTTAAATCAAATCCTCTGGCATCTCTTAATGGATTCTCTAAGTCGTAATCCCATCTAATATTCTTATTTGGATATAAATGTTTTGCGTAAGCATGAACTAGTCTTGTAGACAAAGTAATGGGATCAGTTCCCAAAAGACTTGAAATACCATATTCATTTTCAAGTCCCATGATTCTTTTAAATTCCATGGATATATTTATTTATAAATATTGACCTGTAGAACCTATTGTTTCAATCGATCTACCTGGCTCTTCACCTTGTTTACTTTGAATCAATGTTCGCAAGAAAATAATTCTTTCACCTTTTTTACCAGAGATTCTGGCCCAATCATCCGGGTTTGTTGAGTTTGGTAAATCTTCATTCTCCCTAAATTCTTCTTGGCAAGCAGTCAAAATGTGTTCTACTCTAATACCTTTTTTGTTATTTCTTAAGAATTCCTTAATTGCATTTTTCTTAGCCCTTGAAATAATATTTTCAAGCATTGCCCCACTTGCAAAATCTTTGAAATATAGAACTTCTTTGTCACCATTTGCGTAAGTTACTTCTATAAATCTATTTTCATCTGATTCATTGAACATTCTTTCAACCGCTCTTTGAATCATAGATTTAACAGTTAAAAGCCTGTCTCCATTATGTTGGCCTAAATCATCTTCACTTAATGGTAGATCTGGAGTTAAATACTTAGAAAGAATTTCAGCAGCACCTTGGGCATCTGGTCTTTCGATTTTAATTTTTACATCTAATCTTCCAGGTCGCAAAATAGCTGGATCAATCATGTCTTCACGATTGGATGCTCCAATAACTATGACGTTTTCTAAACCTTCTACTCCATCAATTTCGCTAAGTAATTGAGGAACAATGGTATTTTCAACATCGCTTGAAACTCCGCTGCCTCTAGTTTTGAATAGAGAATCCATTTCATCAAAAAATACAATTACTGGATATCCTTCACTGGCCTTATCTCTAGCTCTTTGAAAAATTAATCTGATATGTCTTTCAGTTTCTCCCACATACTTATTTAATAATTCAGGTCCTTTAATGTTTAGAAAGAATGATCTAGCACTATTACTTTGAAAATTTTCAGAAACTTTTTTTGCTAAAGAATTTGCAACTGCTTTTGCTATAAGTGTCTTTCCACAACCTGGAGGGCCATACAAAAGGATTCCTTTAGGAGCTCTTAATTGATGTTCGGTGTAAAGGTCTTTATGTAAAAACGGTAACTCGACCGCATCTCTAATTTGCTCAATTTGACTTCCGAGTCCACCGATATCTTCATAATCAACATCTGGAACTTCTTCCAAAACTAATTCTTCAACTTCGCTTTTTGGAATTTTCTCATAAATAAATCCACTTTTATTGTCAAGAATAAGTGAATCGCCGACATTAATTTCTGAACTATTTAAAGATTCTGCGATCCTAACAACTTTTTCTTCATCTGCTCGTCCAATAACTACTGCACGATTTTCATCTTCTAAAACACTTTTTAGGGTGACTAATTCACCTGCTTTTTCAAATCCATGTACTGCAATTATGTTCATCGAATCATTTAATACAACTTCTCGACCTGGAAGTAAATTCTTTTTTTCGATTTCAGGAGAAATTGTCACCCTCATTTTTCTACCATTAATGAGCACATCTGCGTCATTTTCATGAGTTTCTAAAAAGATTCCAAAACCAGATGGAGGCGTACCAAGTTGCTCAACTTGTTCTTTTAAGTTGAATAATTGATTTCTAGCTTCTGCTAAAAGAGTTGTTAATTCACTATTTTTAAATTTTAGATCAGCAATTAATTTTTCAAACTCATCACTAGAAGAAATTATTTGATTTTCAGTCATTTTCCTCCAAGGTTTAACAGTATTCTATCGAATACTTCAGAGGACTTTATTTGCTCGGTGACTCGTAATCGACTCCGTAAGCGCCTTTTGCTGGCTTTTGTCGTTTCACTGGAAATTTAAATCCTTCAGCCATTCTTCTTGAATGAACTAAAAACCCAGTATGCCCATTCATTTTATGTTTCGGTCTAACCGATAATCCTTGAAGATGCCATTCCCTATACATTGTTTCGGATGCAATGGGATCTGTCCATTGTCCTGTTATTTTTAAAGATTCAACGAGTTTAGACATCTGAGTGGTTGTAGCAACATAGCAAACGAAATGTCCACCGGGCTTGAGCATTGAATAAATATTTTCAATCATGTCCCAAGGATTTAACAAGTCTAAAATTACTGAATCGTAAATAATTTCACTCCTATATTCTTTTACATCACATAAATTTACATTCCAATTTTTTGGAATAAGTTTCATAAACTTTAATACATTTTTTTTGGCGACATTTATAAAATCCTCGTTAATTTCACAGGAATCTAAAATTCCTGACTCTCCTATAGTTTTTAAAATGTGAAGAGAAAGAGATCCTGACCCAACGCCAGCTTCAAGTACTTTTGCTCCGTTTTTAATGTCTGCTAACTCAATAATTTGCGATGCATCTTTTGGATAAATTACCGCTGCACCTCTTGGCATATTTACCACGTAGTCTTGCAATGATGAAGTAAATATTGTGTATTGCATTCCGTTCGTACTAGAAATGACGCTTCCCTCACCTAATTTTTTTATTTCGTCGTGATTCAAAGAACCATGAGTTGTAAAAAATTGTTTACCTTGCTCCAAAACCAGAGTGTGATTACGACCTTTTTGGTCTGAAAGGATAACTAAGCTTCCATACTCAAGAGACATGATTCTTAATTCTAGATAAAGAATACTTTGTCATATCTTTACCCTAAGGTGTAAACATGGAAAAAACAATTTTGTCTTTATCTCCGTCAAGAATTTCTGATTTTCAACAATGTCCTCAGTTGTATAAGTTTCGAGCGATAGACAAGTTGCCTGAAAGACCTGGCATAGATGCTTTGAGAGGTTCCGTTGTTCATTTGATTTTGGAAGATTTATACAAACTTGAAAAATCACAAAGAGTATTTGAATGGGCAGTAAGAGATATTTATAGTTATGTAGATCGACTTCTCAAAGAAGATCCTAACAATTATTGTGCTATTGATGAACTTATTGATTTTCCGATTTCAGAACCATTGAAAATTGACATGACTAAAATTGATAACTTGATATCAGAAATTAAATTATTATTAGCAAATTACTTTCAAATAGAAGATCCAACAAGGGTCGAACCAGAATCAACTGAAGAATTAATTGAGTATATTTTGACTGATCAAATTCATCTGAAAGGTTATGTTGATCGCATAGATGTTTCGCCACAAGGTTGGATTAGAATTAATGATTACAAAACAAGCAAATCTCCTAAACAAAATTTTGAATCAAAAGTTTTATTCCAACTAAAATTCTATGCTTTAGTAATTTTGAAAAAATCAGGAAAATTAGCCAAGCAATTAAGATTGCTGTATTTAAAAGATTCAAATATCTTAAGTTACGAACCTACGCAATCTGATATGGAAATAACAGAACGAAAAATATTTTCAATAGCAAATCAAATAAATACAAGTATGTCTGAGAATAGTTTTACACCAACAAAATCTAAATTATGCGATTACTGTTACTTTAAAGAGATTTGCCCTGCTTTTAATTAAATATTTTGCCATTCTTGCACAAGCTCTTTATGCATGACTTTTAAATCATCTATCGATAATCCCTTTAATCCACTCAAGATCTTCATTCCTCGCCTTGAATCCAATAAAACTCGGTCAGGAAGAGCAATCGTTGGAATTCCTGCACCTAACGAACTTGTAATTCCTGTATTCGAATCTTCAAATGCCAAACAATCTAAAACATCTAAGCCAAAGTGTCTTGCAGCACTTAGATAAGGCTCTGGATGTGGTTTAGTTTCTACTACATCGTCGGAAGTAACTACTAGATCAAAATATTTCTGAAAAGAATTATTAATTAATAAGGCATCGGCAAGAACTCTATTTGAAGCAGTGACAAGAGCTGTTTTTATTCCTTGTTCTCTTGCTTCTTGAATTATGTTTTCCCAACCTGGAAGTAAATCTGATTTAAATTGGGAGAAACTTTCTAGCATTTCATCAACTATTTGTTTGAAAATTATTTCAGAACTGACATTAGCCTTAGCACCCATATATTCAACTACTTTGAAAAGTGGACCACCTATAGCTTGATTTTGATCATCCTCTTCCCAAGTTGACCCATGCATCTCCATTACACGACGCTCGGCAGCCCACCACCTGCTTTCAGTCTCAACAAGCGTGCCATCCATATCGATTAATAAAGCACGCAATTTGGGCAAACTCCTGATTCACTAAAGTACATTGGTCAATTATGCAAAACTGTCCAACCTTATGTAGATTAGAGATTACTTTGAAAACTTGCATTTTAAGTGGATTGAACTCGCAGGAGGAACGTGAATTTAGACATTAAATCTATAAAGGAATATTTAGGAAAAAATCCTGTAGCAATTTGTTCTTTTTTAGGTTGGAATGATGCAGCAGAAACAGCGTCTAATGTCATTGACCACTTGATTGAAGTTTGGGATGCAACTGAAATAACTGCAATGGATCCAGATCCTTATTATGACTATCAAGTTGCTCGGCCAAGAGTTCGTTTAACCGATGAAGGAAAACGAGTAATCGATTGGCCAACAACTCGAATTTTTTTAGCAGACCCACCTGGTTCACCTAATTCAGTTTTGCTTGTCCAAGGTATTGAACCAAATTTAAAATGGAAGAATTTTGTTAGTGAGCTTTTGGATATTTTTGATGATTACGAAGTTTCATTAATTATTTCCTGTGGCGCTTTATTGGCTGATGCTCCGCACACAAGACCTGTTCCAGTAACTACTGTTGCTGCAACGCCAGAATTAACTGAAAATTTAGATTTAGAACCATCTGCTTATGAAGGTCCTACCGGAATTATTGGAGTTGTACAAGACGAAGCAACTGAAAGAGATATCGCCTCAATATCGCTTTGGGCTGCAATACCTCATTATGTTTCTTCCCCACCAAATCCAAAAGCAACTCTTGCAGTGATTTCAAAATTAGAAGATTTACTAGATATTTCTATACCTCTAAATGATTTGATTGACGAATCAAGAGCCTGGCAAGAAGGAGTAGACCAACTTTCTGCTGAAGATGATGAAATAAAAGATTATGTAACGAAATTAGAGTCTTCGGTCGATGCCTCAGATTTACCAGAGGCAAGTGGCGAAGCCATTGCAAGAGAATTTGAAAGATATTTAAAGAGAAGAACTAAAGATTAGTTTTTCTTATAAAATTTGATATTTTCTTCGGTTGAATCATCGAATTTTTCATTAGTTTTTCCAATAATTTTTTGATAAATCTGCTTAGCGTTTGATTTGCCAAGTTCGACTCCAAACTGATCGAACGAGTTAATGTTTAAAAGAAATCCTTGGATCATGATGCTTATTTCATAAAACGCGATTAATTGACCTAAGTTATAGGCGTCTAATTGTTCCATCCACACAATATTGGAAGGCCTATTTCCAGGCATAACTTTATGATTTATTAAATGACTTGGAGTGCTTTCTTTAATTAACTGTTTCTCAGTCATTCCCTGCATCATGGTCATACTTTGAGCCAGTGCATTTGAAACTAATTGATCATTAAATAATTTATTTTTACCGTAATTACTTTTGATTAATATAAAATCTACAGGAATTACTTGATTTCCTTGTTGAATCATCTGAAAAAACGAGTGCTGAGAATTAGTACCAGGTTCTCCGAAAACAATTGGTGCATTTATCATTTTTGATTTTTTGCCATTTATGTGAACACTTTTACCGTTACTTTCCATCCAAGTTTGTTGAAGAAAAGCAGGAAACTTTGCGAGTAAAGAAGAGTAAGGAACAATAGCTAACGTATTAAACTTCATGAAATTAAGATTCCAAAAGTTCACAATCGCATGCCAAAAAGATGGATTATTTATTAAATCTGTCTCAGACAAGACTTTGTCGTAATCACCTGCACCATTCTTCATTTCTCGAAATAAATTAGACCCATACCCTAGTGCTATGGAAATTCCAACAGCACTAAACAATGAATATCTACCACCTACCCAATCCCAAAATAAAAATGTTTGATTATTTCTAATTCCATAATTCTCGCTTTTTAAAGAATCAGTAGTTATTGCCACAATATTGGAGGAAACATCCATAGATTGATCATTTCGTTGAAGCCAACTTTTTATATATGTACCATTTTCAAGTGTTTCAAGTGTTGAGAAGGTTTTACTAATCACCAAAACTAAAGTTGTACTAGGTTTTAGTTTACTCAATATATTGTCTAAATAGACTTGATCAATATTAGAAACAAAATGTACATTAACTTTTCCATCGTGGAAATTTTTTAACGCATCATAGGCAACATTTGGACCTAAATCTGAACCTCCAATACCAATACTTATGACATCTGTAAATACTTCGTTACTAAAACTTTTTATGGAACCATTCCTTATACCGTCTGCGAAATTAAGAAATTTTTCTTCTTCAATTCTGATTTTCTTACTGAATTCACTAGTTTGAGTGTTCTGTTGTTCTTGCCTCAGCCAAAAGTGACCAACTTTTCTATCTTCGGTTTGATTTACATTCTTTCCCTGCAATAAATCATTGATCCTTAATTTCAAATCTTTATTTCGACTAATATTTTGAAATATCTTCTTCGTAGTATTGTCCAAAAAGTTTTTACTGAAATCTAAGTTAATTTTTGAATAATTAACTCTATAATCTTTACTCCGCTTAGAATCTTTGATAAATAATTTATCAATTTGAATATCTTTTAATCTCTTCGATAATTTTTTTAATTTTACAAAATCTTTTGAACTAATGATCACTATTAAAACTCAATCCAAATAGATTATTCATGACTAATTTCAATGATACCAAATCTATGTCTGAGTTCATTTTCTCAACTTTTAAGACATGCTCAATTGCGGCTGAAAAATTCAAATTACTTAACAAAAAGTCTACGACAGTTAAGAGATCGTCATACTTAATATATTTCGAACTTGCCATTCTTAATTGTTCAAATTTATCTATGTAGTTGTTAATATCTTCTAATTCAAACTCCCAATCCATGTGCCATGGTTTTGAAATCAGCATTAATCTAATCAAAAGTGGATCAATGCCTTTGTTTATCAATTCATGAACAAACACAAGATTGCCTTTAGACTTACTCATTTTGCTACCTTGGTAAGAGACCATTCCCACGTGACAATAAATTTCAGCAAATTCTTTATCTTTTGTAATTTTAGAAATTTCATCACACATAGAATGATGTGGATAAATTAAATCCTTACCACCTCCTTGAATATCAAATGGTAAATTCAAATATTTTTGAGCAAGACTTATGCACTGTATATGCCAACCAGGTCTTCCTGTCCCAAAGTTTGTTTGCCATTTTGGTTCGTCGTCTGCTGATGATTTCCACAAGATTGGATCAAGTGGATCAAGTTTTCCAATTGTTTCGACATCACCGCCTCTTTCTGAAGCAATCTTTACTAATTCTTCATTACTTTTATCTGACACTAGCGCCGAATTAATATTTTTGGATTTTTTGAAGTAAGTTTTATCATTAAGTTGATAAGAAAAATCTTTTATATCACTAATTTCGTTTATAACTAAATCAATATTTTCTTCAACTCCAACGAAATAATCTGGTGGAATAACATTCAAGGCACCCATATCGTCTTTATAGATTTGAACTTGCTCTTCAACAATTTCTCTCCATGGTTTTTTTAAAGATCTAGCTTTATCGAAAAGAGGATCATCTAAATCTGTAACGTTTTGAGCATAAGTTGTTTTTTGATTTATAAAATTTAAAACCCTAATAATCGAATCAAAAGTAAGATATGTAAAAGCATGACCTAAATGAGCTGAATCATATGGGGTAATTCCGCATACGTAAATCTTTATAGGTTCCGGTTTTCTTTTGACTGACCTGACTTTTTTAGTCTTTGAATCGTATAAATTAAGTTGTTTCATTTGAAAATTAACGCTCAAATCGTTATTTAAAATAAAAGGTTTATTCCAACTTTGCATTAAAACACCTTTATCTCAAAAAATTGGCCAAGGAATTGCTGGCCAATCTTTACTTGGCTCCGGAAATTTACCTTGCACTAACACTACCTCAATTCGATTTAAGGCAGCTTTCATTTCTTCCAGACTCAATAGATGATTTTGATTTTGAATCAAATTTGTTATTTCTGTTCTAGCGTTTTCCAATAAAGTTAAGTCTGAACTTTTTAAACTCTCCCCTATCCACCCCCATAGAATCGTTCTTAATTTCGCGTCTTGATGCCAAGTAACACCGTGATCAATAATCCATATTTTTTCGTTTATATCTTTTAATATATGTCCGCCTTTTCTGTCGGCATTATTAATTATTAGATCAAAGATTGCTATCTTTCTTAGATCTTCATTATCATCATGTGCTAAGCACACAAGTTTATTTAATTCGTCGTAGCCATTTAAAACTTTTTTATACTTTTGGGGAATATCTGATTGACTACGGATAATCACTAATTGGTTGTCTACCTCTTCTATCCATTCTTGAACTAAACACTCACCTATTTCAGAAATTGTTCTTTTAATGCAAGTAGGAACAAAATTCAAATTGAGTTTTTCACTCAATTCATAGGTAGCAATCTCTCTATTATTAAGGTCTGAGTCTGGAAAATCCCATAATGGACGAATCAAAGCTGTTGGTTTAATAATTACAGAAAGTTGTTCTTCTTTATTTTTTACAATGGCTTTTAAAGCACCGTTTGAAGATTCTGGAATTAATCCTTGAATCTCAATATTTCCGTTTAATAATAAATCTTTTTTATCAGACACAATTTATCTTTTATAGCCATTTGCTCTTGCGCAGATATGACCTTGTTGTCCTAACGGTTCTTGGCAAAATGGGCAGGGTTGTCTACCAGCCGAGACCAATCTACGAGCTCTTTCAGAAAAATTACGTCCTTGAGTTGCACTCAAATAAACTCGCAAAACATCTGGACCATTTGTTTCATTGCTGTCGATTTCAGGAACTTTTTCATCGCCTTCTGCGTGAGCTTCCACAATTAGGTTTTTATTTTTGATATTCCAGCCTAAACTTAAAACACCGGTTCGAAATTCCTCGTTTATTGGATTGTCTAATGGCTCCAAATCCAAAATGTTCTGATCGTACTTTGTAGGAATTGATTCATCACTTGAATCATTTTTTATTTGATCAAGTAGTAAATCTATTCGTTCAGCAAGAATTGCTACTTGAGATTTTTCCACAAGTACACTATTAATAATTGCTTTTGATTTTGCTTGCAAGAAAAATATTCGCTCACCAGGTTGCCCAACTGTTCCTGACACGAATCTATCTGGATTTGGATGGGAAAAAATTTTACGCATTAACCGGCTCCACCACCTAAGTCAGATTTTGACTTTGAAATAAAATCCAAACGATTGTTCATACTTTTAACAATGATATTTTTTTTCCAAATATCAACTATTGATATAGAACTTGGATCAATCATAACTTTTTGAAATTTATCCATCTCTATTCCAAGCGAATAAGCTATAAATAATCTAATTGGATCACCGTGAGAAACTATTAGTAAGTTTTCATCTTTTTTTAATTTACTTGATTCTTTAATTATAAATTTCTTAAATCTATTTAGAATATTATTGAATGATTCTCCGCCTGGAAAGGTTACCTTACTTGGACAATTTTGAACTTGTTTCCATAATTTTTCTTTTCTTAAATCCTTTAATTTTTTATTTTGCCATTTACCATAATCGCATTCATTTAAATCATTTGAAATTAAAAATTTTGATTTGTAATTATTATTTTTTAAAATAATCTCAGTGGTAGCTATACAACGCTCCATTGGACTAGAAAAAATCTTTTTAAATTTAACATCACTCAAAACAAATGAAGTGTTTAATACTTGCTTTAATCCTTCACTATCAAGATTGACGCCCTTTGTGCGTCCAGCCAAAATGCCATCTTTATTGGCGGTCGTTCTTCCATGTCTTACGAGATAAATATGAGGCACTTGATAATTCTAGATCGGATTGATGATTTGTGCATTTAGAAGAAGTAAAACGATTATTGCAAGAATTATTCTATAAATGACAAAACTAGTTAATGAATGCTTACCCAACCATTTAAGTAACCAAGCAATACTTATATAACCGACAATAAATGCTATTAATGTTGCAAAAATTGTTGGTCCCCATCCAACAGCATTATTTTTTGTTATATCCAATGCTTCATAAACTCCTGATAAGACAATGGCTGGAACGCTTAATAAAAATGAAACTCTTGCAGCAGCATCTCGTTTAATTTTAAGAAATCTAGCTGCTGTGATTGTTGCCCCAGACCTTGAGAAACCAGGAATTAAAGCCAAAGCTTGAGCAAGACCCATTATAAAAATATGCTTACTTGAAATCTCTGTTATTTCTAAATTTTGTTTATTAAAACGATCTGCAACAAACATGACAAATGAGAAAACTAATAAAATAATGGCAACCAAATATAAGTTTCTTGCACTTGTTCTAATGAAATCTTGCGCAAAGAATCCAATTAAAGCAATTGGAACAGTAGCAAACAAAATTGATAGACCTAATTTGAATTCAAAATTTCTTTGATTCTTGTCAAATGAACCCTTAATCAGTGCTGAACTGATATTTTTTAAATCTTTTCGAAAATATATTAAAACCGAAAAAATAGTTCCAATTTGAGTAACCGCAGTAAAGGAAGCTCCAAAATCCTTACTTCCCACTAGTGGCGGAATAATTCTCAAATGAGCACTTGATGAAATGGGTAAAAATTCTGTAATTCCTTGAACAATGCCCAAGAGGCCAGCCAGCCACCATTCCACTAGTTTCTCCCGACTTTTTGCCCAAATTAATGAAAATGAATTTGCTTATTTCAATTATTGCAATAACCTCACAATATGAGACGTAATCTCTTGGCCAACACAGGTGTTGAAGTTTCTTCATTTGCTCTGGGCACCATGACCTGGGGTAACGACACAGATGAACCGGAAGCTCGATCTATATTTAAATCCTTCATTGACGCCGGTGGAAATTTTATTGACACTGCAGATTCTTACGCCTCAGGAACTTCGGAAGAACTTGTAGGCCAAATAATTGGTGAAATTGGTAATCGAGATTCTCTATTCTTAGCGACCAAAGCAGTAGTTGTAAATCCACCACGAAAATACAATGCCAGCGCTTCGCACATAACTAATGCTTTAAACACATCCTTAATAAGACTTGGAGTTGATTATGTTGACTTATGGCAAATGCATCACTGGGATGTTTTGACGCCTATCGATGAAACTATTAGAGCAATTGATTTAAATTATCGTCAAGGTAAATTTAGGTACTTTGGAATATCTAATTATTCAAGTTGGCAAACAGCTTTAATGATTAATGAGTGTAAAAATTTAAATATTCCGTTTGTTACAGCACAACACGAATATTCTTTGGTGGAAAGAAACGTGGAAAAAGATTTAATACCGCTTTTAATTAATCAAGAAAAATCCTTACTACCTTGGTCACCTTTGGGCAGAGGTATTCTTACAGGAAAATATAAATTTGGAACACCAGTAGATTCAAGAGCTGCGTCAGCTCATTTCTCTAAATTTATTCAAAAGCATTTAACTGATGAGAAATCAAGAATCGTTGATGCCGTTATAACTGCGGCAGAAGGTATTGGTAAATCTCCAGCAGAAGTTGCCCTTGCTTGGTTGAAAGCGCAACCTTCGGTGGGTTCGATAATTTTAGGTGCAAGAAATCTTGCACAACTAAAAATACTTCTTAAAGCAGAAGAATTGAACCTACCGCAAGAAATAATTAACGCATTGTCCGACGTTTCTTCGCCGATTTTTTCTTATCCTGAGTCAAGATGGGTGCAATTAAATAAAGAAAGGGGTAATTAAATGTCGGCCTCTTGGGAGATCAGAGAAGTGCCATTACCTTCAAAGTCTTCTAGACAAGAAGCGAAAACAATTTTGACCGAACTTGCCGAATACGGAAGATGGGAACTAGTTAGAACAAGAATTTATCCCAATGGAATAAAACGGATGTGGGTTAAAAAAAGAGTTTTGAGAGTTGAACGCACCTAAATTGTTTTTAAAAATCGATACATCGTTCTTGCGCCAAATTTAAGAGATTTAATTGGAATTCGTTCATCATGACCATGAAATAAACTTGTAAAATCTAAATCATTTGGCAGCATTAGTGGTGTAAAACCATAAGCTTTGATATTGAATTTTGACATTGCTTTTGCATCTGTTCCTCCCGACAACATGTATGGAACAACTTTTGCTAAGGGATCCTCTTGCTCAAGAGCAGTTATCATTTTATTTACAAGTTCATTCTCAAATGGAGCTTCAAGTGCTACATCGAAAGTTTCTGCTTGAACATCAATTTCCTCGCCCACAATTGATTTAATTTCGTTTAAAAAACTATCCTGATTTCCAGGCAAAAATCGACCGTCTACATAAACATTTGCCTCTCCTGGAATTACGTTTACTTTGTATCCTGCATTTAACATTGTTGGATTAGCTGTATTTTTAGTGGTAGCTGATACTAGTTTTGCTAAACTGCCCAGTTGCAAAATAATTTTTTCTGGATCTTTTGGATCAAATTGTTGATTTGTTGCTTTAGCAGTTTCCTGAAGTAATTGAAAAACTGCATCTTTTAAAGTAATGGGAAATTTATGATTAGTAAGAGAGTTGATTGCTTTAGAAATTTTGCTTATCGCATTATCTGAATTAATCATTGAACCATGACCTGCGGTTCCTTTAGCCGTTAATTTCATCCAAGCAATACCTTTTTGCGCTGTTTCAATTAAATAAAGTCTTACTCCATTTGAAAGTGTGTGCGAGAAACCACCAACTTCGCCAACAGCTTCTGTGGCATTTTCAAAATATTGTCCATAATTATTGACCGCAAAATGTGATCCGTACTTACCGCCTGCCTCTTCATCAGCAAACATTGCAAGTGTGATGTTTCTTTTTGGTTTCCAACCTTCTTTAATCAAATGAGCTATCGAACCTAGAATCATGGCGTTGCCATTTTTCATGTCAACAGCACCTCTACCCCATAACAAATCTTTATCAATAATTGCGTTGAATGCTTCCTTAGTCCATTTTTCTTTCTCAACTGGCACTACGTCTAAATGTCCATGTAGAACTAGGTCCGGTAAATCTTTGTTATTACCTTCAATTCTTGCTAGAACTGAACATCTTTTGTTATCTGGACCAACTACTTTATTTTCAATTTTTAGATTATTAAGAAATTCTGAAACATACTCTGCTGCAAGATTTTCTCCAACACTTTCGTTATTACCATAATTTGTGGTATCAATTTTGATTAAGTCGCTACATATCTTTACAACGTTTTCTTCTAACGTATTGATATCTGTCATGATATATATCTTGCCTACTAGCAGATAATTAATGACGATTGCATAGCATTGTTAGTCGTAAAGCATTTTGGTCCGAATGGCGGAATAGGTAGACGCGCTAGCTTGAGGTGCTAGTCCCTTAACGGGGATGGGGGTTCAAGTCCCCCTTCGGACACTTATATAAAGAATTCAAAAAATATTGCAGATCCCACAATTAAAAACCAGGCTAGGGCTAAGAATCCAGTAAATGGTTCTAAGTATCTTATGTTCTTATTTTTAGAAACTTTTATTAAATCACGCAAAGTGAGAAAGAAAATAGGTATGGTCATACCCCAAACTACTATGCAATATGGACACAGATTTCCTATTACATAGACACTTTGGAAAAAAAGCCAACTGACAAAAATTGTTGCTAAGCCGCTAACAACTGCTATGACTTGATACATCCATTTAGGAATCGAATAATTCAGCAGTCCAAGCACCCCAACCAGAACTAAGATTGGAAAACTTGATACTCCTATTACGCTATTTGGGAATCCAAAAACAGAAGCTTGTGCGGTTTTAACAATATTTCCACAAGCAATGATCGAATTAATATTGCAACTTGAAATATAAGTTGGATCTTCAAGAAGCTTTATTTTGTCAATCGTCAAGGTGAATGATGAAAACCATCCAATTATTCCACCAACTGAAAGTAACCAATTTAGATTCGTACTTGCAATATTTTTATTCACTTAGTTGATAACTCCCATGTGTGCGAGTGCAAGTTTCAATAATTTAGATTGACCGCCTGTCATCTCACTTGAAACTTTTTCAGATTGAGCCTCCTCAGGACTTAACCAGATTAAGTCCAATGCATTTTGACTTGGTTTGCAGTCACCTTTTACTACAACAACAAATGCAAGACTTACGGCATGTTGTCTAGGATCATGAAATCCACTGATTGAAGGATCTGGAAAATATTCAACGATAGTAAAAGGTGTAGGGCTTGGTGAAATTTGTGGCAATGCAGTTGGCCCTAAATCTTTTTCTAAATGTCTTATAAGTGCTGCACGAACTCTTTCTCCGTATAGAACTCGTCCGGAAATCATGGCTCTACTAATACTTCCATCAGGCATTCCTCTTAAAAGTAAACCAATTTGAGTGACATTTCCTAAATCATCAGTTCTAACAGGAATTGCATCTATATATAAAATGGGTAAGCGATCTCGAATAAATTCAATTTGGTCATCAGTAAGCCATGAACCTATATTTTCAGTCTCATTAATCATGCTCATGATAAACCCCTTTATAAAAGTCTATTTAACTTATTATTTTTAGCAGTTTTGTGGGTATTAAAGTATCTAAGATTGTTTTATTTATAGGCATTAGAGTTACAGAATGAGTTATTCACCCATCTTTGAACAAGTACCGACGAGCATCTCATTTGCAATCTGGGTATCCGCCTTTCTTCAAGGAAGGGAAACCTTAGAAAGATCAGTTGATGCAATAGCTGAATCTCCTCGAATCGTTAATTATCTAGGGAAATCAGAACATTTAACTATTTTTCTTGCAGATTTAAGAAAAAACTCTTGTGTAGGTATTCGATGTCATTTTCCAGTCCCTGGCGATACTGATTCGATAATTGGACAAGATGAGTTCGTTGAAAAAGCTCTTTCAACTGGACAATCTCTTACAACTGTAGGTGGACAAGCCTATGGGATTTCAGAAACAAAAGATTTTTGGGAAATTTTCTTACGCGATAAAGAACCTGTTAAATCTAAATACAATTGGAAAGATCTGGACCATGAATTCCATAATGCGATTCAAGTTGTAAGTCAAGATTTAGAAGCATTTGATCTTATAAAAGATAACCCAGAAGCAAGAGATCTTTTAATTGATTTAGACCATGACATTTCTCGACAAATCTATCCTGACGATCAAGATTCAAGAATAACTTTCTTAATTGGTAGAACATTAAGAGTTTTGACTACTTGTCAGTTTGTAACTAATCATTGGCTTGAGGCAAACAGTGCAACCAAGTCAAATTTAGTCCGGGATCGAATTTTAGAATTAGTAAGAATTAGTAGATTGACTCTTAGTACAACAGTTAATTACGCAATAAATTAAGCACCCATTGAGTGATATCCACCGTCTACGTGAATTATTTCTCCCGTAGTGGCCGGAAACCAATCAGATAAAAGCGCAACGACAGCTTTTGCAGATGGAACTGGATCTGAAATTTTCCATCCTAATGGAGACCTCAAAGCCCAAGCTTCTTCAAATTTTTCGAATCCAGGAATATGTTTTGCTGCAACGGTATTGATAGGTCCTGCTGCAATTAAATTAACTCTTATATTTTTTGGACCTAAATGTCTTGCAAGATATCTTGAGGTTGATTCCAATGCTGCTTTTGCAACTCCCATCCAGTCATATTGTGGCCATGATTTAGTTGCATCAAAATCCAATCCGACAATACTTCCACCATTGGGCATTAACTCAACACAAGACATTGACAGAGATTTAAAAGAATAAGCAGAAATTTGTAAAGCTGTCGATACATCTGGCCATTCAGTTTGAAGAAAATTTCCACCTAAAGCAGCTTGAGGAGCAAATCCAATCGCATGAACAACCCCATCTAATTTTGGTATGTGTTTTTTAATCTCACTACTTAAATTTTTAATATTTTCTTCATTTGTTACATCTAATTCAACGATTGGGGCTTTTTTTGGTAACCGTGCGTTTGCGCGTTCTGTTGCACCCATAGCGCGTCCAAATGAACTTAAAACAACATTTCCGCCTTCTTCTTGGATTATTTTTGCAACTGAAAAAGCAATCGAATGATCAGTTAGAACGCCTGTCACTAAAACATTTTTTCCATCCATAAGACCCATAATTAATGTCCCATTCCTAATCCCCCGTCAACGGGAATTACTGCACCTGTAATGAAGTCTGAATCTTTTGACGACAAGAAACTTACTACTCCAGCTATTTCATCAGGACTTGCTGTTCTTCCAAGTGGAGTATTTGTTCGTATGAAATTTTTTCTTTCTTCATCTAAATCTTCTGTCATGTCGGTATCAACATAACCTGGAGTGACAACATTTACAGTGATTCCGCGGACACCGACTTCTCGCGCCAGAGAACGGGCCGCTCCAACTAAACCAGCTTTAGTGCTGGCATAAACCATTTGTCCGGCAGAACCTAAAAATCCCACGACTGAACCTATAAAAATTATTTTTCCTTTTTTGTTTCTCAACATACTTTTTACTACACGTCTTGCAACCCTTATTCCACCTTTTAAATTAGTATCAATTATTTTTTCCATATCGCTGTCTTCAATTCTCATCGCCAAAGAATCCTTATTGAATCCAGCATTAATGACTAAGACTTCAATTTGTCCTAAATTTTTTTCAATATCATCGATAGCTGCATCTATTTCTTGCGTTTTTGTAACGTCAGCTTTAACCATATAAAAATCTTCGTTCGGCTTATTTTCTCTGTACGTAATCGCAACTTTAAATCCATCCTGAGCTAGCCTTTTTGCAGTTGCTAGACCAATGCCCCTATTGCCTCCAGTAACAACGGCAATTCCTTTATTAGACATAGAAAGTAACTTACACTCTCTCACGAGTAAATTTTCAAAAGAGCCACCACAATTGTTCATCAATTGGCCAGTTTTTGACTTTTGGCGTAGCGTATATAAAGAGGAGAACAAATGGCTGAGAAAAATCCAGAGCAAGTATACGCAATTACTTCTGCGGTTACTGGTTTAAGTTATGACCAAAATGCCAGAAAAAGAAGATACTTGTTTTCAATGAGTTTGCGAACTATTTGTTTTGTTGGTGCAGTTTTTGCAGACGGAAATTTACGTTGGGTTTTAATTTTCGGGGCTATTTTTCTTCCTTATATTGCCGTTGTTATAGCCAACGCTGGTCGCGAAAACTTTTTTTCTCCAACACAAGCTCAGTCACCTACAAGGTCTATAGATCAAAATTAGTATTCTTAAATAAGAATGCTTCAAATCTTAAAACAACCAAAGTGGATTATCTTAACTATTGTTTTGATTATTGCTATTTATGCATTCATAAATTTATCTGAATGGCAATTTAATAGAGATGATCAAAGAAGATCACAAAATCAACTAATTTCAATGGCTATGAATAAAGAGCCTATCGAGATAACAGATGTGCAAAATTTAAAAGATTTAAATGAATGGCAACCTGTAGAAATTACTGGAATGCTAGATTCAAGAAATATAAGATTTGCTCGCAATAGATATTTAGACTCATCGTTGGGTTTCTGGGTGATCGCCCCCTTAAATACATTGAACAACCAAAGTGTTTTAGTTAATTTAGGTTTTGTCCCTGTAAATTACCAAAATAAATTTGCAGAATTATCTTTTCCAATGGAAAAAATTACTTTTAAAGGTTGGGTTAGAAGAATGGAAACCCACAAAGTAACCCCTAGTGACTATCCAAATCTTCAAATCGCAACAATTAGCGCAAAAAATTTCTCTCAAGATGTGTATGAAGAGTCTTACGTACAAGTAAATGACTCATCTACAGCCCTTAAAAATATTGCTTTTTTACCTGAACCAAAACTTTCAAGTGGCCCCCACTTTAGTTATGCAATTCAGTGGATAATTTTTGCAATTTTGCTGCCTATTGGTTGGGTAATTCTTTATAGAGGCGAAAAAATTAAATAGCTTTTTCAAATTGTTTCTGATAAAGATCTGCGTAAACTGAATTTTTCAGCAATAGATTTTGGTGTGTGTCCAAGTCTAATAATTCGCCATCTTTAATTACTGCAATTTGATCTGCCGAGACAATCGTTGAAAGTCTATGAGCTATAACCAATGATGTTCTATTAAATAAAACAGAGCTCAGTGCTTTTTGTACTTGAGCTTCACTTTCGTTGTCTAAATGAGCTGTAGCTTCATCTAAAATTATAATTCGAGGTTGTTTTAAAAATACTCGAGCAATTGCAATTCTTTGTTTTTCTCCCCCACTTAAGCGATAACCTCTATCGCCAACAACGGTATTTAATTTTTCTGGTAATTCTGCGATGAAATCCTTAATTTGTGCACTTTCAAGTGCTTTCCAAATTTCATCTTCATTTGCATCTGATTTTGCGTAGAGTAAATTATTTTTAATCGTGTCGTGAAATAAATGTGAATCTTGGGTAACAACTCCTATGGTGTCACGAATAGATCTTCTATTTAACTCCTTTAGATTAATATTTCCAATTAATATTTCACCTTTAGTTGGATCATAAAGTCTTGAAACCAATTGTGAAATAGTGGTTTTTCCACTTCCACTTGGCCCTACCAAAGCTGTCATTGTGCCAGGTTTCATATCTAATGAAATATTTTTTAAAATCTCTGCATTTGATTCAATTGAATTATCTTCATTAGCAAGTTCTAATGATTCAATTCCAACTTCTTTTCTTGTCGGATAAATAAATGAAACATTCTTGAATTGGACTCCAAGTGGTCCTTCAGGAAGTGACTTTGAAATTTCAGGATCTTTTATCAGGGGCTTTAAATCAAGAATTTCAAATACTCTTTCAAACGAAACTAAAGCCGTCATTACGTCAACCCTGACGTTAGATAATCCAGTTAATGGACCATAAAGCCTGCCTAAAAGTGCTGCTAAAGCCAGTAAAGTTCCCAAAGTTAAAGCCTGATCTACAACAAATACACCACCCAACCCGTAAACGATTGCAGTTGCAATGGTTGCAACAGTTGTTAAGGCAACGAAAAAAATACGATTGGTCATTGCGATTTTGATCCCAATATCTTTTACGCGCTCTGCTTTAACAAAAAAGTTGTTCGATTCTTTATCAGGGGAACCAAACAACTTAGCTAATAATGCTCCTGCCACGTTAAATTTTTCATTCATAGTTTGACTCATTTGGGAATTTAAATTCATTTGTTCTCTTGAAAGTGCTTGAACTTTCTTTCCCATATATTTCGCAGGAATTAAAAATATTGGTAAAAGGACAAGTGAAGTCAAAGTAATGCTCCATGAAAGAAAGAACATTGTGCCTAAAACAACAACTAGACTGATTCCATTTGAAACGATTCCACTCAACGTGGAAGTAAATGCTTGTTGTGCTCCGATTACATCGCCATTTACTCTAGAAATGAGGGATCCAGTTTGAGTTCTAGTAAAAAATGCAACTGGTTGTGCTTGAACATGATCAAAAACTTGACTTCTGAGAGTAAGAATTAAACCTTCACCAATTCTTGAACTGAAAAGACGTTCAATAATACTTAAACCTGCAGAAAGTATGGCAAGTATCGCCACCAAAATTGCGGTAGTTATTACGATTTGTCTATTACCTGCAGAAATTCCATCATCAACAATTCTTTTAAATAGTAAAGGTTGCGCTACAACTAGAAATGCGTCAACAATCACGATAACTACTAGATAGGAAATATCTTTATTTAAAGGCTTGGCGTATTTAACTATTCGATTAAATGTGTCAGATTTTATACCTTTATTTTTGACACTAGAATCCCGAGTTAATGATCTATAGGATTCCCACATCTGCATCTGACTCATACTGTCGTAAGTCTAGTTGAGATTGACTACTTAAACGAATTAAAGATTAAATCCCAGCGCTCTTAACATTTGGCGACCTTCGTCAGTAATTTTGTCAGGGCCCCAAGGTGGCATCCAAACCCAATTGATTCTAAATTCATCGACAATGCCATTTAAAGCTGCTTTAGTTTGGTCTTCAATTACATCAGTCAATGGACAAGCGGCAGAAGTTAATGTCATATCAATTACGGCTTTGTTATCTTCCGTGACTTCAACTCCATAAATTAAACCTAAATCAACGACATTTATGCCTAATTCAGGATCAACCACATCATGTAGTGCTTCATAAACATTGTCTTTTGCTGCAACGACATCAACCGCCATTTACTTCTCCTTGTGCTCTAATGATTGCATCCTTTGCTGCCATCCAAGACAACAAAGCACATTTTACTCTTGCAGGATATTGAGCCACACCTATCATAGAAACTCCATCACCAATTAAGTCTTCATTTCCTTGATAATTACCTTTACCTTGCATCATTTTCAAAAAATCATCGTTTATTTGATTGAATTCTTCAATTGATTTTTGATTAACCTGTTCAAACATAATGCTGGCTGATGCCTGACTTATGGAACAACCTTGACCATCATAAGAAATAGTTTCAATGGTTTTTTTATCGTTTGAAAGTTTTACTTGCACAGTAATTTCATCTCCACAAGTTGGATTAACATGATGGGCTTGACCATCAAACGGATCTTTTAATCCTTTTCCTCGTGGAGACTTATAGTGATCCAGGATAACTTCCTGGTACATGTTTGAAAGTTGCATCACTTGGCTCCAAAAAACTTAAACACTTTTTCTATTCCTTCAAGTAAAGCTTCTATGTCAGATTCGTCATTATAGATATATGTACTTGCTCTAGTAGTAGATTGCACCTTTAATTTATCCATAATTGGTCTGGCGCAATGATTTCCAACTCTGACTGCAATTCCTAAATCATCAAGTACTTGTCCAACGTCGTGAGGATGTAAACCTTCCAATGCAAATGAGACGGTACTTCCCCTATCAATATTTGAAATTGGTCCATAAATTTTAACTTTATCGATTTCTTTTAAACCGTCAATTAATTTTGACGTTAAAAATCTTTCATAATTATGAACATTTTGCATTCCTAAATTTTGTAAATATTCAACAGCTGTTCCAAGTGCTACAGCTTCTGCCGCAGGTGGAGTACCCGCTTCAAATTTTTTTGGAGCTTTTGCAAAAGTAGATTTTTGCATAGTTACTGTTTCAATCATTGAACCACCTGTAATAAATGGTGGCATTATTTCTAGAAGTTCGTCAGTTGCTGCTAAAAGTCCAATCCCAAGTGGTCCTAGCATTTTATGTCCAGACCAAGCTATTGCATCTGCTCCTAAATTCTTGAAATCTACTGGCATATGCGGAACTGATTGGCAGGCATCTAAAAAGAAAAAAGCGTTTACATTTCTTGCAGCATTCCCAATTTTTTCAACATCCGTGATTGAACCAAGCACATTACTCATGTGTGAAACAGAAACAATCCGTGTTTTGCTAGTGATGACTTTGTCTAATTTTGAATAATCTAGCAAACCTTCATCTGTAATTGGTATCCATTTTAAGACGGTACCAATTTTGGAACACAATTCTTGCCAAGGAACTAGATTCGCATGATGCTCTAATTCAGAAACAACTATTTCGTCACCCGGATTTAATATTAATTTTTCATCAATTGATTTATCAAATTTAGATTTTAGAGTTGCATTTAAAAATGCGTAAGACAATAAATTTATTGATTCAGTTGCATTTTTAGTAAATACGATTTGTTCTGGTTTGACATTTACAAAACTAGCTATCTTTTCTCTAGCCTTCTCATGAGCATCTGTTGCAAGTTCTGCAAGGTAATAGGCTCCCCTATGCACACCTGAATTTATTGTTTCATAGAAATTATTTTGGGCATCAATTACAACTTGGGGTTTTTGAGATGTGGCAGCACTATCTAAATAAATTAATTTTTTATCATTTCGAACATGTCTTTCAAGAATTGGAAAGTCAAGTTGGATTTTTTTAATATCCAACTTGAAATTCGAATCTAATAAAGTCATGCTCCTGTGGTTGCTTTGGAAAACTTAACGTAACCGTTTGCTTCTAATTCCTCAGCTAATTCCTGTCCACCAGTTGCAGCGATTCTGCCATCAACAAAAACGCTAACCTTGTCTGGTTTTACATATCTTAAAATTCGAGTGTAATGAGTGATTAACAAAACACCAGTATTGTTTTTTGATACCGTGCGGTTAATTCCTTCTGAAACAATTCTTAATGCATCGACATCTAGTCCAGAATCTGTTTCATCTAAAATTGCAATTTTAGGTTTCATTAATTCAAGTTGAAGAATTTCATGTCTTTTCTTTTCACCACCAGAAAATCCTTCGTTTACATTTCTTTCGGAAAATGATGGATCCATGCCTATCTCTTTCATGGATTCATTCATTTCTTTTAACCAATCACGTAATTTAGGAGCTTCGCCTCTTAATGCTGTTATTGAAGAACGCAAAAAATTACTTACCGAAACTCCAGGAATTTCAACTGGGTATTGCATTGCCAAAAATAATCCGGCTCGTGCTCGTTCATCTACTGACATATCAAGAACATCGGCACCATCTAAAGTCACAGTTCCTTGAGTGATTGTGTATTTAGGATGACCTGCCACGGCATAAGCCAAAGTTGATTTACCAGAGCCGTTTGGTCCCATGATGGCATGGGTTTCACCAGACTTAATTGTTAAATCAACGCCTCTTAAAATTTCTTTTAATTCTCCGTCGGTTTCAACACTTACGTGCAAATCCTTAATGACTAATTCAGACATATTTTTTCCTTTTCTATATTCCAACTTTTACGATGCCGTTATCGCCATCGCCTTCTATCTGCACTGCGAAAACTTCTAAAGCTGTTGTGGCAGGCGGAGTCTTTGGTTTTCCTGTTGCTAAATCAAATTCTGATCCATGCAACCAACATTCAATTCCTGAATCAGTAACAGTTCCTTCACTTAGAGAAACTGCCCCATGTGTGCAAGCATCGCTCACGGCATGAAAACCACTTTTATTTCTCACTAAGCAAATTGATTCTCCGTTTACCTCAATAGTCTTTGCACTACCTAGAGCAAAATCTGCTACCTTGCCGACATTTGTCCAACTAGTCATTTGTTTGCTCTTTCAATTGCTGCATTTAATTTAGCTGTTAATTTTTCTTTCAAATTAACGTCACTAAATTCACCAAAAATTCCAGAGAAAAATCCTTCTATGACTAACTGTCTTGCAGTATGTTCATCGATTCCACGTGACATCAAATAAAAAAGTTGATCATCGTCTAAGCGACCAGTGACACTTGCATGTCCAGCTTTTTGAACTTCCCCTGTTTCGATTTCTAAATTTGGAACTGAGTCAGCCCTTGCTCCATCGTCTAATAAAAGATTTCTATTCATTTCGTATGTATCCGTACCAGTTGCAATTTTTCTGATTAAGACATCGCCAACCCAAACAGTGTGGCTACCTTCACCTTGCGCACCACCTCTATATAAAACATTGCTTCGGCAATCTTTCATATTGTGATCAACAAAAACTCTGTTTTCAAAAAATTGACCATTTGTAGCTAAGAAGACTCCAAATAGATCAATTGATGCATGTGGTCCTGAAAACTTAGCCCTTGGAACATATCGCAGAACATCAGAACCCAATTCAACCGATAAAGTTCTTACATTTGCATCTTTTGCCAAAATAAATTGCTGCTCACTAACTAGTACTGATTTTGCACTTGCATCAAAAATGTTTACCACATCAATCTTAGAATTTTCTAAAGCCTCAACTTCAGAATTTATTGCACCGATTCCCTCACCTATATATTCCAGAACTACAGTTGATTTACTGTGTTGACCTGCTTCAATTTTTATGTGTGAATATTGAACTCCAGAATTTAAATTAATTTTTACCCAAATTAACTCCGTTGCTTCAAACTCTTTAGGAATTGTAATAACTAAGCAATCTTTGGAATTAGCAAAAGATCTTGCAGTGATTCGATCAGTTGCTAAAAAATTAGATTTTAACTCAGACTTACTAAGAATCTCATGCTTGATAGACGAATTGGCTTCAACTTCAAATTTAAAACTTGTAGTAGCTGCTGCATCTACATGTAGATTTCCTACCCGTTTTAAAGGTGTGTAGCGCCATTCTTCTTCTCGCCCATTTGGTACCGGAAAATCTTCAGGATTAATTGAAGCAATCCGATCTGGTCTTGCATCAGTACTTTTAAGTAAAATTTCTCTTTCTTGTAAACCAGTGCTCATCCAACAGCACCTTCCATTTGCAATTCGATTAGACGATTCAATTCAATTGCATATTCCATTGGGAGTTCACGAGCTATTGGTTCAACAAATCCACGAACGATCATCGCCATTGCTTCATCTTCGTTTAATCCACGTTGCATTAAATAAAAGAGTTGATCCTCACTAACCTTTGAAACTGTTGCTTCATGTCCCATTGAGACATCATCTTCGCGACAATCTATGTATGGGTAAGTATCAGATCTTGAAATGTCATCAACTAAAAGTGCATCACATTTAACTGTGGTTTTTGCGTTGTATGAACCTTCATTTACTTGAATTAAACCGCGATATGAAGTTCTTCCTCCACCTCGAGCAACTGATTTTGAAATGATTGTCGATGAAGTATTAGGAGCTGCATGAACCATTTTTGCTCCAGCATCTTGGTGTTGACCTTCGCCAGCAAATGCAACTGACATGGTTTCACCTTTGGCGTGCTCTCCCACTAACCAAACAGCTGGATATTTCATGGTTACTTTTGAACCAATGTTTCCATCAATCCATTCCATAGTTGCACCTTGTTGCGCTACGGCTCTTTTAGTTACCAAGTTGTATACATTGTTAGACCAATTTTGAATTGTGGTGTATCGACATCTTGCATTCTTTTTTACGATAATTTCCACAACAGCACTGTGTAACGAATCTGAAGAATAAATTGGTGCCGTACAACCTTCTACGTAATGCACATATGCATCTTCATCAACAATAATTAATGTTCTTTCAAATTGACCCATATTTTCAGTATTGATCCTGAAATAGGCTTGCAAAGGAATGTCAACCTTTACTCCTTTTGGAACATAAATAAATGATCCCCCAGACCAAACTGCTGTATTTAAAGCAGCAAATTTATTATCACCTGAAGGAATTACTGAGCCGAAATATTCTTTGAAAATATCCTCATGTTGTTTTAATCCTGTATCGGTATCGAGAAAAATTACACCTTGTTTCTCTAAATCTTCACGAATTTGGTGATAAACAACTTCAGATTCGTATTGAGCGGCAACTCCTGCAATTAATCGTTTCTTTTCTGCTTCAGGAATACCTAAACGATCATAAGTATTTTTAATGTCATCTGGTAATTCTTCCCATGATGTGGCTTGTTTTTCTGTTGATCTAACAAAGTACTTAATATTGTCAAAATCAATTCCACCTAAATATGCGCCCCAATTTGGTAATGGCTTTTTTTCAAAAAGACTTAAAGCTTTTAATCTAGTTTCCAACATCCATGCTGGTTCATTTTTCTTAGCACTAATATCTCGTACTACATCTTCAGTTAGTCCACGCTTGGCATTTTTACCAGCATCGTTTTTGTCGTGCCAACCATATTCATAATTTCCTAAACCTTCTAATTCTGGACGAGCTATAGTCATTTGTTCTCCTTATATTGTTTGGCTGAACTAACTGCTGTTTTTGGCAAGGTACTGATTAAACTAGTGCAAATATTTCCACCTTTTGCAATTGTTGAAAGTCTTGTTACGTTAACTCCTAATATTGCGTTGAACATTTCTAATTCTGCATCGCAGAACTCATGGTGTTTTTCTGCTACGTGAGCAATAGGACAATTGTGTTGGCACAACTGAATGGTATGGGTTGGACCAGAACCTTTGTCCGAAGTTGCTGCAAAACCTTCTTTTGTTAAAACTTCAGTCAACTTTTCAACTTTTTTATCTAATGTTTTAAATTTATCAATTTCATTTGTGTATTTTGCAAAAATCTTATTAACTCTTTTCTCCGCAAAAAGTTTGACACCTTTAGATCCTTGTAATTCATTTATAAATTCAACCGAGTCTTCAGCTAAGGCCTGATATTGGTTTTCAAAAAAATCTCTTCCTTGCGGAGTAAGAGAATAAACTTTGGCTGGTCTTCCTCTCCCTTTTGGTTTTGCAGGTCCAAATGGGGCAACTTCATGGCATTCAGCTAACGATTTTTCAGTCATGTCATCAAGATGTTTTCTAACAGCCACCGCACTAATGCCAAGTGAATCGGCCAAGTCGCTTGCAGAAATAGGACCTTTTTTTAGCAGTTCCCTTGCTAAACGATCTCTACCCAAAGTCTTGAATTCCATAACCCTAGTGTTGCCTATTTAACGTTTGCTTGCAAGTTAGAGGTGGTTAGACTCGAAATTAGACATGAAAAAAAGTACTTTAATCAAACGAGCCCGCCTAGTTAGCTTGATAAACCTAATAACTCAATCAGGGATCATCGTAACTGGAGCAGTGGTTCGATTAACAGGATCTGGATTGGGATGTCCAACTTGGCCAAATTGTGCACCTGGCTCATTAGTCCCAGTAGCAAGTCAAGTTGAAGGATTTCATAAATATATTGAGTTTGGTAATAGATTATTAACTTTTGTAGTTTTAATTGCTTCAATTGCAGTTTTAATCATTGCAATAATTTCAAAAAATAAAAAATTAATTCTTTGGTCAGTCTTGCCACTAATTGGAACTTTGCTACAAGCTGTGTTGGGGGGCATAACAGTTTTAACAGGTTTAAATCCATTTACAGTAATGTTTCACTTCCTCCTTTCAATTGTTTTGGTTGCAATATCAACGATTATTTATGGTTTTTGGTCTAAATCAAATCCCATAAAAATACAATCAAAACTCATAAGAAACTACATAAAGTTTTTTACACTGATTGGTTTTGCAGTTATTACTTTAGGCACAATCACTACTGGCTCTGGACCACATTCAGGAGATGAAATAGCTGCCCGCTTCAATATAGACACCAGAACTATTGCCTGGATTCATGCTGATTCAGTCTTACTATTTATCGGTTTATTAATTGGTTTGATACTCCTAGTTAGAACTAATAACACGTATAAATCTCTTTCCAAAAGTCTAAATTCTTTGTTTATTCTTTGCATCATTCAAGGTTTCATTGGATATACACAATGGTTTACAAACCTACCTTGGATTTTAGTTGGATTTCATGTTTTAGGGTCAGTATTGATTTGGATTAACTTAATGTTTATTTTTGAAAACTCAATTTATTCTCTTAAGGATCGCATTAAACAAATCTAAACTTGACTCTGGCCTGTATTTCATAAACAACCAAGGTTCTGTTAATTCCAGTTCCATCAAAACGTATGAACTATTTAATAAGACAACATCAATACGAGCATAAAGTAATTCTTGCCAAGTTGATAAATTTTCTTTAACGGTATTGTAAATATTATTTATTTTTTCATCAATAACTTCACTTCCTGCCCCATCTCCATGTCCACCTTGAGTAAGTGCAGGTACTTTTCTAGCAACGTGACTTAACTCTCCATCAATTACCACGATTGCTTTTTCACCTACTGTGTCCACACTTTCAACATAGGGCTGAATCATTGGGATTCGTTTATTGTTAAAAATTTTTTTTAGTAATACTTTTGCTTCTTCAATAGAAGTTGCCCTACCAGCTAAACGCGCACCAGCGCCAATTGAGGGCTTAATTGCGATTGCACTAGAAAGGTTAAAAGCCCACTCTAATTGACTTTCTGCATCACTTAAGTTTGTACAAAATTTTGTAGGAATAATTGGAATTCCAATTTGTTCTAATTCTAAAAGATATTTTTTATCAGTATTCCATTCAATTATTTTACTTGAGTTAAATAGTTTTGTTTCTTTTTCAACTTTTTTACTCCATGAGACAAATTCATCTCGGTAAGGAACATAATTCCAAGTAGATCTTATAACTGCAGCGTCATAATTCTGCCAATTAATTTTATTATCTTGCCAATTAGCAAAATCTAAATCTATGTTTAAGTGCTGGGCAGCCTCTAAAACAAAAGGGATATCTAAATCAGGATCTGGATCTTTTGGATCATCATCGCCAACTACGTATGCGATTCTCATTAGCTAATTAGTGGATCTATTCCGATTAGGAGAAACAATAAAGCAAGGTAAGTAATGGAGTAATTAAACAATTTCATTGGCAATAATTCTTGAATTTGATTTGTTATTCTTCCCCGTAAAGCAAATGCCTCTTTAATGAAAAATGCATTTAAAATTATTGCTCCTGTCCAATAGTAAATGGACAATTCGACGGTGAAAGGAAGAATTAGTGTTGTTAAAGACATGATAAACGAATAGATAATTATCTGGTTGGCAACTTTTATGTTTTCACTTACAACAGGCAACATTGGAATACCTGCATTTGCATAATCATTTTTGTATTGCATTGAAAGAGGCCAATAATGTGGTGGGGTCCACCAGAACACAATTAAAAACAAAATAATTGGGGCAAGTCCTATTGAGTTTGTTACAGCAGACCACCCAATTAAAACTGGAAAACAACCTGCTGCACCTCCCCAGACAATATTTGATGAGGTTCTTCTTTTTAACAACAAAGTGTAAATACATACGTAGAAAACAATCGCCGAAGCTGCCAAAATTGCAGATAAAGTATTAACACTACTTTGCAGCCAAATTACAGACATTAAAGAAAGAGTAAGTCCTAAAGCAACAGCTCCTCTCACAGAAACTTTTCCAGTTACTAATGGACGATGCGCAGTTCTTGTCATAAGTGCATCTATATCTCTATCGACGACATTGTTAAGGGCGTTTGCGCCACCTGCTGCTAATGCTCCGCCAATGAAAGTATTTAAAACAAGTATCCAGTTGGGCCATCCACCAGATGCCAAAAACATAGTTGGAACAGTTGTTACCAATAAAAGTTCAATAATTCTAGGTTTTGTTAAAGCAACATAATTTTTAGCGATTTGTGCAAAAGAATCTTTTTCATCGTTATTTGATTTATTTTGGGTATATATGTCTTTAGTTGCCATGACCTAACTAACGTTACCTGAATAGATAATTCGGTGAGTTTGTTGGATAGTGTGATTACAGACTCATTAGGCTATTCACTAGAGCGCAATCGAATAGAAGGACTTTAGATTTTGAATTGGACAGATTTAGATATAAAGTCTTCAAATACAGCACGTGTCTTAGCTATGGATGCAGTGGAACACGCAGGACATGGCCATCCAGGCACTGCAATGGCGTTAGCTCCAGTAGCACATTTACTTTTTCAAAAAATAATGAATCATTCTCCTAAAAATTCTGATTGGTTTGCTAGAGATCGTTTTATTCTTTCTTGCGGACATGCAAGTATGTTGCTTTACTCTCAGCTGTATTTAACAGGCTATGGATTAGAACTAGAAGATTTAAAAAATTTTAGAAAACATAACAGTTTGACTCCTGGACATCCAGAATTTGGGCACACAAATGGAGTTGAGATGACTACTGGCCCTTTAGGGCAAGGATTATCTTCTGCAGTTGGAATGGCTATCGCCTCTAGATATTGGAGAAATTATTTTGATCCAAATACCGCAAAGAATCAAAGTATTTTTGATAACTATATTTATGTAATTGCAAGTGATGGTGATTTACAAGAAGGAGTCACTTCCGAAGCATCAAGTATTGCTGGACACTTAAACTTATCTAATTTAATTGTTATTTATGACGATAATAAAATTAGTATTGATGGCCAAACTAATTTAGCTTTCAGTGAGGATGTCGAAAAAAGATATCAATCATATGGTTGGGATACTCATTCTGTTGAATTAGACTCTTTTGGATCTGTAGATATTCAAAAATTAATAGAGTCAATTGATAAGTCTAAAAAAACGGATAAACCAAGTTTTATAAGACTTAAAACAATAATTGCTTGGCCTTCACCTAATGCCCAAAATACAGCCGCATCACATGGTGCACCACTTGGCAAGGAAGAAGTCATTCTTACTAAAAATAAACTTGGTTTTGATTCTGCAAAAAGTTTTAATGTCTCACAGGAAGTTTTAGACTACACACGCTCTGTTGTACAAACTGGAGAAGAAAAATACAACAATTGGTTAGCAAAGTATCAAGACTGGGCTAAAAATAATCCAGAATTAAATAAGGATTTTGTGAGACTTCAAAAGGGCCAATTACCAAATGATTTAGAAGAAGGTTTACCAATTTTTGAAAAAGATACAAATCTTGCCAGTAGGAAAAGTGGCGGTACAGTTTTAAATTTCTTTTCCGAAAAAATGATCGAGTTAGTTGGTGGATCTGCTGACCTAGCAGAAAGTAACGGTGTTGCATTAAAAAATGCCAATATCATGCAAAAACCAGAATTAAATATTCCAAATTCATCAATTGGTGGCAAATATATTCATTTTGGAATCAGAGAGCACGCCATGGCCTCGATAATGAATGGTTTAGCGTTATATGGTTTTACTCGTCCATTTGGTGCAACTTTTTTAATATTTAGTGATTACCAAAAACCAGCTATAAGACTTGCCAGTTTGATGCAATTACCCGTTATTTATGTTTGGTCGCATGACTCTATCGGATTAGGTGAAGATGGACCAACACATCAACCAATAGAACAGTTATGGTCGTTGCGTTCAATTCCAGGATTTAATGTTGTAAGACCATGTGATGCAAATGAAGTAAGTCAATCTTGGTTAAAAATAATTAAAGATAAAAAGCCGGCGGGAATCGTTTTAACAAGACAAAACATTCCCACTCTTGATAGAACTATTTATGCATCAGAAAAAGGTGTTTCAAGTGGAGCTTATGTATTAAGCGAGGCTAAAAATGGCAATCCCGAATTAATCCTTATTGCTACAGGTTCTGAAGTCCAATTAGCTTTAGCCGCCCAAAAACAACTACAAGATTCAAAAATTTCAACGCGAGTGGTTTCTATGCCATGTGTGGAGTGGTTTCTTGAGCAAGATAAAAAATATCAAAACGAAGTTCTTCCTGAAAAAGTTAAGAAAAAAATTGCAATAGAAGCAGGTTCAACTATTGGTTGGTATAAATTTGTGGGCACAGATGGAGCCGTTATTGGTCTTGATAGATATGGTGCAAGTTCAAAACCAGACATTTTATTTAAAGAATTTGGAATATCTGTAGAAAATATTGTTGCAACAGCAAAAAAACTAATTAATTAACGCTCGCCTCTTAGTTTTTCAATTGCTTCAGCCAAAATTGCATCGCCATCTTTGTCATCTCGTCTTTCTTTTACATAGGCAAGATGAGTTTTATATGGTTCGTTTTTTGTAGGTTGCGGTGGATTATCTTGATCTCTTCCCGCTGGCCAACCACATCTTGGACAATCCCATTCATCAGGAATTGGAGCATCAACTGCAAATGCTGGTCGACTTTCATGACCATGTGCACAATAAAAAGATAAACGAACTCGTGGTGCTGCATCTCCGCGTTCTGCTTCACCCATTGGGCCTGCACCAACGCGACTTCCTCGTATTGCGCTACCACCAGTTGCCATTTATTTCTCCTTTTTATTTAAGCGCTTAAAACTAAACCTAAACCAATTACACTAGCTGCCCAAATTATTGCAATCGAAATGGTAAATCTATCTAAATTTCTTTCTGCTAATGATGACCCACCAAGTGATGAACTAAATCCTCCGCCAAATAAATCAGATAAACCACCGCCACGACCTCTATGCAGTAAAACTAAAAGAATCAGTAAAAGATTTGAAATAACTAAAATTATTCCTAATGTCCAACTAATAATTGTCACAGAGAGTTCTTCCTTTGATTGCTTCTAGGATAAAACAAAACTATTGTCTTTAATTGATGGGGCTTATGCGAGTCCCACAATTTAAGGCTGATCTGGCCACCTAATGATTCTTAAAAATTCTTCAGGGTCCAAAGCTGCCCCTCCAACTAGCGCTCCATCAACATCTGGTTGCTCCATAATGGCTTTGATATTTCCAGGTTTTACAGATCCACCATAAAGAATTCGAATTTTGGTTGCTGCTTCTTCAGAATAAAGTTTACTAATTTTTTCTCTAATTGATTTAGACATTTCTTGAGCATCTTCAGGAGTTGCAACTTCTCCAGTGCCAATAGCCCAAACAGGTTCATAAGCAATAACAATTTCTGGAATATAATTTGCTCTTATATCTTTTAATGCAATTTGAAGTTGATTCAAAGTATGTTCAATTGCATTACCGGATTGTCTTATATCAAGAGTTTCACCCACAGCGATCATAGGTGTTAAATCATGTTTTATTGCAGCTTTTACTTTGGAATTAACTAATTCATCACTTTCATTGTGGTAAGCGCGTCTTTCGCTATGACCAATTAATGCATATTTAACTTTTAATTTATTCAACATCGGTCCACTTATTTCACCTGTATAAGCACCGGAATCAAATGCGCTTATATCTTGGGCTCCGTAGGTAAGTCTTAAATGATCAGCATCAACCACTGTTTGCACAGATCTTAAATCAACAAAGGGAGGAAATATTACAACTTCTGTTCTTTCATAATCAGCATCTGTTAATGAGAAACCTAATTTATTAACGTAAGCAATTGACTCTAAATGATTTATATTCATTTTCCAGTTACCAGCCATTACTGGTTTTCTACCTTCAGTAGTCAATTAAACCTCCTCCAAAACTTTCAATCCCGGTAATTCTTTGCCCTCTAAAAGTTCAAGAGATGCTCCTCCGCCTGTCGAGATGTGATCAAATTTTGATTCATCTAGCCCTAATAATCTTATTGCCGCTGCAGAATCGCCTCCACCGACAACTGTATAAGCGCTTAGTTCGGAAATTTTTTGAGCTATTTGTTTGGTCCCATTAGAAAATTGTTTCACTTCAAATACTCCCATTGGGCCATTCCAAACAACTGTTTTTGCATGATTTAATTTGGAGGTAAATAATTCAACGGTTTTTGGACCAATATCTAATCCTTTTTGATCCTTTGGAATATTTGCGATGTCAACAGTGTTAACTGCAGCAGATCCATCCAATTCTTTTGAAACTATTACATCAAGTGGTAGCACTATTTCAACATTTTTATCTTGTGCTACTTTCATCAATTGTTTTACTTCATCAATTCTGTCAACTTCGAGTAAAGATTGGCCAACTTCAAATCCTTTTGCCTTTAAGAAAGTAAACGCCATTCCCCCACCTATTAGAAGTAAATCAACTTTTGTTATCAAGTTATTTATTACTCCCAATTTGTCACTTACTTTTGACCCACCTAAGACCACAGCATATGGGCGTTCTGGATTATTTAGAACTTTGTCAAATGCCTTTTGTTCTGTCTCAACCAATTTTCCAGCTGCATTTGGAAGAAGTCTTGCAATATCTGTGACAGATGCTTGCTCTCTATGAACTACTCCAAAACCATCAATTACAAAAAAATCACCTAATTGCGCCAATTTTTGCGCCAGTCTGTTTCTTTCTGTTTGATCCTTGCTTGTTTCATCTTTTTCAAATCTAATATTTTCTAACATTAATACTTCGCCCGTTTTTAAATTGTTGATCTTATTTTTTAATTCTGGATCGTTTATATTTTCTGTAAAATCTATGGGTTTGTTTAATAATTCACCGAGTCTATTAGCGATTGGCTTTAGAGACAATTCTGGTTTTCTTTCCCCTTTTGGTCTTCCTAAATGTGCCAAAATAATAATTTTTGCATTTTTTTTAATTAGTAGTTGTATAGTTTCAACACTTGCTTTAAGTCGGCCATCATCAGTAATTTGCATTTGACCATTTTGGTCAGCTTTTAAAGGAGCATTCAAATCAGCGCGTAATAAAACGCGCTGATTTGTTAAATCAATTTGATCTAATTGTTTCATTAACTATTAGAGATTTGAGCCAACAAGTTGAGTTAAATCAACTAGACGACTTGAATATCCCCATTCGTTGTCATACCAACCAACAACTTTTGCCACACTTCCAGATACTGATGTTAATTGTCCATCAATGATGCATGAATGTGGATCATGAACAATATCTGTTGAAACAAGTGGATCTTCAGAGTAAGACAGGATACCTTTCAAGGAAGTTTCCGCAGCGTTTTTCAATGCTTGATTAATATCTTGCACACTTGCAGTCTTTTTCAATTGAACAGTTAAATCAGTTGCTGAACCTACAGGAGTTGGAACACGCATTGCATATCCATCTAGTTTTCCTTTAAGTTCTGGAAGTACTAAACCAATAGCTTTTGCTGCTCCTGTTGTTGTTGGGATCATGTTTATTGCAGCAGCTCTTGCTCTTCTTAAATCTTTATGAGGCATATCTAGAGTTGATTGATCGTTTGTATAAGCATGAATTGTGGTCATTAAGCCTGATTCAATTCCAAATGTGTCATGGATAACTTTTGCCATTGGTCCAAGACAATTTGTGGTGCAAGAAGCATTACTGATCACAATATGTTTTGCATGATCTAGTGCTTGATGATTTACACCCAAAACGATAGTGATGTCTTCACCTTTAGCTGGTGCAGAAATCAGTACTTTTTTTGGTCCTGATTTTAAGTGTGATTTTGCTTTTTCAGCATCAGTAAAAACACCAGTTGATTCAATAACAAGATCTACTCCAAAATCTCCCCATGGAATTTCTGCTGGATCTCTATGTGAAGTAATTTTTATTTCTTTATTGTCAACAAATATGGAATTACCCTCTGTTCTTACATCTCCAGGGAATCTTCCTAAAGTTGAGTCATATTTAAGTAAGTGGGCTGAAGTTTTAACATCGGTTAAATCATTAACTGCAACAACTTCGATTGGTTCATTTGATTTAATTATTTGGGCCAAAGCGCCTTCTGCAGCTTTACCTTTTCTGTCTTGAATAACTCTTAAGTAATTTCTTCCGATACGACCAAAACCGTTGATTCCAACACGAATTGCCACTTTTTTATCAACTCCAGAATTTAAATAGTTTTTAATTATTTTTAATACATTTTGGCGTCATTGCCAAAACCAATTCTACCCTTCGAGCATTTCTGGTGTGAGAGAGGCTTCCGTGGTTGGAATTCCTAATTCTGTTGCTCTTTTATCTGCCATTGCTAACAATCTTCTAATTCTTCCAGCGATTGCATCCTTGGTTAGAGGAGGATCTGAAAGAGATCCGAGTTCTTCTAAACTTGCTTGTTTGTGGGTTATACGAAGTTGACCTGCTGCTTTTAAATGATCTGGAATTTCATCTCCTAGAATTTCCATTGCTCTTAAAACTCTTGCACCTGCTGCCACTGCTGCTTGAGCGCTTCTTCTTAAATTTGCATCATCAAAATTTGCTAATCGATTTGCAGTAGCTCTTACTTCACGACGCATGCGCCTTTCTTCCCAAGCAATAACTGCATCATGTGCGCCAAGACGAGTTAGAAGTGAACCAATTGCATCTCCATCTCTAATGACAACTCGATCTACTCCTCTTACTTCTCGCGCTTTTGCAACGACATCTAATCTTCTGGCAGCTCCAACTAATGCAAGTGCTGCTTCTGGTCCAGGCGCTGTTATTTCTAATGCACTAGATCTGCCAGGTTCTGTTAAAGATCCATGAGCAAGAAACGCTCCACGCCAAGCAGACTCGGCATCACAAATTCCACCACCCACAACTGAAGGGGGTAAACCTCTAATTGGTCTTCCTGCTGCATCAATGAGTCCCGTTTGTTTAGCTAACACGTCACCGCCTTGTACAACTCTTACAACGTAGCGCGCACCTTTTCGAATTCCAGAACCCTGTAATACCGACATTTCAGCATCATGACCATAAAGTTCAATAATGTCTTTTCTTAATCTTCGCGCAATTTGTCCAGCATCAAGTTCAGCTTCGACCACGATTTGACCAGCCACTAAATGAAGCCCACCTGCAAATCTCAAAAGAGCAGAAACTTCTGCTTTTCGGCAACAACTTTTATTTAATTCAACTCGAGCTAATTCATCTTTAACTGCTGCAGTCATTGCCATAACTTATATCCTTACATAAGTTTTACGGCGTGTCAGATTGTTTTTAGAAATCTTTGATTTTGTAACTTAAATCATGTCACATGAGTAACATGAGTAACTTTTATTCTTTTCCTAAATCTCTATGCACAACTCTTACTTTTGCTCCACTTTTAGTTAATTTTTGAGAAACTTCCTCACTTAAACACACACTTCGATGTTTTCCTCCAGTGCAACCAATTGCAACTGTGACATATTTTTTTCCTTCACGTATATAGCCATCTTTAGTGTGATTAATAAGTTGAACTATATTTTCTCCAAATTCAATAGCGCCTTCTTGGTTTAACACAAAATCTTTAACCGGCTTATCCAAGCCAGTTAGTTTTTTCAATTCTTCTTTCCAAAAAGGATTAAATAAAAATCTTGCATCAAAGACAAAGTCTGCATCAATTGGTATTCCATATTTATAACCGAAGGATAAAACTGTTACTTGAAATGCTTCTACATCGCTTTCGAAAGTTTTTTCAATAATTGTGCGAAGTCCAGGAGTAGACATATCTGAGGTATCTATAACAACATCGGCATTTGCTCTTAAGTCCCCTAGTAATTCACGCTCTTTTTGTAAACCATCTAAAACCCGACCTTCTGCTTGCAAAGGATGTGGTCTTCTACTTCCTTCAAATCTTCTAACTAATGCCAAATCTGAAGCATCTAAAAATAGGAATCGAATTTGCCACTGTTCTTTTTTAACTTTTTCTAATGAATTATTTAAAGTTGAAAATAGTTTTCCTCCACGCACATCCACGACAACCGCAATATGGCTTGCCACTCCTTGACTTTGCACATCTTTTAAAGCATCCAATAGAACTGAAGGAGGTAAATTATCGATTACAAACCAACCCAAATCTTCTAAAGCTTTCGCGGCAGTTGAACGACCAGCTCCAGACATTCCAGTAACGATTAAAACTTCAGGTTTGTTCATGTTCTTAGTCTGCCCTATCTTTCAATTAGGACAAAATTTCGCCTGTTTCAACATCGAATTTAGGTGTCACTTGCTTTAACCCATCTAATATCGCTGTTGCAAGTTTTTCAGTAAATCCAGGATTTTGTGCTAATTCTTTTACATCAAGATTTCTAATAATTGAAACAGATTCATATTTGTCTAGTAAAAACTTGATCTTTTTTTCACCCAAACCGGGAATATTATCCAATTCGCTCGCCAAAGATTTCTTTGAATGTCTCTGTCTTGTTTTGGTGATAGCAAATCGATGAGCTTCGTCTCGAATTCGTTGAACTAGGAATAATGCTTCGCTATTTCTTGGTAAAATAATTGGATCCTTTGCACCCGGTTTCCATAATTCTTCTAATCGTTTTGCAATTCCCACAGTTTCAATTTCAGATAGTCCTAATTCATCTAAAGCATTTCGAGCAGCATTAACTTGCGCGATTCCACCATCTATCAAAACTAAACTTGGTCGATACGCAAAACTTTTCTTGTTAGAATTTTCAGGATCATCTCCATCGATTAAATATCGATATCTTCTACTTACCACTTCGGCGATTGCTCGAGGATCATCTTGTCCTTCAAAAGATTTAATGTTGAAAGTACGGTAATGCTTCTTTTGCGCAATCGCGTCCTCAAAAACAACTAGAGATGCTGTTGTACTTGTACCTGCCATATTTGAAATATCAATACATTCAATTCTTAGTGGCGCTTGTTCTAATTCGAGCGCTTCGGCTAGTTCCTCAAGTGCTTTAGTCCTAGCCAATAAATCAGCGGATCTTTTTAGTTTGTGACTAATGAGATTTTGTTCCGCATTTTTCTCACTAGTTTCCATTAATTTCTTTTTGTCTCCTCTTTGAGGTCTTCTAATATCAACACTTTTTTTGGCATTTTCAGAAATCCATCTAGTTACATTTTCAAGATTTGAAAGTTCATGATTGGTCAAATTTTCTTTTGGTATAGCATCACCTTCTACT
>CAZZKM010000010.1:0-37109 GCA_964655115.1 uncultured Bifidobacterium sp.
GGTTGATTCCACGCGATAACAAGTTCTAATTTTGGAAATTTAGTTTGTAAAGTTTTAAATATTTTCTTAATTGTTTTTGCTTGATCTGGTGTCGCTTTTTCTAAATATTGGGTTAAGTTATCAAATCTTTTTGAGCTTTTGCTACCTCTGGAATACATTACTAATGCATTTGCGTGAGATTGACTAAATCCGTGGTTTTCTTTCAAGAAAGCAATTTGTTCAGGGTATTTTTTTCCTGCCACTTTTTTCATTTGATCAAACCAATAAGACATTGGTAATCCATGTTTTTTTTCGATTAATGGAAAAAATTTAGATCTATCGCCACTTTTTTTTGTCAAATTCACCACTTAGCTCTTATATTTAAACACCATTATTTTACCACTATCAGTTGTGGCAACTATTTCATTATTTGAATTTGTGTCTAAATCCCTAATGCGCTCCTTAACTTTTATTCTTTTTTCTTCCGTAATTTGATTATTGGAATTAATTTTTAATAGAACTAATACTTCTTCTTTCAATGTGCCCATAGCAATTTGATTAGACCAATTTCCCCAATTTTTAGGTATCTGCACTAATTCAGTTGGAGCAATTGAGGGAACCCAATATTTAATTGGTTCCTCATAGCCTTTATGCGTTCCATTACTTTTTGGTTTTATGTAATCTCCAACTCCATAAGCTTTTCCGTAGGTAACAAAGGGCCAGCCATAATCTGTATTTTGTTTCACTACATTGATTTCATCTCCACCCCGTGGCCCATGTTCTGAAACTAGAAGTGAATTATTAATAAATAAGATTCCTTGCATATTTCTGTGGCCAAAGGAAACTTTTGTAACAGAATTTTTACTAATTTTAAAAACTGAACCTAAATCTTTTCTTAAATTAACATCATCAATTTTTTTGTATCCTAAATCGCCAATGGTTAAATATACAGAATTGTTGTCAATTTTTTCCATACGACCAGAGGCATGCTGCACCGCTCCAATAGGAACACAGGGTTTTGAAATAAACCAATTACTTTTTCTAGTTAATTTATTTTTTGAAAGATCAATTTCTACTTCATCAACTCTTACTTCAACACAATTTCCATTGCTTCCAAGCCTTGGATAAGATACTAAGGTTTGAACTAATTTAGAGGACTCATTTAAAATCAAAATGTCCGTGATGGCAAATCGTGAATCTTTCTTTCTTTGCGAACTACTGATTAAATCTCCCAGTTTAATTAATTTTCTTTTTTTACCATCTCCTAAATAAATAGTTCCACCATTTGCACCTCCCCCAAGTAATAAATCTCCATTTTTTAGTACAGCCAGAGCAGGACCTCGTTGATTATTTCCACCTTTGGTAATTGCTTCAGAGGCGTTCATTTTTTGAATATCAATATTTGAATCTTCTGCCCAAGCAGGTTGAGACAAAATCATAAAAATTGAAATAAAGAAAATGATCAACTTTTTCATCAATAACCTGCCATCGCTAAAAGATCGCCGGTTCCATAAGCGTAAACATTTAAATCAATTGCACCTCTGGGAATACCGTATCTTTGACCATCGCCTCTATCTGTGTATTGCCAAAATGTCCATGCTTTATCGCAACCTGAAACACTCCACACTGTTCTTACACAACCACTAGAAGGAGTAGATGATGGATTAGAAGTTTGTGAGTAATTGGCAATCCATAATGGATTATTTGCTAAAACTGGGCTTTGTAAATAATTTTTAATAAAATTTAAATTTGAATAAATAATTGCGTTCTTACCTGTTCGTTCTTTTACTCTTGCCACAAAACCTAAAGAAAAATTAGTAACTACAGCAGCGCTGGTTCCAGATGGTCTAGAAAAACTTTCAATATCCAACACAATTGGTAACACCCCAGGAACAAGCCCACCAAGTGAATTTAAATGATCAATTGGTAAATCTGCTTGTTGTTGTCCTGCACCAAACGCTGCATCAGCAGATATTCCTCTAGGAATTAAAGCTGCATGATAAATACCAGTTAATAATCCAGCTTCTCTTGCAGCAGGAAAATCAATAGAAGACCAATACTTTGCAGGGTCTGCACCTAAGGGATGAGAATCTGTTCCTTTAATAAAAATAAATCTTGCACCCGCGTCATACATTTTTACAAAATCAATCAATCTATTTCCGCTATGTTGCCAGCGAGAAATGTCAGTTCCAAGAATTCGATCCCCAGGTCCTACTCGAGCAGAAACATTTCCTCTATTTCTAGACAAGCCAGCTAGAACCAATTTTTTTAACACGGCTTCTTTTTGAGCAACAATCTTTTTAATTTTTTCTGCTTCTTGGGCAGCTTTTTCCTTAACTTTTGTTAACTCCACAACAATTTCAGCAGATCGTTGTTTCTTTTCTGAAATCTCTTTTTCTCTTACTTGTAAATCCTGTTCTTTAATCTCTAATTGTGCTTTGTTTTCATTTAATTGTTTAACTACTTTTGTGCTATTTGCAAGAAGTGCTTGTAATGAAGCAAATGTTGCTAAAGCCTCGTTTGAATCTTCCGAGGATAAAATTGCTTCAACTAAATAAAGCTCTTGTTGCGATCCATCAATAAACGTGGCTCTAACTAAATCGTCAATTTGAGCTTGAACTCTATTTATTTCTGCAATTAATGCATTTATCTCTGCAATTATTTGATCTCGCTCTCTTTGGGCTTGTTCCAATTCAGCTTTGATTCTGCGGTCTTCAGCAATAGCTGCATTTAATTCATTAGTTGTTTGCTTCAAAACTTCCTGGGCTTGGACTAATTCTTTTTTCGATGCCGCAATTTCTCCTCTGATGGCATCGATTTCTGCATCTTTTGGCAATGAAACTGCTAACACCGTTGAACTTTGCAATAAGAGATAGGCCACAAAAGCGCTCACGATTTTTCTCATATGCCCCACCCTTTCCACTATGCCACAGACAATTTTTTTTAAAAGTTGAAACGATGCGTGGACATAAATTGCTTGAAATTTTCGCTATATTTATGAATAATCGATCTCAAAGGAGTCATAATGGGTGAAAAATCAAAAGGTAATGTCAACAAGAAAAAACCTGCTACAAAATCTTTAAAAGAAAAAAGAGCAGCGAAACAAGAAAAGAAAGCAGCAAAAGCTAACAGAGGCTAATTAACGGCGCTCTGAAAGCGGTAAGGAATTATCCGCTACAACCACTGGAGTGGCTGTAGGACTTGCTACTGGAGTAGAAACCACTTCGTTTACGTCTTCAGAGACCGGAGCATTTTTCCAAACTCGTAGTTGCAGCCAAGTCACTGGATTAATGGTCTCATCGTTTTTGTTATGTGCTTCAAAATGAAGATGAGAACCAGTGGTGTGACCAGAGGAGCCAACTAATCCTATTTTTTCTCCAACTTCTAAATATTCACCTTTTTTAGCAATTCTTTTTGACATGTGGGCATACCAAGTTGTTGTGCCGTCAGCATGTTCCATAATTACAAGTCGACCGTAAGCTTTTTTCCAACCAGAAAATATAACTTTTCCAGGATAAACAGCTTTTATAACAGTTCCTCTTGGAGCACGAATATCTATCCCGTCATGTCTTCTGCCAGACCAACGTCTTCCTTTTTGGTTATAAACTGCAGAAATTTCTCCAACTACTGGCATTTTGTAAGGCAAAGATCTACTAGAAGTTCCGCGAGCAGGTTGCTTGCCTCTTTGATTTTCAGGAATTAGCGCTGGATCAATTTGTGATTGAACTTCTTCTGGAGTTGCTTCTTCATAATCTTTACTTGCTCTTTGTTCATCTTTTTGCGCATCAAGAGCTATAAATATTTCTGCCCAACCTATTGGTCCAACTTGAGTTCCGTCATCACTATCACCATTGTCTGCATAAAACTTTGCCACTGCTCTAGTGGTTTGTGGTCCGTATTTTCCGTTTGCAACTGAAATGTCATAACCTAAATCGATCAATGCTTGTTGCATTCTTTTAACGGCAGAGTTATCTGCCCCCACACTTACTCTGGAAGTTCCTGGGTAGTCAGGTACTCCGTCTGCAAAGGCTGGGGAAACTGAAATTGTGCTGGCCAAGATCCCTGAAATTGCTAGAGATGCCAGGCGTCTTTGAAGGCGCATACCAATAGACCTTACCAAGTCCCCAGGCTTTGTGAGGCTTTAAGGCTCACCGATTGGGTAAAACTTAAGGCTTGATTACAACCTCGAGGCGATTTGAGTCATCTGCCTCACAGCCATTACTCATTGGCACTTCCAAAATGCCCCTGACCCCAGAAGTAATGACAGCTCCTGCAGGAATGGTTGAGGTGACAAAGATGGTTTGCCCATTTCCAAAGCATCCAGCCGGAGTAGAAGTCGTCGAGTAAAGCTTTTTGTCTGGAGATTGATATTTTCCAGTGGTAGTAATCAATGATTTAGTGTTATTCCCACCAGCCACATTGGTAACAGACAATTGAACGATCCATCTATTCAAAGAGTCTTGGTAAATGGTGCCTGAATCCATCTGTACACCTTTACCCCAATAAACAGCCTTGATGTCATTTGCATATTGCCAAGTAACTCTTGGCAAAGATTTAACTCTGGAATTAATCGAAACTTTTGTTCCTGCATCAGATTTAATTGACCAGGAAGTTATCTTTCCTTGTTTATTGAATTTAAAATCTGTGTAGGTTCCTGAAAATCCAGGAACAGCTGTAGTAAGTACTACTTTGCCGTTGGTAATTTTGGCAGTTCCTGCTGCTGAATTTGCTGGAACATTTCCTAATGGTCTTCCAACTTGATCAATGGAGCGAAAGTATTTTTCAGTTGAATAGAAATTTTGAACCATGGCAACTGCCAGATCTGCAGATCCAGAAACATTTTTTCGAGCCAAATTAATAGTGTCTGGATTACTTGATGCTAAGGCTTTGAATACTCTTTCGACTTTGGCTTGTTGAGCCTTTGTCAATTTGGTTGACGCTTGACTTGTGGCACTTAAGCTAACAAGCATTAATGTACTGATGAAAATAGTAAAGATAGTTCTAATGGTTTTATTCATGTTACTAATGTTACTCCGATACCCACGTATTAATAAAACTGCAACACCTGCCTTTGAATAGAAATCGTAAAGTAGATTTAAGCCTAAGTATGTTAAGAATTAGCCCACAGCCTGAAAAAATATTGGAAATATCACTTTTGCCTGAACTTTATCCTTGGCCAGAAAAGCCATGGATTAGAGCCAATATGGTTCAAACTCTGGATGGATCTGTGCTGGATTCTCAAGGTTCAACTGAATCAATCACTAACGAAATAGATAAATATTTATTTCGAACTTTACGTCAATTATCAGATGTTGTGATTATTGGTTCAAAAACTGCAATAGCTAATCAGTATCAAGACATCAAAATAAATGAACAAAATAAAGAATTAAGAAGAAAATTTAAACTAACTTTAAAACCAAGACTAGCTATAATTAGCAACAACTTAAATATAGATGATAATTTTTTGTCTAATTGGCAAGATGATTTGCCCCCTATTATTTATACTCACGAAGAAAATCAAGTGAAAGTAACTAGATTTAAAAACTTAGCTGAGTTTGTCTTTTGTGGAAAAAACCAAGTTAATTTGAAAGCAGTAAAAAAAGATTTGCTTCAAAAATCTTTCAAAAGAATCTTATGTGAGGGTGGACCTACCCTCTTAAATTCAATGTTTCAAAATAATTTGATTGATGAATTAGACTTAACACTTCAAGTAAAACTCTCTAATTTAAATGATCCATTCAAGATTGCACAAGGCCCAATCTTAAATCCTGCGGTGCAACTACAACCAATTCAAGTTATCCAACATGAAAAAACACTTCTGTTGCGTTATTTAATTCATGGGCATAGGTTGTAATTATGAGTGAAGAAATATCAGATGTTATGCCAAATGGTGAAAAATATCCTGTAACAAAAACGGAACAAGATTGGAAAAATCAATTATCAGATTTTGAATATTATGTTTTAAGACAAGCTGGAACTGAGCCTGCCTGGAGTGGAAAAATTGAAAAAGGCAATGACATTACCTACCACTGCAAAGGTTGTGATGCAAAGTTATTTACCTCAAATGAAAAATTTGAATCTAATTGTGGTTGGCCATCATTTTGGTCACCATTAGCAAAAAATGCAGTAATCGAAATTGATGATTTTTCTCTCGGAATGAAAAGAACCGAAGTTCGTTGTGCCAATTGTGGATCTCACTTAGGACATGTTTTTGAAGGAGAAGGATTTTCAACCCCAACAGATCTTAGATATTGCATAAACGCAGTTTGTCTAAAAACCAACTAAGTAAATTTGATAACGGCGTTGCTTCACATCTGTCACTTCTGTAACACCTACAGTTATGGATGTGAAAGATCAAAATTCCCACTTCAGCCAACTCGTTGAAGAGGTTCGTCGTTCACCTTTAAGACCTGAGGTAACAACGGAGGAAGTGCCAGCGCCATTAAGACTTGCGCCATATTCGCTGGCAGTTGCAGCTGAAGTTCTTGAAGGTGAAGATGATTTAAGTAATGGCCGTTTAGTTTTACTTTACGATCCAGAATTTGTGGAAACTTGGCAAGGAAATATTCGTTTAGTTACATTTACTAAAGCTCGCATTGAACCTGATTTGGCACAAGATCCTTTACTAACTCAAGTTGGTTGGACTTGGCTTTTGGATTGTTTTAGAGACAGAAATATTGAAGCGGTAGCACTTTCTGGGACTGTAACAAGAACTTCCTCTGAATCATTTGGAGATTTAGATAATCATCCCCTGCCTGGAACTATCGAAATAAGAGCTTCTTGGACAGTTAAAGAAAATTTAGGTTTACACGTTGCTGCCTGGGCTGACTTACTATGTCAAGCTGCTGGATTACAACCATTACCTCCTGGAATGGCCAGAATTAAGAAAACTCATTAATAGTTCTCATTAGTATTAGTCATATATGTCTAAATCCTTGGAAGAGATCACTCTTGAGGAAAATGACTTTCTAACTCACATCACAAAACCAATCCGTAAATTTCATTTAATTGAAACAGATACTCAACTAATTGAAATGTGTGAGAAATTAAAAGAAGAAAATGATTTTTTAGCTATTGATACTGAACGCGCCTCAGGTTTTAGATATTTCAATAAAGCATATTTAATTCAAGTGGCAACTGAAAAATCTGATATTTATTTAATTGATCCAATTAATTTAAATGATTTAACTATTTTACAAAGATTATTTTCATCAAAACCTTGGATTTTACACGCTGCTACACAAGATTTACCTTGCTTGCTTGAATTAGGACTTATCCCAAATGAATTATTTGACACTGAACTTGCTGCAAGATTACTTTCTCTTCCTAAAGTTGGATTAGCAGGATTATTAGAAGATGAATTAGCAATAACTTTAGATAAAGAGCATTCTGCAGTTAATTGGTCAATTCGGCCACTGGAGCAAGATTGGTTAAATTATGCTGCATTAGATGTTGAATTTTTACACCAATTGATGAAATCTTTAAAAAACAAATTAATTGACTCAAATAAATTAAATATTGCCGAAGATGAGTTTAAGTATTTATGTTCATGGAAACCAAATGAATCAAAGAAAGATCCTTGGCGTAGAACATCAGGAATGCATGACATTAAATCTGGCTTGGATAACTTAATAGTAAAAAATCTTTGGATAAAAAGAGATGAATTGGCTAAAGAGTTAGATACAGCCCCCGGAAGAGTTTTGAATGACGCAAGCATAATTGAAATAGCTTTAACAAAACCTAAAAGTGTTTTAGAACTAAGTGAATTAAAAACTATAAAACATAGATCTAGCGCTCAATATTCACAAATTTGGTTTGATTGCCTTCAATTCTCATTAGGGCAAGACTCAAGTAATTGGCCAGTAAAAACAAGTAATTCTGATGGGATTCCTCTACCCAAATCTTGGGAGCAAAAAAATCCTGAGGCTTTCAAGAGATTAAAAATGTTAAGAAGCCACTTAGCCAAAAAATCAGAAGAATTAGCAATTCCAGTTGAAAATATTTGCTCTCCAGAAATCGTGAGAAAGTGGTGCTGGTTGGTGCCCACAAATCGTGAGGAAAGTACCTGCGCCTGGTTTATCGAAAATGGGACCAGGCTTTGGCAGGCTCAAATATTGGCAAAATTAGCCCAGCAAGTATTAGACAACCCTGGGGTTGACGAATTCGAAACTATGGCCTAGGTTTGAAAGTAACTGCAACCTAAAGGGAATTCGTGCTAGCTGGCTTACTGATTGGTCTTCGTGAAGGTTTAGAGGCATCTTTAATTGTTGGCATTTTGATTGCCTACCTTGTAAAAATTGATCTTAAAAGCAGAATTCGTAGCATCTGGATTGGTGTAATTTCAGCAACAATCTTTTCCCTAATTGTCGGGGTTGCTGTTGGTTTAACTTCTGAATCTTTATCTGAATTTGCAGAGAAATTCTTCGCAGGAACCATGAGTTTTGTAGCAGTTGGATTTGTGACTGGAATGATTTTTTGGATGAGAACAGCATCAAAAGGATTGGCAAAGGATTTAAGAAATCAAATTGACAATGCGTTGATTTCTGGCGGTACTTTTGGACTTACAGTTCTTTCATTTGCAGCAGTGGCACGTGAAGGCGTAGAGACTGCAATATTTTTATGGGCAACAGCTCAAAATTCTGGAAGTCTTCCTACTTTAGTTGGTGGCTTCACAGGAATAGCAATGTCTATATTTTTAGGTTACCTAATTTATTTAGGTGCAATTAGATTAAATTTGTCATTCTTTTTCAAAACAACTGGAATACTTTTAATGGTCGTAGCAGCAGGTGTTTTAACATATGGAATTCATGAATTCCAAGAATTAGGTTGGCTACCTGGATTAAATTCAATTGCATATGACATCTCTGGAACTTTAGATCCAAATGGTTTTGTTGCAACAATGTTTAGAGGTTTATTAAGCCTTAGAACTTCAATGTCATGGGTTGAGGTTTATGCCTATATTGCCTACATACTTGTTGTGGGATTTTTCTTCCTCAAACCAAATAAAGAATCAACAGTTACAAAGCAAGAAGTAAAAATAAGTTAATTCTTTTTAATTTTTTCCGAAATTGCTTCATCAAGCCTTGCCATTGCTTCGATGATGTCTCTTGAAATATCTTGAGCTGTTAAACCTATTTCATTTAAAACTTGTGCTCTTGAGGCATGATCCAAGAATTTTTCAGGAATACCAAAATCTCTTTGTGGAGTGTAAATATTTCGATCTCTTAAGAATTGGGAAATACTAGAAGCTGTTCCCCCTGATCTTGAATTATCTTCAATTACTGCAACCAATCGATGTCTTGCTCCTAAATTAGCAAGATAATTTGGTAAAGGTTTTATCCATCTTGGATCAACCACTGTCACACCTAAACCTTGATCAATCAATCTTTGAGCCACATCGTTAGCTAAATGAGCCATTGCTCCAATTGAGACAACTAATACATCTTCTTCCCCATTTTTATTTAAGATGTCGATGCCTTCAATTCGTTCTTGGACATTAACCGGTGAAACTATGGCACCTTTGGGAAATCTAATTACAGTTGGTCGATCTTTAACTACTACGGATTCCCTTAAAAGTTCTCTTAAAGTTTGAGCATCTCTTGGAGCTGCAAGCATCAAATTTGGGACTACTTGCAAAATTGACAAATCCCACATTCCGTTATGACTTGCTCCGTCATCTCCTGTTATTCCTGCTCTATCTAAAACGAAAGTGACCCCTGCTTTATGTAATGCCACATCAAGCAGCAATTGGTCAAAAGCTCGATTTAAAAATGTGGCATAAATTGCAACCACTGGATGAAGACCACCAAGAGCCATTCCCGCAGCTGAAGTGGTGGCATGCTGTTCTGCAATTCCCACATCATAAATTCGATCTGGAAATTCTTTAGCAAATTTATCTAAACCAGTTGGACCAAGCATTGCTGCAGTAATTGCAACAATATCTTTACGTTCTTTGCCTATGGCTACTAATTCGTCACTAAAAACACTTGTCCATGTTGTGGCACTTGCACTTACAGGTTTGCCAGTTTCAGGATTAATAACTCCTGTGGCATGAAATTTTTCTGCTTCATCTTCTAAAGCAGGTGCATAACCTTTACCTTTTTCAGTTATCACATGAACCATAACTGGACCGTGAAATCTTTTAGCGTATTGCAAAGCATTTTCTATTAAATCTTCATCATGGCCATTTACAGGGCCAATGTATTTTAATCCTAAATCTTCAAATAATCCTTGTGGTGCAAAAACGTCTTTAATTCCTTTTTTCATGCCATGTAATGCTTCAAATACAGGTCTTCCGATTGGGGATCGAAGTAAAGTTTCTTTACCCCAATCTAAAACTCGTTCATAAGTTTCATTTGTTCTTAAAGCAGCTAAATGTTCTGATAAACCACCAATTGTTGGTGAATAAGATCTTCCGTTGTCATTTACCACAATTACAAGTGGTCTATGTTTTTGTGAAGCAATGTTATTTAATGCTTCCCAACTCATCCCACCAGTTAAAGATCCATCTCCTACAACTGCCACAACATGTCTATCTTTTAATTCGCCAGTTTGTTCGAACGCTCTTGCCAAACCATCGGCCCAAGATAAGGCAGTTGAAGCGTGAGAATTTTCTACAAAATCATGTTCAGATTCTGCTCTAGATGGATAACCAGAAATTCCATCTTTTTTTCTTAACTCGCTAAATTTATCTAATCTTCCGGTAAACATTTTATGAACATAAGATTGATGACCTGTATCCCAGATGATGGCATCTTTTGGGGAATCAAAAACACGATGCAGCGCAATTGTTAATTCCACAACACCAAGATTTGGACCTAAGTGGCCACCTGTTTTTGAAACTTTAGAAATTAGAAACTCTCGAATTTCTCGAGCAAGGGTTGGAAGTTGTGAAGAATTTAGTTTCTTTAAGTCTTGTGGAGAATTTATTGAATTTAATAAGCCCACTAAAAATTCACCTCCAACTTTTCAACAATGTTGATGAAGCCATCTTTAGTTATTGTAATTGAGTACTAGAATTTGTCATTTTTCTTTAATTTTCCTCACGAAAATGAGTTATGTCCCATTTGACACTTGCTTTTAATGGAGCCTCCGGAGTGGCAATTGATAATCCATAATTTGTCGCATTCGGAGGTCCTGTTTGAGGTTCTATACAGAATGAATCTTCTGGCTCATCATAAATAACAAAAGTTTGATGATCGAATTGAAAATCAATTCTTAATGCGTTTTCCCACTCGATAAAACCTTTTCCACTTGGAACATCAAATGCATCATCAAATGGTGGTGTACCAATTTCTTTGGTCTGATTTAATGTCACAAAATCTTTAGTTCTGATGTATTGAGAGATAGCTTCTATTGCATATTTAGCATTTTTTCCATTTCCAATATCTCTTTTAAACCATGGATGCCAACCTAATTGAGCTGGAAACTCTTTATCTACATCAATCGATGCGCTACATCGAATAAATTTATTTGATACAAACCACTTTTGTTTTATTATTGCTTTAACTGGCCAGTTTTCATTTGAATAATGAAGTATTTCGACAGAATCTGTTTGTTGATTAAGAACTTCACCTTTTTCAAAAGCAACGGTTCCATGTATTGCCCAATTTTGAAAATTTATATCTTGAGGATAATTTGTGTTCTTAAAAGTAATTTGATTATTTTCTATTCTTCCTGCCCAAGGGGCCATTAAATACCATCCCCCAACTAAGGGATTGTCTGTTTTTGGAGCAATTATTTGATATTTACCAATGTGACACTCTAAAACTTGGCCACCTTGATTTGGGTCAATTACTAAACGATTGTCGCCTTGAGCTATGGAAATTGTCATTAAAAAGTACTAATGAAAAACTTTTTAACTTCCAGCTCTAGATTTTCTTCTAGAAATAGCATCAGCTGTAGCTGCTAACAATAAAACGGCTCCTGTAACTGCCAAATTTAATCCTGATGCAAGTCCAATTAGACCAAGGCCATTATCGATAATTGCAATAACAAATCCACCAATTACTGCATCTGTCAATCTTCCTCGACCGCCAAACAAACTCACTCCTCCTACAACTGCTGCAGCAATTGCACTTAACACAATTGATCTACCTGCTGCGGCATCAACTGATGCTTGTCTTGAAGCTAATAAAATTCCTGCAATTCCTGCAAAAGTTGACGAGATCATAAATACCGTGATTCTTACTCGATCTACACGAATACCTGCACGTCTTGCAGCTTCAGCATTTCCTCCAACTGCATAAACATGTCTTCCAAATTTAGTTCTATTTAAAACAAAAGTTCCTGTTGCAAGAAGTATTAAAACAATTGGTACAACCCATGGAACGCCCTTAAGTGATGTAACTGCAGGATTTGCACCGCGTTCTTGATTTAAAAATGTGACGACACCTGCTCCAACAATTAGTAACGTTAAAGATTTTGCAATCAAAATACTTATTGGTTTGCTAGTTTGACCTGATGCACTTCTTTGTCTTCGAGAAATAAGTGAAGTTAGCACATATAAACCAAAAACAATTAGTAACAAAATCCAGCCAAAGATCAGTGGCATTGGTCTATTCATAATTGCAAGAATTGGTGGAGCATCAATTCCAATTAATCCACCTCTACCGATAACAACTAATTGCAAACCTTGAAACGCTAAGAATGCCGCCAGCGTTACAACGAACGAGGGAATTCCTACTTTTGCAACCAGTATTCCTACTAAAAACCCAACCAACATTCCAAACAAAATCGCAATTATTACAGCTATTGGCCATGAAACTCCATAATTAAACATCGAGACTGCTAAAAATCCTGCAGACAATCCAGCTGTTACTCCAGCTGCTAAATCAATTTCTCCCAGTAGTAAAACAAAGGTTAAACCCATTGCAAGTGTGGTAACAGTTGCTGTTTGAGTCAAAAGATTTGCAAAATTAATTGGTTTTAAAAATATTGGATTTGCAAATGCAAATATCGTTGCCAAAATAACTAAACCAAGAAGTGCTGGAAGAGAACCGGTTTCTCCACCTCGAACTCTTACAACATAATCTTTAAAAGCATCCAGTAAAGAGCCTTCGCTTCCAGTTTGAATTGAATTTTGATTTGACATGTTAAGCCTCGATATTTTCTTGAGTTTTAGTTCCAGTTATATATGCAACTACATCTGATTGAGTAGTTTCAGTTTTCTTTACAGCTGCTGTCATTTTTCCTAAATACAAAACATAAATTCTATCTGCCACAGTGAACACATCTTGTAAGTTGTGAGAAATAATTATCACTGCTTTGCCGGCATCAGCAAGTCTTCTTACTAATTGCAAAACTTGTTCAGTTTGAGCCACACCTAATGCAGCTGTTGGTTCATCCAAAATAACTACTTTGTTATTCCACAAAACCGCTCTTGCAATTGCAACAGTTTGTCTTTGTCCACCTGAAAGTCTGGCAACTTTTTGACGAACAGATTTCACAGTTCTTACTGACAAAGAGGTAAGGGTACTTGCTGCTTTTGATTCCATGTGTCCTTCATCTAGAACACCTTTATTTGCTTGCTCTCTTCCCAAAAACATGTTGTGCACAATGTCTAAGTTGTCGCACAATGCTAAATCCTGATAAACCACATCTATTCCTAGATCAGATGATTGACGTGGACTTGTAAGTTCTACTTCTTTACCTTCAAATAAAATTGTGCCTGAATCATATGGCTGAATACCTGCTAAACCTTTAATTAAAGTTGATTTACCTGCACCATTATCACCGACTAGAGCAGTAACTTCACCTGCGCGAATTGAAAAATTTACACCTTTTAAAACTTCTACTGGACCAAAACTTTTTTTAACTTCTCGTAACTCGATAACTGGAGTTTGACTAGACAAGAATTTTCTCCTTTGACCAGGTTATTGCTCTATTTAAATATATGGTCTTGACACCATTAAAGGTGCCAAGACCATATAGACGTGCTTTAAATCAGATCTTAGGAAAGACCGATTTCTGTACACTTGGCTGCTGCATCGCCGACGCAAACATCTGCTGCGGTTTTGCCAATGCGGTCAAGTGCTGCTTTGAATCCGTCAAGTGATGCTGCATCTGCATACAACGCTTGTGGATCTGCTGCTTGGAATGGTGTTCCATCAGCCAATTGTTTATTGGTTGTTGGGGTTTCACCCTTCAAGATTGCGATTGCCAATTCAGCAGCTGTTGAAGCTTCAACTAAATAATCTTTGAAGACTGTCATACATTGCTTGCCTGACAATACGTTTGTCAAACCTTCAACAGAAGCATCTTGTCCAGATACTGGAACTTTCAAGTTGTTCTTGTCAAGGATTGCAATTGCTGATGCTGCGTTGGTGTCGTTTGCTGACACAACTGCGTCAACTTTATTACCATTTGCAGTAAGAGCTTGTTCGAAGTTTGTTCCAGCTTTTGCGCCATCCCATGTTCCATCAGGACGTTTTGCGCCAAGTTTGGCTTTGTCAACTTCTACACCTGCTGCTTTAAGTGCAGTGTCATATCCTTCAGCAAACATTGCTGCGTTTCCGTCTGTTGGGTCTCCATCTAGGAAGATCAATTCAGCGGTCTTTGGATCTTTACCTGCATCTGCTAAGCACTTCAAGATACCTTCACCTTGAAGAGTTCCAACTGTTACGTTGTCAAATGAAACGTAGTAGTCAACACCTTCAATTGGACGGTCATAAGCGATTGTTGGTACGCCTTGTGCTTTTGATTTAGCAGCAACTTGTGCACCAGCACCTTGATAATCGGTGATGATCATTACGTTGCAACCAGATGCAAGCATTTGGTCACCAATGGTCAACATCTTTGCAGTGTCGCCTTCAGCATTTTGAATGTCGGTTGTGAAACCGGCTGCTTCTAGTGCTTCCTTCAATGCTGGACGATCTCCATTTTCCCAACGTGGGGAAGATGCAGAGTCTGGCAAGATTACGCAAGCTAAACCGCTTGCAGCTTCTGCTGCTGCTGTTTCTTCGCTTGCTGCGGAATCACTTGAACCGCTTGAGCATGCTGCTAATAAAAGAGCTGCTGCAGCGGTAACTGCTGCTACTCCGAAAGAGCGTTTTAACACTCAGTTCTCCTTTTGTTTGTTTTTAATCTTGATTTGAATTAAATAAAACTTTTGATTTTATTTTTTCAAACCAAGAATGTGATCTATAGCTAACTGATCGAGTCTCTCGTTAAAGAATCCGCGTTCTGCTAGCTTGTCGGCGTCAAACACCTCCTGTTTCAACTTGTTAGCTGAATCTGAGGAATAACCTCCGACAGTTGGTTGCGCTAATGAATCGTGACCTGAAACTTTATGTGCTTCTTTTACTTCTGGGTCAGCATCGTATGCGCGTGCTTTTTCTGCTAAAGCTAAATAATTTCTCATTGAATTTTTGGCAAATTCCCAAATTCCTTCGCCATGTTCATTTCTGTATGGGCGTGAATCAAAATGTTTTGGTCCAGAGTAGCCAGTTTTTTCTAACAATCTAACTAAGAAGAAATTATCTTTAATTCCTTCTGAACCAAAACGAAGATCTTGGTCGTATCTACCAATTTTTTGATCGTTCAAATCAATATGAAATAACTTCTTTTGCCAAACAGCTTGAGCAACTCCTTGGTAAAAAGAAAGTCCAGCCATTGTCTCGTGTGCAACTTCTGGATTAATACCAACCATGCTTGGATCATCAAGTGTTTCAATAAATGCCATGGCATGACCAATTGTTGGCAAGAAAGTATCACCTCTTGGTTCATTTGGTTTTGGTTCTAGCGCCATGCGCATTTTGTAACCTTTATCTTTTATATAACCAATAAAGAAATTCAAAGCTTCTCTATATCTTTCAAGGGCATCAAGTGGATACTTAGAACCTGCTGCTTCCACACCTTCACGTCCACCCCAGAACACTGCAGTAGGTGCACCAAATTCAGCACCGACATCAAGTGCGTTCAAAACTTTTTGAATTGCATATTTTCTTATTTGTGGATCATTTGAAGTAAATGCTCCATCTTTAAAAACAGGATGAGTAAATAAATTTGTTGTTGCCATGGAAACGACAACGCCAGAATCATCTAGTGCTTTACGAAAATCTTTTTTAATTTTGTCTTGTTCTGCAAGTGAAGATTTATATGGAAGTAAATCATCATCATGAAATGAAACTCCCCAAACATTTAATTCGCCAAGTTTTCTAACAAAATCAGCTGGATAAATAGGTGGTCTTGTTGCTTCTCCAAATGGATCTCTACCGGAATGGCCAATGGTCCAAAGTCCAAATGCAAATTTGTCTTCTCTTTTTGGAGTTAAAGCGCTAGACATTCACAACCTCATTTCAAAAGGATTTTTATTGCAAAATATTTGCTATAGGCAATAACTTACCTTGAACTCATTTTCAGGGTCTAGCGAAGGTGGTCACAAATAAGCACGATAAATGTTACTTTTCGGTAACTTTTTGTAACATTTTTTACAATCTATTTATATAGGGATTCAAAAGCATTTTTATAAGCGCTTCTGACCGCTGGTTTAAAGTTTGAATGCTTTTCGATGCTTCCTTTTTGCTCCCATACTGGCGGTTTATTTTCACCACTTAAAACCCATGCAGCTTGACGTGCTGCACCGTCTGCCACATATTCAGACATTGGCGGAATATGTACGGGAACTTCGAATAATGTTGCAGCAATTTCTTGCACAGCTTTTGAAACTGCAGCACCACCAATTAACACCACTCGATTAGGTTTAGTTTTTTGACCAAAATTAGTAATGTAATCACTTGCTTCTGCCAAAGAACAAAGCATTCCTTCAATACATGCTCTTGCAAAGTTAGCCGGAGTTAAATTATTTCTAGTTAATCCGTGTAAGGAACCTTTTGAATTTGGAAGATTTGGAGTTCTTTCACCATCTAGAAATGGCAACAGCACAAGTTCTTGTGATCCTGGTTCAGCTGTTAAGGCAAGTTTTGCAAAATCATCTAGAGAAACATTTAAAGTTGCAGCTCCTGCATTAATAACTCTTGCAGCATTTAAAGTGCAAGCAAGAGGTAAATAGTTTCCTGTCGCATCAGCAAAACCTGCGATAATTCCAGACGAATCATTTGTTGGATTTGCTGAAACTGTGTATGCAGTACCAGATGTACCTAACGAAATAACAATGTCGCCAGTTTGTGCACCAAGTCCTAAGGCTGCTGCCATGTTGTCACCTGTCCCAGGTCCAATTTTTATCCCAGTTTTAGTTTCTCCAATAACTTCATTTGGTTTGGCCACTCTTGGAACTTGTAAATCTTTTCCAAAAGCAAGTTTTAATAAATCTTTTCTATATTCATTAGTCTTTGGTGACCAGTAACCAGTACCAGATGCATCTCCTCTATCTGTGACAAATTCATCTGGTTTATTCATCAGATTCCAACTTAAATAATCATGAGGCAACATAACCCCAGAAACTTTTTTTGCATTTTCGGGTTCATTTTTTGCAAGCCATCGAAGTTTAGTTACTGTAAATGATGCAACGGGCATAGATCCAATCGCATCAGCCCAATTTTGTGCTCCACCAAATTCAGTAATTAAATCTGTAGCATCTTGAGCCGAACGAGTGTCATTCCACAACAATGCATCACGGACAACATTTTTATTTTGGTCTACCACAACCATTCCATGTTGTTGGGCACCAATTGAAATAGCTTTTACACCTTCAAAAAGATCTTTTGATTTTGATTCAAATTCATTCCACCAAATAGCAGGATCAACTTCTGTCGCATCAGGATGAGAGCCTCTTGCTTCTCTGACTAACTCACCCGTTTTTGCATCTCTAATAACTATTTTTACAGATTGAGTAGAGGAATCAACTCCTGCAACTAAATTGCGAGACATTTTATTTAGCCAATTGTCTTAACACGAAAGGCAAAATCCCACCATTTCGGTAATACTCGGCTTCACCTGGTGTATCAATTCTTAATTTAACTTGAAATTTCTTTTCGCCATTTTTTCCAAGCGCTGAAACATTTAAAGTTTGTGGAGTTAAATTATCATTCAATTTTTCAATTCCTGAAATATTGAAAGTTTCAGAACCATCAAGTCCAAGAGTTTCAACACTTTGACCATCAATAAACTGAAGTGGTAACACTCCCATTCCAACTAAATTACTTCTGTGAATTCTTTCGTATGATTCTGCAATTACAGCTTTTACTCCAAGCAATGCTGTTCCTTTTGCAGCCCAATCTCTTGAAGATCCTGATCCATACTCTTTACCGGCAAGAATTATTAAAGGTATTTTATTACTTATATATTCAACACTTGCATCATAAATTGTATCTTGCTTATCTTTTAAGAAGTTGAATGTAAAACCACCTTCTACTTCTTTTAGTAATTTATTTTTTAATCTGATATTTGCAAAAGTTCCACGAATCATAACTTCATGGTTTCCTCGCCTTGAACCGTAAGAATTAAAATCTTTTTTATCAATCCCATGCTCAATTAAATATTTCCCAGCAGGTGAATCAATCTTTATACTTCCTGCAGGAGAAATATGATCGGTTGTTACAGAATCTCCCAACCAAGCAAGCACTCGGGCATTTGAAATATCAGTTACTTTTTCAGGAGTTTTTGGCATATTTTCAAAATAAGGCGGTTTTCTTACATAAGTACTTGTGTTTGACCATGTAAAAGTCTTGCCGGTAGGAGTTGGAAGTTTTTGCCAACGCTCATCACCTTTAAATACATCGGCATATCTTTTAACAAACATTTCACTATCTATTGCCTGATTAATGCAGTCTTGAATTTCTTTTGAACTTGGCCAAATATTCTTTAGATAAATTTTTTGTCCATCGTGGCTGACTCCGATTGGATCATTATTTAAATCAATATTCATAGTGCCTGCTATTGCATATGCCACTACCAGTGGCGGTGAAGCTAAATAATTCATCTTCACATCAGGATTTATTCGACCTTCAAAATTTCGATTTCCACTTAAAACTGAAACTGCCGCTAAATCGGCTTTATTAATAGCTGCGCTAATAACTTCTGGAAGTGGTCCGCTATTTCCAATACAAGTAGTACAGCCATAGCCCACTAAATCAAATCCCAATTTACTTAAATATGGGGTTAAACCAGATTTATTTAAATAATCTGTCACGACTTGTGATCCTGGGGCAAGAGTTGTTTTTACCCAGCTCGATCTTGCAAGACCTAACTCAACTGCCTTTTTCGCAACTAAACCTGCACCAATCATTACTTCAGGATTTGAAGTATTGGTACAAGAAGTAATAGCGGCAATAACAACTGCACCATGAGTTAAATTAAATTTTTCTCCATCTAGATTTACTTCTATTTTTTTATCTAATTCATTTGTGTAATTGGGAAGAACTTTATTAAAGTTTTCTTTTGCATTTTTTAAGCTAACTCGATCTTGAGGTCTTTTTGGACCTGCAATACTTGGCTCAATTGTTGATAAATCAAGTTGCAAATGCTCACTAAATCTTGGTTCATGATTTGGATCTAGCCATAAACCTTGTGTCTTAGCGTAATTTTCTACTAAAGATAGTTGATCTTTACTTCTACCTGTAAATTTTAAGTATTCAATTGTTTGTTCATCAATTGGAAAAATTGCAACCGTTGATCCATATTCAGGACTCATATTTCCAATAGTTGCTCTGTTAGCTAATGGAACTGCAGAACAGCCAGCTCCGTAGAATTCAACAAATTTTCCAACAACTCCATGTTTTCTTAAAATTTCGGTAATTGTTAAAACTAAATCTGTTGCAGTGACACCCTCTTTTAAAGATCCAATTAATTTAAAACCAACTACTTTTGGAATTAACATGCTTACTGGTTGGCCAAGCATTGCAGCTTCTGCTTCAATTCCTCCAACTCCCCAACCTAAAACACCTAAACCATTAACCATTGTGGTGTGAGAATCTGTTCCTACAACAGTGTCTGGATAAACCAGGTGATCTTTTTCAAAAACGACTCTAGCTAAATTTTCTATATTTACTTGATGAACAATTCCAGTTCCTGGTGGAACTACTTTAAATTCAGAAAAAGCACCTTGGCCCCATCTTAAAAATTGATATCGTTCTTCATTTCGTTCATATTCCAAGTCAACATTTATTTGAAAAGACATATTCGAACCAAATGAGTCCGCAATTACTGAATGATCAATCACTAATTCTGCAGGTGCTAAAGGATTTACTTTTTCAGGATTGCCACCTAATTCGATCATTGCTTCTCGCATCGTTGCTAGATCAACAATTGCTGGAACTCCGGTGAAATCTTGCATGATGACTCTTGCAGGTGTGTATGGAATCTCAATGCTTGGTTCAGCATTCTCATCCCAATTAGCAACTGCATTTATATGTTCTTTGGTGACATTTATGCCATCTTCAGTTCTTAAAAGATTTTCAAGAAGTATTTTTAAACTAAATGGTAAAGATTTAGAGCCTTCAACTTTATTGATATCAAACATTTGACAAGTTCTTGAGTTAAATTCAAGATTTACTTTTGCGCCAAAAGAATTTATGCTCATCAAACCTCGCGATTTACTAATTATTCAAAGACTATCAGTGGGCAAAATTCTACTTTTATCCTCGTGTGAAAACTGCCACGCTTTCAAAGTGATGAGTCATCGGAAACAAGTCATAGACTTCAACTTTTTCAAGCACCCAACCATTCTCTTTTGCCACAGCAGTATCTCTGGCTAATGAGGCAGGATCGCAGGCTATGTAAATAATTTTTTGTTTGGCTTTTTTGCATATACTCTGCATAACTTTTACTCCAGCTCCAGATCTTGGTGGATCTAAAACTATTAGGTCAAATTTTTCTCTGGTTGTAAAAATCCAGTTTTCAACTTTCTGTTTTAATATTTTTACCTTTTTGAATTGACTTAGATTTTTTTTAGCACTTTCTGCAGCCTCTTTATCGCTTTCGATTACAAATCCTGAAGCATTCGGAAAAATTTTTAAAATAACAGAGGAAAAAACTCCAACCCCTGAATAAAGATCCAGGAATGATTCAACTGACATTTTCTTAATATCTTTTTCAATTAATTCAGATAAGACGTCTAATGACTTTGGGTGAATTTGCCAAAATCCGCTACCGCTAGCTTCGTAATTATTGTCGTTAACTGTTCGATTTATTTTAATATTTTTTGAATCTTTTCCTAAAACAATTACCTCCTCGTTATTCTTAATTAATTCAATTTCTGAGCCAGAGATTTTTTTGCCAACTTCTTTAAGAGATTTATTTATTTCCTCAGCTGCAATTAAGCATTTATCAATAACTTGAATTTCACTACTTCTATACTTTCTAAAACCTAATTCTCCTTTATCGTTTGCGATAACTCTGATTTTTGTTCTCCAATTTTTTTCTTCAGGATCAACATCATTCATGCGACAAATTTCTCTTGCATGTGTAATTTTTCCCAATCTTTCAAGAAGTTCAATTAGCACTTCTAGTTTTAATTGGCGTTGGTAAGAAGCAGAGGTGTGCATCCAGTCGCAACCTCCACAACCATCGCTTTTGAAATAAAGGCATGGAGAATTTCGTCTAAATTTTGAAGCGTTGATTACTTTCAAAGTCTGAGCAAACCAAGATTTTTTTCCTGGTGCTAGAGAAATTAATTGCGCTTCAACTTTTTCATTGGGTAAGGCATGACGGACAAAAATGACAATGCCTTCATGTCTTGCAACGCAAAATCCACCATGGGCAACTTTTTCTATGTTTAAAGTAAGAACGTCTCCAGGATTCACTATTTATTTATGAACGTCTTAAATTTTGAGGAGCGACTTTTGGTTCTTTATTTGCTGCATTTTCCGATGACATCAATTGCCAAGGAACACTAACCACCATTACTCCGGGGGTAAATAAAAGTCGAGATTTTAGTCTTATTGCTGATTGATTGTGCAAAAGTTGTTCCCACCAATGTCCAACAACATATTGAGGAATGAATATTGATATTGCATCTCTTGGGCTTTGCCTACGAATACTTTTTACATAATCAAGGATTGGCTTTGTAACTTCTCTAAATGGAGAATCGAGCACTTTCAAGGGAACTGGGATTTCCAAACTTTGCCATTGTTTTACTAATTCATCTGTTTCTTTATCACTTGCTCGAACAGTTATTGCTTCTAAAGTGCTTGGTCTAGTAGCGCGGGCATAATAAATAGCCCTCATTGTTGGTTTATGCATTTTTGAAACTAAAACAATTCCATGAACTCGACTTGGCAAAACTTGCATTGAATCATCTGTCAAAGTCAATTCATTACTTACTTTTTTGTAATAGTAAAAAATTGAACTCATTATCGCCATGAGAAGTGGTACAGCTACTACTACCATCCATGCACCATGAGTAAATTTTGTAACTAAAACTATTACAAGAACTGTTGAAGTCAACATAAATCCAATGGAATTAATTATTCTTGAACGAATCATTTTATTTTTTTCAGCTGTATCTTTCGACACAGCGATCAATTTGGTCCAATGTTTAATCATGCCAAGTTGACCTAAAGTAAATGAAGTAAATACACCTAAAATGTAAAGTTGGATTAAGCGAGTAACGCTTGCGTCGAATGCATAAACAATTAAAATTGCAGCTAAAGATAAAAATATAATTCCATTACTAAAGGCAAGTCTGTCACCTCTATTGTGTAGTTGTCTTGGTAAATATTTATCTTGAGCAAGAATTGAGCCTAAAACAGGAAAACCATTAAATGCTGTATTTGCAGCAAGAACCAAAATTAAAGCCGTAACGGCGGCGATAATTAAAGTTCCTATGAAAAAATTACCAAATGTTGCTTGCGCAATTTGGACAATTACAGTTTTTTGAACCTGACCTTCAGGTAAACCGATTAAATTTTCGGAATGTTCAGCAACTTTCACACCGGTTTTCATTGCTAAATAAGTTATAGATAAAAACATGGTTGAAGAAATTAATCCAAGTAGTAATAATGTTGTGGCAGCATTTTTACTTTTTGGTTTTCTAAATGCAGGAACTCCATTTGAGATGGCTTCAACACCTGTTAGCGCTGTACAGCCAGAGGAAAATGCTCGAGCAAATAAAAAAATTAAGGCAAGACCTGTTAATGATTGCTCGGCTCTAATTGTCCAATCTGCACTCTCTGCCTTTAATTCAACTCCTTGGCTTAATTGAAAACCCGCCCAAATAACCATCAGAGCAATTGAAAAAATAAATGCATAAGTTGGAATCGCGAACAAAGTTCCCGATTCTTTGACTCCTCTTAAATTTAAAACAGTCAATAAAACAATCAAACCAATAGTCAATGCCACACCATGATTTGCAAAAAAAGGAATTGCGGAAGATATATTGTCTTTAGCAGCAGATATTGAAACTGCAACGGTCATTACATAATCAACCATCAACGCACTTGCTACAACAAGTCCTGGTTTTTTACCTAAATTAGTAGTGACAACTTCGTAATCTCCTCCACCACTTGGATAAGCGTGCACATTTTGTCGATAAGACATCACCACCACACCCATTACAAAAGCAACGGCAAGGGCGACCCAAATTGAACTATTTAAATAAACAAGTCCGCTAATACTTAGTACTAAAAGAATTTCTTGAGTGGCATACGCATTTGATGACAAAGCATCTGAAGCAAAAACAGGTAAAGCAATTCTTTTGGGTAAAAGTGTGTCGCCTAGCTTGTCACTTCTTAACGCGCGACCAAGTAGTAAACGCTTAACAGACGTTGTAAAAATTGCCACAATCCCTCAAGACTACGCAACAATTCAATTCTAATCCATCAACCACTCCCTTAATTAACCGGAGATTACGTGTAGCGTATGAATTAGAAGTTAAATCTTTCAAAGGATTAATCCTAAGTGCATGTAGTCATTATGGGTTGTGGTCGAGTTGGATCCGCTCTTTCTTTTCGTTTGATAGAACTTGGTCACAGTGTTTCAATAATTGATAAAGAAGAAAGTGCATTTCAAATTTTAGGTGATGATTTCACTGGACAAAAAGTTTTAGGAATTGGTTTTGATCGCGATACTTTAATTGAAGCTGGAATCGAAAAAGCTCAAGCATTTGCAGCAGTCTCTTCTGGTGATAATTCAAATATAGTTTCTGCAAGAGTTGCTCGTGAGACATTTAATGTTCCTTTGGTTGTCGCAAGAATTTATGACCCAAGAAGAGCAAAAGTTTATGAACGCCTGGGAATTCCAACGGTTGCAAGTGTTGCTTGGACAACTGATCAAGTTTTAAGAAGACTTCTTCCACTCGGTGCACAAGAAGAGTGGAGAGATCCAAGTGGCAATGTAGTTCTTGCCCAAGTTTTCTTATCTCCAAAATGGTTTGGTAAAAAAGTTGGTCAACTCTCAGAGGCAGCCAAAGTAAGAGTTGCTTTGATTAGTCGCTTTGGCGGAGCTTTACTTCCAGATCGAGATACTGTTTTGCAAGAAGGCGATTTAATTCATGCAATTTATCAAGTAAAAGATAGAGATTTAGTTGAAAACGTTTTTGCTGCAGGACCAAAGGAATAAAAATGTTAATTGTTATCGCTGGGGCAGGAAATGTAGGAAGAGCTATTGCTAGAGATCTAATAAAAAATGGTCATGAAGTAACTGTTATTGATGAAGATCCAGACGCAATTGCAAGTGCCAAAAAATCTGGAGCCAACACAGTATTAGCAGATGCATGTGAACCAGATGCCTTAGATGAAGCAAATTTAGCAAAAGCACAAATTGTTGTCGCAGCAACTGGAGACGACAAAGTAAATCTTGTAGTTTCACTTTTAGCAAAGACCGAATACGGTGTGCCAAGAGTTGTAGGCCGAGTAAATCATCCAAAAAATGAATGGTTATTTAATGATGCATGGGGTGTTGATTTTTCTGTATCAACTCCACAAATGATGACTGCATTAGTTGAAGAAGCTGTAACGGTTGGTGAACTTGTTAGATTGTTTACTTTAAGACAATCAGGTTCTGATTTGTTAGAAGTAACTTTGCCAACTGATTCACCAGTAATTGGTAAAAAAGTTGGAGATGTTGAATGGCCAATTGATACAGCCCTAGTTGCAATATTGCGAGATAAAAGAGTTATTTCACCTCATCCAGATGATCCTTTGGAAGCAGGAGATGAATTATTGGTTGTAGCAACTACTGCTCAGCAACCAACTTTAAGAAATCTTTTGTGTTGTAAATAATTTTTTAAGCTTTACTTCTAGCGGTTTGAACAATTCGATAACTTATCCAAGCTGCAAATAGATACAAAGGCCAGCCCATAAAAATTTTTATTGGACCTAAAACTGCAATATTGTCTGATAAATAAAGTGGGACTTGAACTGCAACTCTTACAGAAAATACGCCAACCCAGATCCAAGTAATTGTCGTGTAGGCCTTCACTAAAAGTTTATCTTTCAACCATCCTGAAGTATTTCCAATTAAAGATCCAACTATGTAGCCTAATAATGGTCTTTTAACAATTAAAGAAATAAATAAAGCTAATCCATAAACTAAATTTGTAATGATTCCTGTTAAAAAAAAGTTACTAGCATCATTGGTGCGCCAAGTTAAAAACACTGAAAAAAGTAAGCCAAAAAATCCACCAATTACTTGAGTAAGACTCTTTTTCTCAAAAAGTCTAAAAACCAATAAAACAAGTCCTGCCACTACTGAAGTTATGAGTGCTAAATTCAAATCTTTTTGAAAAACAAAAATAACCACGAATAACAAAGAGGGTAAAGCTGAATCGACTAAACCTCTCCAGCCGCCCAAAGCCTTGTCTAAAAGCTCTTTTTCCCCAATCGAATCTTTGTTTTCCAAATTATTCCTTTTCGTTATTTAAAATTTTATAGATTGGATTATTTAAACACGGTTTGCCATTCAAAAAAGTGATTCGACCTTCGACTTCAATTTGTGTTCCTGGTTCCACACCCGAAACTTTTCTTCTTCCCTGCCAAATAACTATAAGATTTCCACTGCCATCAAAAACTTCAACTTCATATGATGGATTTTGGGTGCTTGGTTGAACTATCACACTTTTTACAACACCTGTTACTTGAATTAATTTTCCACGTTCAATTTCATCAATAAGAGTAGAGCCCCTATTTTCAGCCTGTTCAGAAAGTTCTTCCGCTGCCAATTCTTCATCGCTTGCATAAAAATTTTTTAAATATTCCTTTAATGATTTCATTTCCCTGTTGATCCATATCCACCGCTTGCTCTTTCAGAGGGCGGTAATTCGGAAACAATTTTAAATGTGGCGGTATCAAACTTTTGAATTACTAATTGGGCAATTCTATCTCCAACTTTTATTGTAAAATTCTCATTTAAATCATGATTTATTAAAACAACTCCGATTTCTCCTCGATAACCAGAATCAATTGTTCCAGGAGAATTAACCACACTTATTCCATTTTTCAAAGCTAAACCAGACCTAGGATGAACTAAACCGACATAACCATCAGGTAAGGCAATTGCGATTCCAGTTTTTATTAAAGATCTTTCACCTGGATTCAAAGTTTTTTCTTCAATTGCATATAAATCTGCACCAGCATCTCCTGGTTTTGCATAAGTTGGAATTATGGCAGAAGGATGAAGTTTTGTGACCAAAATTTCTAGTGCTGAAGGTACTGACACAGTTTCAAGAATACTTCTCTGGCAAAGTTAAAGTATGAGCAACTTACAATTTCGTGAGAAATTACTTCCACCTTTCTGGGCCTGGCTATTTCTTGTGGGAATAAGTTTGATGCTTTCTGTTTCAATGAGTGCCATTTTTGGATCAAGTGTTGCTTTCGTTATTTTTGCCATAACAACTTTGCTTTTATGTTTTATTTCCTATAAATTTTCTCCTGAAATAAAAATAGATTCCGAATTTTTTTATGCCGGTAAGGCAAAATTACCTTTAAAAATAATCACCCAAATTGAAGCACTAAACGCTCTTGAAACAACACAATTAAGAGGAGTAAGTACAGACTTGAAAGCTTTTCATGCAATTTCTCCTCTCATTTCTACTTCGATAAAAATTGAATTTGATGACCCAACTGATCCCCATAGTTACTGGTTAGTTTCTACCAGAAAAGGTTCACAAGTAAAGAATGTTTTACAACAAGATTGATGTATTAGAATATTAAATATGAGAAGAAAAAAGAAGAAAAGTTCGCTAGGAATCATTTCTTCTATTTTGGTACTTATAGTCACATTTTTTGCTAGAAAACTTCTTGCTAAAAGTTACACCAAAATTATGGGACAAAAGCCACCTAAACCTGGTGATAAAGATCAACCATTAGGACAAGTTCTTACTTGGACCGCCATCAGCACAATTGCCATGTCTTTAGTGGAAAATTTACTTCAAAAAAATCTAAAGAAGAAAAATTAAGCGCATTCAATACAAACGGCTTTACCTTTAGTTTCTTTTGCAATTCTTGACTTATGCATAACCAAGAAACATTTTGAACAAGTAAATTCATCTGCTTGTTTAGGTAAAACTCTTACAGTTAAAGATTCATCAGATAAGTCAGCGCCTGGCAATTCAACAGAATCAGAAACGTCGTTTTCGTCCACTTCAACTTGTGGATTAGTTGCTTCTGCTCGTTGAGCTTTTAATTCCTCAAGCGAATCTTCTGCTAATTCTTCATCCGATTTTCGCGGTGCATCGTAATCTGTTGCCACTTTATTTCTTCACCTCTTAAAAAATTATCTTTCGCGTGGATAATGCCGTATAACTGACCAGTTGCGCGAGACTTTCACCCGGTGAGTCTTGCCACACTGGTCACATAACCTAATGTGTCCACCAGGATATGTAATAGGACTACGGGAGGCAAATCTAATACATGCCTATTTATGAACTAAATGGAAGATCTCCTCAAATACATGAAAGTGCGTTTGTTCATCCTGATGCTGTATTAATTGGAGATGTTCGAATTGGTGCAAATTCCAGTGTTTGGCCAAGTGCAGTATTACGTGGAGACTCAAGTTATATCCAAATCGGTGAGGACACCTCGATACAAGATGGAAGCATCATCCATTGCCAAACTCAATTCCCCACAATTATTGGTTCACGTTGCGTAATTGGACATAACACTCATTTAGAAGGATGCGTAATTGAAGATAGATGTCTAATTGGATCTGGTTCCACCGTTTTAGAAAGAGTTTTAGTAAAAAAGGGCGCTTTAGTCGCGGCTCAATCATTAGTGCCTCCTGGAAAAACTATCCCTGAAAATGCACTAGCACTTGGCGTGCCAGTAAAAATTAAAGAAAACGCAATTGAATCAAATAGTTTTGAAGATGGGGTAAATCATTATTTAGAATTAACAAAAGTCTATAAAAATACTTTAAAAAAAATTAATTAAAGTACTTATCATTTAAACTGCTAACTTCTTGATTTAATACATCAAATAAATCTGCATTTGCTGCTAAAGCCCAATCTCCACCAAGTTTTGTTCCATTCAATCCTCCAACTCGTCCACCTGCTTCTGTGACAATTAAAGAACCAGCCGCAAAATCCCAAGGGTAAAGTCCAAACTCATAATAAGCATCAAGTCTTCCGGCTGCTACATAACAAAAATCAATTGATGCAGCTCCTGCTCTTCTTGTATCGCGAGCAAGAACCACCATTTCTGCAAGTGCTGCTCCTTGTTTTTTTCTTCTTTCCGGGTCATATCCAAAACCTGTTGCCACCAATGCCTTATCTAACTTTGCACCAGAATTAGTTTGTAATTTAGATTTTTTACCATCGTGCTCAAGATATGCACCTTCATTTTTGACTGCATAATAAATTTCATGCAACAAAGGAGCTGCCACTACTCCAACTTGAATTTCCCCATCTATTTCAATTCCAATAGACACAGCCCAATATGGATGGTTATAAAAGTAGTTCACGGTTCCGTCTATTGGGTCAATTATCCAACGCACGTTTGATGGATTGCTTACTTGATTTGCTGTTCCTTCTTCCCCCAAAAAAGAATCATTGGGTCTAATATCTTGAACTCTTTGCACAATATGTTGTTCTGCTTTTTTGTCCATTTCCGTTACCAAATCAACAGGGGTTGACTTGGATTCATAAGCCATTTTTACTGGTCGTTCATTAACTAATAGGTCACTAGTGGTTTTAGCAATATCAAGGGCTAATTTGAGCAAACTTTGATTTAACGACTCAGTCACACCACCTATCTTGTCTTAAACCATTAAACAAGTAGCGTTGAGGTCGTGCTTACTAAATATAAAAATATCTTGATCTTGCCTGGAGCGATTCAATTTTCACTAGCGGGATTGATTGCAAGATTTCCTATTTCTATGTATGGTTTGGGTTCAGTTTTACTAGTCCAATCCAGGACAGGTTCATATTTCAAAGCTGGTGTCATTTCCGCTGCTTTTGCTATTGCTGCAGCAATTGGTGGACCAATAACTTCTAGGTTTGCAGATCGATTAGGACAAAATCGCATCATTCCTGTGCAATTAAGTGTTCATGTAAGTTTTTTACTGGTAACTATTTTTTTAATAGTTCAAAATTTCAATATTTACTTGGTACTTTTTACCGCAATTATTTCTGGAGCTTTAGTTCCAACAGTTGGACCTTATGTAAGAGCTAGGTGGAAGAAATCAGTTAAAAATTCTCAGCAACAAAATACTGCATTTGCCATGGAAAGTGTTTTAGATGAAATCATTTTTATCTTTGGACCTCCCCTAGTCACAATTCTTTGCGTAGCCGTTTATGACGCCTCAGGTTTATTGATAGCTGCTTTACTAGTTACCCTGGGAGGAATTTGGTTAGCCAGTCAAAAAAATACTCAACCAGAAATACACAAATCACATGATTCAAAAGGAAAATCAGCAATTCTATATCCAGGAGTTTTTTCAGTATTTTTGGTTTACATTCTTTTAGGCGCAGTTTTTGGTGCAGCAGAAGTTATTGCTGTTGCCTTTAGTCGAGAAAAAGAAACCCCTGAATTAGCTGGAGCACTAATTGCAGCATGGTCTTTGGGATCTTTGGTAGCAGGCATTGCCATGGGAGCAATTCATTTTAAAAATAAACTCTCACACAGATTTTTAATAACTTCGTTTATCTTTGCGGTTTCCTTATTGCCATTGCCATTTATTTCCACAATGCCAAGCCTATTTATTACACTCTTAATTTCAGGTCTGGCAATTTCACCTGTTTTAATTTCTGGATACACCTTGATTGGTCAACTTGTTCCACAAAATCGATTGACTGAAGGATTTGCGTGGGCAAACACAGGAGCTGGTCTTGGAATTGCTGTTGCAGCAGCAATCTCTGGATGGGTCTTGGACAATGAAGGCGCACAAACTGCATTTTGGGTTGTAACTCTTGCTGGTTTGTTGTGTTTTGTGATTACTGTGACAACTTTTAAGGATTTAAGACGCGCAGACTCGCGCTCTGTAAATTCATAATTAATTAGTGTTTTTCTCGTAGCGTTATTCCTACACAGGAAAAGTCCCTATTCACTCCTGTAACACAAGTTTTGGAGGTGTCGCGTGGCTAAAAAATTAACCTTTGGATCCTTAAGCGATGATGGTTCAAAATTTGTTTTGAAAGATGAAAATGGAAATGAATTTGCATTAGATCTAGATGAGAAAACTAGAGATGCAGCACGTAATTGGAAAAAAAGACCAAAAGCTTCTGTGCATGACAAAGATCATGAATTAAGTGTTGCTGAAATTCAATCAAGAATACGTGCAGGAATAGCAGCAGAAGATTTAGCTTTAGTTAGCAGTATTCCTTTAGAAAGAATTAAAAGATTTGAACCTCCTGTTTTACAAGAAAGATATTGGATTTCAAAAAGAGCAAGAGAAACAGAAATTAGAAGAGCGCATGGCAGTGCAGCTTTTGATGAAATAGTTCAAACCAGAATTTTGCATGGCGGTGGAGATATTGAATCTACAAAATGGGATGCCTGGAGAAGAGAAGATGGCCGATGGAATATCGCTTGCTCTTTTATTGGTAAAAAAGGTGAAACAGAAGCACATTGGGCATTTGATCCTGACGTTGCAACAATTGCACCACTTGACGATGTTGCAAGATGGCTACTTGATGTATCACCAGAAATAAATCACACTCCAACTATTGAACATGTAGCACCAAAATTAGTAAGCGTTCCAAAAGTTGTCGAAGAAGTAAAAGAGGAACTTCCTAAATGGGTGACTCCAGAGGGAGTTAAACAAGATGTTTCAAATACAGTACCGATTCCAAAACAAGAACCTGTTGTTGAAGTTCAACCGATTATAAGTAAATCAACTCCTGTTGTAGCTCAGCAAGATATAAAAACTGAAATAAAAGTTGAGGAAACAATAGAGGAAATAGTTGAACCAATTGCCGTAAATGACACACCAAAACATGCCAAAGGCAAAAGAGCTTCAGTACCAAGTTGGGATGAAATTCTTTTTGGTTCAAAAGGTGGCCAATAAGTACTCCCTTCGGTGTGGCAGCACCGATTTTGAAATATAAAAAGGCATGATTAAAGCCGGTTACCAAAAATTCTTATTGAGGTTAAATAATGGCGAGTAAAAAATCTAAAGATGTTACTTTGCCTTTAAATCCAGAAAAAATTATTGATATTGATGTCTCACGAGAAATGCGTGGATCATTTTTAGAATATGCCTATTCAGTTATTTATTCTCGCGCTCTTCCTGATGCAAGAGATGGTTTAAAACCAGTACAACGAAGAATTCTTTATCAAATGAATGAAATGGGTTTGCGTCCTGAAAGAGGCCACGTAAAAAGTGCACGTGTGGTTGGTGAAGTTATGGGTCGATTACATCCTCATGGCGATGGTGCAATTTATGACGCGCTTGTTCGCATGGCACAACCATTTTCATTAAGAATTCCTTTAATTGATGGACAAGGAAATTTTGGATCTTTAGATGACGGTCCTGCTGCAATGCGTTACACAGAATGTCGTTTAGCTCCAACTGCTCTTGGTTTAACAGCATCAATCGATGAAGATGTTGTTGAATTTAGAACAAATTATGATGGACGAGAAGTTGAACCAGAAGTTTTACCTGCAGCCTTTCCAAATCTTTTAGTTAATGGGGCAACTGGAATTGCAGTCGGTATGGCTACAAATATGCCGCCGCATAACTTGGGCGAAATTGTTGAAGCTTTATTAATGCTCATTGAAAATCCTGAAGTTAAACCTAAAGAGTTAATGAAAATCGTGCCAGGTCCAGATCTTCCAAGTGGAGGAAAAATTTTAGTTGGCGATGGAATAAAGGAAGCGTATTTAACTGGCAAAGGTGCTTTCCGAATGAGAGCAACTGTTCAAATTGAAAAAGTTAAAGCTAAAAAAGATGGTTTAATAATTACAGAATTACCATTTAATATTGGTGCAGAAAAAGTTATTGAAAGAATTAAAGACCTAATTGAAGGTAAAAAACTACAAGGAATTTCAAGAGTAATTGATTTAACAGATGGTGAAAAAGGTTTAAGGTTAGTAATTGAAATAAAGAATGGTCATGATGCTCAAAAAGTATTAAGTGACTTGTACAGACTTACTCCAATGGAAGAGTCATTCTCGATTAACAATGTTGCACTAGTTGAAGGAAGGCCTAGAACTTTAGGTTTAAAAGATTTATTAGAAGTTTATTTAGAACATAGAATTGATGTTGTTAAAAGAAGAAGTAAATTTAGGTTAGACAAAGCAACAGATAGATTGCACCTTGTTGAAGGTCTTTTGTTAGCAATTGTTGACATAGATAAAGTTATTAAATTAATTCGATCAAGCGATGATGCACAAGAAGCTAAAAATGGCCTAATGAAAACTTTTAAACTTTCAGATTCTCAAGCTACCTATATTCTCGATATGCCACTTCGTAGATTAACTAAAACTTCAAAACTTGAATTACAAACTGAACAAAAACAATTGACTCAGACAATTTCAGACTTAAAATCCATATTGGCAAGTTCTAAAAAATTAAGAAACACAGTCGCAGAAGAGCTTTCTGCAGTTGCTAAATACTTCTCAACACCACGAAGGACTTCACTAGTTTCTGAATCAGGAAAAATAATTAGCGAGGCAATTAAAAAATCTGATGAATTAGTTGATGCTTGATTAACTTCGTAAGCCCAAGTAGCAAAAAATTAAAGATATAGCAGAATAGTGCCATGGCAAATCATAATTTTGACATTTTGATAATTGGTGCTGGACCTGCAGGTTTATATGGTGCTTACTATGCAGGATTTCGCGGTATGAGTGTTGCCATTATGGATAGCTTGGAAGAACCAGGTGGACAAATTACTGCTATGTATCCAGAAAAAGCAATTTTTGACGTGGGTGGATTTCCCTCGATTAAAGGTAAAGATTTAATTGAAAGTCTTCTAAATCAAGCAAAACCCTCTAATCCAAAATTTTTCCTAAATCAAACAGCAACAACCTTAGAAGTTAACTCTGACAAATCTATAACTATAAGTTCAGAAAAAGAAACAATTGTTGCAAAATCAGTAATCATCACTGGTGGAATTGGTAAATTTACCCCGCGCCCACTACCCGCTGCTGATGGTTGGGGCGGTAAAGGATTAGTTCATTTCGTTCCAAAACTTGATGAGCATAAAGGTAAAGACGTAGTTATCGTTGGCGGTGGTGATTCAGCTTTTGATTGGGCAAATGAACTTTTTCCAATTGCAAAATCAATTACATTAATTCACAGAAGAGATAAATTTAGAGCCCACCAAGCAACAGTTGATCAAGTTTCTAAATTAGGTGTCAATTTGGTGACAGAGGCCGAAGTTACCCAAGTTATAGGTAATGGACAGATTGAAAAAATTGAATATAAAAACAGTAAAACAAATGAAACTAAAGTTATTGATTGCCAAACTTTAGTTGCCGCTTTAGGTTTTACTGCAAACATTGGCCCTTTAGCAAACTGGGGATTAAATTTAGAAGCTAGAAAAATCGTAGTTGATTCTGGAATGCATACAAATATTGAAAGAGTTTTTGCTGCAGGAGATATCTCAACTTATCCTGGAAAAGTTGCTCTAATTTCTGTGGGCTTTGGTGAAGCAGCTACAGCGGTTAACAATGCTGCAGTTGCAATTAATCCAGAAGCACATTTATTTCCAGGCCATTCATCTGGAAGCGTTGAATAAATCAAGCGTCAATTCTAGATTTATCTAGTTCATCTGCTCCATGAACAATAAATTCTTTTCTTGGCCCTACATCTGTACCCATTAATAAATCAAAAACTTCACTTGCCTCTTCAGCATCTTTAACAGTTATTCGGCGTAAAGTTCTTGAATCTCTGTTCATAGTTGTTTCTCTTAATTGTTTTGCATCCATTTCACCAAGACCTTTGTACCTTTGAATTGGTTGCTTAATCTTTTGACCTGATTTTTCTAAAGCAGATACTGTTTTTTTCATTTCTTCATCAGAATAGGTATAAATTATCTCGCCTGATTTTTTACCACTAGCAACCGTTTCAATTCTATGAAGTGGTGGGACAGCTGCGAAAACTCTTCCGCTATCCAAAAGCGGTTTCATATATCTGTGAAATAAAGTCAATAACAAGCATCTAATGTGAGCCCCATCAACGTCTGCATCAGACATTAAAATTATTTTGCTATAACGAACTTCTTCTAAATCAAATGTTTTACCAGACCCTCCCCCAACAACTGAAATAATTGAAGCGCATTCGGCATTTTTCAAAACATCGGCAACAGATGCTTTTTGAACATTTAGAATTTTTCCTCTAATTGGAAGCAGTGCTTGATATTCAGAATTTCTAGCAAGTTTTGCTGTTCCTAATGCACTATCACCCTCAACGATAAATAATTCAGAATTCTCAACATCATTTGATCTGCAATCTGCAAGTTTTGCAGGTAGTGAAGATGATTCAATTGCATTTTTTCTTCTTTGAACATCTCTTTGATTTCTTGCTGCAATTCTTGCTCTTGCAGCGTTAGCAATTTTTTCTAAGAGAACTTTAGTTTTAGCCTTATCGCCACGAGGTGGATTTTTAAACCATTTAATAAATTCATCAGTCACAACTGTTGCAACTATTTTTTGAGCAGCAGGTGTGCCAAGTATTTCTTTAGTCTGACCTTCGAATTGTGGCTCAGGTAAACGCACACTTATAACTGCGGTTAAACCTTCTAAAATGTCTTCTTTTAAAACACTTTCTTCATTATTTTTTAAAACTCTTTGACTCTTAAGTTGATCATTAATTACTTTAACAATCGCTCTATCAAAACCTGCAACGTGCGTTCCACCTTTAGGGGTAGCTACAACGTTGACGAATGATTTAACTTCGGTATCAAAACCATTGTTCCAACGCAACGCAACATCAACTGCCATATCTCTTTCAACTTCTTTAGGTCGCATGTGACCGTGGTCATCTAAAACTGGAACATTTTCTGTGAAATTACCTTTTCCTTGCAAGCGAATGACGCTAGTGATTGCTTCTCCGCTTGACATATGTTCTACAAATTCTGTTATGCCACCTTTAAATTTATATTCAACTTCTGTTTTTTCTTTGTCCCGTAAATCAGAAACGGCTACTGCTAAACCAGGCACTAAAAAAGCAGTTTGTCTTGCACGCTGCATTAAAGCTGCAGCATCTAAATGCAAATCCTTTACAAATATCTCTGGATCTGGCCAGAATCGAACTCTGGTTCCAGTTGCTTTAGCTGATTTACCTGCAATTTTTAAACCAGATTCTTTAGTAAATTTTGCATTTGGTCCTTCGCCTTTAAAAACTCCTGTGGTACCTCTTTGAAAAGATGCTTTATGAGTTTTACCATTTCTATCTACTTCAACATCCATACGCACACTAAGAGCGTTTACAACAGATGCTCCAACTCCATGTAAACCTCCAGAAGCAGTGTATGAACCTGAACCAAATTTTCCTCCCGCATGAAGTTTTGTCATTACTAACTCCACACCAGTTAATTTTGTTTTTGCTTCAACATCAACAGGAATTCCTCGTCCATCGTCTATTACTAGAACAGAATCATCAGGCATTAATTTGACATGAATTCTTTTTGCATGTCCTGCTAAAGCTTCATCAACTGAGTTATCTATTAACTCCCAAACGCAATGCATTAAGCCACGTCCATCGGTAGAACCGATATACATACCCGGACGTTTTCTGACCGCTTCTAATCCTTCAAGTACGGAAAGATTTTTTGCGTTGTATTCAGAATTGGTCGCAGTATTGGTAGGACTCAATTTATTAATCCTTTGGCAATAGGTGCATCGAAATAAGTTATTACCTAATTCTGCTTGCTTTAGGGCTGTTTTCCCCTCACCGCAACACCTTTTAGGAAACCTGTGACAGTTTTCACCGACACGCCTTGGTGCTGCTTCGAGTTGCAATAAATCTATTTGCCATGATGATTGAATAAGGAACCAAAGTTAGAAGAAAGGCGAAGACATTGAGTTCAGTACTAACAGCAGGATCTGCTTTAACCGCATCTGATCGTTGCGATCGTTGTGGTGCTCAAGCTTATGTTCGAGTTACTCTTCCAACTGGCGGAACTTTGATTTTTTGCGGTCATCATGCAAAACAACATGAGGAAAAACTTAAACTGATTGCAAAAGAATATATTGACGAAACTGAAAGATTAAAAGCTACAAACTAGTTTTTTAGTCTAAATAATCTCTTAATACTTGTGATCTAGATGGATGTCTTAGTTTAGACATTGTTTTTGATTCTATTTGTCGAATTCTTTCGCGAGTGACTCCATAGACTTGGCCAATTTCATCTAAAGTTTTTGGTTGGCCATCGGTAAGTCCAAATCTCATGCGAACTACTCCACGTTCACGTTCGCTTAAAGTGTCCAAGACTGAATCTAATTGTTCTTGCAACAAAGTGAAAGAAACTGCATCACTTGGAACAATAGCCTCAGAATCTTCAATTAGATCACCAAATTCTGAATCTCCATCTTCGCCGAGTGGAGTATGAAGTGAAATTGGTTCACGTCCGTATTTTTGAACTTCAATAACTTTGTCTGGCGTCATATCTAATTCTTTTGCTAATTCTTCCGGGGTAGGTTCGCGACCTAAATCTTGCAACATCTGTCTTTGAACTCTGGCTAACTTATTAATTACTTCAACCATGTGCACTGGAATACGAATAGTTCTTGCTTGATCTGCCATAGCGCGAGTTATTGCTTGGCGAATCCACCAAGTTGCATAAGTTGAGAATTTGTAACCTTTAGTGTAATCAAATTTTTCTACCGCACGAATAAAACCCAAGTTTCCTTC
>CAZZKM010000011.1:0-36282 GCA_964655115.1 uncultured Bifidobacterium sp.
TTGATTAGCAACTGCACTAATTGCTTCTTTTGCAGCTTGAGGGTCTAAATATTCTCCACCTAAAACTACTGGTTTAAAGTTTTCATCTAATCTGTAAAGTAAGGGAATTCCTGTGGGAAGATTTAATTTAGCAATATCCTCATCACTAATATTTTCTAAATATTTAATTAAAGCTCTCAAAGAATTACCATGAGCTACTACAAGAACAGTTTTGCCATTTCTTAATTCTGGAACTATTTCTTCTTGCCAGTAGGGAATAACTCTTTTAACTACATCTTTCAAACATTCTGTTAGAGGAATGTCAGATTTTTGTATGTCCTTATATTTTGGATCATTATTTTGAGCATATTTATCGTTAGGATCAATTGGTGGTGGTGGCACATCAAATGACCTTCTCCACAGCATAAATTGCTCTTCTCCATATTTATCTAAAGTATCTTTTTTATTTAAACCTTGAAGAGCACCGTAATGTCTTTCGTTGAGTCGCCAAGATCTTTTCGTAGGAATGTCTTTAATTCCTGCAGCTTGCAAAGCTAATTCTGAAGTTTTTATTGCTCTATTTAAGACAGAAGTATGAAGAGAGTCAGGAATTAGATTTTTCTCTTTTAATAGCTCTCCACCACGTTTTGCTTCTAAAATTCCTTTTTCACTTAAATCAACATCAACCCAACCTGTAAATAAATTAAGTGCATTCCATTGGCTTTCGCCATGTCTTAGAAGAATTAATTTATATTCGTTACTCACTTAAATAACCTTTAGGTTTCTAACTGATTTAATTGGTGTAGATATTGCTTTTTCATACACTTGAACAAGTCCTTCAACTGTTTTATCCCAACTAAATTTCGAAGCATGCATTCTTGCACCAGAGCTTAATTCATTCGACAATTTTTCATTTAGCGAAATTTGCGCTAACGCCTCTGCCCAAGTTCTTGGATCATGACCATTTACTAAAAGTCCACTAAAATTATCTGCCACCACAGTTTTTAATCCACCTACATTTGTTGCAATTACTGGAGTTCCACAAGCTTGTGCTTCTACGGCGACTAATCCAAAAGATTCTGAATATGAAGGAACTGCAACCAAAGTTGAAGCTTGGTATAGCGTTGCCAATTTTTCTCGTGAAGAAGGTGGTAAAAAAATTACATTTTCAATTAAATTTAATTCTTTAACTAACTGCATTAATGAATCTGGGTGATCTAATCCCGTTCCAGAAAGTCCACCACAAATTACAATTCTGACTTTACCTTTTAATTGTGGATTGTTTTGAATAAATTGATGAGCGGCTTTTACTAAAACATCAGGTGCTTTAAGTGGTTGTACTCTTCCTACGAATGTAAAAACGATTGCATCTTGGGGAATTCCAAATTCTTTTCTTGCTTTTTGCTTGTTACCAATATTAAATACTTCTAAATCAACTCCAGGATTAACAACATTTACTCGTTTTTTATCTGCTGAATATAAATTAATTAATTCATCAGCTTCAGCTTGAGTATTTGCAACTAATTGACTTGCAGCATCAACTACTTGTTGTTCACCAATTTCTCTTTCAGCAGGTTCTGCGATGTCTCCAATTGCAAGAGTTGAATTTTTTACTTTTGCCATGGTGTGCATTGTGTGAACTAGTGGCACATTCCATCGTTCAGAAGCTACCCATCCAACTTGTCCACTTAACCAATAATGTGAATGAATTAATTGGTAATGACCTTCGATATGTCGTGCTTCTTCTCTCAATACTCCAGCACTTAGAGCACAAAGTTGAGATGGCAAACTTTGTTTTGCTAAACCTTCAAATGGACCAGCAGTTAATTGTTTTACAATGACTCCGTCATAAAGTTCAGTTTCATTTTTTATTGCACTTCTTGTTCTTCTTGTAAAAATATCTACTTTAATTCCTAAATCAGCAATTCGTTTAGATGTTTCTACAACGTAAACATTTAATCCACCAGCATCTCCAACACCTGGTTGATCAAGTGGGGAAGTATGAACCGAGAGCAGTGCTATTTGATTTAACTTGTTCAAATTAAAACCTTAAAGGTTAAATGGCGCATCGTTGCCTAAAGTTAAGACAATGTTTGCACTGGTTTGGTTTGGATCTTCTACTAGAACGCCCACAGAGATTAGTTTTGCCACAGCTTCTGCTTTAGCCGCAAAACCTGGAGCGTACACAATTTGAGTTTGAGCTGTGTCTTTGTTTGAAGCATCTGCCACATCCACAATTCTCATACCTTGAACTTGTAACGTATCGGCAACTGATCTTGCAAAACCTGGTCGTCTAGTTCCATTCAGCACAGTAATACTTACATCTTTTAGTGAACCTGCAATTATTTCTCTACCTTCTTGCGCAGCAGATTTTGGAGCGCTAGCAAGAGGTGCAATACCTTCATAAATTCCAGTGTTTGGTTTAACCAGAACAACTTGGTCAACGATTCCTGCTTTTTTAAATACAAAAGTAATCTTTACAAAACTTGATTGTCGTGGAGCAAATTCAATTAAATCAACGTGAGGTGAGTCAGGATTAACTCCAATTGTCACTAAAGTTTTTGCAGGAACATTAATTTCGTTTGCTGGACTAAACACAACAGATTTTGGTGCAGGATTATCAACAGAAACACTAACTAATTGATCATCTTCAGTTGAATCATTAATCAAAGTTGCAACGACAGTTCCAATATTTTCATTACCTTTAACGATTACAACGTTTTGAATATAAATATCTCCAACTTTTGCATAATCACCACTGCCTGTTGGACCTTGAGTTGTGGTTTGCGCATTAGGACCTGCTGCACAACTTGTAACAATTAATGAAATTGCAATTAAAGATATTAATGATTTGAATCTACGCATAATGATTTAATTCTACCGAATATGAGGTGAATGAGCCTGATCAGTATTGGGCTGGTAGAATGGGAGATCTTACGAAAGGTTTTTCATAAATGTCCTTTAAAGTTGGCGAAACAGTTGTTTATCCACATCACGGCGCAGCAGTAATCGAAGCAATCGAATCAAGAAATATCAAAGGTGTTGAAAGACAATATTTAGTTTTAAGAGTTAAACAAGGTGATTTAACTGTAAGAGTTCCAGCCGACAACGTTGAATTAGTTGGTGTAAGAGATGTTGTTAATGCAGAAGGTTTAGAAAGAGTTTTTGATGTTTTGCGTCAACCATATACAGAAGAACCAACAAACTGGTCAAGAAGATACAAAGCAAATTTAGAAAAATTAGCTTCAGGTGATGTTATGAAGGTAGCTGAAGTTGTAAGAGATCTTTGGAGAAGAGATCAAGATCGTGGTTTATCTGCTGGTGAAAAAAGAATGCTCGCGAAAGCACGTCAAATTCTTGTCAGTGAATTAGCTTTAGCAGAAAGAACTAATGAAGTAAATGCTGAAGCATTACTTGACGAGGTTCTTGCTTCTTAACAGAAATTAACCAGTGAGCTCAACAGCCAATGTTTGTGTAGTCATTCCGGCTGCTGGTTTAGGTGAGCGTCTTGGACTAAATCAACCTAAAGCGTTTGTAAACATAGGTACTTATTCTTTATTGACATTAACTATAAAAAGAGTTCTAGAAATAGATCGAGTTGGACATATCATCGTGGCAGTTGCCAATGAATTTAAAGATCAAGCACTCGATCATATAGACCGAGCCATTAGAGAAACAAATCGAAAAATCCCATTTGATGTAGTTGCCGGAGGCGCAACGAGAACTGAATCTGTTAAGAATTCACTTTTGGCATTAGACCCTCTGGATTCTTTAGTTTTAGTTCATGATGCAGCAAGACCATTTGTGCCAAAAAATGTGTTTAATAATGTTATTGAAAATTTAGATAAAGGTTCAAAAGTAGTTATTCCAGTCATAAATGTCGTTGACACAATTAAAACTGTTGAAAACAATAAAGTACAAAATACATTAGATAGAACAAAACTAAAAGCAGTTCAAACTCCGCAAGGTTTTGCTCGCGAAGTTCTATCAGAAATTTATGCAAATTCAGAATTAAAACCAACCACCGATGACGCAGGTTTAGCTGAACTTGCCGGAATAAGTGTTTCCACTGTTGAAGGTTCTATGGAATCATTCAAAATAACAACTGCATTTGATTTAGAAATGGCAAAAAGTTTTTATGAAAAAGGAAAATAATTAATGCAACGAATAGGGGTAGGAGTCGATGTTCATCCATTTGAAAATGGAAGAGAACTTTTTGTGGCAGGACTACTTTGGCCAAATGAAACAGGTTTAGCAGGACATTCTGATGGTGATGTTGTGGCGCATGCCTGTGCAGACGCATTACTTTCTGCAGCAAATTTAGGAGATTTAGGTTCAAACTTTGGAACGGATAAACCAGAATTCAAAAATGCTAGTGGAGTAAAAATAATTTCAAGTGCTGCCAAAATTGTCAAAGATGCTGGTTGGAAAATTGAAAATGTTGCAGTGCAATTAATTGGCAATAAACCAAAAATTGGCTCTAGAAGAATTGAAGCAGAAAAAATATTGTCAGATGCGATTGGAGCACCCGTTTCAGTTGGTGCAACTACTACCGATGGTTTAGGTTTAACAGGACGCGGTGAAGGTTTAGCTGCGATTGCTCACGCATTAATCAGTAAATAAATATAAAAATTTGTCAAAAAAGTAATCCATTAGAATAAAACAACTCATGAAACTATATGACTCATACTCTCGTTCTTTAAGAGATTTTGTTCCATTAAAAAATGGTGAAGTATCCATGTATTTATGTGGAGCAACTGTTCAAGGTTCACCACATATCGGTCACATGCGCTCCACAATTATTTTTGATGTTTTAAGAAGATATTTTGAATATAAAAATCTAAAAGTTTTATTTGTTAGAAATGTAACTGATATTGATGACAAAATTTTGCATAATGCAGGACATGAAGATATTTCTTGGTGGGAACTTGCTTCGAAATATGAAAAAGAATTTACTGAGGCATATGAAAGCCTAGGAAACTTAGTTCCAAGCATTGAGCCAAGAGCTACAGGACATATTCCACAAATGATTGAAATGATTCAAATACTTATAGAAAAAAATCATGCCTATGAAGCAGAAGGATCTGTTTGGTTTGCAGTTAATTCTTTTAAAGAATACGGAAAATTATCTGGTCAAAAAGTTGAAGAAATGTTAGCGGCACAAGATTTAGATAAAGGAAAAAAAGATCCTCATGATTTTGCCCTTTGGAAAAAAAGTAAAGAAGGTGAACCATTTTGGAATTCACCGTGGGGCAAAGGTCGACCAGGTTGGCATATCGAATGCTCTGCAATGGCAAAAAATTATTTGGGTGAAAAATTTGATATTCATGGCGGTGGATTAGATCTTCAATTTCCACATCATGAAAATGAAATTGCTCAATCAAAAGCCAGCGGAAATGAATTTGCAAATTTCTGGGTGCATAACTATTGGGTAACCCAAAGTGGTGAAAAAATGAGTAAAAGTTTAGGTAACTCATTAAAAGTTAAAGAAGTAATTAATAGATTTAGACCGATTGAGGTTAGATTCTATTTATTATCTGCACACTATCGAAGTAATCTAGAATTTTCTGATCAAGCTTTATCAGAAGCCGCTACAGCTTTTTCTAGAATTGAACAATTTGTTCAAAGAGCAAGTGAAAAAGTTAACAATAGTCAATTAAATCTTAAGTTTCCCCAAGAATTTATTAAAGCAATTGAAGATGATTTAGCAACACCATTAACAATTTCAATAATTCATGAATTTGTAACCAAAGGAAATACCGCTTTATCAACCAATGCCTCAAATTTGGTTGATATTTTGAATGAAGTTCGAAGCATGCTTTATCTATTAGGATTAGATCCCTTGTCATCTAGCTGGGCTAGTAAAAGTAGTAATCAAGAAAAAGATGCTTTGGATAAATTGATTTCGGAACTACTTCGTAAGCGAAATGAAGCCAGAGTAAACAAAGATTTTTCTCTTGCTGATTCAATGAGAGATGCTCTAAAAAATGCCGGAATATTGATTGAAGATGGAGCAGATGGCTCTAGATGGACTATAGAAAAAGATGTGAAATAACTTATGGCTTTTAAGAATTCAAAAGCAAGAAAACAAGTTGGCTCTGGTGGTCAAAAACGAAAACGACTTAAAGGCAAAGGCCCAACTCCAAAAGCAAAAGATAGACCTGCCCATGTTAACTATCAAGCAAATAAAGGATTTAAAAAGTCAAAACCAAAATCTAAGTCAACCTTTAACCAAGAAAGAAGACCAGCTTCAGATTTCATTTTAGGAAGAAATCCTGTTTTGGAAGCCTTAAAAGAAAACGTAGAAGCAGTAGTTTTAAGAATTGCAAGTGGTATTGATATAGATGAAAAAGTAAGACAAATATTGACTCTTGCTTCAAGTAAAAATATTTCAGTTTTAGAGGTAGATAGAAAAGAACTTGATCGTTTAACCAACAATATTAATCACCAAGGTGTGGCTTTAGCTGTTGCAAGTTATAAATATAAAGATTTAAAGGAAGTTCTTTCGAAAAATAAAGAAAACCCTTTGCTTATTTTTCTCGATGGGGTAACAGATCCAAGGAATCTAGGTGCAGTAATTCGATCTGCTGCAGGTTTTAATGCCACAGCTGTTGTTATCGCGGAGCGAAGAAGTGCCGGAATTACTGGAGCAGTTTGGAAAACAGCAGCAGGAGCACTTTCTCATGTGCCAGTTTGCCAAGTTGTAAACATTACAAGAACGATTACTGAATTAAAAGAAAAAGGATTTTTTGCACTTGCCTTAGATGGTGAAGGCGAAACAACTTTAGAAAAAGTTGATCCGGATTTTGCAAATAAACCTTTAATTGTTGTAATAGGCGCTGAAGGTAAAGGGGTTTCTCGTCTGGTTGCTCAAACTTGTGATTTAAGAGTGAAAATAAAGATCAGTAAAAAAATAGAATCTCTCAATGCTGCGGTAGCAACAGGTGTGGCACTTTATTCATTAACGCTATCGCGTAAACTCGATTAGTCTAAAGATTTTTATTCTTGCCGATGTGGCGCAACTGGTAGCGCACCCGACTTGTAATCGGGCGGTTAGGGGTTCAAGTCCCCTCATCGGCTCCACACACTAGATATTTTTATTCCTTGTACTTTTGCAACTCCAAATAAAATTAATAATGCACCAATTGGTTGATACCAATGAAGTGATTCTTTCAAAATAAAAAAGCCCGCAATTGTAGAAACTATTGGTGTGGCATAAGTAATTGTTGCTGCAGCTAAACTTCCTACATCTCTTAATATTTTATAAACCAAAGGAAACGCAAAACCTGTTGAAAAGATTCCTAAGAAAAGAATCGATAAAAGATTTAAATTATTAATTTCCTCAACTCTTGGGCTAAATATTAAACAAAGAATCAATAGTTGAATTGCTGAAGAACTAAGTTGAGCTCCTATAAAAGATGAGGGAGATAAATTTAAAACAGTTACTTTTGCTCGTGTGTAAATTACTGCAGCGCCGTAACAAGCTGTTGCAATAAGGACTGCAAGTAATCCAATCAAATCACTTTCAGCACTTGAACCTTCCCAGATACCAAGCAGAATTAAAACCCCAGCGAACCCAATCAAAATTCCAATATATTCATTTTTTGTAATTTTTTCTGTAGGGATGAACATGATTGCAAAAAGTGCAGTCCAAAGTGGAGTGGCTGCATTTCCAATACCAGCTAAAACTGAACTTACGTGAGTTTCTCCAAACGCAATTAAAGCAAATGGAGCGGTGTGTTGAAAAAATCCTGCAATATTTGCTCTGATCCAAGCAGTTTTAGTTTTAGGTAATTTTTGTTTTAAAAAAAGTAAGATAATTAAAACAGTTATTGCGCCAAGTCCAACTCGACCAAAAGCTACTTGTAATGCTGAAAGCCCATTCAAAGCAAATTTGATAAATAGGAAAGATAATCCCCATACAAAACTTAAAAAAATCCACGATGGTAGCCATGTATTTAATGGTGGTTTTTGTGACATGAGTTTTCTATTCTGTCACATCAATAACATCTAAGTCACATTATTAACGCCTATAACTAGAAAATGTGAAACGAGTGATTAATCCGACACGACCAAACGCGTAATCACATACTTTTTCCTCTGTTATTAAATACGATAGGGAAGGCTTAAAAATTAATTAGTAAAAGACTTTTAGGAGATTATTTAAATAATGGATGCCGCATCACTTTCCCCCGGCAATAATGATTTTGAACTAACACCAAGAGATAAAGAAATTTTAGAATTTGAACGTCAATGGTGGAAATATTCAGGAGCTAAAGAACAAGCAATTAGAGAATTATTTGGAATGAGTGCAACTCGCTATTACCAAGTACTTAATGCACTAGTGGATCATCCAGGTGCAATGAGTTTTGATCCAATGTTGATTAAACGCTTGCAGAGAATGAGAAATGCTAGAGCAAGAAATAGATCTGCCAGAAAACTTGGTATTCAACTTTAGTTTTGAAGAAATGAGTTAAACACTTAAATGCCAAAGGGCAGCGTTTTGTGGTTCAACTCTGAAAAAGGCTACGGTTATATAAAAGCAGTTGATGGTTCTGAAATTTTTGTAAGAGAAAGCGCTATTCAAACTGACGGTTTACGAATTCTTGAATCTAGCGATAAAGTAAGTTTTGAAATCGATAACAAAACAGACGAACGCGGTCCTCAGGCAATAAAAGTAATTGTCCTGAATTAGAGGGAGTCTTATGCAGTCTTCTAACGAAGAGACTTTGCTAAAAGAACTTTACTTACCACTTGCACAAGAATTAGTCTCTGCCTCTAATTCGGTTTTTGAATTAGTAAATAGTCCAACTGGTTCCAGGGTTGAATTAGCAAAAAGAGTAAGTGAAATAGAAAATAGAGCCGATGATTTGTTGATTAAGTTAGTTAAAAAAATTGGTCAATTAAATGTAAATATTGAGGTAAAAGATCAATATCTTGACTTAGCAAATTATTTAGATGATGCAATAGATTCTTTAGAAGAAGCTTCAGATTTAACTGTTCTTCATAATGTTGGAGAATTTCCTCAAGGAACTAATGATTTAGTACAAGCAGTTAAAAATTTATCTGAGTTAACTTTAAAAAACTTAAAATTATTTGATGATTCTACTGCAATTGAAAATTACTTTACGTTAGCAAATAAAATTGAAGATGATGGCGATAGAATCCATAGAAGAATTACTGCTTTGTTATTCAATGGTTCTTATCCTGCTATGGATGTTTTGAGAATAGTTGGTGTTGTTGATTTGTTTGAGGATTCTTTGGACGACATGGCTAGAGTTGCAAGAGCAGTTAACTCTTTAAATTTACACAAATAAGATTTAAATCAACCAGTATTTCTTAATCCAGTAGCAATTCCATTAATAGTCAGTAGCAAAGTTCTTCTAAGTAAAGGATCAATTTCATCGCTTATTTGATTTAATTCTCTTACTTTTTTAAGTAAAGATACTTGTAAATATTGCAAAGGCAAAAGGTAAGTATCTCTGATTTGTAACGTTTTCTTTAAAGATTGTTGATTGTCCAAAATTTCGGCTTCACCAGTAATCCAAAGTATTTGTTTTTTGGTCTCTTCGTATTCCTCTTTAACTTTGTCAAACATATGATGAAATTCTTTAGGAACTAATTCGTTCACATAATGTTGAGCAATTTTCATATCTGCTTTTGCAACGGTCATTTCCACATTGCTAATAAAGTTCTTAAAGAATGCCCAATTCTTGGACATATGTCTTAAGGTTTCCTCAAAACCTTCACTTCGAGCAGTTTTAATTCCAGTGCCAACTCCAAACCAACCTGGAATAATTTGTCTAGATTGGGTCCAACCAAAAACCCAAGGAATAGCTCTTAGAGATTCAATACCTGCATTTGCTTGTCTTTTAGCAGGTCTTGATCCAAGATGAAGATCAGCTAATTGTTCAACAGGAGTAGAAAGTGCAAAATAATTTGCTAAATCAGCATCTTTAGTTAAGGAATTGTATTTTTCTTGTGCTGAAAGACTGATTTTATTCATTACTTGATCCCATTGATCCAAATCTGATTGATTTACTCTTGATGCAGCGTGTAAGAGAGTTGCTTCTAAAGTTGCTGCTACTAATAGTTCTAAATTTTCTTTAGCTAATTGGGGAAGTAAATATTTATCACTTATAACTTCGCCTTGTTCTGTTAATTTCATTTCACCATCAACTACACCCCAAGGCATCGCTAAAATTGCATCGTGAGTTGGTCCTCCACCTCGTCCCACAGTTCCACCACGACCATGAAAAATTCTTAATCTAACTCCATGTTTTAGCGCAACATCTCTTAATTTTCTTTGAGCAAGTTGAATTTCCCATTGGCTAGTTGTTATTCCAGCATCTTTATTTGAATCTGAATAACCCAGCATTACTTCTTGTAAATTATTTCTTAAAGAAACCAGAACTCTGTATGAAGGAGTTGATAAAAGAGTTTCTAAAATTTCTCCTGCATTTCTTAATTCATCAACAGTTTCTAATAATGGAACAAAATTAATTTTTGCAATTCTTGCTCCTAAATCCACTAAGCCATTTTCTTTTGCAAGTAAAACTGCAGCCATTAAGTCATCTGGCCCTTTAGTCATAGAAACTATGTAGGTATCGATTACTTCATCGCCGTATTGCAAAAGTGCTTGATTGATTGCACCAAAAGTTGAGTAAGTTCTAATGTGCTCTGGATCTGTTAATACAGTTGGTGTTGTGCCAAGTGGAGTAGCTGCTAATGGTCTTGGTGAATCTAATTCTTGAGCAAGTAATTCAAATCTTTCTTCTTTTTTTAACGACAAATAGGGTTTATCAATTAGTTTTGCTCGATCAATTAAAGGAGCAAGTGCTTCGTGATGTTTTTCAGAGTGTTCCCTAACATCTAATTTTGCTAACTGTAGTCCAATCGCTGATGCAGTTCTTATAGCTTTACCCAAAATTCCATTGGCTATTAATTCACTTTTTTCGTTATTTAAAGCATCATAAAGTTGAGTTAAATCTTGAATGAATTCTTTTTGGCTTGCATAATCAACACCATCAACATGAACTGTTTTATTAGCAAATCTTTGTCTAGTTTTTTCTAACCTATGGCTAATTGCAGAAAGTTTTAATCTATAAGGCTCTTCTGCATTAATTCTTTTCATTCTTGAGTCAAGTTCAGTTAAAGTAGTGAGATCTTTTTCCACAAAATTCCATAATTGATCATCTGCAGGAGAAATTCGATCCGAAATCGATAAATCTTCAGCTAATCTTTTGATAATTTCTTGCAAATCTCTGATCGCATGTCCTCGTTGAAGAGTTAAAACATTCGTAGTTACCTCAGGAGTCACAAATGGATTGCCATCCCTATCGCCACCAATCCATGAACCAAATTCAAGAGGAGTGTCTGTGGGATTTAAAACATCATCAACTTTTAATTCTTTTGCTACACGATTTAATTCCTGTAAAACTTCAGGTAATGCTCCGAGAGCAGCATCATCTAAATAGTTCATGGCATTTCTTGCTTCATCTAAAACTTCTGGACGTTCAAGTCTTAATTCATCGGTTTGCCAGAGTAAATCAATTATTTCTGAAAACTGATCATCTGTAACTGTTTTTATTGAACCACTTGAGTATTTCTCATTTAAAAGATCTGCAATTCTTTTTAATTTTAAAAGCACACTTCTTCTTGAAGCTTCAGTTGGATGAGCGGTAAAAACAGGTCTGACATGAAGATTTTTAAAAGCATCTGCAACTGTTTTTGAATCTATATCTGAACTTTTTATTTTTTCTGCCATTTGTGAAAGCCAACTTCCATTAAGTTGTCTTTCACTTGCACGATCTTTTGATCTAAAAAATTGTTCTGTGATATTTGCTAAATGAAAATAAACACTAAAGGCTCTGGCGAGTTTAATTGCTGAATCTAGATCGATTCTTCCAAGAATTTGCGCAACTTCTGAAGGGTTATCTTTTGATAAACCTCTAATTTTTTCTACCAATTCAAATAATTGGTTACCTTCTTGTCTTGTTAATGATTGGCCTAACAATATTCCCAAATGATGAATTTCAGAGCGCATGAGCGCATAAGAATCTTGGGAAGAGTTTTCAGGCATGAGTTAATTCTAATCAGTTGTGAAAAATTGAAATGGATTAACAATCAAATTAACGATTAATTACTTTGAAATTAATTTGTTTTTGGATCATTTCCAGATAAAACATCTGATGCATCCACGATTCTGTAGGCATATCCTTGTTCGGCTAAGAACCTTTGACGATGTGCTGCAAAATCTGCATCGATTGTGTCTCTGGAAACTACGGCATAAAATCTTGCAGTTCTTCCATCTGCTTTAGGTCTTAAAACACGACCTAGTCTTTGAGCTTCTTCTTGTCTAGAACCAAATGATCCAGAAACTTGAATAGCAACACCTGCTTCTGGAAGATCGAGAGAAAAGTTTGCAACTTTACTTACTACTAATACTTTTAAATCTCCTGAGCGAAAACTTTCAAAAAGTTTTTCTCTTTCTTTAAGTGGAGTTGAACCATCGACTACTGGAGCACCTAAATGTTGACCAAGTTCTGCTAATTGATCTAAATATTGACCAATTACTAAAACGCGATCATCGCTGTGCTTTGCAACTAAAGTTTCAACCACATTATTTTTAGATAAAGTCGTAGAAGCTAAACGATATTTATCTTCTCTTTCTGCAGTTGCATAAGTTAATCTTTCATGTTCTGGCAAAGTAACTCTTACTTCAACACAATCTGCTGGAGCAATCCAACCTTGATCTGCCATATCTTTCCAAGGTGCGTCAAATCTTTTTGGACCAATTAAAGAAAAGACATCATCTTCTCTTCCATCTTCTCTAACTAAAGTAGCTGTTAATCCCAATCGTCTGCGTGATTGAATATCTGCGGTAAATCTAAAAACGGGTGCTGGAAGTAAATGCACTTCATCATAAATAATTAAGCCCCAATTTTTTGCATCAAACAATTCAAGATGTGCGTATGTTCCTTTTCTTTTTGTTGTTAAAACCTGATAAGTAGCAATTGTGACCGGTCTAATTTCTTTCTTGGCACCTGAATATTCACCGATTTCATCTTCAGTAAGTGTTGTTCTTTTTAATAATTCACTTCGCCATTGTCTTGCCGAAACTGTGTTTGTCACAAGAATTAATGTGGTGGTTTTTAGTCTTGCCATTGCACTTGCACCAACAATTGTTTTTCCCGCACCACAAGGAAGAACAACTACACCAGAGCCTCCATGGACAAAAGATTCTGAAGCAATGTCTTGATAATTTCTTAATTCCCAACCTTTTTGAACTAATTCAATGGCGTGAGCATCACCATCTACATAACCTGCATAATCTTCTGCAGGCCAACCTAGTTTTAATAATTGTTGTTTTAATTGTCCACGCTCTGATGGATGGACCACAATATTTTGATCATCTATTCTTTGCCCAACTAAAGGTTGAATTCTTTTACTTCTTAAAATTTCTTCCATTACTGGCAAATCTTCACAATGAAGAATTAATCCATGAGCTGGATCTTTTTTAAGGCTCAAACGACCATAACGATCCATTAATTCAGCAACATCAACTAACAAACCGTGTGGAACTGCATAACGTGAATATTTAAGAAGTGTGTCAACCACACTTTCTGCATCTAATCCAGCAGCTCTTGCATTCCATAAACCAAGGGGTGTAATTCTGTAAGTGTGAACGTGTTCAGGAGATCTTTCTAATTCAGCAAAAGGTGCAATTGCTCTTCTTGCTTCTTGAGCTAATTCGTGATCAATCTCTAGTAAAAGAGTCTTATCACTTTGAACAATTAATGGACCATCAGTCATTATTTTTTACCTTTTGCCACTCCTGCAATTCGAGAAATTGCATAATCTCTTATTCGTGAATCTGTTAAATCAAATCCAGTTAATAAGCCACCTTCAAATCTAATCGGTTCAACTAAACGATCAGAACTTATTCCGTGCGTGTCAATGTAAGTAATTGTTAAAACTGCATCACTTGATTTAGTGCCAGAGATAACTTGATCAACAACTTCTCTCAAAAGTTTTGCTACTTCATTAGCAGGCATTTTTTCTGGAGTTTTTGTAGCAACTTCTGGTTTTGCTTTTGGATTTTCTCCAGCTTTTAATGCTTTTATTGCTGCAGCTAAAAGGGCAGCATCAGGTGGCGCGCCATCAGGTGCAGGTCTTGGTCTTACTTTGACAATTGATCTTCTTTCATTAGGTGCTGGAACTGCATCATCAAGTGGTTCATCAATTGGTTTGATGTCTCCAAGTTTTCTAACTAAATCATTAATTAAATATTCCAAAGGTTGAGGAACTTCAGTTGTGGAATATTTTTTTAAAAATTCCAGAATTTTTTCAGCAGAATAACCTCTTTGCATTGCTCTTTGTAGTGAAGTTTCGGTAAATCTATAAACTTGCGCAGCACCTCGGGATTCTTGATAAGCCATAATTCTTAATTCAGAAGCAACTTCTGCCGCAGGTGGTCCTGGAATTACAGCAGTTAAATCTGCTTGCAAAACAAAATTAGAAATTGCATCTGGCAAAAGTGGTGAAATTGCTGAAACTAACATTTGATCTGGTTTAACTGCATAACCTTTTGGATCTGCTACTGCTGCTCTTGCTGCAGCAGTTCTTGCTTCAGGAGATGGCATTGTGTAACGCATTTCTCCTAAAGCTCTTCCGGTAGTGGCAAGAACTCCCAAACCTCTAATTCCAATTACATTTGCTTCTTGCAATATTGCATTTACTAAAACTTCTATTTCTTCTTTTTCTTTTCTAGGACGAAGCCAAGAAACAAATTCAATGATTGATTCAGGATCTGGTTCAGAACCAGGAGTCAATGATGACATTGCATCAAGCACCAAAGATCTAATTTCGGGCGCTAATGGTTTATCAACTTCTGGCGATAAGGCATTAATTCTTATTTCGCCAATTTTTCCAACTAAAGATGCAACTCTGGTTGTGGTTAACCAAGCTTCAGCCAAAATTGCCCAACGCTCTTCAACTTTTTTTGTTCGCCAAACATCAAATGCAGGTGTGGGTAACCAAACTTGTTCTTTTTCATCTCCTGCTGCTAACAATCCTGCAGAGTATGCAACTTCAGCTAATAGCGCTGCAATGTTTTCATCTTCATTACAAATCTTTGAAGCAATAGTTAAATCTCTTTGGGCAAGTCCGCCATTTCTTAAAACTTGTGGAGGAGTTTCTCCCCAGTTATCAAGTAGTTCTTCAACCAATTGAACAAACTGTAAGCCAGCACCACCGGCAGCTCGATCTACTTGTTGAGGATCTCTTTGTGCTTTTGATTTAATATCTTTTTTATTTGAAAGTTCTTCAGGCAAATAATTTGGATGTCTTAACACTGTGGCAATTTCTCTTGGCAAAGTTAGAGCATCGCGAGCAGTGGCAACTAAAACTCCATGGGCCATTAAATATTCATGACCATTTTTAGCACTAGTAATACCTGCATCTCGATTTAATTTTGAAAGTGTAATAACAGGAGGTCCCCATAAAAGTTCATCTAACACTTTTTGAGTATCACTTGGACCTTTTTCAATTATTTGAGTTAAACGATCTTTGCTAGCTAGTGCAACTAAATCTGGTCTTTCATGAACAAAACATGGTCCAAAACCTGCAGGATGTGGTGCGACAACTTCTTTTAATACAGGAACGCATCGCATTCCATTATCTGTACCCCAAATGATTGCTAAAAGTTTTAATTTTTCTAAAGCTTCATTTATTTTTTCATTATTATTCAATACATTTTGTAAATCTTTTTTAGTAAAAACTTCATCGAGCACTGAAATTACTTCTGCTACCCCTACAGTCCATGCATCTAATCGATCAAGAACTCTTGTAACGGAAGAATTGGTTGCAGCTCTTGCTGCAAGTTTTGCCATGTCAGTTGGAACTGGATGAACTAAATCTGGTCTCTGAATGAGCATTAAACGTAAAGAGTGCTCATCTTGAATACGTAGTGCATCAACCAAAGTGCCTGGATCTTGGGCAGTTTCTTTGGAAGTTTTTTTGTCGTCTTTAGATTTAGTCGCCTTAGGGCTTGCGGCAGTTTTTGGAGACATCCGGACAAGTTTACCGAAGTAAGTTAGAAGGGGTTTTGGCCAGCCCGTTTGTTTCTATGTTGTATACGCGGAGTTATGAGGTAGAAATCGGATTCGCTACCCTAGAGATTACGACTAAAACAGGTCGTAAAGACGAAACTACTAATTAATTAGAGGTGATTGCTCGTGCCAACAGGAAAAGTTAAATGGTACGACGTGGAAAAAGGTTTCGGATTTTTAGAAACCGATGAAGGCGAAGATGTTTTCGTTCACGTAACAGCATTGCCTGATGGTGTTATTCCAAAACCTGGAACTCGTGTTGAATTTGGTGTTGCTGAAGGAAGACGTGGCACACAAGCACTGCAAGTAAAAATTTTAGAAACTCCACCAAGTTTGGCTAAAGCTGGCAGAAAAGATACAGACGATATGGCTGCCACTTTGGAAGATGTAATCAAATTGTTGGATGGTGTTTCAAATCAATTGCGCAGAGGTCGCTATCCAGATGATTCTTCTGCAAGCAAAATTGCAGCTGTCTTAAGAGCTGTTGCAAACGATTTAGACGCCTAATTAATTCGAATCGTAGAAAAATAAATCGTGGCAACTGCTTTAGAAAATAAATTAAATAAAGCAAAAGATTTTGCTCGCGAACAATTAGTTGAAGAAATTACTGAAGCAAGAGTTGGTGAATACTTAGGTTTTATTTCAGAAGATGAAAATGTTTTAACTCATAAATTTAAATGCGTTGATAAAGCATATGCCGGATGGTATTGGGCTGTAACACTTGCTACAAGTGCTGAAGATAGCAATGTGACAGTTTCGGAAATTGTTTTAATTCCAGGAGATGGTGCACTTCTTGCAAAAGCTTGGATTCCTTGGGAACAAAGAGTTGAGCCAGGAGACATTGGGGTTGGCGATGTATTACCAACTCCTAAAACAGATGAAAGATTAGTTTCTGGTTATTCAGGTGTTGAGGATTTATTTGAAGAAACTTTAACTCCTCAGGGTTTTGAAATTGGATTTGCTCGAGAAAGAGTTTTATCAGTATTTGGTAAAGATCAAACTGCAGAACGTTGGCATAGTGCAGATCGTGGACCAAACGCAGCAATTGCTGAAGCAGTAAATGAAAAGTGTTTTAGTTGCGGATTTTATGTTTCCCTTTCTGGCTCTTTAGGTCAAATGTTTGGGGTTTGTACAAATAAATTTTCAGTTGAAGATGGAAAAGTAGTTTCACTAGATCATGGCTGTGGGGGACATAGCGAAATTGTTGCAACTCTTCATTCAATTCCAACTGGAGAAACTGTTTTGGATGATGAAAATCTTGATGATCAAATGGAAGTTGAAACTGAAGAAGAAATAGCAGACTTGGAAGTTGACGATTTAGAAACTGAGAATGATCTTATTGATGAAGCAGAGTTAGAAGAAGAATCTAACTAGTTTTCTTTAATCTTTGTTGTCTTTTAAATAGAATTCTTAAACCTAAAATACCTAAGAAAAATCCTAAAATAGTAACTCTTAAAGCTTGATTTGAATCAACACTTCCTGTGATAGAGGGATAAAGAAAAATCACAACACTTGCGATGAAGAAAAGAATCGTGCCTAAAGTGACTTGAAAAATTCCTGAAGTTTCAAGTGGTTTTATTTTTGGTGATTTTTTGTTCATTTATCCTCTACTTTTGTAAAGATTACTCACATCTATTTAATCATTACATAACAGTTCAGAGTTGATGTGAGAGAATTAACTCATATGAAATTTTTGTTTAAAATCGTAGGCATTGCAATTGGGGTTTGGATAACCACCATGTTGATTCCAGGAATCGAAGTAACTGGAGGATTTAAAAACTATCTAATAATTGCTTTAGTTTTAGCTCTAATAAATGCAACTTTAGGGACTTTGCTAAAAGTTTTAACATTACCCTTAGCCTTTTTAACTTTGGGATTGTCTTTATTAGTTGTTAATACCGCAATGCTGTTAGTTACGGATCGATTAACAGATTCTTTAAGTATTCAAGGATTTTGGACTGCATTTTTTGGTGCAATATTAATTGCAGTAATTTCTAGTATGTTTACTCAAATTACGAGTAAACGAATTTAAGTAAAGAATATAAATTGACATTTAATAAATTAGGTGTAAATCCTGCGCTAGTTAAAACTTTAAACAAAATGGAAATTATCGAACCTTTTCCAATTCAAGTTAAAGCGTTACCTGATGCAATTAATGGAAAAGATGTACTGGGTAGAGGCCAAACTGGATCGGGAAAAACATTAGCTTTTGGTTTAGCAGTCTTAACAAAACTTGCAAATAGAAAAGCTAGAGCACATCATCCTTTAGCAATTATTTTGTCTCCCACTAGAGAATTAGCGATGCAAATAAATGATGTAATTAATTCTTTAGCACCTTCGGTGCATTTAAGTTCAAGACTCGTAGCAGGTGGAATGCCATACGGTGCACAAATTCAAGCTTTAAGAAAAGCAGTACCGATTTTGGTTTCAACTCCAGGAAGATTGATGGATCTTATGGAAAAAAAACATGTTGTTCTAGATGAAGTTGAAATTGTGGTTCTGGATGAAGCAGATCAAATGGCTGACATGGGTTTTTTACCCGATATGAAAGCAATTTTAGATGCGTGTAAAAAGAAAGGCCAAAGATTACTATTTTCTGCAACATTAGATAGAGATGTTGATGTTTTAGTAAAAAAATATTTACATAACCCAGTTGTTCACTCAGTAGATTCAGATAAAGCAAGTGTTTCCACAATGTCTCATCATGTATTAGTTATTCATCCAAATGATAAAGACGAGATTGTGGCAAATATTGCAGCTCGTGATGGTAAAACAATTATGTTTGTTAAAACTCAACATGGAGCAGATAAATTATCAACTCGTTTAGCCGCTCAAGGAATTGCAGTTGGATCTTTACATGGTGGAAAATCACAATCTGTGAGAACTAAAACTTTGGCTAAATTTAAATCTGGTCAACTAAATACATTAGTTGCAACTGATGTGGCAGCTAGAGGAATTCACGTTGAAGATATTTCTTTAGTAGTTCACATAGATCCTCCACAAAAAGCAAAAGATTATTTGCATCGTGCAGGAAGAACTGCAAGAGCTGGAGAATCTGGGTTGGTAGTTACTTTATGTAATTTGAAACAACAAAACACAATTAGAAAATTAATGACCCATGTAGGAATTAATCCTAAATTTGTCAGAATTAAACCAACAAGTCCTGAATTAAGAGAAATTACAGGTGCTAAAAAACCAAGTGGCGTTGCTTGGGTCGCCCCAGTTGAACAACATAAAGATAAAGAGAAAAGTTTCAATAGAGATAGAGATAGAAATAAAAATAGAAATCGAAGCAGAGGAAGAAATCAAAGTAGAGGTAGAAAAAATAGATTTAATGATAAAAACAAGAAAAGAAAGAATTTTAGAAGTAATTCAAACTAGAGCGAATTAATTCAATTCCCAGCACTAAAAGTAATATTGAAGCAATTCTTACCAATAACTTATATAACCAAGATGGCATTTTATTCCTTGATGAACCAATTCCCAGAGCAAGTAAAACTTTACTTCCAATAAGTAATAAATAAAAACCAAGTAGAAAACCTGCAGCATCAATGAGACTTTGATTCCACCCATTAATTAGTAAAGTTCCACCTGCCGTCATCCAAAATAACCAAGCAGATGGATTTATAAAATTAGTTAAAATTGCTTTAAATAACGTAGTTTTTGTTGAGCCGATAGATTTATCTTTATTTATAAAATCTTGTGGGTTATTTTTTCCAGCTACCCACGATTCATAAGCAAAATAAAATAAAACAATTGCACCAACAATGCTTAGAAATCCTAAAGCTGAGTTATTGATTTGTCGCAAAATAAAAAGCGACAACACAATTATGGGTAAATCAGTAATTAATGGAGATAGTGCGACTCTTAATCCATGAGATGTTCCACCTCTTAATGAAGCAGAAATAACCAAGGCCAACAATGGACCAGGAGCTAAACCCACTCCTAGTCCAAGAAGTAAACCTTGAATTAAATATTCCATTTAATTAATGTGTTACTGGAGCAGAGCCTTCTCGTTCACTTAATTTATTGTTAGGCGTTAGGAAAGCAAAAATTATTGAAGCAGAAACAACAATTGCTCCAATTAAAAATACATGTGACATTGAATTTGCAAATCCTTCCAAAATCGGATGAATTAAAGTTCTGTTAGCAGAAGCTAGCCAGGATGTGTCATCAAATGTTGCTTGACCTGTTTGCAAAGCTTGTAACTGTTGCATAGTTGAAGCATTGTTTGGATCCATTAGTGCTTTTTGATATTCAGGATTTGTTACTGAATTTTGAAATGCAGTTTGAGTCTCATTGCCAACTCTTCCAAACAAAATTGAGATAAATGCAGCTGTTCCAATGGTTGCTCCCATTTGTCTGAATAAAGTAACAGATGAAGTAGCAACACCTAAATCTTTTTTGGCTACTGCATTTTGCACTGCAATGACCGTTGGTTGCAAAACATGTCCAAGTCCTACTCCAAATAAGTAAGACAAAATTGCAATCCACCAGTACTTAGTGTCTGCATTAAATGTAGTCATCAAGAAAAGCGTGATTGTTAAAATAATGGTTCCAATTACTGGAAATATTTTATATTTTCCGGTCTTTGAAATTACTCTTCCAGAGATTATGGAACCTGTCATAATTCCAAGTGTTAATGGAAGTAGTTCAAGTCCTGCTTTTGTTGGAGATGAACCACCAACAATCTGTAAGTACAGCGGAAGCATGGCAAGTCCGCCAAACATTCCAGCACCAGTAATTAATCCCACGATTGATACTAAAGAAAAAGTTTTATCTTTAAATAGTCTTAAAGGTAAAATTGCTTCATCTTTCATTTTATTTTCAAAAATTAAAAATAAAATTAAACTAATGATTCCAATTGCATAACAAGTTATTGATTCAACACTTGTCCAACCCCAAATTCTTCCTTCTTGTGCAACTAAGAGCAAGGGAATTAAACCAACAGTCAAAGAAATTGCCCCAAACCAATCAAGTGAATGATTTACTTTTTGAAAATTTGGAATATGCAAAGTTCTTCCCACAATAAATAAAGCAAGCAAACCAATAGGCACGTTTACTAAAAATACCCAACGCCAACCAGTAATTCCGATGATTGAATTTTGTCCTGCAAAAAATCCACCAATTACTGGACCCAAAACACTTGATGAACCAAACACGGCAATGAAATATCCCTGATATTTAGAACGTTCTCTTGGTGGAACTATGTCACCAATAATTGCTAGAGCAAGTGTGAATAAACCTCCAGCACCTAAACCTTGAATTGCTCGATAAATAGCCAAGTTATACATAGAAGTTGCAAAAGCACTTAATGCAGAACCAATAATAAATATAGAAATTGCCCAAATAAAAAGTGGTTTTCTACCGAAGATGTCACTTAATTTTCCATATAAAGGTGTAGTAATTGTTGAAGTAATTAAATATGCAGTAGTGGCCCAAGCTTGAAGAGAAAGTCCATTTAAATCATCTCCAATAGTTTTAATTGCAGTAGCAACAATAGTTTGATCAAGTGCAGCTAAAAATAAACCTGACATTAAGCCAACAAGAATTGGAACTATTTCTTTATGATTTAGATAGGTAGTTTCTGATTTTGCTGTATTTTCATTCATGTATGTAATTCATCTCTCTTCTTTAATGTTCAACGCGACCCCATAATTCTAGTGAATCAACCTTAAAGAGCCTTACAAGTGCTTCAGGAACACGCTAGAAACTAAGTTGAATTATTATTACAACATGAAGTTAAGCAAATTAACGGTAGTAAGTTTACTTCTTTTATCGTGGTTACTAAATCAATCAAATGCAAGTGCTGAAGAAAATAATGAATTAGCGTCTGTGGTTTTAGAACCTTTAGCTTACAAAGCTGCGGATAACACTTTGATTGAAAATATAGTTACAAAACAATTGAGTAATCCTTTGTATTCAACTGGATATGGAATTTCAATTCGAAATTTGACGGATGGTTCTGTTGTGTTTGAAAGTAATGCCGATGATTCAATGATGCCTGCATCATTAACTAAAATTTATACCGCTGCAAGCAATTCTTTAACACTTGATTTAGATGCAAAATTTGTAACAAAGGTTAAATTTTTAAATAACAATGTCTATCTTGTTGGTGGAGGAGATCCACAATTAGGAACTGAAAGTAATCCTAGAAAAGCTGATTTAGAAGATTTAGCTAAACAAACAGCCGATAATTTAAAAAAATTTAATGTATTTGAGGTTAATTTATTTGTTGATGATTCATCGCTTGGTCCACTACAAAGGCCGACTGATTGGCTAGATAATTACTTTAGAAGTAGCGAAGTGCATTTAATTTCAGCACTTAATTTGGATGATCCACTTGCGCCAAGTCAAGCACCAGAAGATCCATCAATTACTACTGGTCAAACTTTTGCAGTTTATTTAATTAAAAATAACATTAAAGTAAATGGTTTAGTTTATAGAAAAAAAGCTCCCTCAGATGCTTTTGATGTGGCGACTGAATATTCAAAGTCTGTAGCCCAAATTATTGAAGATATGTTGATAATTTCTAATAATCAAGATGCAGAGATTTTAGCCAGAGTTGCTTCAGATATCGCAACAAAAGACCCATCTACAAATGCGGCTACCGAATTAGTTTTGAACGATGTTGAAAAATTGGGTATTTCAAGTGTTGATAATGCATTATCAGATACCAGTGGATTAAGTCGTTCTAATAAAATCTCACCTTCTGATTTCACAAATTTAATTTATAAATCTGTTTTAAAGCCTGATTTAATTATTGAAAATAAAGGAGATGCAGCAAAGTTTCTAACTTTGCCAACCTTTTCAATACCAGTAGATACGTGGCCAGTATTTACAGGACTTCCTACCGGTCATGGACTTGGCACAATGGAAAAAAGATTTAATGAAGAAAATTCACCTGGTCGTGGAGTTGTTAGAGCAAAAACTGGAACTCTAAATCAAGTAATTACCTTGGCTGGAACAATTACCACAAAAGATAATGCATTTCTATCTTTTGCCATTTTAGTAAACAGAGTTGAAAAACCAAATCAAGTTAGAGAAGAATTAGATAATCTTTTAAATGAAATCGCAAAATGTGAATGTGCATTAATTAATGAATAATCCACCAATTAATTTACAAAATGCAGTTAATCATTTATTAAAAAACTTTGAACCAGCCGATAATATTTTGGTCGCATGCTCTGGAGGCGCAGATTCACTAGCACTTGCATGGACTAGTCAAGTTGTAGCAAAAAGATTAGGTTTAAATCTGATTTGTGTAATTATTGATCACCAATTAATCAAAGAATCTGCTCAAGTTGCCTTAGAGGCAAAGATTAAATGTGAGAATTTTGGAATTGAAAAAGTTGTAATTAAACAAATTGAAGTTAAAGAAAATAAAGAAGGTTTAGAAGCAGCAGCTAGAAAAGCAAGATATGAAGCTTTTGAACAATTAGCAATTGAATTTGATGCCAATGCAGTTTTACTTGCGCACACTCAAGATGATCAGGCTGAAACTATGTTAATGAGATTAACAAGAGGAAGTGGAGCTAAATCTTTATCAGCCATGAAAGAAGTTTCTGGAAAATATTTAAGACCATTTTTGCACATCAGAAAATTCGAATTAGTTAACGCATTAGAAAAAGAAGGAATCACTTATTGGCAAGATCCTTCTAACACTGATTACAAATTCTTAAGAGCCAAAGTAAGGCATGAATTAATGCCCAAACTAATTGAAGTGTTAGGCCAGTCTGCTATCGAATCCCTTGATAAAACTTCTGATTTACTAAAGGAAGATAACGATGCACTTGATTTGATTGCGCAAGAAAATTACGAAAAATTAAATCGAGAACTAAAAGTTGAAAACTTAGAAGAATATCCCGCAGCAATAAGAAAACGAATCATTAAAATTGCAGCTTTAGAAGCAGGTGTAATTTCTGGACCTTTTTCTTATGAACATATTGAGGCTATTGATGCTCTTGTTACAAACTGGCGTGGCCAAGGTAACGTCGACTTACCTGGTTTCATTCAAGCAAGCAGAGTTAATCAAACAATAAGATTTATTTCATCCCGAAACTAGTTAATAAGGAAATAATGAAAAGCGAAGATATTAAAAATCAAATCGTAAGAGAAGTTTTGAGTGAAAAACAAATTGATGAAAGAATTTCCGAAATTGCAAAACAAATTGATAAAGACTATGACGGGAAAGATTTACTTTTAATTGGTGTTTTAAATGGTGCGATTATGGTCATGGCGGATCTAGCTAGACACTTAACTAAAAATATCGAAATGGATTGGATGGCAGCCTCTTCTTATGGACACGGCACAACATCATCAGGAGTTGTAAGAATATTAAAAGATTTGGACACAGACATTGAAGGTAGAAATGTATTAATTGTTGAAGATATATTGGATACAGGACTTACTTTGCATTGGTTGAAAAATAATTTACTTTCTAGAAATCCAAAAAGTGTGAAAATTTTTACTCTGTTAAGAAAACCAGACTCTTTACAAATGGATGTTAAGGCAGACTATGTCGGTTTTGATATTCCAAATGAATTTGTGATTGGGTATGGCTTAGATTACGCACAAAAGTACAGAAATTTAAGATCTATCGCCACTTTGCACCCAGACGTCTACACCCAAAACTCCTAACGCGTAACATCGAAGGTGAGGCAATTTTTGCCAAACACTTGGAGTAGATAACAAACGGAGGTTTGGGTTTAACCCTTTCTTTGAATGAAGGCAAATAAGTTTTTTCGTGGTCCATTTTTCTGGATAACAGTTGCAATAACCTTAGTTTTACTTGGAAGCAATGTAATTTCTTCTTCAACTGCACCAGAAACAATTACAACTTCTCAAGCAGTTTTGGCTATTCAAAAAGACCAAGTCCAAAGTGTCAAATTAATTGATAGAGATCAAAGAATTGAATTAACTTTCAAAGATGGCAAGAAAGCAAAAGCAGACTTTATTACTGGACAAGGTGTTGTCCTTCAAGAACTTCTTCAAGCAAAAGTTGAACGTGGACTAATTGCTCAAGATGGTTATGACACAGTTGTTCCAAAGGAAAACTTTTTAGTCAATTTACTATTTACTTTACTTCCAATTGCTCTTGTTATATTTTTACTATTTTTCTTCATGGGCCAAATGCAAGGTGGAAACAGAGTACTTAACTTTGGTAAAGCAAAAGCAAGAGCGATTAATAAAGATATGCCAAAAACTACATTTGCAGATGTAGCTGGAGCAGATGAAGCAGTTGAAGAATTGCAAGAAATAAAAGAATTTTTAAGTGAACCTTCAAAATTTCAAGCAGTCGGTGCAAAAATTCCTAAAGGAGTTTTACTTTATGGGCCACCTGGAACAGGTAAAACACTTTTAGCCAGAGCAGTAGCTGGAGAAGCCGGTGTTCCATTCTTTTCAATTTCTGGATCTGATTTCGTGGAAATGTTTGTTGGTGTTGGTGCAAGTAGGGTAAGAGATTTATTTGAACAAGCAAAACAAGCAGCACCTGCAATTATTTTCGTAGATGAAATTGATGCAGTTGGTAGACAACGCGGTGCAGGACTTGGTGGCGGACATGACGAAAGAGAACAAACACTAAATCAATTACTTGTTGAGATGGATGGATTTGATGTCAACACAGGAGTAATTCTTATTGCAGCAACTAACCGACCAGATGTTTTAGATCCTGCATTGTTAAGACCAGGAAGATTTGACCGACAAGTTGCAGTTGAAAGACCAGATCTAAAAGGTAGAGAAAGAATTTTACAAGTTCATGCTAAAGGTAAACCAATTTCAGAAGATGTGAAATTAAATGAAGTTGCCAAAAGAACTCCAGGTTTCACAGGTGCAGATTTAGCAAACGTATTAAATGAAGCAGCTTTATTAACAGCAAGAAGTGGCAAGAAGTTTATTTATTCCTTAATTCTTGATGAGGCAATTGATCGTGTTATCGCAGGTCCACAAAAAAGAACTCGTTTAATGAGCGATAAGGAAAGATTAATAACGGCTTATCATGAAGGCGGGCATGCTTTAGTTGCCGCAGCTTTGCCAAATACAGATCCAGTTCACAAAATTACAATTTTGCCAAGAGGAAGAGCACTTGGTTACACAATGGTTTTACCTGAACAAGACACTTATTCCACAACTAGAAATCAAATGCTTGATCAACTTGCTTACATGTTAGGTGGAAGAGCAGCTGAAGAAATGGTTTTTCATGATCCAACAACAGGTGCTTCAAATGACATTGAAAAAGCAACTTCTGTTGCAAAAGCAATGGTTACTCAATATGGAATGACAGAAAGATTGGGTGCTATTAAATATGGCACAGAAGGAAGAGACGTATTTTTAGGTAGAGATTTGAATCATCAAAGAGATTATTCAGAAGATGTGGCTTCTGCAATTGATGAAGAGGTAAGAAAATTAATTGATAATGCTCATCACGAAGCATATGCAATTTTAGATAATAACCGTGCCATCTTAGATAAATTAGTAGTTGAGCTATTAGAAAAAGAAACATTAGATAAAGAAGAAGTTGCAAAAATATTTACTAAATTAAAGAAGCGTCCAGCTAGACCTGCCTGGACAGGTTCAAGCAAAAGAAAACCTTCCAAGAAAGGTCCTGTTAAAGCACCAATTCGCTTAGTCAAAGATGATGAATCTGTGGCGTCTTTAAATCACTCAAGTGATCCATCAAATAAGAGTGGTGCAGTAGCAAGTCAAACAGATAAAAATAAGAAATAGTTTTTATGCAAGATCAAACTCGCATAAGTCCTACTGCTGATCCTCTTGCAGATATTGATCCATCGCAAAGACCAAGTTTCGATGGGAAAAGAATCGAAAACGCTGTAAGAGAAATAATCATTGGAATTGGCGAAGATCCAGATAGAGATGGACTACAAGACACTCCAAAGAGAGTGGCAAAAGCTTATAAACAATTATTTTCTGGTCTTTATGAAAGACCAGAAGATGTGCTCGCAACAACTTTTGATTTAAATCACAACGAATTAGTTATTGTTAAAAATATAAATATTTTTTCAATTTGTGAACATCATTTACTACCATTTGTCGGTAAAGCAAGTGTGGGTTACATTCCAAATAACAATGGCAAAATAACTGGTTTATCAAAACTTGCACGTTTAATTGATGTTTACGCAAAAAGACCTCAAGTTCAAGAAAGATTAACTTCACAAATTGCTGATGCTTTGATGAGAATTTTGAAACCACAAGGAGTAATTGTGGTTATAGAGTGTGAACATTTCTGTATGAGTATGCGTGGAGTAAGCAAACCAGAATCTATGACAACAACTTCTGTGGTGAGAGGAACTTTGGAAGAACCAGCGTTAAGACATGAAGCCTTAACCTTGATAACTCACAAAGCATGATTCAAAATAAACGCTTAAAACCAAGCGGTTTACCAACTGAATTAAATAACTTAGAAAGATGTCTTGTAGTTGGAGTATTAAATGTCACACCTGATTCATTTTCAGATGGTGGAAAATTCTTCGATAAAGATATCGCAATAAATCAGGCAAAAAAATTAATTACTGATGGAGCAGATTTAATTGACATAGGTGGTGAATCAACACGACCAGGTGCTGATCAAATAAGTATTGATGAAGAAATAAAAAGAGTAATTCCAGTAATAAATGAGTTAAAAAAAGATAATATTTTTATCAGCATTGACACCATGAAACATGAAGTAGCAAAAGCTGCTGTTGAAGCAGGAGCAATCATTGTCAATGATGTAAGTGGTGGATTAGCAGATGAAAAAATGTTTGAAACAGTTGCCAAATTGGATGTTCCATATGTATTGATGCATTGGCGAGGCCATTCTAAAAATATGGATGATTTAGCAAAATATAAAAATGTAACCCAAGAAGTAATTGATGAATTAAGTGCTCAAACTAAAAAAGCTATTGATAAAGGATTGAAAAAAGAAAAAATTGTCTTGGACCCAGGTCTTGGATTTGCAAAAAATCCAGAGCACAATTGGCAAATTTTAAAAGACCTTAATTTATTTAATCAACTTGAATTTCCAATTTATATTGGCGCATCCAGAAAAAGATTTCTAGCTCCATATTCAATAATCAAAGATTCATCAAATCTTGAAGATAGAGATTTGGCAACATCTGTGATTACTACCTATTCAGCAATTAATAATGCTTGGGCAGTAAGGGTGCATGATGCTAAGTCGAGTGCAATTGCAGTTAGATTAGTTAATCAACTTTAGGAAAATATGGCTCAAGACACAATAAAAATTACAGGTATCAAAGCATTTGGTTATCACGGTGTTTTTACACATGAAAAAGATTCGGGACAAGAATTTATTGTTGATATTGAATATAAATACGAGACAAAAGACGCAATTTCAAATGATGAGATTGATAATGCGATTGACTATGGTGCGGTTATTTTAAAAGTTAAATCAATTGTTGAATCAGGTTCTAAAAATTTAATTGAAACAGTTGCCAATCAAATAGCTAATGAACTATTAATAAATTTTCAAATTAATTGGGTTAAAGTAACACTTCATAAGCCACATGCGCCGGTTGAAATTAGCTTTAAAGATATTTCGATAGTAGTTGAAAGAAGTAAATGAGAGCAGTAATTTCTTTAGGCTCAAACATTGGGGATAAATTTTCATATTTACAATCAGCTGTAAATGAAATCAGTGGATTAAGTCATTCAGAAATTTTGATTTGCTCAAGTGTTTATAAAACTAAACCAGTAGGTTTTGAAGATCAAGATGATTTCTTGAATGCTGTAATAATTCTTGAGACTGAATTTAGCGCAGAGGAATTATTACTAAAACTATTGTTGATTGAATTAAATCTTGGTAGAGAAAGAACAATTAAATGGGGGCCAAGAACAATTGATTTAGATTTAATTGATTTTGAAAAATTAGTTTTAAATTCAGATAAATTAACCCTTCCTCACCCTAGAGCTTATGAGAGATGTTTTGTTCTAAAACCTTGGAATGAAATAGATGACAGTGCTGAAATAACAGGACGCGGAAAAGTAAATCAAATTTTAGAAAATATGGATTGTAATGGAGTAGAAGTTTTTCCGAGTATGTTAGTGATTTCATGAAACCAACCACCGCAAAAAACTTAAGTTCCTTTTTTATTTTTGCCGCTATAATTGGATATTTCGTCCCAAGTATTTATGAAAACTTAACTGGCACCTTTATCCCAGTAAGTATTAATACAGCTATTGCTTTATTTGTTTTAAATACTTCTTTGCTTTATTGGATTATCATTTTTAAAAATAGATTAAAGAGTGCAAATGATAAAAACAAAGAGGCACTTAAGCGAAAAACTCCACCTCATCCTTTAGTAGCAGCAAGAACTGTTGCTCTAGCATTTGCAGGATCTCGAGCAGGAACTTTGATTTTTGGTTTTTATTTTGGCTTAGGTATTAATTTTTTACCAAAACTAGAACTTTCGCCGGTTCAAAATCGAATTTTTATTTCCCTTGTAATTATGGTATTTGCAATTATTTTAATTGGACTTTCCTTGTGGTTAGAGAAAATTTGTCGCATAAAAGATTCAGATGACGAGCCAGGACAAGGCACATCATTTGCTTAATTATTAGAGTGCAATCATGACTCAATTGGTTAGAAGCAATTCTGAGCTAAGAAGTGCAATGACAGGCTTAGCCAACAACATTTGCTTAGTCCCAACAATGGGTGCTTTACACGAAGGTCATGCTGCTTTAATAAAAGTTGGAAAAGAAAAAGTTGGAAATAATGGTTGTGTAGTTGTTAGTGATTTTGTTAATCCAAAACAATTTGGAAAAAATGAAGATTTTGAAAAATACCCAAGAGATTTAGAAAAAGATTTAAAAGTTGCCCATGCAGCAGGTGCACACATTTTGTGGGCGCCAAGTGCTGAAGATGTTTATCCTGGTCAATGGCCTTTAGATGTAACAGAAGACAAAAGATTTGCAATATTAGAAGGAGCATCACGTCCGGGCCATTTTGCAGCGGTCGTGGAAGTTGTTACAAGATTATTTGACATTGTGCAGCCAAGATTTGCAGTCTTTGGTGAAAAGGATTTTCAACAACTAGTTTTTGTAAAAGAATTAGCAAGAAAAAGAAATCCTATTGTGGAAATAGTTCCTGTTGCCACCGTGAGAGAAAAAGATGGATTAGCAATGTCAAGTAGAAATCTATATTTATCATCAGATCAAAGAAATGTTGCACATTTAGTTCCTGATGCATTACGAAATGCGACTTTAATGGCGAGTAAAGGATTAAACCAAAGCGAAATAAAAAATGAAGTAAAAAATTATTTGAAAAAGTCAGATTTAATTGAGTTAGATTACATAGAGTTTGTTGACAATGAGTTGTTTGAATTAAACAACAATGAGGTAGGTAGAATTTTAATTGCTGTAAAATTAGGAAATACAAGATTAATAGATAACATGCCAATTATGTTTAAGGCAAATTCATGAATATTGAGTTAATTCAAAAACTACATGCCGCAGAACCAGGATGGACAATTAATGCTGATGTGATTGTCATTGGTTCTGGAATAGCAGGTTTAACTGCAGCATTAACTGCAAGAAGAAAAAATTTAAGTGTTTTGCTACTAACTAAAGATGTTTTATCAACTGGATCTACAGCTTGGGCACAAGGAGGAATTGCAGCAGCACTTGGACCTGAAGATTCACCAGAACAACATTTTCAAGACACATTGGAAGCGGGTGCGGGCTTGTGTGATGAAAATTCTGTAAAAACTTTAGTTCAAGAAGGACCATTAGCTGTAAAAAAATTAATAAATTTAGGTGCAACTTTTGATTTAGATCCTGCTGGAAATGTGGCTTTAACTAGAGAAGGAGGCCATAGAAGAGATCGGATTGCACACGCAGGTGGTGATGCAACTGGAGCAGAAATATCAAGAGCTTTAGTTGCAAAAGTTTTAGCAGATCCAATGGTGAGAATTTTTGAGCATGCTTTAGTACTTGATCTATTAAAAGATAAATCAGAAAAAGTTTGTGGAGTGACTTTGCACGTCATGGGTAAAGGAAAAATTGACGGAGTAGGTGCAGCACTTGCAAGAGCAGTTGTGCTTGCAACCGGTGGCATCGGTGCAGTTTTTGAGCAAACTACAAATCCATTAGTAGCAACAGGAGATGGAGTGGCACTTGCTTTAAGAGCTGGAGCAAGAGTTGCCGATTTAGAATTTGTGCAATTTCATCCCACAGTTTTATGGGTTAGTCAAAACAGTCGTGGCTCTCAACCATTAATTAGTGAAGCAGTTAGAGGCGAAGGCGCAATTTTAAGAAATGCGCAAGGCGTTGCATTTATGCAAAATATTCATCCAATGAAAGATTTAGCCCCAAGAGATGTTGTAGCTCATGCAGTACACGAAGAAATTATTAATGGTGACAAACCTTATGTATTTTTAGATGGAACTAAATTAGGTAAAGAAGTTTGGTTGCAAAGATTTCCAAATATTTTGGCAAGTTGTCTTAAAAACGGGATCGATCCGTTGACTGAAATGATTCCTGTAGTTCCAGCAGCTCATTATGCAAGTGGTGGAATTGTTTCAAATATGGATGCAACTACAGATATCAAAGGACTTTTTGCAGTTGGTGAATGTGCAAACACCGGAGTGCATGGCGCAAATAGATTAGCCTCTAATAGTTTGCTTGAAGGTCTAGTTGTGGCAAACAGATTAGAGAAAAATTTAGAAAATTTAGATAAACAAACAGAACCAGTTGGAAGTAATAAACCAGCAAAACTTATTGATGGCGCTGTTAGAAAAGAAATAACTGAAACTACTACCCAAGGTGCAGGAGCTGTAAGAAATGAAAAAGGGTTAAAACAAACCTTAGAAAAACTAGCGCAAATTTCTCATAAAAATACTCAATCTTCTTCAACTCAGAGTTGGGAAGCTTCAAATTTACTTACAGTTTCAACCATGATTGCGCAGGCCGCATTGCGCAGAGAAGAAAGTAGAGGCTCTCATTGGAGAACAGATTTTCCTCAAAGAAATGATGAGAGATGGCTTGTAAGAATAAATGGAAGAATTGAAGAAGGTAAATTAGAACTTTCAGAAACTGCCGTTACTAAAAAGTAGGAATCAATGACCACAAAAGAGCAGATTTTTGAAAATTTAAGAAAAAGTAATTTAAATCCTGAATTAGTTTTAGCACTTGTTGAATTAGCAATTTCAGAAGATCTAATGGGTGGAAGTGACGTTACTTCGCTTTCAACTATTCCTGAAACGCAGAATGCGGAATTAGATTTAGTTGCAAGAAAAAAGGGAGTCATTTCTGGAATTGATGTCGCCTCATTAGTTTTTTACTCTATTAATAGCAAAATTCAAATAGAACAAAAAGTAAAAGATGGTAGCGAGGTAAATGAAAATCAAGTTTTATTAACAGCAAAAGGACGAACAATTGATTTATTGACTGCAGAAAGAACTGCACTAAATTTTATATCTCATTTAAGTGGCATAGCCACAATTACAAATAAATGGGTAACCGAAATTTCAACAACAAATGCAGCTATTCGAGATACTAGAAAAACAACACCTGGATTAAGAATTTTAGAAAAATACGCTGTCAGATGCGGTGGTGGTAAAAATCATCGGATGAGTTTAAACGATCAAGCTTTGATTAAAGATAATCACATAGTTGCCGCAGGTTCTATTGCTAAAGCAATCGAAAAAGTAAAAGATAAATTCCCAGAGCTTGAATTAGAAATTGAAGTAGATAATTTAGATCAATTAAAAGAAGTACTAAAAACTGATATTAAATTGATTCTTTTAGATAATTTCTCATTGGATGATTTACAAAAAGCAGTAACTTTAAATAATAAAAAAGCAAAATTAGAGGCAAGTGGCGGTATAACTTTTGAAAATGCACGCAAAATTGCGCAAACTGGTGTGGATTTCTTAGCCGTAGGTGCATTAACTCATTCAGCTCCAGTGTTAGATATAGGTGGTGACCTGAGAACTGTTAGTTAATCTACTAACAAATTTGGAGTTGCAAGGAGAAAGTAATGCTTTTAGCAATAGATATCGGAAATACCAATACTGTTATTGGTTTATATGACAATGAAAAATTAGTTAATCACTGGAGAATTAAAACCGATTCTCAATCAACTGCAGATGAATTAATTCTTATCTATGAAGGTTTATTACAAAATCAACCTGAAATTACCGGAATATCACTTTGTTCAACAGTTCCAGCAGTTTTGAGAGAAATGCGTTGGATGTTGCAACGTTATTTTCATGACATTAAAACAGTAATTATTGAACCAGGAACAAAAACAGGAGTACCAATTAATACTGACAATCCCAAGGAAGTTGGAGCAGATCGAATTGCTAATTCATTAGCCGTATTTACCAGACACGGTGGCCCTTCGGTGGTTGTTGATTTTGGTACATCAACAAACTTTGATGTGGTTAGTAAAAACGGTGAATTCTTAGGTGGATCTTTAGCGCCAGGCATTGAAATATCTTTAGACGCATTAGCTAATAGAGCTGCACAATTGCGAAAAGTTGAATTTATAAAACCTAGAAGTGTTATCGGTAAAAATACTGTTGAAGCTTTGCAATCTGGTGCACTTTATGGGTTTGCAGGTCAAGTTGATGGAATTATTGAAAGAATAATTGCAGAAATTGGTCCAGTAACTGCTGTTGTAGCAACCGGAGGATTAGCACCACTTGTGGTTGAAGAATCAAAAACAATTACCCATCATGAACCCGACTTGACTCTGGAAGGCTTACGTTTAGTTTTCGATAAGAACAAGTAGTCTTTACTTCTATGGGTGAAGATACAAATTTAGATTTAAACGAACAAGAACAGATTCGTAGAGAAAAACTATCTAAATTACATGCTTTAGGTATTGATACTTATCCTGTTGGATTTTTTCCCGATTATTCACTTTTAAAAGTAAGAAATGAATTTAAAGATTTAGCTCCTGAATCAAAAACTGGAAAAATAGTTTCTATTGCAGGTCGAGTGATGTTAAATCGTATTGCTGGAAAATTAATTTTTGCCACATTAAGAGATGGCTCAAGTGATTTACAAATCATGATTTCAGCAGACTCTGTTGGAGAAGAATCTTTAGAGTTATGGAAAGAATTTGTTGATTTAGGCGATCTTGTAGGACTGACTGGTGAAGTTGTCACCACAAAACGTGGGGAATTATCTGTTAAAGCAAGTAAATGGTTAATCACTGCAAAAGCTTTAAGGCCTCTGCCAGATAAACATCATGGTTTAAATGATCCTGAACAAAGAGTTCGCATGCGTTATGTGGATTTAATGGTTAGACCTGAAGCAAGAGAAATGTTGCACGTTAGATCTGAAGTTGTAGCAAGTATTAGAAAAAGTTTGACTTCAAGAGGTTTTGTTGAAGTTGAAACTCCAATGTTGCAAGTACTACATGGTGGAGCAAATGCCAGACCATTTAAAACTCACATCAATGCCTACGACATGGAATTGTTTTTAAGAATTGCACCTGAGCTTTATTTAAAAAGATTATTAGTAGGTGGAGTTGATCAAGTTTTTGAAATTAATAGAAACTTTAGAAATGAAGGTGCAGATTCTTCACACAATCCAGAATTTACAATGCTTGAAATGTACCAAGCTTATAGCGATTACGACAAAATGAGAGAGTTAACTCAAAATTTAATTCAAGAAGCTGCTAAATCTGTTTACGGAAAAGAAATAGCAAGACATTGGGATGATGAAGGCAACCATAAAGAATTTGATATCAGTGGAACATGGCCGGTGGTAAAAGTTTATGAGGGTTTAAGTAAAGCAATTGGTGAAGAATTAAATTCTGAAACAGATGAAAAAACTTTAAGAAGTCATTGCGATAAATTAAAAATTTCTCATGATCCTAAATGGACTAGGGGACAAGTTGTTTTAGAACTTTATGAACATTTATTAGAAGATAAAACAACTTTGCCTACTTTCTATTGCGATTTTCCAACCGATGTTGCTCCCTTAACTAGACAACATCGCCATGATCCAAAAATGGCAGAACGCTGGGATTTAGTTGCATTCGGTGCAGAAATTGGTACTGGTTACACAGAATTAAATGATCCGATTGAACAAAGAAATCGTTTAGTTGCGCAAGCAAAACTTGCAGCAGGTGGCGATGTGGAAGCCATGCAAATAGATGATGATTTCTTAAGAGCTTTGGAATATGGCATGCCACCTGCTGGTGGGCAAGGCATGGGAATTGATCGAGTATTGATGATGCTTACTGGCAGAGGAATTAGAGAAACTGTACTTTTCCCATTAGTAAAACCTCAATAAAATGTCAGAAATTCAAATAAGACCTGCAAAAACAAGTGATGTTTTAACTATTCGAAAATTAGTAGATACCTATGCTCCGGAAAGAAGATTACTTTCTAAAGCAACAGTTACTTTATATGAAGCAGTTCCTGATTTTTTAGTACTTGAAAAAGATAATTCAATAATTGGAGCAGGGGCTGTGCATGTGCTTTGGGAAGATTTAGCTGAAGTAAGAACTGTGGCAATATTTCCCGAATTTAAAAATAAAGGATTTGGTTCACAATTATTAAACGCACTTTTAGAAAAAGCTAAAAATTTAGGAGTTAAAAGAGTTTTTTGTTTAACTTTTGAAACAAAATTTTTTGCAAAACACGGTTTTCAAGAAATAGCAGGAACACCAGTTGAACCAGAAATTTATACACAACTACTTGAGTCATATGACGTAGGTGTTGCAGAATTTTTAGATTTAGACAAAGTTAAACCAAACACTTTGGGTAACACCAGAATGATTAAGTATTTGTAACAGCCACAAATCTCTAACTCTTGTTGTCAAAGTTGCAGTTGACTACTACTTATAGGGTGTCTGGCCTTGTAATTTAGGTTGAATTTGCTAAATAAATACAGACACGTACTATAGATATAAGAGAAAATAACTTCTCCCAAAAGTTGAGTTAAGGTGGCTTAAGTTAAATGTTCGAGAGATTTACTGATCGAGCTCGTCGTGTAGTTGTTCTTGCCCAAGAAGAAGCACGCATGCTTAACCACAATTACATTGGTACAGAACATATTCTTTTAGGTTTAATTCATGAAGGCGAAGGCGTTGCCGCAAAATCTCTAGAATCATTGGGAGTTTCGCTTGAATCTGTTAGATCTCAAGTTGAAGAAATAATTAGCCAAGGTCAACAAGCACCATCAGGTCATATTCCATTTACCCCAAGAGCTA